>DATJVN010000121.1:0-14199 GCA_035501755.1 Bryobacteraceae bacterium | reverse complement strand
ACGCGTTGGCGTTGGGATCAGCGATCGAGGTGAGCAAGCCGGCGTTGTCGCTGGTGAGCGCGGTGGTGAAACCGCCGGTTGAAACGGACTTAAGGATGCCGCGCGGATCGTACTGGAACGCGGTCGTGAGCGACGTGGGGTCGGTAAGAGAAGTGACGCGGCTCAAATTGTCGTATGCGATCGCGTAGGACTCGCCGAGCGGGGTGGTCAGTTTGGTCCGGCGGCCCAAAGCGTCGCGCGTGATGGAGGTGGTGCGCGAGAGCGCGTCGGTGATCGAGGTGAGGCCGTCTTCCTTGTCGTAGCCGAACGTCGTCGCGTTGCCGGCCGGATCGATGGAGGTCGCGACGCGATGGTGCGAATCGCGTGTGACCGCGTAGGTTTCACCCGCGGGCGCGGTGAACGACTTCACACGGTCGGTGGAGTCGTACGCGTAAGTGGTCTGGTTCAGCGTGCGATCGGTTTTCGACTGCACCAGATCCTGCGCGTTGTAGACGATCCTGGAGGATTCGCCGTGCGCGTCGCTGCGCGTTGCGAGCTGTTCGTTGGGCGTGTAGGCGAACGAGGTCGCCTGGCCGGATTCGTTGACCGAACCGGTGAGGTGGTCGAGATTATCGTAGGTGAAAGAACGCGTGTTGCCGTCGGCGAGGCGAACCTGGCTGATGCGCTTGGCTCCATCGTAGGAATACGCCGTGGTGTTTCCCGCAGCATCGGCGATGGAGGCCAGCGTTCCGTCAGCGTTGTATTTGTAGGCCGTCGTGTGGCCGTCGGGATCGGTTGCGGCCGTCACCTGGCCGCGCGAATTGTAGGTGAACGTCGAAGCGTGTCCTGCCTGGTCGGTAGACGTGAGGGCGTTGCCGTTCGAATCGTAGCTGTATGAGACGGATGAGCCATCGGAATACTGCACGCTCGCCAGGTTATAGAAGGTGAACGGCCCCTCAGTCTGCGCCGACCAGTTGAAGGTGGTGGTTTTGCCCGCTGCGTCGGTGATCGAGGCGAGATAGCCCGAGGGCGAATGATACGTCGCGCTGATGGTGCGGCCCAGGCGATCCTTCACGGAGCTGCGATGGCCGTTGGCGTCATAGGTGATGGTCAGGCTTTGTTTATCGGGATCGCTGTGCGTCAGTAAATCGGAATAATTGCGGCTGAAATCGGTGACTGTGGCGCCGGAGGCGTCGGTAAATGCGGTGCTTCCGACGGGCTGGTCGTATGCGAACGCGGCGGAGTTTCCCGAGGCGTCGGTCTGCGTGAGCACGCGGCCGATGTTGTCAAAAGTCTGCGTAAAAGGCGTGTTCCCCGCGGGCAGCGTGTGTGCGGTGATCAGGCCCCCGACTCCGTTCGAGGAAGTATACGAATAATGCTGCGAATTTCCGTTCGCATCGGTGAATTCCGTCAAATTCGAGCCGGTATAAACGAAAGAGACGGAGCGATTGTCCTGATCGTTGACTTGGAGCAGATTGCCGGACTGCGGATCGTAACGGAAGGAAAGCTCGCGGCCCATGCCGTCCGAGACGCTGCTGAAAGTCCCGTTGACGGGAGAAATGTTCAGCGCGTTGCCGTTGCGATCCTGAATCGCCGACGGCGCCAGAGTGCTTGCGGAGCCGGTGAAGACGTAAACCAGGTTCGTGCGCGGATCGAGGAACAGCCAGGTGTTCGACCCGGCTGAGGCGAATTGATAACCGTAGCGTTCGGGCGTGGTGAGCTGCCACGCGCTCCCGGATTGGATAAACGTCACCTGCTCGGAACCGAAAAAGGTGACGGTCGCCTGGGTGCGCGCGGAATTGAGCGTCAGGATCCACTCGAAATTGTGCATCCAGTTGGCGCCCATCCGGGTGAGGAGTTTGGTTGTGCCGATGAACGATCCGTAGCCGCGCGTGAACTGAAGAGGAATGGGACCGTTCTCGGAAAGGTCGGGCGCGGGCGCTTCGAAGAGCTCGCCCGAGGCGGTCGAGACGGGGTCGAGCTGGGTTCCGGCGTTGGTGCTCGCATACGACAATGCGTTTTGCGAAACGGCCAGCGCGACTTGAATCGAATTGTAGGGCTGCGTGCCGTCGGCGAAGTTCAGCGTGCAGGTGGCCGTGCCGGACGTTGAGGTCAGCGTGATGGGCACGTTCACCACGGTGGTTCCGTTGATGTTGAACCCGCCGTTGTAGGCGGCGACTCCGATGCCGCTACAGCTCACCTGCACCATGTTGGCTGGAACTCCCGGATCGGGAATCGCGGTGATGTGCCAGTTGCCTGACGGGCCGCCAGTGGCGAGGAAGGTCGGGTATTGGAACGTGCCGCCCTGAACGGTGGTCGAAGTCGGGGAGGTGCGCGAATCGGCGGCGAGCGGCAGAAGCGCGAACAGGAAAATGGCGGCGCGCTTCATGAGGTTGATGAAAAAAGGGGACAGACAGCTCTGTCCACGCCCACCGCTCTGAGTTGAATCAAGGATCTCGGATCGGGGACAGAGTAGTCTGTCCCCTTTTTTCATCAAGCGTTTCATGGGTGCTCGACCGTGATCAGGTCGCCCGACGGCGTGGAGGCGCCGGCGTAGGTGCAAATCACCGGATTATCGCCGTTGGGCGCGTTGCTGGGGATGATCAAGTTGATTTGATACAGTCCGGGGCCGGCAAGGCCGGCGTAAGCGACCTGCGCCGGATTCACGCCGACAGTGCAGACCGGAAGCGACGGCAGCGATCCGGATTGAGTCGACGAACCGTTGGCCAAAGAAGCGCTGGGAAGGCCGAATCCGCTGCCATACAGCACGATCTGTTCGCCTGGCTGCGCGGGCGTCGACGATCCGGGATAAAGCGTGGTGGGACCAAGCAGCGAATTGTCCAGATGCGTCGCGACGATGTAGCCGGCGGAGCTGAACAGCAGGAACGCCGGAACCACGGGCTTCATCGTCACTGTGAATGGAGCGCTGGGAGTCGAGCCGTTGGTCACCACCACCTGCACCGGTCCGGTGGTATTGTCGAGCGGCGTCAGCACGTTGATCTGATCGGTGGTGCAGACGGTGCTGGTCGCCGCGCTGCAATAATAATAAATAAACGCCGGATTTCCGTTTACCGTTACGCTGATCGGCCCGAGCTGAGTGGGCAATTGTCCGGAAGCGAAAGACGGCGCGGTGCTCCAGATCATTCCCGCGGCGGGAGTGGAAGCGGGCACCAGATTGGTCCCGTTGATCTGCGTCCAGGTGTTCTGCGCGATGGAGGGACCGGCGAAGGCGGTGCGCACAGAGGCGATCACCGGGCCGGCCGGCGATTGCGCGGTCCGCGAGGTCAGATTGCCCGCATTATCATAGGTGTAGGTGAGGACCGAGCCGTTGCCGTAATCAACCTTGATCAAACGGCCGGCTGAATCGTAGGTGTAAGTGACGGCGGCTGAGGCGGCAAGCGCGAATACGAGCAGTAGCGATGCGAACCGCAATAGGCCTCCGAGAAATGCGAAAAAATTTTACCACAAATGTGCCTTTTCTCCCGCATGTAAACCAGACAAAGATTGCAACCGTCCGAGATTCTGATACATCGGATTTATTTCATGGATTCACGATTTTCAAGACGCGACCTTCTGGCCGCATTGGGTTCGGCAGCGTTGCTGCGCGCGCAGGAAACTAAGATCACCACTGACGTCAACGTGGTGAACGTGTTCGCCACGGTGCGCGACAAGAAGGGCAACGTCGTTCGCGATCTCACCAAGGACGATTTCAGCATCGAGGAGGACGGCCGCCCGCAGACAGTCAAGTATTTCTCGAAAGAATCGGACCTGCCGTTGAAATTGGGACTGGCGGTCGATACCAGTCCCAGCGAGCGGCGCATGATCGAGCAGGAGCGCGGCGCCAGCTACAAGTTTCTCGACCAGGTGCTGCGCGAGGACAAGGATCTGGCTTTCGTTCTGCATTTCGACGCGGACGTCGAGCTGCTGGAGGATTTCACCGGGTCCCGCCATAAGCTGCAAAAAGCCTTGAACGAGATCGAAGCGTCCCAGCCGTTGCAGTTGCGGCGCCGCGATCCGAACGATTCGGGTCCCTACGGACAGCAGCCGCGGCGGCGCGGCGGCACGACGCTGTATGATGCGGTGCTGCTCGCATCCGACGAGCTGATGAAGAAACAGACCGGGCGAAAGGCGCTGGTGCTGCTCACCGACGGAGTCGATACCGCGAGCAGGTCCACCATGACCGACGCGATCGAATCGGCGCAGAAGTCCGACACGATGGTGTATTCGGTCTATTTCGTCGATGACGAGGGATTCGGCCACGGCGGCGGCGGAGTGTTCGGTCCGCCCCGGGGGCGCCGCGGCGGGATGGGCCGCGAGAACCGGCCGGACGGCAAGAAAATCTTGCAGCGCTTCGCCGATGAGACCGGCGGCACGTTTTTCGAGATCAAAAAACAGTCGCTCGACGACATCTATCGCCAGTTGCAGGACGAGCTGCGCAGCGAGTATAGCCTGGGCTACACTCCTGACAAAGACACCGGGTCTGGCTTCCGCGCGATCAAGGTCACCACGAAGGAGAAGGGCCTGATCGTCCACGCGCGCGACGGATACTACGCGACCAAATAGCGCCGCGTATCACAGGACCCGGCAGGCTTCTTCAAAATCCAGGCGCGGCAGGCGCGGGTAGCCGTGCGACGGGTCACCGTAGCCGAGATTGCAGATGAAGTTGACCTTCCACTTTCCCTCTGGAAAGAACTCGCCATTTACTTTTTCGGCGTTGAAGCCGGACATCGGACCGCAATCAAGACCCAGCGCCCGCGCGGCGAGAATGAAATAGCCCCCTGCGAGCGAGCTGTTGCGAAACGCGGTTTCCTCGGCCAGTGCCGGATTACTGGCGAAGGTCGCGCGCATGTCTCTGGACGGGAAAGTTCGCGGAAGGTGGTTGTAGAACTCGGTGTCCCAGGCGACCAGCACCACCACGGGCGCGGTGCGCGTTTGCTCGTGATTCCCCCGCGACATGGCCGGGAGCAGGCGAGCCTTCGCTCCATCGGTTGTCAGAAAAACAAAGCGCGCGGGCTGGCTGTTGGCGCTGGTCGGGCCGAGGCGCGCGAGCTCGTAGACTTCACGCAGCAGGCGCTCGGGAACCGGCCGATCGAGCCACACCGAGCGCGTCCGTGCGGCGTGAAAAAGCTGCTCGATCGCCGCTTCGGAGACCGGCCCGCGCTCGGTGATCGCATGGGGCATTCCATTTCTCTCCCTTTGTGTTGTTTTGATGCTCGAAACCCACTGAAAGGTGCGATGCGCCTGGGGCGTCGGATTTGGAGGACGACTCATGCAGCCGGAGAAACCGCTACAACTCGACATCACGCGCCGGAAATTCGGGCAACGCATGACCGCGACGGTTGCGGCCGGAAATCACGCCTGAAGCAAGAACGCAGGCCGGACCCGCAAACGTTTTGATTCAGCGCGTCAGCTGGCGAACGGTCTTCGCGGATTCGTCCCAGGTGAACACGCACGCGTCTTGCGAATTTTCATCCACGCGAACCTGCGCGCCGGGCTGCATCGCGACGCATTCGGCGAATCCGTTCGCGAAGGTGTAGGCGCCGTCGATCTTTCGCGGAAGCCCGATGACCTTCGCAGCCGGCCGCTTACACGTCGCGACAGCTTGGCAGGTCTGGCGAACCGTCGCCGATGCCGCGGCCCATGGGAGCAGATTGTGCTGCAGCGCGTCGGCATGAAAAATGAGAATCGCGGCCGCTGCCGTATATGCCGCCTTCCGACGAAGATTCTCGATCAGTGTTCCGGCGAGCAGGCACAGTCCGATGGACGGCAGATACAGAATTCGCGAGCCTTCGGCGTCGGCGGGAATCAGAAGACGGGAGACGATCGGCAGGGCCGCGAAGAACGTGAATCCGACCGTTTCGATCACGCGCCGGCGGGAGATCGCCGCGGAGAAAAACAGCGCCGTGAGAGCGGCGACATAGACCGCCATCGCCACGGCAAGAAATTTTCCCACCGGCACGCTCCAGTTCAATGGAAAAAATAAACTCGACCACAGCCGCAGGCCGAGCGATTTCACAACCACCAGCGGCGTTAGCGAGAGAAACTGCGGGCGCCCGGACGCGTCGAGGTACCCGCCGATTCCACCGAACAGAATCCAGCGATACATGAAAACGGCCGCGGCAACGGCGCAAATCGCCGCCGCGATGGGGATCTCCCGCCGCGCATTCTTCGAACGCGTCGCGATCAGCAGCAACGCGAGGAAGGGACAAGCAAACGCCGCTTCTTTCGACAGCATTCCCGCGACCATGAACAGCAGCATTGCCGCGAAGTAAATTGCGCGGCGCGAACTTGCGAGGCCTCGCAGCAGGCACACCAGCGCCGCCAGGACGCAGAACGTGGAGAGAAGATCGAAATGCGCGGTGATCCACACGACGGGCTCGGGCCGCGATCCATGAATCGCGAACAGAGCCGACGCGAGCATTCGCGCCCGCATTGCATACCCGAGCGCGCTCGCCAGCGCGTAGACGAGAACGCAGTTGACCGCGTGGATCGCGTACCCGACCCAGTGCCACGCGGCGTAATCGGCGTGAAACCGGCGCCAGCACAGCAGGTTGAAGAGGTACACGAGCGGTCCAAAGTGCCCGTCGCCTCCGGGTGTGGTCAGAAGCTGCCGCAGCCAGGCGAGGGAAAAATGCGCCTGCGCGTGATCGAGTGTCAGGAAATCGTCGGAAACGAAATAGAATCCGCGCGTGGACGCAAACGCACCGATCGCGAGCACGGCGACCAACGAAGCCAGTGCGAGATCGCGGCGCGACCAGGCGGTGGAAGCGCTGCGATCCGCGCCATGTGCGCCGAGTGTGACCAGGATGATCGCGGCGAGAGCAAAAAATCCTTCGAGGTTCAGCACCGTGCGCGTGGGGATCAGCGGCGAGTGGCCGAGCCATGCTCGCGCGAAGATGGCCATGCCTATCACGGCCAACAGCGCGGCGAGCGCAAGCATCACGCTGCGCTTAGCTGTGGATCCGTTCACTCACCCGCCAATTTTAATAGCTGCTCGGCATGGCGGAGGGCTTCCGGCGTTACGCGCTCTCCGGAAAGCATTCGTCCGATCTCGCGCGTCCGTCCTGCCGGCGACAGCTCTTCGATCGCAGCGACAGTGCGTCCCTTCACCGTCTGTTTTTCGACGTAATAATGATGATCGGCGAAACCGGCGATCTGCGGCAGGTGGGTGACGCACAACACCTGCGCGGTCGCGGAGAGTTTTTTGAGGCGCCTTCCGACGGCTTCCGCGGCACTGCCTCCGACGCCGGCGTCCACTTCGTCGAAAACCAGCGTACGCGGGATTTGTTTCGACGGCCGCGTGGGAGCGGCGCAGGTCTTGAGCGCCAGCGCGATGCGCGACAGCTCGCCTCCGGAAGCGATGCGGTCGAGCGGCTTGGGTTCCTCGCCGGGATTGGGCGAGATCAGAATTTCCACCGCGTCGGCGCCCGATTCCGACCACGGCGCGGGCGAAACGCGGATCTCGACGCGCGTTTTTTCCATGGCGAGCGATGCAAGCTCGTGCTCGACCCGGCGCGACAGGCGCTCGGCCGCGCTCTTGCGCGCGTCGCTCAGCTTTCCCGCGATGGATTCGAACTCGCGGGCGAGCGTTTCGGCTTCTTTGCGCAAGGATTCGCGGCGCTCGCTTGAATGTTCCACGGCGGAGAGCTGGCGGCGCGTGTCTTCGAAAAACGCGAGGATCTCCTCGACATTCGTTCCGTACTTGCGCTTCAACTTTTCGAGCGCGCTGAGCCGGGTCTCGATCTCATCGAGGCGCGCCGGATCGGCTTCGAGCTTCGATAAATAATGACGGAGCGAGTGCGCGGCTTCGTCGATGGCGATCGCGGCGGGTTGCAGCGTGCCGAGCATCTCGCCGGCGCTCTCATCGATGCGCGCAAGCTCCTCGATGCGGCGCGTCACCATCCGCACCTGCGCCGCGGCGCTTTCGGGAGCGTCGTAGAGCGAGGCGTAGGCCGCGCTCGCGGCTTCTTCCAAACGGACCACATTGCGCAGCACGCGCCGTTCGTTCTCAAGCTCGGCATCTTCGCCCGGCTTGGGATTCACGGCCTCGATCTCGCGCACCTGGAACGACCATAGATCCGCCAGCCGCAATTTTTCCTGCGCCGACCGGTCGAGATCCTCGAGTTCCGCTTGCGCTGCGCGCCAGCGCGTGTACACGTCTGCCGTCTGTTCGACCAGCGCGCCGACCGCGGCGAAGGCATCCAGTATTTCGCGCTCGACTTCGGGGGAAAAAAGCTGCTGCTGATCGTGCTGACCGTGGATGTCGCCCAGGTGCGGAGCGAGATCCTTCAGAAACGCGGCGGTCGCCGGCCGGTTCGCGACGAAGGCGCGCGACTTGCCGTTGGCCAGGATTTCGCGCTCCACCGGCAGCTCCCCATCTTCGATTTCGATCCCGGCGCCTTCGACGAGGCGCACCAAGGCCGGTGAAGGCGCGATCTCGAAGACGCCGCTCACCCGCGCGCGCTCAGCCCCGGAGCGGACCATGTCCGCCGAGGCTCGCGCGCCCAGCAAGAGTCCCAGCGCGTCCACCACGATCGACTTTCCGCTGCCGGTTTCGCCCGAAAGCAGATTCAGCCCGGAGTGAAAGCGTACGCGGATGCTCTCGATGACGGCGTAGTTCTCAATGGCCAGCTCCACCAGCATCGACTCGATTATAACGTTGCATGAAAAAATCGCAATGAAACATTTCTATTTAATTCTGTTTTTTGCAATAGCTTCGATTACAATGGGAGAAGTATCATGAGAGAGGCGACTGCTTGATCGGCATCCTGGCCGACGTAAATGTCTGGGAGCTGGTCAAGACTACCGGACCGTTCCCTCTGGGGATTATCGGGGTGCTGTTTATGTTTTCGCTCACCTCCTGGGCCATCTTTTTCTCCAAGCTCGGCACCTTCAGGCGGGCGCGCAACGCCAACTCGCGATTCCTGCGGGCATTCCGCAAGGCCACGCGCCTGGACGCGGTGCACGCGGCGGTGGAACAGTTTCGCGGAGCGCCGCTGGTCACGGTTTTCGATTTCGGCTACAGCGAAGTCGCACGTCAGATGTCCACGCGCGGACGCATCACCAACGTGAACGCGCTCGAACGCACGCTCCAGCTCGGCATGAGCGAGGAGGTCACGCGCCTGGAACGCAGCATGAACTGGCTCGCGACCACGGCCACGGTGACCCCGTTCATCGGGCTGCTCGGCACGGTATGGGGCATCATCGACGCGTTCCAGCAGATCGGGCTGCAGGGATCCACCAGCATGCGCAGCGTCGCCCCGGGCATCGCCGCCGCGCTGATCACCACCGGGTTCGGACTGTTCACGGCCATTCCCGCGGCCATCTTCTACAACTATTTTTCACATCTGATCAAAGAAATGGGCGCGCGCATGGAAGATTTCGCGCTGGAGTTTCTGAACCTCAGCGAACGCAATATCGAGGCCTGAGATGGCATTTTCGGTCGGCCAATCGAACGGCAGCAGCGGCGGGAAATTCGGACGAAGATTCCGCGGCACCGGTGCGCTGTCCGACATCAACATCGTTCCGCTGGTGGACGTGGTTCTGGTGCTGCTGATCATCTTCATGCTCACCGCGCACGTGATGGAATTCGGCCTGGAGATCGACGTTCCCCGGACCACCTACGTGAAGGACACCGCGGAGGACCTGCCGGTGGTCAGCATCACCAAGGACGCGCGCATTTATCTCAACGGAACGCCGATCAATATTCATGAGATCGCGCCGGAAATCCGGAAAAAGTTCAAGAACGCGAGTAAAGCTTACGTGCAGGCCGATGCCAATGTGGTTTGGGACCCGGTGGTGCAGGTGATCGCGGAGCTCGGCAATGCCAAGATTCAGCCGCAGATTGTCACCAAACCCATGGAGGGCTCGCCGCGGAGACGATGACACCGCACGCCGACATCCTGGATGTTCGCGAATCGCTCCGCGCCGGGTTCTGGGGATCGGTCGCGCTGCACCTGAGCCTGATCGGCATCGCACTTTCTTACGCCTTCTGGACCTCCGACACGGTCCATTTCGGCGATCCCAACGCGGGCGGCGCGGCGGTGGGGGTCCAGGCGGTGAAATCGATTCCGATTCCGCACCAGGGCCCGGCGAATCCGGTCGCCAACGACACGCAGTCGCAGGTTCCGCAGACGCCGGCCAAGCCCGTGGAGCGAAAACAGGCGGAGACGCCGCCGCCCGACGCGATCAAGCTCAAGGAGCGCGAGTCGAAGAAGAAGCCCGCCAAACGGCCCAGCGAACAGCAGCGCTTCCGTCCTTATAGCGAGCTCGCCAAAAATCAGCTCACCACGCCGGCGGCGCCGCAGGTATCCAATCCTATGTATTCGGCGCAGGCCGGATCGGGACGCATCGGCACGGGCGCCAGCACCACACTCGGCTCGCGGTGTGGAGCTTACGCCAAGCAGATCCAGGAACTGGTGGCGCAGCACTGGAACACGGGCGACGTCGACGCGCGCTACTCGACCGCGCCGGTGGTGATCGCCACCTTCGACCTGATGCGCAACGGCAGCATCCGCAATCTGAAACTGTTACAAACCAGCAATATTCCCTCTCTGGACTTTTCCGTGCAGCGCGCCATTCAGGATGCGAGCCCCTTCCCGCCCATTCCCCCTGTTGGATGCACCGATCGCGACTCGGCGCGCGTCGAATTTAATTTCGAGTTAAAACGATGAAGACCAAAGCGATAATTGGACTCATTCTGGCGCTGGCGGCGGCTGCCTTTATTCTCGGCAGCGGCAAAGCGCAGGAGATTCGTGGCACCATCTCCGGCGGCGAAAAGCCGCGCATCGCTGTTCCCGATTTCCGCGGCTCGGGCGACGCCCAGCGCTTCATGGACACTTTTAATCAGACCTTGTGGGACGAGCTGGCCGGTTCGGGCGCGCTGACTATGGTCGCCAAGAGCGTGTATCCGCTGAACGTGCCGCAGCGCCCCCAGGATTTTCGTCCACCCTCGGGCGCCACGAGCAACGGGCCATGGCTCACCGACTGGTCGAACCCTCCGGTGCGCGCCAATTATCTCGCCTTCGGGTACACCGGCGTGCAGGACGGGAAGCTGGTGCTGTTCGGATTTCTGGATAATGCCAGCCAACCCGATCCCACCAGCGCGCAGGTGATCGGCAAGCTGTATTACGGCTCGCTTGATGCCGACGGCGCGAAAAAAGTGGCTCGCGATTTCGCCGCTGACATCCTGCGCCAGTTCGGCGCGCAGAGCCTGGACGGAAGCAAAATCTATTTCGTCTCCGACCGCACCGGCAACAAGGAAATCTGGTCGATGGATTACGACGGATCGAACCAGCACGCCATCACGCATTACAATTCGGTCTCAACGATGCCCGCGGTTTCGCCGGATGGCAGGATGGTCGCCTTCACCACCTACGCGCTGGGGAATCCCAAGATCATGATCTATTCGACCGAGACTGATAAGCGCATGCCGTTCTACAATCCGGTCTCTTCAGCAGTCGAAACGCCCGAGTTCACACCCGATGGGCGGCATCTGCTCTTCTCGACTTCGCTCGACGGCTGGGTGCAGATCTGCGAAGCGGACGCGAACGGCGCGGATATGCGGCGTATCTCGCACGTCCGGGCGATCGAGGTTTCGCCCAAGGTGAATCCGAAAAATCCCACGCAGGTGGCCTTCATTTCCGGGCGCGGCGGAGCCGAGCAGCTGTGGCTGATGAATATCGACGGCGGGGACCTTCAGCGCCTTACTGATGGGGCGGGTTACGTTGCCAATCCGGCGTGGAGCCCCAGCGGGCAGTTCGTCGCCTTCGCCTGGACCAAGGGTTATGAGCCGGGAAATTACAACATTTTCGTCATGGACATCGCGCGCCGCGTTCCGGTGCAGCTCACTCACGGCGCGGGCCGCAATGAGAACCCGTGGTGGGCGCCCGACGGCGTCCATCTGGTCTTTTCGTCCAAGCGCGGCTCCACCACGCAGCTTTACACCATGCTTGCCGACGGCACCAATGTGCAGCAGTTGACCACGCGCGGCAATAACATTCAACCCGTATGGTCGAAAGCGATAAACTGAGATCTTAACGTTTGAGGAGGCAGACAATCCGATGAAAATCCAGTCCCGAGCGGTGTGTGTAACAGCTTTCGCAGTTTTGCTGATAACGGCTACAGCTTGCAAAAAGAAGGCGCCGATCGCTGCGCCGCCTCCGCCCGCGCCTGCCGCGGAACCTGCGGCGCCTCCGCCCGCGCCGTCCACGCTTGCCGCCCGCATCAACAGCTTCACGGCCGAGCCGCGAAGCATCGAGCGCGGCCAGTCCGCGACCCTGCGCTGGTCCGTCGCCAATGCCACCAGCATCTCCATCGATCAGGGTCTGGGCGAAGTGCAGGCCAATGGCAGCCGGCAGGTGTTTCCGAGCGCCACTACGACCTACACGCTGAGCGCCTCGAGCGCTGCCGGATCGGATTCGCGATCGGTGACGGTCGAGGTCACCTCCGCGCCGCCGCCTCCGCCTCCTCCGCCGCCGACCCCGTCGCTTTCAGGCTCGGAAATGCTCACGCAGCAGGCGCAGGACGCCTATTTCGACTACGACAAGTCCGATATTCGCGGCGATGCTCAGACGGCTCTCCAGCGCGACGCGCAACTTCTCAAACAGATTTTCGCGGCCGATCCGAATTTCACGGTGGTGATCGAAGGCCACTGCGATGAGCGCGGATCGGCCGAGTACAACCTGGGCCTGGGCGATCGCCGCGCGCAGGCAGCCAAGGAATTCCTGCTCTCGCTGGGCGTCCCAGCGGACCGCTTGACCACCATCAGCTACGGAAAGGATCGTCCGGTGTGCACCGAGGCGACCGAAGAGTGCTACCAGCGCAATCGCCGCGCGCACCTGTCCCCGGGCACGGCCCGATGAGTTTGCGCTCGCGCGAGTTGATAATGGTAAGGGGGAGTATGACCATATGAAGCGCCTGGTGATTTTGGGATTGATAGTTGGCCCGGTGATGTTAATGGGTCAAAAAAAGGACGATATTATCGCCATCCAGCGCGATCTGGCGAATCTGGAAGACAAGGTCAGCCAGCTTCAAAAATTGCAGGACGACAAATTGACCGCGCTTCAATCCATGCTCCAGCAGGCCGTGGACAACTCCAACAAGGTCGCCGCGGGCCTGGCGACTCTTCAGAAGGAGATCGATTCGAAGCTGAACGATCAGCAGACCAAGCTGGTCGGCCCGGTCGCGACGCTGGGCGCCAAGGTCGACCAGATGGCCGATGATTTCCGCTCCGTCTCGGTGAATGTCGCGGATTTGCTGCATCGTATGGACGCGGTCAACACCAAGCTCGACGATATCTCCAACGCGATTCGAACCATTGGGAATCCTCCGCAGGCTCCCGGAGCGCCTACGGGAGCCACCGGCGGAACGGGGCCGCAAACCTCGCCGCAGGTTCCGGCCGAATCTGCCGAGACCTTATGGGACAACGCGTTTCGCGATTACCAGACCGGCAAGCAGGACCTGGCGATGCAGGAGTTCAACAATATCGTCAAGACCTATCCGGGAACCGACGCCGCTGCGAACGCACAGTATTACATCGGCTACATGTATTACACCGCGAACCAGTATGAAGACGCCGCGAAAGCGTTCGACGTGTTGCTCAGCTTCAACGAAAATTCCAGAACGCAGGATGGACTGTACTACAAAGCGGTGTCGCTGCAAAAAGCCGAGCATCGGACAGCGGCGGCCGCGGCATACCGGGAGTTCCTCTCGAAATACCCGACGAATGAGCACGCAGCCCAGGCGCGAAAGAATCTGCACGCCTTGGGCATGAGCACGCCCGGGTCGGCAAAGCGCCGTCCGTAAGCTCGGCAAACTATCGTCTCATCGACAATCATTCGTCAGAAGACGCGACAGCCTGGGTGTTTAGACGCAGTTTCAGCCATTCACCTGCGTAAGCTGCACGAAATCAGTGACTTGTTCCTTTGGAACCCGACCTGCCTATCATTGGGCGACGAGCCCATGGACAAATTAGCCGAGACACTCACGCTGGTCCGCACGGTATGCTGCGAGTCGTACAAGCAATGCGGACGGAGGTGCGCGATCTGCCCGCATCGCCCTGAAAATCGGGAAGCGCTCCGCAGCTATCGCCAGTGCGCGGCCGATTTCGCCTGTGAACTCGGATCGTGCCACGCGAGCGGCGCCGCGCCGGTCGAGCCGGCGCTCGCCGCGATGGGCGACTAACAGTTACAATTAGCCTCATGCAGGGAAACGAAAAGG
>DATJVN010000120.1:0-4858 GCA_035501755.1 Bryobacteraceae bacterium | reverse complement strand
ATCTCGATCGACGTCTGACCGATTTTCGGCGCGGGTATCGGCGTCGCCGGCGTGACGATGCAATCGACCTGCGTCCAGAGTTTTGAGAATTCGCGGATCTGAAGGCGGCGTATGCGCTGGGCGTCGGCGTATTCGGCGCCGGAGACCAGGCGGCCCTGATCGAGCAGGGCAAGAACGTCGGAGCCGAAATCGCCGCGCCGCGCCAGGTGTGGCCCGAGGTTCGACACAGCCTCCACCAGCAGCAGAACGCGGCCGACGGTATTAATCGCGTCAATATCGGGCACGTGAATTTCGACCATGTGCGCGCCGTGGGCAGCCGCCGCTTGAAGTGCGCCGCGTGCCGCCGCGGCGACTTCCGGATCGAGCCGGTCGAAATAATAGTTCGCGGGCAGCCCGATGCGCACGCCGTGGATGTCGCTTTGGGAGGGAACGTAGCCGCTGGAATCCCCGGCCATCGCCTGAAACGCGGCGGCGCAATCGCGAACCGTGCGCGTCATCGGTCCGATGTGATCGAGCGTCAGACCCAGCGGAATCACGCCGCGCCGGCTGATGCGTTCGTACGTCGGTTTCAGCCCGACGGTTCCGCAAAACGACGAGGGGATGCGAATCGATCCGCCGGTATCGGTCCCGGTGGCGAGAAAGACCAGTCCCGCGGCGACGGCCGCGCCCGACCCTCCGCTCGATCCGCCGGGAATGCGATCGGGGTCCCAAGGATTGCGCACCGCGCCGAAGTGCGGATTATTGGAGGTGATGCCGTAGGCGAGCTCGTGCAGTCCGGTCTTGCCGACCATCACCGCGCCGGCGCCGTCAAGTTTGCGCACTACGGCGGCGTCTTCTTGCGGAACGAAATCGGCGAAGATTTTGGAGCCGGCGGTGGTGCGGACCCCGCGGGTCATCATCAGATCTTTGTGCGCGATGGGAAGGCCGTGGAGCGGGCCGCGATCATGGCCGCGGGCGAGCTCGGCGTCCATCGCGTCGGCCCGCGCCCGGGCGGTATCTTTGGTCACGGTGATGAACGCGTTGATTTTTGGATTGGCGCGGGCGATCGAGTTGAGCGCTTCATCAGTCAGCTCGCGCGAGGAAATTTTTTTCGCTCGCAGCGCCCCGGCGGCTTCGGCGATGGTCATTTCGCATCCTCCGGGCCGGTCCACATGTCTGTCCCGATGGGAATGGCCGCGCGCAGCGGAGCGAACGATTTTTCGAGCCCTTCGAGCACCGGAGCGATTTTTTCCGCATCGGCCGCCGGAATAGGAGGGTCAAGCGCGGCGGCGAGCTTGCGATAGTCCGTCATCGTATGTCTCGACTCAATATAATTGAAAATGATGATTGCCTCGGAGAAGCGAATTACTCCCGCCCCGCTAACGCAGCTTAGCGAAGAAGAAAAAATGTTCCAGGCCGCGGTGCGCAAGTTTGCGCGCGAGCGCATCGGACCGCACGTTCGTGAAATGGACGAGGCCGGCGTATTTAGGAAAGAGCTCATCCAGGAATGCTTCGACCTCGGCCTGATGGCGATCGACGTTCCGGAGCAGTACGGCGGGCAGGACGGGTATTTTTTCCAGTCGATTCTCGCGATCGAGGAGTTGGCCAAAGTGGACCCCTCCGCCGCGGTGATCGTGGATGTGCAGAACACGCTGTTTAACAACGCGATCCAGCGCTGGGCGAACGAGGAGCAGAAGAAGCGGTATTTCCCGCGCCTTGCCAAGGACACGCTGGCGAGCTACGCGTTGTCCGAAGCAGGGTCGGGATCGGACGCCTTCGCCATGGCCACGCGGGCCGTGGACGCGGGCGATCATTACCGCATCACCGGCCGCAAATTGTGGATCACCAACGCGAACGAAGCGGGTCTGTTTCTGCTGTTCGCCAACGCCAATCCCGACGCGGGGTACAAGGGCATCACAGCGTTTCTGGTCGAGCGCGAATTTCCGGGATTCAAGGTCGGCAAGAAGGAAGACAAGCTGGGAATCCGCGCGTCGTCCACCTGCGAATTGATCCTGGACGATTGCCGCGTGCCCAAATCGAACGTAATCGGCGAAGTGGGCAAGGGGTACAAGATCGCGATCGAGACGCTGAACGAAGGCCGCATCGGAATTGGCGCGCAGATGGTCGGACTGGCGCAGGCCGCGCTCGATCACTCGCTCGCTTATGCGCAGCAGCGCAAGCAATTCGGGAAAATCATCAGCGAGTTTCAGGGCGTGCAGTTCGATCTCGCGGAGATGGCCGTGGAAGTGGAAGCCGCGCGGCTGATGGTCTACAACGCGGCGCGATTGCGCGACGCCAATCTGCCGTTTGTGACCGAAGCGGCGATGTGCAAGTATTTTGCGTCGCAGGTGGCCGAGCGCACCGCGTCGCGGGCGGTGGAAGTGCTCGGAGGAGTCGGATTCACCAAGGATTATCCGGTGGAAAAATTGTATCGTGACGCTAAAATCGGCCGGATTTACGAGGGCACCAGCAACATGCAGCGTGTCACCATCGCCAAACAGATGTTAGCAAACCGAACCTAGGAGAGTGTTGAAAAAGGGGACAGACTACTCTGTCCCCGGTTCGAAATTTCGATTCGATCGAGAACGGCCGGCGTGGACAGAGCGGTCTGTCCCCTTTTTCAACAACCTCGCAAGAGGTTTTCGTCCGTTCAAAAGGAGTACTCTTATGCGTCCATTCGGGCTGATCTTGATCGCCGCGGCGGCCATGTTCGGGGCCGACGTCAAAACCAACCTTTCGCAGGCCGATATCGACGGTATCATCCAGAAATTCGCCGCCAAGGAAGCCGCTTTCTCGCAGGCGCGCGATATGTATACCTACCGCCAGACCGCGCGCATTCAGGAGCTCGACGACGCGGGCAACACCACGGGCCGATGGGAGATGGTCTCGGACATCATGTTCGATGACCAGGGCCATCGCACCGAGCACGTAGTGCGGTCGCCGGTGCCGACGCTCAAGCAGATCCTGCTCACACCGGAGGATATGGAGGACCTGCGCAGCGTGCAGCCATTCGTGCTGACTACGTCCGAGCTTCCCAACTACTGGATCCGTTATCTGGGCCACCAGCAAGTTGACGAGATCGGCTGCTACGTCTTTGCCGTGAAGCCCAAGAAGATTGAGGGCAACAAGCGTTATTTTTCAGGTGAAGTATGGGTGGACGACCGCGATTTGCAGATCGTCAAGTCGTACGGGCGCGCGGTGGGAACGGCGAATCGCAAGGAGAACAACGCCTTTCCCAAATTCGAAACGTATCGCGAACAGATCGACGGAAAATACTGGTTCCCGACCTACACCATCGCCAACGACACACTGCACTTCAAGGAAAACGACGTGCGCATCAAGCAGACGGTGAAGTACGAGGATTACAAGCAGTTCAAGTCGTCGACAACCATCACCTTCGGCGACGTGGTGGACGGCAACAAGAAAGACGAGAAGCCTCCGGTCAAGAAACAGCCGTAGCGCGCACCCACGGGGCTCATCAGAAATCGACGATCGCGGCGAAGGATGCGGGGTCGAGGCTGGCTCCGCCGACCAGCGCTCCGTCGATTTCGGGCTGCGCCATGAGTCCCTTGATATTGTCGGGTTTGACGCTGCCGCCGTACATGATGCGGCACGAGGCGGCGGACTCGTCGCCGAAGCGCCGCCGGATCTCCGAGCGCAGGAAATGATGCGCTGCGGCGGCGATTTCAGGGGTCGCGGTCTTCCCCGTGCCGATGGCCCACACCGGCTCATACGCGATGCAGATCGCGGAGAACTGCTCGGGTGTAAGGGGCGCGATGCCCGCGGCAAACTGTGTTCCAAGCACCATTTCCGTGGCATTCGATTCGCGCTCCTCCAGGCGCTCACCGACGCACACAATAGGCTTCAATCCGGCATCGAGCGCGGCGATGGTTTTCTTGAGAACGGTCTCGTCGGTCTCACCGAAATACTGGCGGCGCTCGCTGTGACCCACGATCACCCATCGGCATCCGATGGAAGCGAGCATAGGCGCGGAAACTTCTCCCGTATAGGCGCCTTCTTTCAGCCAGAAGATGTTCTGTCCGCCGATTTCGACCGGGCTGCCGCGCGATGCCTCGACCGCTGCTGGCAAATTCACGAAGGGCGGACAAACCACGATTTCGGAATGCGCCGCTCCGGTGAGCATGGGAATAAGACCTTCGAAAAAAGCAGCGGTCTCGGCCGCGGTCTTGTGCATTTTCCAGTTGCCGGCCATCACGGGCTTGCGCATGTGTTTTCAGAATAGCAGCGGCTTGCGTCGGTCAAGCGCCGGGCGTATGAGCGCGGGCGAATACAAGCTCCTTCGCGCACCGCTCACGCGTAGTCTTCAGCGAGTATCCCAGCGTTTCGTGATTTCGGCGATTGCGGCCTCAGGATTGGTCGTGTATAGCCAAAACACCTGAACGGCGTGCGAACCGCGGACCTGCATCTTCAATCCGCCGCTTGCGGGCGTGAACTTCAGGTGCTCTGTTCCTTTATGCAGCGGTGTGATCACGCCCAGCGCGATCTTGGTGACGTGCGGGCAGTCGCGCGCGGCTTCGACCATGGGAATCGCGTCGGGGATCACGGTCGAATGCTTTCCGTTGAATTTAGGACCTTCGAGCAGCCCGCGAATATGGCTCACATCCGAATTCTAACAGGCGACTTGTCGCGGCGCGTTCACACTGTGGTCGTACTTAAGCTTGATATGGACAGTGAGCGGGCCGGCGTTCGGTTGACGACGCGCGGCAACTAATATCGATACCGTTTCAAATCCCCGCCATGCACTCCGAAGCGAAATGACAGCAAGTGATTTGCTCGTACGATTGGCGCCAACATTCGCCGAATTTGGCGGATGAAGTGTTTTTTTAGAATTCCTGAAAACAAGGCCCGGCTCGAAGTC
>DATJVN010000119.1:0-42388 GCA_035501755.1 Bryobacteraceae bacterium | reverse complement strand
ACCGCTGGCGCGCAACGTCGCCGACGCGGCGCTGCTGCTGAGCGTGATGGCGGGTCCGGACCCGCGTTGCCCGATTTCCATCAGCGAGCCCGGCGCGCGCTTCGCGCAACCGCTTGAGCGCGATTTCAAGGGAACGCGCGTCGCCTGGTTCCGGAATTTGGCGCCCGGCGTGGTGTTCGATTCGCGCGTCAGGGATGCGGTGAACGCGCAGCGGCGCGTGTTCGAGTCCCTCGGATGCATCGTCGAGGAAGCCGACCCCGACCTTTCCGGCGCCGACGAGTCCTACAACACTCTTCGCGCCTGGGGCTACGCTTCCAATTACGGCGAACTGGCGCGCACGCATCGCGGCCAGATCAAGGACACGATTCTGTGGGAGATCGACCGCGGCTCGAAACTCGCCGGCGCCGATCTCGGGCGCGCCGAGACGCTGCACAGCCAGGTGTGGGATCGCATGCGCGTGTTTCAACAAAAATACGAATATTTCATTCTTCCCACTACCCAGGTTCCTCCCTTCGATATCCATCAGCCGTACGTGACCGGGATCGAAGGCGCGAAGATGGCGACCTATATCGACTGGATGAAGAGTTGTTACCTGATCTCGATTCTCGAAAATCCGGCGATATCGGTGCCGTGCGGGTACACGGCTGAAGGATTGCCGGTGGGGCTGCAGATCGTGGGCCGCCATCGCCAGGAATTCAGCGTCCTGCAACTGGCGCACGCCTTTGAGGAGGCCACGCGCGCTTCGCACCGGCGCCCGGCGATCGCGTGAATGCGTGGATGAAATTCGCCGCTCCCGGCGTTTAAGCTTAAGAAAGGACGTTTTTCATGAGAACACTGACACTGTTACTCGCCTCGGCTCTGATCGCCGCCGCGGCCGACGTGCCGGCGGAAGGCACCAAGGCTCCCGATTTCACTTTGAAGTCGCAGGAAGGCACGCCGGTGAGCCTGCACGACTATCAGGGCAAATGGGTGGTGCTGTATTTCTATCCCAAGGATCAAACCCCCGGATGCACCATCGAGGCGCACAACTTCCAGCGCGATCTGCCCAAATATGACGCTAAGAACGCGGTGATTCTGGGGGTCAGCGTGGATACGGTGGAGTCGCACCAGCAGTGGTGCGCCAAGGACAGCCTGACATTCAAACTGCTGGCGGACGATCACAAGGAAGTGGTGGCGAAATACGGCTCGCTCCACGATTACGGCAAGATGCAACTGGCGAATCGGAACACGTTCCTGATCGACCCTCACGGAGTGATCCGCAAGGTGTACGTGAACGTGAATCCGCAGCCGCACAGCACCCAGGTGCTGGCCGCGCTGGCGGAAATGCAGAAAGGGGCGAGCGAGTAAACTGAAGCGAGTGGCGTCGGAACAGGACGAATTCGAGCGCGTGGCGATGCCGCACACGCCCAGCCTGCTTCGCGTGGCCCGGCGATTGGACGCCGCGCTGGCCGAGGATCTGGTGCAGGAAACCATGCTGTTGGCCTGGCGCAGTTTCCACCAGTTCCGTCCGGGCAGCAACGCCCGCGCCTGGCTGTTTCGAATCATGTTCAACGGATTTTATGCGCGGGGCCGCCGCAATCGCGGCGCGGTGGCGATGACGCCGATTCACGAAATCGCGGCGAGCCCGGCGGCGCAGGAACGCGCCGAAGTGGCCGAAGCGCTCCATTCGCTTTCCGGCGAGCATCGCGCGGTGCTGATGCTCGGCGTGGTGGAAGGATTCACTTGCCTCGAAATGTCCGGGATCCTGGGCATCCCGCTCGGCACGGTGATGTCGCGGCTGAGCCGCGCGCGTGAGGCGCTGCGGGCGAAATTGACGCCCGCATGCAGTGCAAAGGAAGCATGATGAACTGCACCGAGGTGGTGGAACTCGTGCCGTTGTATCTGGCCGACGCGCTGGACCCGCGCCGCGCGGCCGAGGTCGTCGCGCACCTGCATGCGTGTTCGTCCTGCGCGCGCTTCACCGAGACGGACTCGCGGCTGCGCGGCGCGATGCTGGCCGAGCCGGTGGACACGGCAAACGTGGACAACCATGTCCGGCGGCGGATCGGCGCCAGCGTCCGATTCCGGCGGCTGACGATCGGCGCGGGTATCGCTGCGGCGCTGATGCTGGCCCTTTTCGTCTATCGAAATTTCGGCGGCGCCGATCCGGTTTATGCGGCCGCCGCGTTGGATCACCGGCGCGAAGTGGTCGAGCACGCGCGCCGCGTGTGGGTCTCGGATCCCGATGCGATTGCTGCGCTCGCTGCGCGCGAAGGCATCGCGCCCGCATCGATCCAGGCTTTTTCGATCGCAGGGTATCGGCTGGAGCAGGCCAAACGCTGCCGCCTGAATGGCCTGATTTTCCTGCACCTCGTCTATGCGGACGGGTCGCATGAAATTTCCGTCTTTCTGCGGCAGCCGGGTTCGGACCGCCGGCACGCTGTGGAGACCGCAGAGGTCGGACAGGAATGTGTCGGGGCATTCGAAAACGGACACGTGTCCGGTTTCGTCGTGGTGGAGCAATCGCGCCAGCGCGCGACGGAGCTGGCGCGGTACGCGTCGTCGGTGCTATAAACCGGTCCCGCCTCGAATCACGGTAATATAAACCTTCTATGGAATTTGATTACTCCGCCAAGGTGAACGACCTGCGCGCGCGCGTCACCGCGTTCATGCAGGAACATATTTATCCCAACGAGCAGCTTTTCTACGATCAGATCGCGGAAGACCGCCGGCGTCCGGCGCCGATCATCGAGCAGCTCAAGCCCAAAGCGCGCGCGGCCGGGTTGTGGAACCTGTTTCTGCCCGAGTCCGAGCACGGCGCGGGACTCACCAACCTGGAGTACGCGCCATTGTGCGAAATCATGGGCCGTTCGCCGATGGCTCCGGAGGTTTTCAATTGTTCTGCGCCGGACACAGGAAACATGGAAGTGCTCGCGCGCTACGGGTCGCCCGAACAGCAGGAGCGTTGGTTGAAGCCGCTGCTCAATGGCGAGATCCGCTCGTGCTTCAGCATGACGGAGAAGGACGTCGCCTCTTCGGATGCGACTAATATCCAGTCGAGCATCGTGCGTGACGGCGACGATTACGTGATCAACGGACGCAAGTGGTGGAGCTCGGGCGCGGGCGATCCGCGCTGCAAGATCTCCATTTTCATGGGCAAGACCGACCCGTCAGCGCCCAAACATAAACAGCAGTCGATGATTTTGGTCCCGCTGGAGGCTCCGGGCGTCAAGATCGAGCGGATGCTCACGGTTTACGGCTACGAACACGCGCCGCACGGCCACGCCGAGATCACTTTCAGCAACGTGCGCGTCCCCGCGTCGAACCTTCTGCTGGGCGAGGGCCGCGGATTCGAGATCGCGCAGGGGCGTCTGGGTCCGGGACGCATCCATCACTGTATGCGCTGCATCGGGCAGGCGGAGCGCGCGCTCGAAGCCATGTGCAAGCGCGTGCAGTGCCGCACGGCGTTCGGAAAGAAGATTGCCGAGATGGGCACCATTCGCGCGGACATCGCGGCGTCGCGCATGGAGATCGAGCAGGCACGGTTGCTGGTGCTCAAAGCCGCGCACATGATGGATACGGTCGGCAACAAGGAAGCGCGCGCGGAGATCGCCATGATCAAGGTGGTGGCGCCGAACATGGCGCTCCGCGTGATCGACCGCGCCATTCAAGCGCACGGCGCAGCGGGCGTGTGCCAGGATTTCGAGCTGGCGGAGGCGTGGGCCAATATTCGCACCTTGCGCATCGCCGACGGTCCCGACGAAGTGCACGCCGAAGCGGTGGCCAAGCTGGAGCTCAAAAAGCACGGATGAGCACGCTCACCGTCGTGCGCCACGCGCAGGCACGGCCATTCCAGCAGGATTCCGACCGTCTTTCGGAACTCGGGGAAGCGCAGGCGCGCGCGCTCGCCGAATATTGGTCGCGCAACGGAGTGGAGTTCGACGAGGTCTGGTGCGGATCGCTCGCGCGGCATTGCCGCACCGCCGCGCTCGCCATCGAAAAAGCGGCTACGATTTCTCCCGACTGGAACGAATACGATTCCGAGGGAATTCTGCGCGGCTATCCTCCGCCATCGTCGTTTCCCGATAACCGCGCGTTTCAGAAAACGTTCGAAACCGCGATGGAGAAATGGATGGAAGGACTGGCCAACGGCGCCGAGCCTTTTGCCGCATTTCGCGAGCGCGTGCTGCGCGGCCTGCGGCGCATCCAGGAGGGTCCTTCGAACCGGCGAGTGGTGTTGTTCACCTCCGGCGGTCCCATCGGAATCCTGGTGCAGACTGCCCTAGGAGCGCCCGAGCGCAGTTTTCTGGATGTGAACTGGAGGGTGCGCAACTGCTCCATTACCGAATTCGTGTTTTCACGCGACCGATTATCGCTCGATTGCTTCAACGCGATTCCGCATTTATGCGAAGCGCTGCGCAGCTTCCGGTGAGCCGTTGTTTCAGACGGCCGCCGGGGCGAGAATGTTCATCCTTTTCGCGACCCGCGTGATGATCTCGATCGCGCGCTCCAGCACTTCGCGCGAGTGCGCCGAAGTCACGATCGTGCGGATGCGCGCCTTGCCCTGCGGCACCGTCGGATAGCCGAGGCCGGTCGCGTACAGCCCTGCATCGAACAAGGCGCGCGAAAAAGCGTGAGCCGTGGCCGCTTCGCCCACCATGATCGGCGTGATGGGCGTCTGGCTATCGCCCGTAGAAAGTCCGTTCGAGTGCAACCCATCCTGGAAAAAACGCGTGTTCTTCCACAACTGTTCGATCCGTTCCGGCTCCCGCTCCAGAATGTCGAACGCGGCCATACACGCGGCGGCGACAGCGGGCGGATGCGACGTCGAAAACAAAAACGGCCGCGCGCGGTGATACAGAAATTCGATCAGGTCGCGGCTTCCGCACACGTAGCCTCCGAGTACGCCCACCGCTTTCGACAGCGTCCCCACCTGCACATCTACGCGGCCGTGCAGGTTGAAATGATCCACGGTGCCGCGTCCGTTTCGGCCGAGAACGCCCGAGGCGTGCGCGTCGTCCACCATCATGATGACGCCATATTTTTCGGCGAGCGTGGTGAGCTGCGGCAGCGCGCCGATATCGCCGTCCATCGAGAACACGCCGTCGGTGATCAGCAGTTTGTGACCGGGGACGCCTTCGAGCGCCTTCAATTTCTCCTCCGCGTGCGCCGGGTCGCGATGCCGGAACACGTGAATTTTCGCTTTCGACAATCTGCAGCCGTCGATGATGCTGGCGTGATTGAGCTCATCGGAAATGATGTGATCCTCGGGTGTCAGGATCGCCGCGACCGTTCCCGCGTTCGCCGCGAATCCGGATTGAAACACCACGCACGCCTCAACGTTCTTGAACGCCGCGATGCGCCGCTCCAGTTCCAGGTGCACGGCCATGGTGCCCGAAATGGTCCGCACCGCGCCCGACCCCGCGCCGTACTTGCGCGCCGCCGCGCACTCCGCCTCCACCAGTTTCGGATGATTCGCCAGCCCCAGATAATTATTCGAAGCGAGATTGATCACTTCCTTGCCGTCGAATTTCGAGACCGGCTCGCACGCCGATTCAAGCTCGTGCAGCCGCTGATAGGTGCCGGCCTTCTTCCACGCTTCGAGCTGTTCGGTTAAATAAGAAAGCGCCTGGTGGTGTTCTTGGTGTGGCATGCCCTCATTTAAACACCAAGCAGCACCGCGCGTGCGGGCATCGCTGTGAGCTTTTCCATCGCGACCGCGTACCACTGCAACTGACGCTCATATCGCGCGCGCGCCTCCTCGGAATCCGCGTCGGTCTTGAAATCGACGATGGTCCAGCGCCCGTCCTGCTCAAACGCGAGGTCGATCACTCCCTCGAGCACGCGGCCTCCTTCCAACGCGAGCGCCACCGGATATTCGCGATAGCAGCGCGAGGCCGCTCGCGCCGCTTCAAGCAGAGGATGGCGCAGCGCCGCCTCGACCGCATCTGGAGCCGCGTCGCGCTCTTCCGCGGTCGCTCCGATCGCGCGCGCGTTCCACTCGCAGATGTGCTCGATCTGGTCGTGTGTCGCGTTCAGCTCGATGTCGCGCATCACCGCGTGCACCAGCGTTCCGAAGCGCCGCCCGCCCGGCCGCGCGCCGCGCTCGGACGCAAACTCGACTTCGACCCTGCACGCGCTTTCCGGAGCCTCTTTCACCTGGCTCGCAAGAAAAACATCGAACTCCGGACGCGCGCCCGCCTCGAGCACGCGCGCCCGCTCGGCCTGCCACTCGCCATACTGCGAAAGGCTCGACCCGTCGTCCTTCTTCAGCATCTCCGTCAGCCGGACGCCGAACCCGCCTTCCACATCGAGGGCGAGCTTGCGCGGGTCCCACCAAACCACTTCATGCGTTCCATGTTCCGGACGCACCTGCCCCGGCCGGACCGAAATTTCGTCATCGCCGTAGTCGAGCGGACGATCGATCACCGTAGCGTGGCCGAATTCCGGGCATCCCGCGGCTTTCGACGATTTCCGCCAATCGGCGCGCGACGGATAGAGCGCCTTGTTCAGCGGCGCGAGCCACCCTTCGAACGCCTCGTCGCCAATCGCCGGCACCACCAGCAGATCGCGCGCCCGCGTAGCCGCGACGTACGCCACGCGAACGCCCTCGGCTCGCTCGCGTGCGGCCTCGCGAGCTTCATTTTCGACCAGCTCCCAGGGCGCGCACCGCAGCAGCCGCACCGCAGCCAGTTTCCGCTCGCCGTCGATGAATTGATCCGGTTCTCGCGCCGCCAGATTTGCCGTCACATCGGCCAGAATCACCACCGGGAACTCCAGGCCTTTGGCGCCGTGCACGGTCATCAGGCGCACGCCGTCGGAATCCTCCTCGAGCACCGGCGCCTCGGCCGCTTCTTCTTTTTCCGCCTGGGCCGCCAGCTCTTCGACGAAACCGCGAAAAGAGATTCCGCCGGAGACTTCGTAGCTCCGCGCCAGATCCGCGAGTCGTGCGACGTTCGCCAGAATCTGATTTCCTCCCGGCCGCAGCACGAACCCGGCGTGCGCGCGCGTCGCCTCGGTGAGCGCGTTCACCGTCGCCGCGAACGGCCGCCGGTTGCGCGCGCGGTGCAGTTCGCCCAGCAGCGCCAGTGCATCCGCCACCGGCGCAAACGCCGCATCGAACTCCGCGGGCCGGTGAAACGGATGAAGCCGTCCGTGCGCGTGCCGGTAGCGCAGCAGAATTTCATCCGCGATCGCAAACAGCGAGCCCTTGAGCGTCGCGAATACGTGCAACTCGTCGTCCGGCCACTCGATCGCCGTCAGCGCCGCGCGCATCGCCTCGATCTCTTCCCTGCGATGAAACGACTTTGAGCCGGCGAGCAGGTGCTCGATCCCGCGCGCCTCCAGGGCGCGCGCATATTCGCGCGTCAGATCGGACCCGGCCTGCGTCCGGCGGCGGAACAGGACGCAGATATCGCGCGCGCGGAATCTCTGAGAGATTCCGCTTTGAGAAAGATAATTCCACCCGCTCTCATTCACGATCCAGGCGACAAACGCCGCGATCGCGTCGGGCAGAGAGCGATTGATCGCCTCCTTCGCGATGCGCGATTTATAAGGACGCGGCACCGGCAACGCGATCACGCTCGGCCGGTCCGCGATTTCGCCGCGCTCCTGCTCGAGCGGCCGGTATTCCGCCTGCGCGGCCTCCACATCCCCGGTCATTTCCGTTTCAAACGCTATATTGATGAAACGTTGAATGTTTGGAACACTTCGATAGCTTTTTGCAAGCTGCACGAATCCCGCGCCGCGCTCCATCAATCCGTCGCGGATCTGCCGGTATAGCACCATGTCCGCGCGGCGAAACTTGTAAATCGACTGCTTCGGATCGCCCACCAGAAACAATTTACCCGGCGCGGGCCGTACGCGGTCCCAGTTCGATTCCGCCGGATCGTCGGCCGCGAGCAGCAGCAGAATTTCGGATTGCAGCGGATCCGTGTCCTGAAATTCGTCGACGAACAGGTGGGAAAAGCGATTTTGCAGATAGCGCCGCACTTCGGCGTTCTTGCGCACCAGATTGCGCACCTGGATCAGCAGATCCACGAAATCGAGCTTCCCCGCGCCGCGCTTGCGCTGCTCGTACTCATCCACGAGCCCGATCATCTCCTCGCGCAGCGCGGCGGCCAGGTCGGCGTCCGCGCGCCGGCGGAAATCGTCGATCCAGTGCGCGAGCTCGTCGCGCCGCGTCACCAGCGCCTCGCGCGTGACGTCGCCGTAAGGGCCCGATCCCTTGCGCGAATCCCTGCGCAGATCGCGGCCGAGCTTCAGCAGTCGCGCCTCGAGCGCATCGAAATCACCCTCATGCCGCTCGATCCAGACGGCCGTGTGCCGAACCGGTTCGAGCGCGCGATATAGGGAATCGGTCACCCTGCGCGGCCGCGCCGACATTTCCGCCAGCTCGCGAACGCGGCGCACGATGCTGCGGATTTCCTCCTCGCGCGCAAACGCGTCGCGCCGCCAGGCCGCCGGATAATCGCGCCACTCCACCAGTTTTCGCCCGGCCCACTGCAATTGTTCGAGCGGCGCCGAATCGTCCCAGGAGTCGCGCCAGGAAAGACGCGCGAACGCGCGGCGCAACCCCGGCGAATCATCGTTCAGCCGCCGTTCGAGCCATGCGCGGAACGCCGACTGATACAGCCGGCCTGCTTCCTGCTCGTTTAGTTCCTCAAAATCCGGATCGACGCAGGCTTCCACCGGCCGCTCCCGCAAAATCTGCGCGCAGAACGAATGGATGGTCCCGATCGATGCCTCTTCCAGAAATTTCAGCGCCTCTTCCACCTCCGGCGACCCCCCGCGAGCCTCGTCCAGTTTCTCGCGCAGCCGCAATTTCAGCTCGCCTGCGGCCTTGTTGGTGAACGTCACGGCCGCGATGTGTTGAATCTTCGCGCGGCCCGCGCGGATCACGGCGACAATACGGTTGATCAGCTCCGTGGTCTTGCCGGTTCCGGCCGACGCCTCCACGATCAGGCTCTCGTCGAGCGATTCGCGGATGCGCCTGCGCGCCTCTTCATCGGATGCGGGCCGCGGAATCATGCCATGCCTCGGATTTCGATCAGCGGCTCGAACCGTTCATCGTGCCGGTCTTTTTTCGCGGCGCGACGCTCTTCATACGGCCCGCACACTTCGCGATAATCGCAGCGTTCACAGGTGTCCTTCTGCGGTGCGGCCGGTAAAAACCCTCCCGCGATCGCCGCGTCGATATGCGCGAGCAATTTTCCCAAAAAGAGCCGCCTGCGCTGGTCCAGCGGGATCACCACCGGCGTATATGCGCCCTGCTGGGTCGCGTAAAAAAGCCGCCCGCACTCAATTGCCGAGCGCAGCAAGTTTTCCGCGGCGAGGCCGTATAGCAGCGGCTGCAGATATCGTCCGCCGCCGACCATATCCGGCGTCGTCTCCGGAACTTTTCCGGTCTTGTGATCGGTAACGCGCATCGTCGCGCGCGAGACGTGACGCTCCACCAGGTCGATCGATCCGCGCAGCAGCACTCCCTCGAGCTCCGCCGCCTCATCCGTGCTCGCCTCATCGTGGCTTCGATCGTGCTCCAGGCCGAAGGCGAACTCGAAATGCACGGGCAGCCATTCATCGTCGTTGTGCGCGATGTGCTTCAGCCATCCGCGCAGATCGGTGCGCAGATCCTCGATCTCGCTCGACCAGACGCGCGGAATCGCGGGCGCCAAGTCCTCTTTGTATTTCTCTTCAATCTGATCCAGCACCCGATCCGCCAGGGCCGACGCTTCTTCGAGATTGCGCGCGGAAACCGGCAGCAGCGCGCGCGATTTGAGCTCGCCCAGCACCGCGAACTGCACTTCATGGAACAATCCTCCGCGCGTCAGCGGATCCATCTGCTCGATCGGAACGGCCTCGTCGCGCGGGCGGATTCCGAAAATCCCGTGCAGCGCGAAGCGGTACGGGCACGCCGCGAACAGTTGCAGCGACGATGCCGACCACGGCCGCGCGCGCAGGCGCATCCCTTCGAGCACCTCGAGCGCCGCGCCGTCAGCGGTGATCAGGCCGTCGGATTCCCACCATTTTTTCGATTCCCAACGCCGCCATCGCCCTCTGAGCGAACGCGCCAAACACTGGTTCGATTGGACCAGATAGTGCGCGGAGGACGCGCCGCGCGCGAGCATCACCAGATCGTATTCGGCATCGTCGATTGCGTCCGCCGCTTCTTTGGGCGCGGGCCAGTTCAAACGCGCGCGCGCGCGATCGCGCGTCGACTGTTCGAACTCGCGCAGCCGCGGCAGCCGTCCCTCGATCGCCCGCGGCAGCTCCAGCGCGTAAAACGACGGCACGCGCGGACGCGCTTCCGCCACGTCCATCCGCGGATACGACGCGATCAGCCGGTCGCGCGCCGCCGCGCACGCCAGCCGCAACCGGTCGCGTTCTTCGAGGGTTTTCTCCTCGCGAAGCGCCAGCGGCGCGACGCGGAACTCGTCGAGCAACAGCGGATCCTCAAGCGCCTTCTGCGGGAACAAACCCTCGGCCAGCCCCGGCAGGAACACCACGCCGAACTCGCGCCCGCGCGCCTCGTCGATCGACCCGACGAACACTCGTCCGTATCGCCGCTCGGGCGGATCGCGGCGCAGGAAGCGCAATCGCTCCCCGAGCACCGCCGCGACCTCTTCGAGGCCCGCCGGTCCCACGTCGGCCATCGGCGCAAACTCCGCGAGCACCGCGAGAACCGGCTCCGGCCGGCGCAGCGCTATCCGCGCGAGCTCCGACAACTTGGTGATCCATTCGCCCCAGCGCGCGGCGGCGGGAAGATCGTGCAGCGCGTCGATCAGCGGCAGCGCGAATCGCTCCAGCTCCCGCAGTTGGCCGAGCTTGCGCGCGATTTCTTCGCGCCGCGTCTCGTCCTCCCGTCCGATGGTCTTCAGGCGCAGCTCGAACTCGCGCTCGAGCCCGGCGAGTCTTCGCCGCCATCTTTCACGGCCTCCGATTACCGCGGCGTCGGTCAGCAGTTTTTCCCAGCTCGCCGGCGCCCGCGCCACGCGCGATTCGTCAACCGGAGTCTCTGCGATTTCCGCGCGCTCCGCCGGAAGCATTTCATCCTCCGCCGGAATCCACTCGCGCGAGGTCTCCGCGCCCGCCTGCGGAACCTGTCCCAACGACAGATATTCCGCGAAGCGCGAAGCCGAGCATTTTTGCGCCGCGCAGCCGAGCAGTGCCAGAAATGCGCGCCCGCCTGCATCCGGCCGCGCCGTCCCCCGGCTGAAATACGCCGGAATGCGCGCCCTCCGCAGCGCGTCCTCGATCATCGGCTGATACCGCTCGGGATTTCTCAGCAGGATCGCGATTTCATCGAAACGCGTCCCGTTTCGCGCCAGGCGCACGACCCTGCGCGCGATCTCGACCGCCTCCAGCCCCTCGCCCGGCGCCGAGAAGATCTCGAACGAATCTCCGTCCGGCCCCTTCCAGGCGCGCGTATTTTCGGAAAACAAAAACACGCGCAGATGTTCGAGCGTCGACCGCGCTTCCTCGCCCTCGCCGCCGTTCCGGATGGCTTCCAACACCTCCGGCGCCTGCCTGGTCGCGCGCTTCAGGAATTCACGCTGCGCTTCGGACCGCAACGGCACGTCCAGCAGCGCGACCGGCAATCGCTCCCAGCGCGACGAACCCTCCATCGCCAGCTCGAACACGCGAGCCGCGTCCGCCAGCCGCATCCGGTCGAGTTCGGCTTCGAAGCGCGATAACAGGCAGGCCAGATCCGGACCCGACGCGCCGCACCCCCCGAGCTCGCGCGCCCCGATCCGCGCCATCCGCAGTTCCGAAATAGTACGCGCCAACGACCTCGCAAAACCTGCCGTCGCCGCGACCGCTTCGAAGTAATGCAGCTCGCCCGCCGACCGCGATTCATAGGCCACTCGCGCCGCCAGCGCTTCCCCTCCGAGTTCGGTCAGCGGCGCCAGCCCGAGTCGCGCCATCCCCGCCCGCGCCCATTCGAGCGCCAGTTGCAGTAGCGTCACGCGATGCACTCCGGCGACTCGCCCAGCGCGATGTACCAGCTCTTCCCCTGCCGAATGGGTGGGTACGATTAAAACACTTTCATCGTGCGATGTAAGAAATTCGCTTACCGCCGTGATGAGAGCTCGGTTCGACCTCGCCCGCACGATTCGCCGTTTGCCGACTGGCATACAATCTCAGTCTAGCGGCGCGCGTTTTCGAATTTCAGAAAAATTTTTTGGCGTGCGGTAACCCAAGCCGCACGAAATGCGTTTTTATTGATAACTAAATCCCCGTTACGACAGCGGGCGCTCTTCACCCCTTTTCACCCATAGGAAAAGCGCCCGCTTTTACTTTTTCTAGCGCTGCTCCAACCCCGCCGCCGCGGCCTTCGTCATCGTCTTCAGCCGCTGGTCGAGCTCGTCGCTCATCTTCAGCACCGGAACGCCGTCGGTCCACCATTTGGGCGGCTGCCGGTCCAGCAGCTCGTAATCGAAAAATTCCTTCATTCGGATCGTATAATCTTTCATGTTTTCGGGTTTGCGCAGGCTGTGATTTTCACCTTTGTAAGAAAGTAGCACCACCTGCTTGCCCAGCCGCCGCAGCGTATTGAAATATTCGATGCCCTGCGTCCAGTCCACCGCGCCGTCCTTGTCGTTGTGCATCATCACGAACGGCGTATTCACGTTCTCGGCGTGATACACCGGCGAATTGCGCTGGTACGCCGCCATATCATCCCAAGGACCCGACGAAAAGCGTCCCTGACTGCTCTCGAAAATCGGCTGATTCGTCGACCCGGTGTTCCAGTAGATCGCGTTGTACATCGCGATCAGGTCGGTGAGCGGCGCGCGTGCGAACGCAGCATGAAACGCGTTGGTCTGCGTGATCAGAAATGCCGTCTGATATCCGCCCCACGATCCTCCGTGCAACCCCACGCGCTTCGGATCGACCACGCCCGTCGCCTCAGCCGCCTTCAGCGCCGGCAGCACGCACCACACGGCCGACATTCCCGGATCGTCCACCTTGTAAACGATATCCGGCGTCAACACCGCGTATCCGTTGCTCGTGTAAAACGCCGTGTTGAATCCGTTGAAGGTCGGCTGCGGATAATGATTCGCCTGGTCCGACAGTTTTTCGTAAATATAAACGATGGTCGGATAGCTTTTGCCCGGCTGATAATTCGCCGGCAGGTACAGCGCGGCTTGCAATTTCGCGCCCTTGTCGCTGGTGTAATCGATCAGCTTCACGCCCTTCGACCACAGGAAATCCTTCTGCTGCGGATTCGCGTCCGTAACGCGCTGCGCGTCTTCAAGCTTCGCGTTGGCCGCGTAATAATCCGGGAAATCCTGCTCGGTTTCCCGCGTGTACAGATAAACGTCCGCATTCTTGGCTTTCTCCATGGTCTGGTAATGCGCGTCATCCCAGCGCAGCATACGGATTCCAGGCTTGCGCGGCTCGACCACCCCGATCCCGCCCTTCTTGGTCCACTCGCCGTAGCCGCCGATGTACAAAGGCCGCGAAAGATCGATTCCCTTTTCGTCCGGATCGAGGCGGTATCTCACGCGATAACGAATCTTGTCGCGTTTTCCATTCTGCGTCAGATTCACGCCCGCTCCCCCGTCCGCCGGCGCTTCCCAGATATCCCAGCCGTCGGAAAGCAACACCGCATCGGAATTCTTCGACCATCCGATCGGCCGCTCCGGCGGCTTCACCACATTGTGATCGTCCTCTGCGTTGTAGAAAACCGACGGAATCTGCCGGGTAATGTTGTGCGACTCGCCCGTCCGCATATCGAACGTGTAAAACGCTCCGTCGTCGTAATAAAGGATGCGCGTTCCGTCGGGCGAGGTCGCCTGCACCCAGCGCGCCTTCTTCAGCGCCAGCTTGCGCTCGCCGGTCTCCAGATTCACCGCGTACACGTCCTCGTAGCGGCGCCCGTCCAGATTCCCCTCGCGCTCGTACTCGCGCACGTCCACGCCGACGCCGAATTGGTAATCCGCGTTCACCGTCACCTGCCGCACCGTGTCGTCGGCCAGTCGCAAAAATTTCTTTTCCCTTGGCCGGTACACGCACAGGAAGCTGAAATTCTTGTCGCGATTCTCTTCCACCTGCTGCATCGGAACCAGGCGCGGATCTTTCCAATTCCAGATGGTCATGTCCGGCTTGTCGGGTTCGTTCGCTCCTCCGCGGCCGCGTCCGCCGCCCTCTTCATTCGTTTTCGCGCGCATCTCGTGAATCCCGAAGACTACGCCCGAAAGATCCGCCATCCAGAACGGATTCCGGTTCGGACTGATGGTCATCGGCAGCGAGCTGTTCTTGGCCAGATCGAACACAATCTTTTCCGGCGCACCGCCCGAGAAATTGCGGAATGCGACCAGCGTGTACAGCTTGTCTTCCCACGCCTTATCCTCGACCCCGCGCAGCGTCGCCAGCCCCTCGCCGTTTTCGGTCCACGTCAATCCTTTGTAATTGGCTTTCGCGCTGTCGAGCGGCGTTACCGCTCCGCTGACCATGTTCCGCACCGCGACGCCGTTGCCTTCCTTGTCCTGCGCGTCGATGATCCACGCGAGGCGGTCGCCCTTTTTGTCGAAGGAAAAATCCGCAACGTTGCCTACGTTCATCTCGACCCCGCTCGCCAGGTCGAGCACGATCAGATCCGAGCCTTGCGGCCGATCCTGATTGTTATTGCTCCCGCGCCCGCCGCCCGCGCCCTGCGCCTGCGCATTCGGCTGACCCTGCCCGTTCTGCTGCGTTTGCGGCGGCGCCGGCGGGTAACGATGAATCGCGATCGCGCCCGCCCGCTCGCCCGCAAACGCGAAGCGCCGCACCCGTTCGAATTCCTTCTTATCGCCGCTCGCCAGATCGATCAGAATCAGATGGCTCTCCACCGGCCGCCGCTGCCTGCGCAGCCCGCGCGCATCTTTGGCCGACGGATACGCGAGAAATGCGGCCCATTTGGAATCCTCGGAGATGGCCAGATCGCGCGGAGCCGCCGCCGCACCGCCGCGTCCGGCTCCACCCAAATTGGGTTCCGGCCGCGGCACCTCGCCAATTGCGAAGCGCTGCTCCTTCCCGTTTTGCAGGTTGCGGATCACAACCTCGGAATCGCCTTCGCCCGGCTCCAGCTTATAAGCGAGCCACTGGCCATTGGCAGAAATCAGCGGCGTCTGAATGCGCTTCCACGCTAGAATATCGGGCAACTGGATCGTCCGCTGCGCATCATCCGCATGAGCGGGAACGATGAGACCGGCAGCAAAAATGGCAACGAAAAGAACGCGCGTCTTCATAGGCCGGATCTTATCACGCCCGAATCGAGCATGCATGATAGAAGTTGAAGCCGCTGCCACCCGGAGATTTGTGGATTAATGAACCCGCTCGAAGGCTCCACGGAAAAACACTCCTGACAGTCGTGGCTCTGCACCGGCCGCGAACGCGGCGCGCCGATTCTGAGCCGCGCGCGTCAGCAAGCGATTCTTCGAGTTGTTCAGCAGCCAACTTCCGGCGAGCCGTGCGGTTTGATCTCGTCTACTGCTGCGTCGCCGACACCGATGAGCCCAGATACTTCTCGACAAACTCCACGCTGCGCCTGTAGCGATCAATAATGTGCTTCTGCTCGCGCAACCCGTGCGGCTCGCGCGGGTACACCACGAACACCACCGGCACGTTGTAGCGCCTGAGCCCGTGATACAGCATCTGGCTCTGCGAAATCGGATCGGTGGTGTCAGCCTCGCCTTGCAGGATCAGCGTCGGCGTCTTCGCGTTCTTGATGTACACGATCGGCGAGGAGTGTTGAAACCCCGCCAGGTTCTCATATGGCGTTCCGAAGTACCACTCGTCGCCCTGCGAACGCGCCTCGGTCCCGAACTCCGTGGCCAGGTCCGCCATCCCCGCGCCACACACCGCGACCTTGAACCGGTCCGTCTGCGTGATCGCCCATTCCGCCATGTAGCCTCCATAGGACCACCCCGCGATTCCCAGACGGTTGGGATCGGCGATATTGCGCCGCACCAGGTCGTCGACGCCCGCCATCACGTCTTTGTAATCGGCGCCGCCCCAATCGCCCTTATTCGATGCGAGAAATTTCTGCCCGTATCCCACCGACCCGCGGATATTGGGCTGAAACACCGTGTATCCGCGCGCCACCAGCAACTGCGTCAGCGCGTCGAAATGATTGCGCCACAATCCCGCGGGACCGCCGTGAATCATCGCGATGGTCGGCGCCGGCTCGCCCGCCCGCGTCCCCGCGCCGCGGAACAGCGCGGCTTCGATCGGCGTTCCATCGAAGCTCTTGTACACGTAAAATTCGGCCGGCTGCATCGTCACGTTCGTCAACGCGTCATTGAAGTGGCTCACTTTCTTTCCGTCCGCCCACAGTTCCGGAGGCTCCGAGGCCGATTCGGCTACATACACCACCGCGCCCTGCGGACTCACGGCGAACTGCGAAACATCGAGCGGCCCCGTGTCGGCGAGCTTCCGCGATGCGCCTCCCAACGTCTCCACGTCGCTGTGAAACCCGATGGTGAGCAGCGCCGCGACCTCGGAATTGTTCAGCCACTCGAAATTCCCCACCGGCCGGTCCTTCGCGGCCGTGACATTTTTCATGCTGTGCAGATCGGCGGGCGCGATGAACAAATCCTGCGCCGACGGACCCTCTTCCGGCGACATCACGAACGCCACCGAAGCTCCGTCCGGCGACACTCGCAGCTCACGGAACGGCGCCTTGGGCCGCGCCAGCTCCGTGAACCTGCCGTCCTCGATCGCGACCGAATAGATCGCTTCCGTGTTGCGCAAATCGGAATCAGGTTTATCGGTCGCCACTGCCAGAAAATGCTTTCCGTCGGGCAGCCACTCGAACTCGCGCACCGCGTAAACGCCTTGCGTCACGCGCGTCACTTTCTTGCTCCCGATGTCGATGGTCCAGATGCGCGGCGGGTTGCGCTCGCCGATCACCCGCTCATCGTCGCCGTCGCGCTGCTTCTTTTCCTCCTCCGCGCTGCGCGGCTCGGGCGCCAGAAACGCAATGGTCTTGCCGTCGCGCGACCATTTGAACTGCGAAACCGCATTCTTGCCGGTGGTCAGCCGCACGGCCTCGCCGCCCGAGGCGGGCATCAGCCAGATCTGGCCGTTGTCTTCGCGATCCGACAGGAACGCTAGAAACTTTCCGTCCGGCGACCATTGCGGCGAAAATTCCGATTTCTCCGACGTGGTCCATTGCCGCGTTTCGTGCGTGACCGCGTCGTACACCCAGATGTGCCGCAGCGATCCGCGGCCCACCGGAGGCTCGCGAAGCGTCAGCGCCACGCGTTTGCCGCCGGGGGAAAAGCGCAGCTCGGAAGGCTCGCGGATGTCGATCGCTTTTTCCACCGTCAATTTGTCGGCGCACAGCGCGAAGCCGGCCAAAACAAGCAGCAACGCCGGAAATTTTCTCATGCCGGGAGTGTATCAAAATTCCCCCGCGCCGTCGCGCCAGCCGTCGCGCCGCACTTGACAGACAAGTGAAAGCGGCGCATACTTCCCGAGTGTCGCCGCCTGCTCATCCGCCCCGGCGCCATCGGCGACGTGATTCTTTCGCTTCCCGAGCTTGAATCCGCCCGCGCCGATTACACGGAAATCTGGGCGCCGCGCCCCGTCCTGCCGCTGATCCGCTTCGCCGACCGCACCCGCGCCATCATCGACACCGGGCTCGACCTGGTGGGCGTGGTCGAGGGCGCAACTGTTCCCGAACTCGCCGAGTTCGATTCGATCTATTCCTGGTATGGCGCCAATCGCCCCGAATTTCGCGACGCCGTCCGTCATCTTCCTTTCACCTTTTTTCCCGCCCTCCCGATTGCGCCGCGTGGAGTCCCACGCATTCCTGTTCCACCGGCGCCGGTCGAAAATTTCGCGGTAATCCATCCCTTCTCCGGCAGCGCAAGAAAGAACTGGCCGCTCGAAAATTTTCGCGCGGTCGCACGCGAACTTGATCTGCCGATCGCCTGGTCTGCCGGACCGGATGAAACTCTCGAAGGTGCCGTCCGCCTCGACGATCTATACGAGCTGGCATGTTGGCTCTCCACGGCGCGCGTTTACATCGGCAACGATTCCGGCATCACGCACCTGGCCGCCGCGGTGGGGACGCCGGTCGTCGCCGTTTTCCTGAGCACCGATCCCGCCGTGTGGGCTCCCCGCGGCGCGCGCGTTACGGCGCTTTCGAACCCGTCGGTCGCGGAGGTGATTGCAGCGGTCCACGACCTCCGCCGCTAGCTCCAGAATCCTGGGAGTCAGTTCCCTCATGTCCATGCCGTGAAAATTGCGCAGGGACTTGGTCGCGATCCAGTCGAAACGCCGTTCGGCGGCCGCGTTGCGCCGCGTTCCCAGGTCGATCACTGCGTCGATCAGCCTGGCTTCCCGGGCCAGCATCCGCATGAACTCGCGCCTTCGGCGGGTCCTCACCGCGACCAGCACGTCCAGATGCCAGACGGGCGCGAAGCGGTGCGCCAGCTCGAGCGATCCGGCCAGCATCAGCCGCTTTTCAAGCCCCGCAAGCGCAACTTTGATCGCCATTCCGATGGTGCGCCAAGCCGAGGCGAGCGCTTGCTCCGGCTCGGCCAGGTCGTAGGTGAACTCGGTCCGCGACCGGGTGAAAAACGGCCGTGACGCCGAGAACACGACCATGCTGTACGCATCGTCGCGGAATGAGAAATTCGCCGGATCGCGGAAGTAAATTTCGCTCGCCCACGTCCGGAACGCCTTTTGCAGCTCGACCGACACGCGCCGCCAGGTCCCGAAGTAGCGCGGATTCCGCTCGTCTGGAGTTTCAGGAAACCACATAACGTCCTCGCCAGAGAGTGTAGCCGCGCGCTCCAAACCCGAACGCCAGCGGGTGATGCTAACCGCGTGTACGATAAACAATTATGCGCCGCAGAGAATTTGTGACCGCTGTCGCGGCCGCCCCCCTGTTGGCCCAATCCGAGCCTCAACCGGTGGTTCGCAAAGGCCGCCTGAAACAGTGCGTCACGCGCGGTGTTTTTGCGCGATCGATGAGCTTCGAAGACACGTGCCGCGAAGCCGCGCGCCTGGGCTGCAAAGGCTACGATCTGGAGGGTCCCGAGCATTGGCCGGTGCTCAAGAAATACGGCCTGGTCCCAACCATGTACCCTCCCGGTCCCGGCGGCACCATCTCCGACGCGCTCAATCGCAGGGAAAATCACGACCGCCTGGAAAAATCGATGCACGCCGCCATCGATGAATCGGCAGCCAGCGGCGTGCCGGCGATCATCACGTTCTCCGGCAATCGCCGCGGCATGAACGACGAGCTCGGCGCCGACAACTGCGTCGCGTTCCTCGATCGCGTGAAGGCGCATGCCGAGGACAAGGGTATCGACATCTGCATGGAGCTGCTCAACAGTAAAGTGAACCACAAGGACTACATGTGCGATCACACGGCCTGGGGCGTGGGCGTGATGAAGCGCGTGAACTCGCCGCGAGTCAAGCTGTTGTATGACATTTATCACCTCCAGATCATGGAGGGCGATATCTGCCGCACCATCACGGAGAATATCCAGTGGCTCGGCCACTTTCATACCGGCGGAAATCCGGGGCGCCACGAGATCGACGGCACCCAGGAGCTGAATTACCGGTTCATCGCCGAAACCATCGCGAATCTGGGCTTCACCGGTTACATCGCGCACGAATATTCGCCCGCGCCGGGCCGCGATCCGATCGCCAGCCTGAACCAGGCGCTCGAAATCTGCGACGTTTAAGTTGAGCTTCTCTTAGACTGTTCGCTCTCGGCAGCAACGCGCGATCTGAAGATCGCGCCTCAGGCGGATTGAGGCGTGGCCTTCAGGCCATGCGTTCTCTTTTGATGACAAAACGCGAACAGGTCGATGCGACAGGTCAATTCCTGCCTTTGGGGGTGAGCCGGTTATCGGAGCCAGGCTCGCCGGCCCGGTATCCGGAGCGTGCGCGGACGACGATGCCTTTCCCCTCCGGAACGACCTTGACGCGAATGCTGTGCACCTCTCCGGGCTTGGACTGGGGCGCGCGATACAGCAGAAGGTAGCGCTTGCGCAGCCGGTCGAACATTTCACCGAGCCGCAGGTTGGAATTGTCCGCCGTCAATACGTCACCGCCGGTCGATCGCACGAAGATCCCCAAATCCGCGCGATCTGAATAGTGGTCCGGCCCGCCGGGAAAGAAAATGGTGTTCAACAGCGCGTCAGCTTCCCATAATCCGTCCCGCACTTTGTGATCGGAAACGGCGCGCGTGCCGTTATTGTCGGTCAACACGATGATCGCCCGGCGCGCGCCCCGGCGTGCATTTTTCCGAAGGTATTCGGCAACGTGGAGCGTCGTGCCGTTCAATTCCGTTGGGACCTCAGGGGGAAAGCGCCAGGATTTTAGATGAAATATGCCGGCTTCCAACTGATCACGATCGGCCGTAATTGGGACCGCCAAGTATGCCGACGACGCGAATACCGCCAAGCCAATTCGATCGTGCTTCTTAAGATGGTGCATCGCCTCAGCGCTTTGATCCTCCATCTCGGACGCGACCTGATCCGTGCTGCTGCTGCAGTCGACCAGCAGCATGATATCCAGCGGCGCTTCGTCGAAATCCAGACTCGTGATCTCCTGCGGCTCGCCGTCGTCGAAGACTTGAAAATTCTCTTTCGTAAGCCCCACAACCGGACTTGCATTCGCGAGCGGGTCCCTGCGCAAAATGCTGGGACGGATTCGCCGAATCGTTCCGTCCCCGACCGGCCGGTCATTCGCGAGCACCTGCACGTCCACCACGATGAACTTGGCGTCATCGCGGAAAACCGGCGGGTCACCGGAAGGCCGGCGGATATCCTGCGCCACCAGCGGCAGGATCAGCAAACCGACCACCGCATTGTGCTTCATGATGCGGCCTACCCCATCAATCCCCCTCTCAGTACAGCGTGCAGCGCAGCCTTAGTTTAAGGCGTTGGCTGCTCGGGAAACTCGACCTGGTGGTAAATCTCGCTGAGCGCGATCCGGCAATCGAGACTTTCGAAGCGCACGAACGCATCCGTGCCGACCGATTCCGATAAGAGCCAGTCGCCCGAACTCTGTCGGCGGAAAATTTCCACCCGCGGCTCGGATTGCGAGACCAGAGCGTACTCCTGGAGCGATTCGAGCTGGCGATAGAACGCGAACTTCATGCCGCGGTCATGCGCTTCGGTTGAGGGCGATAGAACCTCCACCAGCAGCGTGGGATTGATCAATGTGTCCTTCTGGTCGTCGGCAAAACGTGGCGTTCCGCATACCACCGCGATGTCCGGATAGGTGTAGGCGTTACGCGTGACGCGAACCCGCAGCTCGGTGACGTAAACCGTACACGACCGCTGCTTGAGCGCGTTGCGTAATTCAGCCGCGACGTTCGGAATGATCAGCGCATGCGCGGGCGAGCCGCCGGACATGGCGTACATGCAGCCGTCGTAAAATTCGCTCTTGAACTCCGCCGACCGGTCGAGCTTCAGGTACTCTTCAACGCTCAGCCGCGGATGCGCCAGCGCGGACATATGTTAATGATATCGTGGACCTAGATGGCGACCAAGGAACTCATCACGCCGCAGCAATATCTGTCTACTCACTTCGAGCGCGAGCCGGAGTATGTCCACGGCGAGCTCGTGGAGAAAAGCTTGCCGACCAAAAGTCATAGCAGGATCCAGCAGCGCTTGTCTGTGCTGCTGGACCGTGTAGGCTGCTGCTACCCGGAGCTTCGCGTACAAATTGCGGATGACGCTTTTCGGATTCCGGGTATCGCCTTGTTCGAGACCGAACCGGCTGGCGAGGTCCCGAACTCGCCTCCGCTGCTCATCATCGAGATCGCATCCCCCGATGACAAAATGCACGACTTGCTCGAAAAATTCGAAGAGTATCGTGCTTGGGGCGTCCCTCATATCTGCATGGTTGAGCCGGAGCTGAAGAAGCTGTACGTTTACGATCGGGGATTGAAGGAAATGAACCAGCTGGAGCTGGGCGATTTCGCCATTACGCCCGCCGAGCTGTTTTCGTAAGCGCTGCGCGAATCGCGTCCGGGTTTGCGTTGGCCAGAGCCGTGGCGATCTCGGTGGCCCGGTCGTCCAGCTCGATGGCCGGCGCGACCTGGTGCACCAAGCCCCAGGCCAGCGCTTCCTGAGTCGAGAACACGCGCCCGGTCAGCCCCAGTTCGAGGGCGCGCCGCTCGCCGATGGCGGCAGCGACCGCGCGAAACACTCCTTCCGGCCACTTGCCGTCGCGGATCGCGGTCAGCCCGAAGCTGGTCCCCTGCGCCGCGAGCGCGACGTGCGCGTTGGCGATCAGCGCCAGCCCTCCGGAAAGCGCCACGCCCTGCACCGCCGCGACAATCGGCTTCGCGGATCGCTCGCCGATGCTGAACAGCTCGCCGTCTTCCGGTTCCGCTCCTCCGCAGAAGACCGGTCCGTCGGCGTCCACGAGGATCGCGCCGGTGGCGTTGTCCTGGATCGCGGTGTTGATTTCCCACAGCAGCTTGCGGCAGGTTTCCGCGTCCAGAACATTGCGGGTCTCCGGACTCGCCAGCGTAATGCGGCACAAGCGGCCGTCCTGCTCGACGCGAAAGCTCATAGAATTTCTATCGGCAGGTGCTCGCGATGAGGGTAGGCCGTGGCCGCCTCGAAGGCGAACACCAGTACCCGGCGCGTTTCGAGCGGATCGATCAGGGCGTCCACATGCCCCCGCGCGGCGGCGTAACGCGCGTCCAGCCAGCGCTCGTAATCGGCGCGCGTCTGCGCGATGCGTTTTTCAAGCTCGGCGGGAACCGGCTCGCCGGCCGCCTGGAGCTTGGCCAATTCCGGACCGTGCACCGCCTGCACGGCCGCGTCGCCTTCCATCACGCCGATCCGCGCCGTCGGCCAGGCGAAGCTGAAATTGGGATCGAAGCCCTGGCCCGCCATCGCGTAATATCCCGCGCCGCTCGCGTGATTCAACGTGAGAATGATTTTGGGAACCGTGGCGCAGGCCATCGACTCCACCATCTCCGCGCCCGCGCGAATGATCCCCTCGCTTTCCGCCTCGACGCCCACCATGAATCCGGAGACGTCCTGCAGGTACAGCAGTGGAATGTTGTGCCGCTCGGCATTTTCGACGAAATAGGCGACCTTGCGCGCCGATTCGGTATACACGATTCCGCCGATGCGCGGCCCTCCCGGGGTTTTTAAAAATCCGCGCCGGTTGGCGATCACGCCGATCGCGCGGCCGTGCAGGCGGGCGTGCGCGCACAGCATTTCCGGTGCGTGGCCGGGTTGGAATTCGAGATATTCGTCCGCGTCCACGATGCGCGCGATCACTTCCTCCACGTTGTAAGGGAGCCGGTGATCGGCTGGAAGCAGATCGTACAAACCTTCGGCCGGCTTGGCCGGCGCCAAGCCTTTGGGCACTGGCGCGGGCGAGGGCAACTCGCGAATCCGTTGGCGGATCATCGTGACGCAATCGGCGTCGTCCCTGGCCATGTAATGCGCCACGCCGCTGGTGCGGGTGTGCAGCGCCGCTCCGCCCAGCGATTCGGCATCCACCACTTGCCCGACCGCTCCCTTCACTAAATTCGGGCCCCCCAGGCCCATGAAACTGGTGCCTTCGACCATGATGATCACGTCGGAAAGCGCAGGCAGGTAAGCCCCGCCGGCGATGCACATGCCCATCACCGCGGCAATCTGCGGGACGCGCAACCGCCGCCGCATCAGCGAATTGTAGTAAAAAATCCGCGCCGCGCCATATTCACCGGGAAAAATTCCGTCCTGGTACGGTAGGTTGACGCCCGCCGAGTCCACCAGGTACACGATCGGCAGCCGGTTGCGCATGGCGATCTCCTGGGCTCGTAGAATCTTGTGAATCGTTTCCGGCCACCACGCGCCGGCTTTCACCGTTGCGTCGTTGGCGACGATCACCGCCGGACGATTCTCGATGTGCCCGATGCCGGTGACCACGCCGGCCGCGGGCGCCTGGCCGTCGTACTTGTCATAGGCGATGAGCAAACCGATCTCCAGGAAAAATGTTCCCGCGTCGATCAGCTTGGCGATCCGCTCCCGCGCGGTCAGCTTGCCTTCGCTGTGTTGTTTCTCGATTTTTTTCGCGCCGCCGCCCGAACGCAGCTTGTCTTCCAGTTCTTCCAGTCCGGCGGCCAGCATGCGCATGTGATCCGCTGGCGATTGAGTCACTAAGTGCTATATTAGCGTCGGAACATGCTGGGCATCGACCGCCGCGCTTTGGGGGTGCTGTGGACCGCGTTTCTGTTCGCGCTGGTGCTCATCGTGATTTACGAAGCCGGGCGCACGCTGATCGTGTTCGGAGTCGCGGTGATCTTCGCGCACCTGCTGGCGCCAGTGGTGAATTTCATCGAGCGCCGCTTTCCGCCGCGTGTTCCGCGCGTCTGGTCCCTGCTGATCGTCTACGTCGCGCTGCTGGGCGTGATCGTGGCGATTTCCATCCCGCTGGTATCGAGAATCTCGCATGAAGCTGAGGTTTTCGTCGCCAAGTTGCCCGATTTCCTCCATCGGGATCCGCTCGAAAATCTGCCCATTCCGCGCGCTCTGGAGCCGATCCGTCCCGAGGTTACCAGCTTTCTCGAGCAGCGCCTGAACGATATCGGCCAGCGCATCGGACCGATGCTCAGCGAAATCGGAACGCATATCATCACGGGCCTTCCCGCGCTGCTCGGAATCATATTGATCCCCATTCTGGCGTTTTTCTTTCTGAAAGACGGCGCGGAGATTCGCGACATGATCGTGGACAGCTTCGAGCTGAACCGGCGCGAGCTGGTCGACAATATTTTCAACGACATTCACTTGCTGCTGATTCAGTACATTCGCGCGCTGGTGCTGCTCTCGCTCGCCACCTTCACGTTTTATTCGCTGTTCCTTGGATTGACCGGCGCGCCGTTTCCGGTGCTGCTCGCCGGCGCCGCGGCGGTATTCGAATTCATTCCGGTGGTGGGACCGCTGGTGGCGGCGATCGCGATCATTCTGGTCGCGGCCGCCAACGGCTATGCGCATATGCTGATTCTGATCCTGTTTTTTATTCTTTACCGGATGTTCCAGGATTACGTGCTGAATCCGTATGTGATGAGCGCGGGCGTGGAATTGCATCCCCTGCTGGTGCTGTTCGGAGTGCTGGCAGGCGACCAGCTTTTGGGCGTCCCGGGCATGTTTTTTTCGGTTCCGGCCATGGCCACGCTGCGCTTGATCATCAATCGGCTGCGCCGGCGGTCGAAAAGGATATAGGGGGAGCGGATGGCCCGTTGCGTGCTTTATTCAATCGACGGCGGGTGATTTCACCCACTGAGTTTGAAACGTTGAGAGTAGAATGGAAAAGAGCGTGACCGAAACGACAGCCATGTTCGTTCCGCATCGGAATCTGAGCGATCAGATCAACCGGAACATCGTTCGAAGCGAGATCGAGGGCGGCGTCTATCTGAAGGACCTTCCGCAGGAAAGCGAGCTAGAGGTGCGAACGCGCAATCGGGGCTACACATTGAAAGTGCTCTCCGATGGTCAGGCGCTGATCTCCGGTCATCCCGAATTTTGCCCCGAGCCGGTCCTGGTGCGCATCAGCGGGTCAAACTGGGGTGGGTCGATGTTGAAGACCGCGTACCTGGGGCGGGGAATGCATCTGGAGTATCGGCATCCCAAATATCGCGGTCCGATCGTCACCTCGGCGATCGTGGATATTCGCCTGAAAGCCGCGTAGCTTTTTTCGAACAACCTATCTGCGGATCCCGGGATGGGCGCCGCCCGCCGGCATCATGGGCCGAATTGCGGGACGCGGCATGGTGACCGGTCGCGGAGTGATCAGCGTGCGGCCGATGCCTGTGCCGGTGCGCAGACCTGTCCCGCCGTAGCGCAGACCTGTGGATCCGATGCGCCCCGGAAGAAGCAGGCCAGGACGCGGATAGATCATGATGCCGCTGGGCCATCCGGGATAGAACGGCGTATAAAGATACGACGGGAAGTACAGCGAGTTCAGAGTCGCCTGATATGGGCTCCAGAAGCTGACGCCGTAAGGATTGCTGATGCCCAACGAAGGAACGCCGGTGAGCGGAAAATAGGTGAACCCTCCGGTGTCCAGGCCGGAGCTGTCCATCTGGCTGGGATCGTCGACGATCTCTTGGGCAATGGCATTATCCGCGGAGACCGCCTGGCTGCGGTTCATGGCCCAGGCTTTGAAGCCGTCGCCACCGGTGATCGGATCGGGCTGCGGCACCAGCACCTGCGCGAGCGGAAGATTTTCGTCGTCTTTGACCGTTACGGGAGCCCCCGTTCCGGCCGACACGTTCACCTGCCCTTTGTACACGCGCACCTGCTCCGGATCGGTGTCGATGCGGTACACGCCGGCTTCCGGCGCGCGAATGTACCAGTCCTTGTAAATCACCGTGACCGCGGTGTCGGGCGCGATCTCGTTCAGCTCGACGATGGCCGAGCCGCTGAGCAGTTCGACGCGCGTATCGGAAAGCTGCTCGGAAATCATACGGATGGCGCTGTTATGGTCCAGGCGCAGGAAAACGCCGGGAGTCAGCAAAACTTCGGCGCGGCCCTGCTCGGTGCGCAGCTCGCGGCCCTCGCCGATATCGGGGAAGTTGCCGAACTTCTGTGCAAGGCGCTGATTGGCAAGAAAAACCGATCCTTCGAAGAAATAAAGAACTCCGGAATGCGTGGAGACAACCGTTTGCGCGGAAACGGGAAAGCATGCTGCCGCGGCGAGGACCGCCGCGATCAACACCAGGCGAGGGCGACCCATAAAACCCCCCTTCGTCCAAAGTATCCACGCTTTCCGCGGCCCCGTCAACCCCTGGGCGAGACTTGACTCAGGTCGCGCGAGGCGAGATGCTTACGAAAATTTGCGAATCGGAGGCGATCCGGGGCGGGGATCGCCCGATCGGCAGTTGAAGAAATGGCGGTCAAACCATTAAAATCAAAAAACCGTGTAGTGCGGCAGATTGAAGAGACCGGCGGCGTGAGCCGGCCGGTCCGGTACCAATGAAGATTCAAACCATGACGATGAAAACAGCCGCGGGCGCGATTCTTGCGCTCGCTCTTCCGATGGCGGCGCAGAATTCCAATTACCGCGCGCCGCGCGCCGACGGGGGTCATCCCGACCTCAACGGCATCTGGCAGACCATGAACGAAGCCAATTACGACCTGGAGGCGCACACCGCGCGTCCGGCGATGGCGCTGCGTCCCGGTCCCTACGGACCGGTTCCGGCCGAACCAGTGCTTGCGCTGGGAGCGGTGGGAGCAGTGCCGCCGAGCATGGGCGTGATCGTGGGCGGCGGGGAAATCCCCTACAAGCCCGAAGCGCTCAAGCAGAAGAAAGACAATCAGGAACACTGGCTGGAGCGCGATCCCGAAATCAAATGCTACCTTCCCGGCGTCCCGCGCGCGACGTATATGCCGCAGCCGTTCCAGATTTTCCAGAACGCTTCGCAAATTTTCTTTGCCTATCAGTACGACGGAGCGGTTCGCAACATTTATCTGAAAGATCCCGGACCGGCGCCGGTGGATTCCTGGATGGGACAATCGGTGGGGCACTGGGAAGGCGAGACGCTGGTGATCGACGTCACCGGGTTCAACGACCAGACCTGGTTCGATCGGGCGGGAGATTTTCACAGCGACGCGTTGCACGTCGTCGAGCGCTACACGCGCATTAGCCCCGACGTGATTTCCTACGAGGCGACCATCACGGATCCCAACACGTTCACACGGCCGTGGAAGATCGCCATGCCGCTGTATCGCCGGCAGGAAGCCAACGAGCGGCTGTTGGAATTCAAGTGCGTCGAGTTCGTGGAAGAATTGTTGTATGGCAAATGGCGGAAGCACCCGCTGACGCAGTAAGGAGGGATTTCGCATGCGGAATCTAGTTCTGACCGCGATTGCCGTGGCGGCGACCGCGCTGGTTCCGGCGGTCGCGCAGACTGCAAATCAGCCCGCGTCCAGTTCCTATCACGTGCCGCGCATGCCGGACGGTCATCCGGATCTGCAAGGCACGTATGACGTCGCCACCATCACGCCGGTGGAGCGCCCGCGCGGTGAACCGCTGGTGCTCACCAAGGAACAGGCGGCCAAGCTCGAAGCCGGGGCGGTCGCTCGTCGCGACAAAGGCGATGCGCCGCTCGATCCCAATCGCACGGCGCCACCCAAAGGCGGAGACGGGTCCGTAGGAGCCGCGGGCAACGTCGGCGGCTACAATTACGGCTGGCTCGATCCGGGTTCGAGCATCAACGTGGTGGACGGGCAGAAGCGCGCATCGATCATCATCGATCCGCCGGACGGCCGCGTGCCTCCCATGACGCAGGCGGCGCGCGAGCGGTTCACGCGCGGGCGCGTCCGGCCGACCTCGGATGCGGGCGAGAGCAGAGATCCGGGCCTTGACCCGACGCCGGGCGCTTACGACGATCCCGAACGGCGGCCGCTCGGCGAGCAGTGCCTGCTAGGCTTCGGCTCGACTTCGGGTCCGCCGGTTCTGCCGGATTATTTCTACAACAATCTGCACCAGATCGTCCAGACCAAGGATTCGGTGATGATCCTGACGGAGATGGTCCACGACGTACGCATCGTCCGCATGAACGCGCAGCACTTGCCGTCGAGCATGCGGCTGTGGTTTGGCGATTCGGTGGGGCACTGGGAGGGCGACACGCTGGTAGTGGACACCACCAATTTTTCCGACAAGACGCGCTTCCGCGGCTCGACGGAAAATCTGCACGTGGTGGAATATTTCACGCGCGTGGGCCCGCGCGCGCTGCTGTATAAATTCACCATCGACGATCCGGACACCTGGACGCGTCCGTGGACCGGCGAATACACCTGGCCGCTCACGGACGAACACATTTACGAATACGCGTGCCACGAAGGCAATTACGCGCTGGGAGATATTCTGCGCGGCGCGCGGCTGCGGGAAAAGGAAGCCGCGGAAGCAGCCAAGACCTCTAACAAGTAATCGTTTTGGAGATGAATCGAATGCGAACGAAATTGCTGACACCTGTTTGGGGAATGGCGCTCGCGCTGTTCGCCCTCTCGATTCCGGCCGCGGCGCACCACGCCTTCGGGTCCGAGTTCGACGCCAACCGCCCGGTCCTGCTGAAGGGCAAGATCGTGAAGATCGAATGGGTGAATCCGCACACCTGGATTCACGTGGAAGTGACCAAGCCGGACGGGACCAAGGAAGTGTGGATGGTGGAAGGCGGCAGTCCCAACACGCTGATCCGCCGCGGCGCCAATAAGAATTCGTTTCCGCCGGGAACCGAGGTGGTGATCGACGGCTACCAGGCGCGCGATCACAACGAACTGCGCGCGAACGCTCGCAACGTGACCTTCCCGGACGGCCGCAAGCTGTTCCTGGGATCGACCGGAACGGGCGCCCCGTACGACGAGAAGACTCCGTCCAAGTAACGGGGCTATTCCAGCTGCTTGTGGAAGCGCTGGACGCTCAGCCACAAAATGGTGACGCCGAACACCGCCAGCGCCACCATCTGCGGCCATAACGCGTCGATTCCCGCGCCTTGCAGGAACACGCCGCGCACGATCTCCATAAAATAACGGACCGGATTAAAGAACGTCAGCCACTGCGCGACGGTGGGCATGTTGCGGATGGGGAAGGTGAATCCGCTCAGCATGAAGAACGGCTGAAAGAACAGGCTGGTGGCCATCATGGCCTGCTGCTGCGTTTTGGAAACGGTGGAGATGAACAGGCCCGCGCCGAGCGTGGTCAGCAGGAATAACAACGTAGTGCCAAACAGCAGCCAGAAATTTCCGCGGAACGGGACGTGGAACACCAGCAGCGCCGCGCTCATCACCAGCAGCATGTCCCAGATGCCGACCAGAACGAAGGGCAGCGTCTTGCCGATGATCAGTTCCGAAGCGCGGATGGGCGTGACCATCAACTGCTCCATCGTGCCGATCTCTTTTTCGCGCACGATCGCCATCGCCGTGAGCGACAGCGTCACCAGCGTGATAATGTTGACGATCACGCCGGGGATGAAATAATTGCGGCTCTTCAGGTCGGGATTGAACCACACGCGCGTGCTGGCTCCGACCTGCGGAATCCCCGCCGTGATGGGACCCCCGGCGTCCACGGTAGGAGTAACCATTCTGGATTTCTGTTGCTTTTGCCCAATCTCCTGCGAGTAGCGCGCGATGCACTGCGTAGCATAGCCGGAGATGATTGAAGCGGTGTTGGAATTGGTTCCGTCGAGCAGCACCTGCACGCTGGAGGGTTTTCCGCGCTCCACGTCGCGTCCGAAGCCGGGGAGCACGCGGACCACGCCGTCCACCTGGCCGCGGTCCATCATGGTTTGCATGGCGCGCTCGCTTTCAGGGAAGCCGCCGAACTCGAACCGCTCGGAGCCTTGAAATTCGGCCAGCAGGTCGCGGCTTTCGGGGGTGTGATCCTGGTCCATCCACGCGATTTTGGCGTTGTCGACGTCCAGGCTGGCGGCGTAGCCGAAAATCAGGAGCTGGATCAACGGCGGCAGGAACAGCATGGAGCGCATGCGCGGATCGCGCAGAGCCTGGATGAATTCTTTGCGGATGATGCGGCGCAGGCGTTGTTTCATATACCGGAGTCACTTCCTAAAACCGCTCCGTCGAAATTACCCGGCCAACGCGCGACCTGAAGGTCGCGCCTCAACGTGCGATGAGGTGCGGCGATTTTCATCGCTGCGAACGGGGCGAGCGGTTTGAAAAAATTCTGCATCACGCCACCTTCTGGCGCAGCTTGCGCGCCGCGAAATAGAAAACGATCCCCGCGTAGGCGATCAGCAGCAGGAAGTTGAACCACAGCAGCTCGAGGCCGATGCCTTTCAGGAAAATTCCGCGCGTGATTTCCATGAAGTAGCGCGCCGGCACGATCAGGGAAACAAGCTGAATCACGCGCGGCATATTGGTAAGCGGATAAATGAAGCCGGACAGCAAAAACGCGGGCAGGAACGAGATCAGCGTCCCCATCTGGTACGCCATCAACTGCGAGCGGAACATGGCCGACACCATGATGCCCAGTCCCAGCGCGCCGAACAAGAAAATTCCGCTGGAGATCAGCAGCAGAGCGAGGCTGCCTTTCATCGGGACATCGAACACGAACACGCCGACCACCAGCGCGATGATCATGTCGGCCGCTCCGACCACGAAATAGGCGCACAGTTTTCCGAACGCCAGCTCGACGGGCCGCGCGGGTGTCGAAAGGAGTTGCTCCATGGTGCCGTTCTCCCACTCGCGCGCGATGGTCAGCGAGCCCAGATTGGCGGCGATGATCATGACGATCACCACCACCAGTCCGGGAACGATGAAGTTGCCGGAAAGCAGGTCGGGGTTGTACCACACGCGCACGTCGGGACTGACCGTCGCGGGGACATTGCCGGATTGGGTTTGAATGGGCACCTGCAACTGCTGCGAATACCCGGCGACCACGCCCTCGGCGTAGCCCTGCGCGATGGCCGCGGTGTTGGAATCGCTGCCGTCGAGCAGGAGCTGCACGCTGGTGGGCTGTTTCAACCCGATGTATTTCGCGAAATCCTTGGGAATGACGACGGCCAGCAGGCAGGCTCGCGAATTGATGGCCGCGTCGATGGTGTGATATTCGTGCACGTACTGCTTGATCGAAAAATATTTCGAGCCGCTGAAGCCGCGGATCAGTTCGCGGCTTTCGGGCGTCTGGCTCATGTCGTAGATGAAGGTGGGGATGCGGTCGACGTCCAGGCTGAGCGCCCATCCGAAGATCAGCAGCATCACCAGCGGCTGCATAAGCGCGGCGAACAGGCTGCGCGGGTCGCGCAGGATGTGCAGCATCTCTTTGCGGGCGATCGCCTTGGTGCGGCGGAAGCTCATGCGGCGGCTTTCTCCTCCTGCTCGATCAGGCTGACGAAGACGTCTTCCATCGACGGCGTGATGGAATCGAGCACCAACACGTTGATGCCGGCCTGCTTCAGGTATTCGTAGATGCGCGGAATGGCCGCGCCGGGGTCCGCGACCTTCAGATGCAGGCCGCTGCCGAACACCGCGGCTTCGAGAATTTCGGGTTTCCCTTCGAGCAGGGCAAGCGCCGCACGCGCGTCGGAGGATTCCAGGTTCAGCAGGTGCCCGGTGCCGAGCGAATGTTTGAGTTCCTCGGGCGAGCCGAGGGCGATGACGCGTCCGCCGTACATCAGTGCGACGCGATGGCAGTATTCGGCTTCATCCATGTAGTGCGTGGTGACGAAGACGGTGTGGCCGGCGTCGGAAAGATCGTAGATGAGGCGCCAGAAACTGCGGCGCGCGATGGGATCGACGCCGCTGGTGGGCTCGTCTAAAAACAAAATGGGCGGCTCATGCAGGATCGCGCAGCCGAGCGCGAGGCGCTGCTTCCATCCGCCGGAGAGCGTGCGGGTCATGGCGCGGCGCTTGTCCTCGAGTCCGGCCATGCGCAGGACGTAATCGCGGCGGGCGGGAAGTTTCTGGTCGGGAACGCCGTAGACGCCGCCGAAGAATTCGATATTCTCCTGCACCATCAGATCGTCGTAGAGGGAAAATTTCTGCGACATGTAGCCGATGTTGTGCTTCACCTCTTCGGGTTGCGAAGCGACGTCGAATCCGCCCACGGTGGCGCGACCGGAGGTGGGCGGAAGAAGTCCGCACAGGATGCGGATGGTGGTGGATTTGCCGGCGCCGTTGGGGCCGAGGAAGCCGAAGATCTCGCCGGGAGCGACGTCGATCGAGACGTTGTCGACGGCGACGAAATCGCCGAATTTCTTTACCAGCTTGTCGATGTGGACGGCGGGGCCGGCGGATTTGGGCGTCAGCATGAGCACCCCGTTACAAAAATCACTCGAAGCCGGCGCCTACGCTGCACGCGACACCTCTTCTTTTCGCGACAGCGCGATGAAAACGTCCTCGAGCGAGGGGACAATCGGGCGGAAGGCGAACGGGACCAGGTTCGCGAGCTGCTCGGGCGAGGTCGCGTGGGGATCGAGAAACAGGTGCAGATCGGCGCCGGCCGGCTGGACGGTCAAAACCCCCGGCTGCGATTCGAGGGTTTCCATGGTTTTCTGCGGCTCGCGGGTTTGAATCTGGTACACGGCTTCGGTGAGACTGTGCTTGAGCGCGCTGGGGGTGTCGCAGCGGATCAGCTTTCCGCGATGCATGAAGCCCACGCGATTCACGCGCTCGGCTTCATCGAGATACGCCGTGGTGACCAAGACCGTGAGGCCGTCGCGGACGAGCTGATACAGAATCGCCCAGAAATCGCGGCGCGAAACCGGATCGACGCCGTTGGTGGGTTCGTCCAGGAACAGCACGCGCGGCTTGTGCAGCAGCGTGCACATCAGCGCGAGCTTCTGTTTCATCCCGCCCGACAGTTTTCCGGCCGCGCGCTTGCGGAACGGGTCCATGCGCGTCATGCGCAGCAGGCGCGTGGCGAGCTCGGTGCGCTCGACTCCGGTGATGCCGAACAGGTCGGAGTAGAAATCCATGTTCTCCTGCACGGTCAAATCGGTGTACAGCCCGAAGCGCTGCGCCATGTAGCCGATCTGGTCCTTCACCTGGTCGACTTCGGTGGAAACGTCGTGGCCGGCGACCACGGCTTTGCCCTCGCTCGGGTTCATCAGGCCGCACAGCAGACGCATGGTGGTGGTCTTGCCGGCGCCGTCGGGGCCGACCAGTCCGAAAATCTCGCCCTCTTCGATATCCAGGTTCAGATGATCGACCGCGACCACGTCGCCGAAGCGGCGGGTGAGATTTTCGGCGTGAATGATGCTGCTCATAGGATGATTTCGCCGTCGACGGGCATGTTGAGCTTGAGCTCGTGGCTGGAATTATCCACTTCGATTTTGATGCGATAGACCATTTTCACGCGTTCTTCTTTAGTCTGGATCTGCTTGGGTGTAAATTCCGCCTGCGACGAAATGAACGTGATCACGCCGTGATAAATTTTTCCCAGGTACGTGTCCGTAGTCAGGTTCACCTTCTGGCCCAGCTTCACGCGGCCGAGGTCGGGCTCGTTGATGTAGGCGCGCAGCCAGGGATGCTCCAGATCGCCGATGGTGACCACGGTGGTTCCGGCGGCGAGCACTTCGCCCGGCTCGGCGGATTTCACCAGCACCACGCCGTCAATCGGCGTGAACACCTTGGTGTAATCGAGCTGGGCCACGGACATGCCTTCCTGGGCCTTCGAGCGCGCGATTTCGGCGCGCCGCGCGACCAGCTCCTGCTCGCGGCGCCTGAGCTCCAGGCGATTGGCTTCGGCGGTTTTGACCGCGGCTTCGGCGCGGGCGACGTCGGCTCGCGCGGCCGCGATATCTTCCTGGCGCGGGCCTTCCTTCACCAGCGAATATTTTTCCTGCGCCGAACGAAGCTGCGCTTCCGCGCTATCCAGGTGCGTCCGCGCCTGGTCGTACTGCTGGCGCGAAATATCTTCGGTTTTGTACAGATCCTGCATGCGGGCCCAATCCGAGCGCGCGAAATCGAGCTGCGCCTTGGCATCGGCGACCGCGGCCTCGGCCTGCTGGATATCCTGCTTGCGGCTGCCGTTGAGCAATTCTTCGAGCTTGGCGGTGGCCTGATTGAGCTCGGCCTGGCGCGCGGCGACATCGCTTTCGAGCGTCGCGCGCTGATAAGCGATGGAGGTTTGAAGCTGGTCGAAGTTGGATTGCGCGCTATACACCGCGGCTTGGTCGCGGGCGCGCTGCTGGCGAAGTTGGGTGGGGTCGAGCGTGGCGATCAGGTCGCCCTTCTTGACCCAGTCGCCTTCGTCGACCTTGCGCTCGGTGAGCTGGCCGGGGATCTGGAAGGAAATATCGACCTGCGTAAGCTCCAGGTTGCCGGACACGAAGATCCGGTTGCCGTCGCTCGAGTGGGTCTGGAGCCACCAATAGTAAGCGCCGGCGCCGGCCGCGACAAGAAGCAGGAGGATGGGGAGTCTTTTTTTCATTGGTTCACGTATTCCCGGATTCGTCCCGTGGCGGTCGCCAGATCGATGCGTGCCACGTTGTAATCGTAAAGGGCGTTGATGAGATTATCGCGCGCGCGGTCCAGGCGCGTCTGCGCGTCGGTGACTTCGAGCGAATACGCCACGCCGGCCTGATAGCGGCGGCGCGCCTGCGCCAATTCCTGCTCGGAGAGCGCCACTCCTCCCTGCGCGGTTTCCACTTCCACCGCGGCGGAATGAATGCTATCGAAAGCCAGGCGGACATCGAGCTCCACCTGCTGCTCCAGATCCCGCGTCCGGGTCTGCTCCTGGCGGTATTCGGAAAGGCTTTCTGCGCGCCGCGCGTCGCGACGCCCGCCGTCCCAGATGGGCACGCGCACCGAGACACTGTATAAATAGGTTGCGGCGGCATCGGTGAGGTCCGATCCGATCGAGCCGTAGTTGGCCGATGCGCCGACCGACGGGAGGCGCTCGGCGCGAACCGAGCTGTAACTGAGGTTGGCCGCGTGTTCTCGCTGGCGCTGCGCGATCAGCTCGGCGCGGGTCTTGCTTGCGTCGGCGAGCGCGGCTTCGAGCGTTCCGATCTCTGTGGGCTTGTAATCGAGCCTATCAGTGAGCACCACCTGCACGTCCATCCTGAGTCCCATGGCGCGCAGCAGTTGCAATCCGGCGCGGCGGCGATCGTTTTCGGCGACCACCAGACGCTGGTTGTCGTTGGCGAGCTGCACGTCCGCCCGGGTGACGTCGAGTCCGGTGCCGGTTCCGGCTTCCTTCTGCTGCTCGGCGAGGTCACGCAAGGCCTTGGAGAGATCGACGTTGGCATGCGCCGTCTGGAGGGCAGCTTCGGCGCGCAGAGTGTTGAGATAGGCGCGCGCGACCTGGTCGCTCACCTGGTTTTTGGTCGCGTCGAAATCGGATTTGACGGCTTGAAGATTGACTTTGGACTGCTGGAAGCGTTTGATGGTGCTGAAATCGAAGACCGTCTGCGAGGCCGTTGCGCGCGCGTCGAAAACGGAAAAAGGTCCGACGATCGCGGGGAAGGTCACACCCGGCGGCAGAAACGAAAAGATCGTGGGGCTGAAGCCGAAGGCGCGAAGATTCGTGGTTTCGCGCTCATCGTTGACCGAGGATTCGAAATCCGGCAGCAGGGCGCCGCGGGCTTCGGTCTTGCGCGCCTGCGCTTCGCGAATGGATTCCTCGGCCAGCGCGACCTTGGGACTGCCTTCCGCGGTGAGCGCGATCTGGACCGCTTTTTTCAAACTGAGCGGAAGCGCGGGCTCGGCCGGATCGGCGCCTTGCGCAATCGCGAGCGACGGAATCAGGAGAAGCACAACGCGCATCACAGGTCCTCCGGAGCGCGGAAGCCCGCGGCGGTGAAGGTGACTAGGCGCGCGAGCACGGTCTGGCGCTCGGGCGGATCGGGAAGGCCCATCAGCGAGCCGAGCAGATGCGTTCGTGCCAGCGTGTGCGCCATCGCGCCGGCGGTGAAGTGCAGCCGCCACAGGATCTCCGTGCGCGACAGTTCCGGAGCGGCCTTGGCGATCGCCGCGCTGAAGCACTCCACAACGGGCGCCAAATGCACTTTGAACATGCGCGTGACGAAAATGTCCGGGCTGGCCATGATGCGGCCCATCAGGTCGAGCACCGGCGCCGGATGATGAACCAACAGAGGCGCAAGGAACGCGAGCAGGATCTGTTCGAGATTCGGGTTCGGACCGGCCGATTCGAGCATTTTCAGACGCTTTTCATTCACCGGCTCGATCCGCCGGGCGATGACGGCGTCGATCAGGCTGTCTTTGGATTGGAAATGGTAGTTGACGGCCGCCAGATTCACGTCCGCTTCGGCGGTGATGTCGCGCAGCGAAGTGGCATCGAAGCCGTTCTTTCCGAACAGTTTCTCGGCCGCGTCGAGGATCCGGGTTTTGGTATCTACAGCCTTGGCAATCATACGTTCGCTTCAATCATACGATTGATTTATTCACGTGTCAAGAACATTGTAGAATGAGAGATATGCCCGAGTCGGCTGGACGGTTCGTTGCCCGTCAGGAGGAGCTGCTAAAGCGCGGTACGAAGCGTAAACGTATCGTGTTCCCGGAAGGGGACGATTCGCGGGTGCAAGCGGCGGCCGAGCGGCTGAGCGGCCTGATCGACCCGATTCTGAAATTACGAAACGAACCCAACTACGCCCGGCTGTATTTCGAGCGGCGGCGCGAAAAAGGCGTGACGCGCCAGCAGGCTGAGGAGATCGCGAGTCGGCCCTTATATCGGGCGGCGCTGATGGTGGCCGCGGGCGATGCGGACGGAGGCGTGGGAGGGGCGGTGAACACGACCGCGGAGACGGCTCGCGCGGCCATCGAGTGCATCGGGCTGGCGGACGGAATCCGGACGGTTTCGGGCGTCTTTTTTGTGTGTGTCGAGGACCGGAGTTTCGGCGAAGACGGCGTGCTCGCTTTCGCCGATTGTGCGATGATTGCCGAACCGACGGCGGAGCAGATCGCCGATATCGCGATTTCGACGGCGGAGTCCGTGCGCAGGGTGCTGGGAGCGGAACCGAGGATCGCGCTGCTTTCCTATTCGACCAAGGGCAGCGCGCGGCATGCGAGCGTGGATAAAATGATCGAGGCGCTGCGGATTCTCGGTGAGCGCGCTCCGGAAATCGAGGCCGACGGCGAGTTGCAGGGCGACGCGGCGCTGATTCCGGCGGTGGCGCGCGCCAAAGCTCCTGGATCGAACGTCGCGGGGCGAGCAAACACGCTGATCTTTCCGGACTTGGCCAGCGCCAATATCGCCTACAAACTGGTGGAGCGGCTGGGAGGCGCGGCGGCGTTCGGCCCGTTTTTGCAGGGATTGAAGAAGCCGTTCAACGATCTGTCGCGGGGATGTTCGGCCGGGGATATTTATGCGTCGGCGCTGGTGACGGCGCTCGCGGGAGGATCATAATTTGCTTCCGTTCAAGCTGGTGTATCACGACGGCTACGATTTGCACCTGGGCTCGCATGTTTTTCCGTCGCAGAAATACAAAATGATTCGCGACCGGCTGGTGGCGGATGGCGTTGCCGACGCGGCGGATTTTGTCGAACCGGAGCCCGCATCGGATGAGGACCTGCTGCTGGTGCACCAGCGCGGCTGGGTCACGCGACTGAAGAACGGCACCCTCGACTACCTGGAGCTGTTGAAGCTGGAAATTCCGTATTCGCACAAGATGGTGGAAGCGTTCTGGCTGGCGGCCGGAGGGACCACGCTCGCGGCGCGGCTAGCGCTCAAAAACGGGGTTGGGTTCAACATCGGCGGCGGATTTCATCACGCGTTTCCGGGGCATGGGGAGGGATTTTGCGCGATCAACGACATCGCGGTGGCGATCCGCAAGCTTCAGCGCGAGAAGATGATCGAACGGGCGATGGTGGTGGATTGCGACGTTCATGACGGCAACGGAACGGCCGCGATTTTTTCTGGCGATCCGTCCGTATTCACGCTGTCGATTCACCAGTCCAACAATTATCCGAGCATCAAGCCGGCGTCTAACGTCGATATTGACCTGGAGGACGCGGTCGGCGACGCGGAGTATCTGGAGAAGCTGGGCGAAGGGTTGGGACGATCGATGCGGGAGTTCCGTCCGGAGCTCCTGGTGTATGTGGCAGGTGCAGATCCGTACTGCGAGGATCAGCTGGGAGGGTTGTCGCTGACGATGGAGGGCCTGAAGGCGCGGGACCTGCTGGTGTTCGAGGCGGCGAAAGGGAACCACGCGGCGGTAACGGTAACGCTCGCGGGAGGGTATGCGCGAAGGGTCGAGGATACGGTGACGATTCACGCGAACACGGCGAAGGCAGCGGCCGAAGTTTGTGCGAAGATTTAGTGAGAATGATTACCATCGCCGCCTACGATATGCATGTGGAGCAGCTACTAGAAAAACTGCAACGCGTGCACCGGGCTCTCACCGAGGCAGGCATCCCGTACCGGGTGGTCGGGGGATTGGCGATCTTCTTCCAGGTTTCTGAGCGCGACCACGATAGCGCTCGTATGACCAGGGACATCGATATCGCTGTGGACCGCAAGCAGTTGTCAGCGATCATTGCGGCCGCAGAAAAACATGGTTTTCGCTATCGGCATGCGGCAGGCATTGACATGTTGGTCGACGCCAACGAGCGGAAAGCGCGGAGCGCCATACACTTGGTCTTCGTGCGCGAGAAGGTGCGTCCTGAGTACGTTGAACCCATCCCGGATTTCTCCGAACCAACGCGCACACAAGAGGGCGTTCTGCTCGCACCTGTCGCCGACCTCGTGCGCATGAAGCTCACGAGCTTTCGTGCCAGAGATATCGTTCACGTGCAGGACATGGACTCGGTGGGCTTGATTACTCCCGAAATCGAGGCGTCGCTTTCCGATACTCTGCGCGCCAGGCTGGCCGAAGTGCGCGCGACCGAATAAATTACACCTTCGCCGGAATCATGATCGGCGCATTGGCGAGCAGCTTGTCTTCGAACTCGAAATCCGGTTTGGAGCCGTTGTTGTGGCGCAGGTACCATTTATAGGTTTCCTGCAAACCATCGATGAAATCGGTCGGCTTGAATTTCAGAACGCGCTGCGCTTTGGCGGTGACCTGCGTGATCGGCGGCATGTCGAAATAGAATCCGAAGTACAGCTTGGGACCCATGGGATGGCCGCCGGCGCGCAAAATGTATTCACGCGGGATGCGCACGAATTTAACCGCTTTTCTGGAGGCCTTGGCGAAAGCCTCCACCGCTTCGGTTTGCGAAAGCGGTCGCGCGTTGGCGATGTTAAAGGCGTGACCCACGGCGTTGGCCTCGTCGACGGCCTTGAGCGCGGCGCGCACCAGGTCTTTCACGTAGACGAATTGCATCAGGCGGCGCCCGTCGCCGGGCAGGATGATGGAGCGGTTGGCGCGCAGCCGGTCCCAGAAATAGGCTTCGCGATAGAACGGATTCGCGGGGCCATAGATATACGGCGGGCGCAGCGTGACCACCGGCAATCCGATGCGCTGATGCAGGCGGAACAGGGCGCGCTCACTCATGGCCTTGTTGCGGACGTAGAGCTCGGGCGCATCGTCGGGCGCCAGGGCGTCGCCTTCATGGTGATTGAGGCCGTCGCCGTACGCCGCCACGCTGGACATGAACACGTAGCGATGCAGATTGTTGCCCAGCGCTTTTACGGTGCCTTCGACATGCGCGGCGCTGGTGCCGCGGTCCCAATCGTAGACGTTGTCGAAGACCAGGTCGAAATGTTTTCCGGCCAGCGCGGATTTCATGGCGGCGGGGTCGTTGCGGTCGGCCATGAGGTTCTTCACGCGGCGCCCGAGCGAATGTTTGGGCTTGCGATGCAGCACGGTGACGGAATGGTCTTGCTTCAGCAGCTCGGCGACCATCAGGCGGCCGATGAAACGAGTACCTCCGATTACCAGGCAATTCATGCGCGCACGTTAGGAAAAAGTCAAATCTTAATCGTAATATTCAAGGCCAAGGTGAGTGATGAGATTCTCGCCGCGCATCCAGCGGAGCGTGTTTTTTAGTTTCATGAGCTGGATGAAGATGTCGTGTTCGGGATACAACCCGGGCGGGGTCATGGGAGCCTTGAAATAGAACGAAAGCCATTCCTGAATGCCGCGCATCCCGCAGCGCTGCGCCAGATCGAGGAACAGAACCAGATCGAGGACCAGCGGAGCGGCCAGAATCGAGTCGCGGCACAGAAAATCGATCTTGATCTGCATGGGATAACCGAGCCATCCGAAGATGTCGATATTGTCCCAGCCTTCCTTGGAATCGCCGCGCGGCGGATAGTAATTGATGCGCACGGCATGATAGAAATGCTCGTACAATTCCGGATAAAGCCGCGGCTGCAGAATGTGATCGAGCGCGCCGAGCTTGCTTTCTTCCTTGGTTTTGAATGAGCCGGGATCGTCGAGCACTTCGCCGTCGCGATTTCCCAGGATATTGGTGGAAAACCAGCCGTTCAGGCCCAGCATGCGCATCTTGAGTCCCGGTGCGATCAGGGTTTTCATGAACGTCTGGCCGGTTTTGAAATCCTTGCCGCAGATGGGAACGTTGCGCTCGCGCGCGAGCTCCAGCAGCGCGGGCGTGTCGGTGGTGAGGTTGGGAGCGCCGTTGGCAAAGGGCACGCCGGACTTGAGCGCGGCATACGCGTAGATCTGGCTGGGCGCGATTTCGGGATCGTTCTTCATCAGGCCGCATTCGAAATCGCGCAGGGTCTGATGCACGGCGCTGGGGCGATGAAAAACTTCCGTGGAGGCGCACCAGATCATCACCATGCGCGCGCAATCGTGGGCTTGGCGGAACTGTGCGATATCCTCCATCAGCATTTCCGCCTTTTCCATTTTCGTGGCGGCCTGCTTGACGTTGGGGCCGTCGATGCGGCGAACGTATTCGTGATCGAAGACGGCCTTCATGGGCCGGATCGCGGAGAGCGCGTCCTTCAACTGGTCGATCTGCGTGCGCTCCAGCACGGCGGCTTTGCAGGCGGCTTCATAAGCGGTGTCTTCGTAAATATCCCAGCCGCCGAAAACCAGATCGTTCAGCGTGCTCAGCGGGACGAAATCCTTGATCTTGGGGGTGCGATTGTCGGTGCGCTTTCCCAGGCGAATGGTGGCCAGTTGCGTCAAAGAACCCACCGGCACCGCCATGCCTCGCCGCACGGCCTCGACACCGGCGATAAACGTGGTGGTTACGGCGCCGATACCGGGAATTAATACGCCCAGCTTACCGTCTGCGGGCGCAATGTGGACGTTGTCTGCGGGGGACAATTTCGACTCCTTACAGTGTGCACAACACGGTTACCCCACCTTTATGCTCGAGCCGCGACACGCACAGCCGACGCATTTTCGCGAGAGGTGTGAGGAAAAAGACGAACGTACTATATACTAGCACTTTATGCAGAATCGCGCGACCGGGGCGGCGCTGGAAAAGAGCGCGCAGGCGACGATCTCCGCCATTTTGGTGGACGATGAAGCGCTGGCGTCGGAGGAACTCGCGTATTTACTGAAGGAATTCGAGGACATCGAAATTGTCGCGACGGCTTCGAATGGACTCGAAGCAATGAAGTTGATCGAGGACCTGGAGCCTGACCTGGTTTTTCTCGACGTGCAGATGCCCGGCCTGGATGGAATGGGCGTGATCCGCAAGCTGCGCGAGAAAAAAATTCCTCTGCCGCATTTCGTGATGTCCACCGCCTACGAGCAGTACGCGGTGGAGGCGTTTCGCTGGGAAGCGCTCGATTATCTGTTGAAGCCGGTGGAAAAGGATCGGCTGGCGATGGCCGTCGGCCGCGCGCGGAAGGCGATCGCGGAGCGGACCAAGGCCGCCGCGCCGCCCGAGCCGCCGCCCTCCAAGCCGCCGCTGCTGCTGATCAAGAGCAATCATCGCAACCTGGTGGTGGAGGCGCAGGACGTGGTGTACGCGACCATCGACGACGGGCTGATCACCGTGGTCGCCACCAATCTCGAAGGGCAGTCGAATTACCGCACGCTGGAAGAGCTGCAATCGAATCTGGACCCGGAGATGTTCTGGAGGGTGCACCGGTCCTACCTGGTGAA
>DATJVN010000118.1:0-75236 GCA_035501755.1 Bryobacteraceae bacterium | reverse complement strand
ACTTGAATCTCTTGCGGTACTGGATGTCGATGCCGAACAGTCCGTCGGCCTCGCGCACCGCGACCGCTGACCAGCGCTTGCTGAAGTCCCACTCGATCTCGACGATCTGCTCCTGCGTGCGGTTGAGGTTCGTAATGTAGGTGAGCGTCACTTCCTTCGAAACCTGCTGGTCCACGGTGAGGCGCGCTTGCGGAAGGTATTCCGCGCCGGTGACGGTCGGGTCGATGCGCACATGGCTGGCGCCGAAAAAACGCTCGAAGCGGCTGGAAAGCTGCGCCGAAATCGCCTGCCCGATCAGCCCTCCGCCGGCTTCGGAGAGGCTGGTGGAGCTGGTCGAGGCGGCTTCCGGAGCCGGGCCCGTATCGCCCGGCGCGCGATTCACCGCCAGCAGCGCGATGATCTCGCGCGGCTGAAGCGGCGGATCGGAGCTGTAGTTCACGCTCATTTTCTGCATCGTCCCGGCGATGGCGATGTTCACCGTGACGCCGCGCGCCCGCGTCTCCAGGTTCATGTCGAAGATTGGATCGATGCGCACCGGATTCAGAAAACGAATATCGCCGCGATTTACGGTGTAGCGGTTTCCGAACACCTCCACTTCGCCTTCGTTGACCGACGCGGTGCCCAGCAGCGCGGGCTGCAGGGGCGTTCCGCGCAGCCGCAGATCCACCACCGATTGCAGATTTCGCGCCAGCGACGTTTGCAGCTCGAAATTGGCCTGGCTGCGGATGCGCACATCGAATTGCATGCCGCGCAGGTAGCCGCTGGGCGCGGCCGGCGCCGGGATCGGACGCGCCGCCTGGGCCAGGATCTGCGCGATATCCGAATGCGGCGTAAAAGAGGCGCGCGTCAGCGTGATCTGCCCCGAAACCGTGCTCGCCTCGGAAGTGCCGTTCAGCGCCAGCGTCGAATTGAAGGTCACGCTGAAATTGTCGGGATAGCGCACGCGCACCTTCTGCGCTTCAGCTTGCAGCCGGTACACGAGCGGCGTTCCGAAGCCGAGGAAGCCCGAAAAATCCAGCGTCCCGCCGCCGGTTTCCGCGGTCAGCCGCTCGATGGTCGCGCGGTTGCGGTCGAAGATTACCGAACCGTTCACGTTGTCTACGCCGTTGGCCAGATCGCCCAGGTATAGCGACGCGCGCTTCAGCTCCATCCGCCCGTTCAGCAGCGGATCTTTGAGCGTCCCGCGAATCGACGCCTCCACGGTCGCGCTGCCCCGCGCCACCAGGTCGGGATTGAGCAGTTGCAGGATGATCATGTTGATCGATCCGCGCACATTTAGCTCCGACCCCGGTTTGTTGTCGAACGAAATCGCCCCGCTCGCCTCCAGGTTCGTTTCGCGAGCTTTGAACTCGGCCGAGCGGACGCGCATTTCATGCGCCGTGATCGAGAGCATCACCGGTTTGCTGTTCTCAACCACCAGATCCTGCGCCTGAACGCCCAAACGAAGAGCCTGCGTCGGCTGCGGGCTGACACGCATCACCGGAATGGTCAGCTCCGCGCGAAAATCGAGCGGCTTGGCGAGCGCGATCGACACCGTTGCGTTGGCGCCGTCGATGAATCCGTCAAACGGGGGCGTGCTTTTTTCAAGTGGACCGCCGGCCATCACCACGCTCGAGAGCGACGCCACACTCGCACGCGAAACTCGCACGGCGGCCGAGCCCGGATCGTCACCTTCCAGCCGCCACGCCCCCTGGGCATCGATGCGGATGTCGCGAACCCGAGCGCTCGCGGCCATCGACAGATTCCCTTCGCGCGTCTCGGCCCGCGCCGAAATATCGCCGAGCGGCTGCCGGTCCCATTCGACCGAATGCGCGTTGGCCTGCCCGTCGATCGAGGCAAGTTGCACTACGCCGTGCACCAGCCGTGCCGAGCCGGTAGCTGTGCCGTCCACTTTCGCCGCGAGGCTCGGCTGAAGCCGCTTTACCGTTCTGATCGCGGCCAGGTCGACTCCCGGAGTCGCAATTTCGAAACGGATCTCGCCGTTCTTCCAATCGCTGACCGGATGAAGGAACGCGCCAGCGAACGTGGCTTTCGCGACGCCCTCCACCGCCTCCCCCGCGCTCACCTCGATCGCTTCCGGCGAATATCGTACCGTGGCGCGTACGTTGTCAATGTGTTCGCCAAAGCCGGTCAGATTCACGACATCGCCTGAAATCTCCGCCTGCGGCCGCGCGATGGTTCCCCATACCCGCGCCGATCCCTGCGCGGTTCCGTCGATTTCGAATGTTGATCCGGTTTCTTTCGCGAGCTCCGCGAGCTGCGCGCCGCGTATTGAGAATTGCCCCGAGATCGCGTCACCATCGGTTTCGCCCGAGCCTTCAATCACGGTTGCGCCGCGCGACAGCGTCGCGTTTTCCACGCGAACGCTCCGGCGCGTCGCGTGAATCTCGCCGCTGAAGCGGTCGAAGGCGTGGCCCTGAAACGTGGCGCTCGAAATCGATAAATCTCCGCTCGCGGCCGGGTCGTCAAGTGATCCGGTTATGTTCCCGCGGAACGAAAGCTCGCCACGGACCAGTTTTAGCGGCAGCTCCTTTTGCGCGGTTTCCGAAGCCATCGCGAGCATCGGAAGAAAGTCGTCCAGATTCCTCGATTGCGCCCGCACCTCCAGCGATGTGCCGATCGTGCCGGAAGCCTCTACTTGAGTCGCCGCCGTCGAAATATGCGACTCGTACAGCGTCGCCGCGCCCGATTCATACGCGACGTTGATCGCGCCCTGAAGTGGCGCCGAATCGGGCGCGGGAACGATGGTCAACGCGGCCTCCGCTTTCACCGGCCGCTCTCCCAGGACCCCGTCGGCGCTGAACGCGCCCGCCACCACTCCGTCCCATGGAATGGTTCGTCCCGAGGCGATACGCGCCGCCTCCCGCAAACTCACGCCGCTGACATTGCCGTCCACATGAAATTCGCGCCACGCGTCGATCTGCGCCCGTCCGGCCACGCTTACGCCGGGCGCGGTGAGGGAAGCGTTGCTCAGGGCAAGCGAGTCGCGATTCATGCGAAGGTCGGCCCGCAGCTCCGCGCCGGCGATGCTCAGGCGATCCCGCGCGTATCCCAGCCCCCGCGCATGCAGGCGTCCGTTCATCTCGAATTGGAGCGGCGAGGTCAGCGCGACCGTCATCTGCCCATCGAAGGCCGCGGAACCAGCCGGCGCGATCGGCAAATGGAACATTTGCACGGCTTCCTTCACCGCGATCGATGCCTTCACCGACAGATTTCCGCGCGGCGCCCGCGCGTCGGTCAGGATTCCGCTCAGGTCGGCGCGCGACTCCCTTCCCTCCAGCCTCAGGCGCGCGATTTCGATCCGGGATTTGTCGAAGCTGAATTGCGAGGACGCGCCGACGTCCAGCGGCGGAACGCCGTGCGCGCCGATGCGCACGCGCGCCTCGAGCTCGCCGCGATAGCGCGGCCCGCGCCGGTCGTAGCTCATCGTCATGCGCAGCCGTTGCCCGTGCAGCTCGAGCGGAATCGTGCGGCCGTCGTAATCGAGGACGCCGTCGTCGATGTCATAGCGCCGCACCGCGAGGTCGAGCAGATCTTCATTCCATGCCTTCCCTCGGCGCGGAGCGGGAAGATTGTTCGACCCGTCGGCGTAAAAAACGATACGCACCGCCGGCCGCTCCATGCGCAGCCAGGACAGATCGATTTTGCGCTCCAGCATGGAGATCACGCGCAGCCCCAGGCTCACTGAATCGGCCCGGAACAGCGGCGCTTCACCCGCCGGCTCGGTTCCATGGATCACCAGCGGCGAGACGGTCGCCACCAGGCGCTCCCAATCGAAGCGGAAGCTCCCCAGCTCCGCGCGCGCGCCGAGCGATTTCTGGATCTCATCCGCGATGCGTTCGCGAATCTTTTCCCCAAACCATGCGCTGCGGACCACCAACACCGCGGCGATGAGACACATTAGCAGCGCGACCGCCGCCACGGCCCCAATGCGCCACGCGATGAGCATCCGCCGTCTCATTGAAACGCCTGCTCCCGATATCGAATCCGTGTTTCGGTGCGCTGCGCGCCCAGCCAGCGGTCCAAAGCCTCGGAGGTGCGCTGCTCGGTCAGCAGTTTTTCGAGCTCGTCGCGGCTGGCTTCAAAGGTGGGGATGTTCGCTTCGCCTTTCTGCTTCCATTCCTGGCTGAGGGTGAAATAAAAGTCGCGCAGGTCGTCCTCCGAAATCTGGACCTCCGGGCGGAAGCGCAGCTCCGTGTAGCGCAGCGCACGCAGCCCGGAGAGCAGATGATCGATCACATCGTCTTCGGTGATTTCATACTGGCCCAGCGCCGCGTCATAACCGGCGCCATACTGCGCCTTTACCGAGCCGGCCATTTTCACGGCGTCCCCGCGCAAGGGCAGCGGAACGCGGCTGAACGCGGCCTCCTGCAAAATCAGGAGCTGATCCACCAGCCGATCCGCGGCCTTGCGCTTGGAGACCGCGCTCAGGTCCACCGGCTTGTGATCCAGGAACGCCGCCACTCGCAAATCGCGCACCACATCGCTCTCCGTGATCACCTGCCGGCCCACGGTCACCGCGATGCGGTCGAGCACCGCCGCGTGCACGGGTGCAATCATCATGGCCAGCGCGAAGAGTCGCATCAGAACGTCTGCCCCAAGGAAAAATGAAATTGAAAAATGTTGATCCGCTGGTTGGTTTGTACTCCCGTGCCGGCCAGCAGTTGATCGAAGGTGCCCTGAAATCCGTAGAACCTGGGCGAATCCGGACTGAAGCTGAGATCCAGGCGGATCGGCCCGATCGGCGTCTTGTACCGGATTCCGAACCCCACGCTCTGCACCATGTAATTGAAATCCTGGATGTTTTCCTGGCGGAACCGGAAGCTGATGTCCTGGATCTCGGAATACACGTTGCCCATGTCGTGGAACAGCACGCCGCCCACGTTCTCGCCGAACAGCGGAAAGCGCAGCTCGGTCGAATGCATTAGCAGCGCGTTGCCGCCCAGCGGAAATCCGGTTTCGAGGTCGCGCGGACCCGCCTGATTGTCGGGGAACGCGCGATTCGACGTGGCGCCGCCCGCGAAAAAGCGCTCCGCCAGCGGAATCTCCGGCAATCCCGCAAGCCGTTGAATCCAGCCGAACTGAAGCGATCGCGCCAGAACCACGTCCTTGCCGATGGGATGATAGGTCGAGTTGCGCAACAGCACGCGCGTGAACTCGGTCTCGGATCCGAGCTGTTTCAGCGCGATGCCCACGTCCACCGTGTTGTAGATGCCGCGATGCGAGTCGACGGGATCGTCGCGGCGATCCTGGATGAAGGTGGTCGAAATCATGCCCACGCGCTCGGGCTGCGAAAGTTGCGGGATCAGCTCCGGCGAGATCGCAATGTCATTTAGCGTGACGCGCCTGAAAGTCATCCGGTACTGGATGCTGTTGGCGCGCGTCAGCCGCTCGGCAAGCTGCGCCGAGGCTTCCCAGCGCCGTTCGGCGAAGGTACGGATGTCGCGCGAATTGTCGAACAGGCCCGAAACGGTCGCCGTGAGGTTCTCGTTGCCCAAAAATTGCGGCAAAGTGTAGCTCAACAGCGCGCGCTGCTCGATGGTGGAAAACCGCGTCTGCAAGCTGAGCGTCCGGCCCTCCCCGAACAGGTTCAGCCGGCTGATGCCGAGCGAAACGCGCGGCACGAATCCCGTGGTTCCCGCCGGCTCGTCGAAGGTGGTGACGCCCGCCCCGATGCGCCCCAGTTGCGCGCCGATTCCGGCATTGAACGAATAGCGATTGGCTTCGTCCACGTCGAACAGCACGTACTTGCTGTCTTCGTCGCCATCCGGATTCTGGACCGCGGTCGCGACGCGCGAAAAAATGCCCAGGTCGTACAGCTTCTGCTGGCTCGCCGCGATGACGCTCTGCGAAATCGGATCGCCGGGCTGAAGCGCGATGCGGCTGTCCAGCAGCGACTCCCGCGTGGTGCTCAGGCCTCGCACGATCACGCTACGCACGTATACGCGCTTCCCCGTGCTGATCGTGTAGGTCAGGTCCACGCGATTGTCCGCCGCCGGCGATTCGCTCCAGTCAAAAGTCGCGTCGGGATAGCCGTTGTTGAAGTAGTAGGTCAGGATCGCATCGCGATCCGCAGCCACGTTTGCCTGGCTGAACGGCTCGCCCTCGCTCGATTCCAGCACCAGGTGCAGATACGGCAGATCCGATTCCGGGGCGCCCTCAATGGTCAGCTTATGCACCAGCCACTGCGGACCTTCCTTCACCTCAAGCGTCACCAGCAGATGCCCGTGAATTCCCTTGTAGTCATCGTCGACCTTCGCCGAAATATCCGCGTCGCGAAAGCCGTTGGACTGGTACAAATCGCGGATCGACTGAAGATCCCGGTCGAGAATTTCCTGCGAATAACGCCCGGAGCGCAACCACAGCCGGTGCGCCGGCGTCATCTCCAGCCGTTCACGCAAGGTCTCGGTGTCGAAATACCGGTTTCCCGAAATGTCCACGCGGCTCAGCGTGTGCCGATCGTTGAGCGTGATGTCGTAATCGATCGTTTCCCGGCCGTTCTGCATGGGGCTCTCGCGAAAATCCACGGCTGCGTTGAAGTATCCCTGGGATTGAAAATATTCCACCAGGCTGCGGCGCCCTTCCACCAGCAGGCTGCGATCCACCGTGCGCTCCTCGAACACCGGCACGAGTTGCCGCAGCTTGCCCCGGGAGACCTTCGCTCCGGTAGTGCGCACCTGCAAAATCGGCCCGCTGTCGATGGCGAGCGACGGACGTACCGTGTTCGAATCGTCGTTATATTTCAGGTCGGCGAGATCCACAGTCGCTTCGAGGTGATCGCCGCGCTGCAAATTGTTCAGCACGCGATTCACGCCGGAGGAAACCAGCGCCTCGGTCTCCTGGCGCCAGCCCGGCAACTGGATGAAGGCGAAGCTGCGCCTCCAGTGCGTTTCGTCGATGATATTCTTGACCGGCCGCGGCGAGTCGCCCGAAACATTCACCCCGTCGAAGCGAGCGCGCTCGCCCGGAATGATTTTGAAATGCACCACCACCTCTTCGGTCGCCGGGAACCGCTCCACGCGATAACTCACCTGCGCCAGGTATAGCCCGTTCGCCCGCAGCCGTTCCTCTATGCTTTCGACCGCCTTGGTCAGGTCGCTTTCCGAAAACTCCGACCCCAATTCGAGCTTGGACGCCGTCAGCAATTGCCCCCGCGTCGGCGGCTCGGCCACACCGTCGAAGATGACTCCGCTGACGAAATACGTCGGGCGCGTGCTAATCGTCACCACCACTCCTCCGCTGTCGTGCTCGTCGATCGTGCCGTCAATCGAAATGTCCGAGAATCGACCGGTCGCGTACAGCTTGGCGATCGCCGCGCGGATATCGGCGGCTTTCAAGATCGACCCGGCCTGAAACGGCAGAAGCCGGGCGAGGTCCTTCGCGGCAAGCGGCTGCTCCTTGGGCTGGAATTCGATGCGTTCGATGGGGCGGCCTTCCATCGACGCCGGGTCCTCGGCCCGCATGCCCACGGCAGCGGCGACAAGCCACAGAAACAGCACGGGCGAACGCACGAAAAACAATGATAACGTACGCGTTACATCTCCACCGAATTGTACGCCTGCTACCATTTGGTTGAATGACCGGCGATCGCTATTCGCGACAGATCCGTTTCGCGCCGCTGGGCGAAGGCGGCCAGGAGCGCATCCGCCGCGCGTCGGTCGCCATCGTCGGATGCGGCGCGCTCGGCTCCGTGCAGGCCGAACTCCTCGCCCGCGCCGGCGTTGGCCGTCTGCGCCTCATTGATCGCGATTTTGTCGAGTTGAGTAATCTTCAAAGGCAGTTCCTGTTTGAGGAATCCGACGCGCGGGAAGGTTTGCCCAAGGCCGCCGCGGCCGCGCGACGTCTGGCGCGCGTCAACTGCGAGGTCATCCTGGAGCCTCGCGTCGCCGATCTCGCCGCTTCGAATGCCCTCGAACTGCTCGAAGGCATCGACCTGGTTCTCGACGGCTCCGATAATTTCGAAACCCGCTACCTTCTAAACGACGTTGCCTTCAGCGGTAACGTTGCGCTTCTCGCGTGGATTTATGGAGCTGCGGTCGGTAGTTATGGCCTCAAATGGGCCATTGCGCCCGGCCGCACTGCGTGTTTTCGCTGCCTCTATCCCGACCCTCCCGCAGGCGCACAGCCGACCTGCGAAACCTCCGGCGTGCTGGCTCCCGTGACCGCGGCCATCGCCTCTCTTCAAGCCGCCGACGCCTTGAAGATCCTCGCCGCTGGAGTCGAATCGGTCGATGGGCGCCTCACCACGATGGATGTGTGGTCCGGCGAAATCCGCCAGGTCGATGCACCCGGACGCGATCCGGATTGCCTCTGCTGTGCCCGTCGCGAGTTCGTCTGGCTCGACGGCTCGCGGCGTGCGCCCATCAGCCTGTGCGGACGCAACGCGGTCCAGATTCACGAGCGCTCGCGGCCCATCGACCTGCGCGATCTCGCCGTGCGCCTTCAGCGCTTCGCGCCCGTGCGCTCCAATGAATTCGCGCTGCGCGTGGCGCTTGATCGTTATGAGCTGACCGTTTTCCCCGATGGCCGCGCGATCGTCAAAGGCACCAGCGATACCGGCATCGCGCGCAGTCTGTATGCCCGCTATGTCGGCGCCTGAGTCGCTGGTTTCTCCGCTCGTTTCGATAGTGACGCCGTGCTTCAACGCGGCGCGATTCATTGAGCAGACCATCCGGAGTGTGCTTGCCCAGGACTATCCGCATATCGAATACGTGGTGATGGACGGCGGCTCGGCCGACGGCACCGTTGAAATTCTCAAGCGCTACGCGGACCGGTTGAAATTCGTGAGCGCGCCGGACCAGGGAGCCTCCGACGCCATCAATCGCGGCTTCGCCCTCACCCGCGGCGACATTTTCACGTATCTCAACGCCGACGACGTGCTTCTTCCCGGCGCGATTTCCACGGTCGTGAAATCCTTCGATGCCGACGTCATTTACGGCGGCGCGTACTGGATCGACGAATCGGGCGCGCGCATCGCGCCCTATCCGGTCCGCGATTTCGATCCTGCGCTGCTCGCCCGCGAGTGCTTCATCTGCCAGCCCGCCAGCTTCCTCCGCCGCGACGCTTTCGAGCGCGCCGGCCTCATGGACCCCTCGCTGCATCTCACCTTCGATTACGAACTGTGGATGCGCATGGCGAAAAAGTGCCGCTTCCATCGCATCGACGCGGCTCTCGCCGAATCCCGAATGCATCGCGAAAACAAATCGCTCGGTCAGCGCGAGGCCGTTTTTCGCGAAACGTTTCGCATTCTGCGCAGGCATTATTCCTACGTTCCATTTCAGTGGATCTACTGCTACCTGTGTTATCGCGCCGATCGCCGCGACCAGTTTTTCGAGCCGTTCCATCCTTCCATCCGGAGCTATCTCGAAAGTCTTCCCGTGGGACTCTGGATGAACCGCGGATCGGCGCTGCGTTATTGCGCGGAGTGGGCACGCGTGATGAGCTGGTCCGGCTTCGTCCGCCGCCTGACGCCCGCGGCTCGAATCGGAAGCGGGCGATGACGCTCAGCTCAGGTCAGACCCTAAAATAAAAACGATGAACATCATCGAGCGCATGCGCCGGGACTGGGACCGGCGCGCTCGCGAGGATGCTTACTTCTATGCCGGCTTTGCTCGCCGCAACCAATCGAGCGCCGATTTCTTTTCGAGCGCGTCCGATACCGTCCGCACCATCGAAGCGGAGCTGAGCCGCCTTCCGCCGTCCGAGGCGCGATGTGCGCTCGAAATCGGCTGCGGACCGGGCCGGCTGATGGGCGCGCTCGCCCACAATTTCGCCGAAATCCACGGCGTCGACATCTCCGAGCAAATGGCCGCGCTCGCGCGTGAAAATCTCCGCTTCGTCGCCGGCGCGTGCGTCCACGTCACGCCGGATTCGAGCCTGTCGATGTTCCCCGAGGGGCGCTTCGATTTCGTCTATTCCTACACGGTCTTCCAGCACATTCCCAGCCGCGATGTGGTGCTCAATTACATGCGCGAGGCGCGTCGCGTGCTGAAACCCGGCGGAATCCTATGCGCGCAGCTTCGCGGCACGCCTCCGATGGCCACCGAGATCGAGCGCGAGGCCGAAACCTGGACCGGCTGCCATTTTTCGAGCGCGGAAATGCTCGCGTTCTCCGCGGAGAACGATTTTCCCCTGGTGGCCGTCTGGGGACTCGAAACTCAATACATGTGGACTGTGTGGCGCAAGCCGTCCGCCGCGCAGCCGCGCGATTTTTCGCGGGTCTCCGTGAAGGACGTGACCATCTCGTCAGGCGCGGACCGGCGCGTGCCGCAGTGCGGCTTCGACGCCGTGGTCAGCCTATGGACCACCGGAATGCCGGAAGACGCAGGCTTGAGCGACCTCCGCATCGCGTTCGGAGACGTCCGCACGCACGGTTGTTATCTTTCGCCGGTCGGCGAAAACGGTGGAGCGCAGTTGAACGCCCGCGTTCCCGCCGCCGTTCCAGCGGGCAGAACCGAAATAAGCCTTGAAGGCGCAAGCGGCGTTCACGCGATCGAAATCGTGCCCTTCGAAATGCACCCCGCGATCGTCGACGTTACCGACGCGATCCACATCGGCTCCAAGTATCGTATCGAGACCGGAGGAGTCAAGGTGACGCTGGAAGGAATCGAGAAGCCCGGCGAGGTATCCTTCCATCTTCAGGGCCGTCAGGCCGAGATCGTGCAGATCGAGTTCAAGGATCCGGTGGTGCTCAAGTACGAATATTCGTTCTATCTGCCCCATCGAAAGCGCAAGGGAAATGTCACCATGCTGATCCGCACTTCGGGCGGCGACATTCCGGTTTCGATCGAGATCGTTTAATTCTACGCGATGGCTTTTTTGGAGTGCAGCGGCGCGCTGTCCCATTGAGGACGGATTCCGGCGCGTTCGAACGTTTCCATCACGCGCTCGGGCTTTCCCAGGTCGCTCCAACTCGTGCCGGCAAGCTTAACCACCAGCAGGCGCTCCGTCGAAAGCGCGAGAACCTGGTGCGAGAAGTCGATGCAGGGAAACCCGCGATACAGGTGGCGCGCCAGGTCGGGCTCGAGCGCGGGTTTGCCGTCCAGGGCGCTTTCAAACCTGCTCAAGAGCCCGGGCACGGCGAAATGCAGAAGATTGCGAAAAGCCGCCGCGCGGCCGACCATGACAAACGTGTTCCACAGGCAGCCGCGGCGCAGCAGATCCGTGGCATGCCCGGGCGCCGGCTTTTCCCAGAAACAGGCCACCGCCTTTGAATCGCCGGGCGCATCCGCCGGCTCGATCCATCCGTATTCGGTCTCGGCGCGATCCGGCTCGGCGCCCAGCAGGACTACTGAATCCGGATTTCGCGCGGCGGTCGTGAATCCCTGGTCCAGCGCTTCGACAAAGGGCTGGTCGTCGTCGTAATAATGGTCGGCGGGGATGAATGCGACCAGAGCGTTGCGATCGTCGTGAAGAACGCGCAGCGCTCCATAGGCGATCGCCGGGGCCGTTCCCTTATTCTCGGGTTGAGCCAGAATGCGGCGGCGCTCGACGTCGGCCAGCTCGCGGGCGTAGTAACGCCGGTGCGATCGGGTCACCGCAAAAAAGGTGTGCTCGGGCGCGATCGCCTTGCGCAGCCGGGTCCGGGTTCGTTTGAGCAGCGTCTCGCCGCCGAACAGCGGACAGAATTGTTTGGGCCGGGAATCGCCGCAGATCAGGCGGGTCAGCGGGCGCAGGCGTATTCCTTCGCCCCCCGCAAGGATCACCGCGCGGGGCGGCGTCTGAGTGGTGATGTTCACGTCGCGAAATAGATGCTTCTGTATTAGCAAACGTTCACAAAAAAATCGGGGTCATTTGACCCACTGTGTGTTTTCACCCAATCGCATGGGTGGGATTTTTCGCGGACACGAAGAAAAACTCCTCAAAATAATGGACTTATAGAGTGGCGCGCTCCGTGCGATGTGGGGCGCGGGAGTGTCATCCTGCAATGAGGACTTTAAAGAATTCGTTCCATACAATCTCGCGGGCAGCCCTGGCGGTGCTCGTCTTGGCGCTCGGCCTCTCCAGCGCACCGCAAAAACCTTATAACATACATCAGAAAGCTTATTACGCGGACCCCCAATCGGTGGAATACGTCAGCCCGGGCCTGACGATCACCATTAACTCGGCCGCGATCGCCAATGACGGCACGATTACGACCACGTATACTCTCACGGATCCCACTGGTTTGCCTCTGGATTCGGCGGGGGTGCAAACGCCCGGCACGATCAGCGTGAGCTTCATCGCGGCGACCATTCCAAGTGGGCAAGAGCAGTACACGGCTTATACGACTAAGGTCGCAACGGGGACTGTGATCGCGTCCACCAATCAGCCCGGCGCGGATTCGGGCGGGACTAGCACTTCCATAGGTCCGGGGCAATACCAATACGTGTTCCACACCAAGGCTCCCACGGGATTTGACGTGACCGCGACCCACACCATCGGGATCTACGGCTCTCGCAACTTGACGGCCTACAACTTCCCCACCGACTACGCCAGCGCGACGTACAATTTCGTGCCCAACGGGGCGAAGGTTACGGTAACGCGCGATGTGATCGAAACTGCGAGCTGCAACCAGTGCCATAACGAGCTTTCGGCGCACGGCGGATCGCGCCGCGGCTTGAATATGTGCGTGCTGTGTCACACGCCGCAGAACGTCGATCCCAATACCGGCGATACTCTCGATGCGAAGGTGTTTTACCACAAGATCCACATGGGGCAGAACCTGCCGAGCGTGGTCGCGGGAGGGCAATACATCCCGGCGATCAACTCCTTTGGGACGTTCAACTTTTCGACCGTGATTTTCCCGCTGGATGGAAATGTGAAAGATCCTCGCAATTGCGAAGTGTGTCATCAGCAGACCACGGGCGCGGCGCAAGCCAAGGCGTTCATGCTGGAACCGTCGCGCGCCGCCTGCGGCTCGTGTCATGACGATGTGAACTTCGCTACGGGTGCCAACCACCCCGGAGGCATCCAGACCACCGACACGGAGTGCGCCAACTGTCATATCCCGCAAGGCGAGATGGATTTCGACGCTTCGATTCTGGGTGCGCACGTGGTTCCGATCAATTCAAGCCTGCTGCAAGGCCTGACTGTGAAGATCACCAACGTCGCCAACGGATCGGCCGGCAAGTCACCGACGATTTCCTTTACGTTGTTGAACAGCGCGGGCGCGGCCGTTCCGCTCTCGCTGTCTGGGTTATCCCTTTCGGTGACGATGACCGGTCCGACCACGGACTACGGAACTACCAGTTTCGGCAGCGGCGTAACTACACCCGGTTACGTGACCGAGAGCATGACGACGGGCGCTACCTGCGATAACAACGGCAACTGCCAGTACACCATGACGCACCAGGTTCCTGCCGGCGCGACGGGCACGTTCGCAGTGGGCATCGAGGCGCGGCGAACCGATACCGTGCCCGAGCTGGTCAACGGCCAGACGGTGCAGACCGGGATCGAATACGGCACGCCGAATCCGGTGAGCTACTTCTCGGTGGACGGGTCGGCTGTGGCTCCGCGGCGCACCGTGATCGCGTTGACCAATTGCAACACGTGCCATCAATTCATTTCCGAGCACGGCGGGCTGCGCAATAACACGGAGTACTGCGTGTTCTGCCACAATCCATCGAACACGGACGTTTCGCAACGTCCCTCCGGGCCGAAACCTTACAACACGCAACCCGACCAGGGCATCAACTTCAACCTGCTGGTGCACCGCATCCACTACGGCCTGAACCAGCCGGCGAACCGGCCGTACATCGTGATCGGTTTTGGCGGAAGCGTGGAAAATTTCAGCCAGATTCTGTTCCCGGTGCTGAGTCCTTCGGGCGAGGCGACCAACCTGGCCATCTGCTCGGTGTGCCACGTCAATTCGAGCGAACAGAACGATTTAGCTCTTACTGGATTGAATCCGGTGACCGATCCGCAAGGACCGATCAATCCGATTCAGCCGTTCAGCTCGGCCTGTACCGGCTGCCACATGGATATCGCGACGGCAGCCCATACCCTATCGAATACGACCTCGCTCGGCGAGGCTTGCAACGTGTGCCATGGCTCCGGCGCAGCCTATGCGGTTGACCAGGTGCACGCGCAATACTGAGATCGCCTTGAGTGGCGTTTCAGTTGCACTGCTAATTGTGAAGGCGCTGGGTTACAGCCCGGCGCCTTCCAGAGACAAGGGATCCAGCGAGATCACACGTGCTGACGAAGGGTGAGCGTCAGCATGTTGTGGGGGCGAAAGTCCCATCCCGTGGGGCTCAGGGCGGAGTTTCCTCCGCGCCCCACGGGCTTTTTGTTGGGCGATTTGACGCACCAAACCCATCTGCCGGGTGGCATAACCGATTTATGGTAAAACGGTGGTTCCGATGCCTGCAAAACATCCGGTCCAGGTGCTGCGTGCTCTGCTGGACGCTTCGCCCTCAGGAATCATAGCTTTCGATGAATCGGGCCGCATCCAGTTATGGAACCGCGGGGCTCAAAGAATCTTCGGATGGACCGAAGAGGAGGCGCTCGCCGAGACGCCTCCGATGGAATGGCAATTGCATTCTTTTGAACAAGCCGAAAATGTGCGGCTACGCCGAAAGAGCGGGGAATGGGTCCAACTTGAGGTGCGGCTCGCGCCTTGGCAGGACGCCGAAGGGAATGCGCACGGGACACTCGCGATCCTGGACGATATCACCGAGCGGAAAGCGATGGAGCGTCAGGTGCACGAGTTGAAGCAACAGGAGCGGGACGCCCGCACGGAAGTGAAAAGCGAACGCCGCTTTCGGGAACTGCTCGAAGCGGCGCCGGACGCGATCATCGAGGTCGATCAGGATGGCCGCATCGTGCTGTTGAACCGCGTCACGGAGAAGCTGTTCGGCTACGCCCGTGCGGAACTGTTGGGCCAGTCCGTGGAAGTGCTGATCCCCGACGCGGTTCGCCCGGCGCACACTCATCATCGCGCGCATTACTGGAATCATCCGCAGACGCGCGCCATGGGCAGCGGACTGTCGCTTGAGGGGCAACGCCGCGACGGGACGCGTTTCCCGGTGGAAATCAGCCTGAGCCCGGTGAAATCGGAGGAAGGATTCCGCGTCACGGCCATCATCCGCGACATCACCGAGCGCAAGCACGCCGAGGATCGCATCCGCGCCATTCAGGACAAATACACGCGCGCGCTTTCGGCCACCAATCGCGAGCTGGAAGCGCGCAACCGGGAAGTGGAGCGCGCCGATCGCCTGAAAAGCGAGTTCCTGGCCAGCATGAGCCACGAGCTTCGCACGCCGCTGCATACCATCATCGGGTTTTCCGAGTTGCTCGGCGAGCAGCTTGAAGGTCCGCTCAACGACAAGCAGAGGCGGTTTATCGAACACATCCACAAGGATTCGCTGCACCTGCTCGAATTGATCAATGACGTGCTCGACCTGAGCAAGATCGAGGCGGGGCGCCTGGAGTTGCGGCGCGAGGTGTTCGACGTGGCGACAGCAGTCGAGGAAGTGCTGACGTCCATCCGCCCGCGCGGCGAGGCGAAAGTGCTCTCCATGGAGACCCAGATCGCGGTGAACCAGGCCGTCTTCGCCGACCGGCTGCGCTTCAAGCAGATCCTGCTGAACCTGCTGAGCAATGCCGTGAAGTTCACGCCGGAAGGCGGGCGAGTGCGTGTCGAAGCGGCGATCCGCAACGGGTGTTTCGAGATCTCAGTGAGCGACACCGGAATCGGAATCCCCAAACAGGAGCACGAGACGGTGTTCGACAAGTTTTACCAGGTCGGCAATACGACCAAGGGAGTGCGCGAGGGTACCGGGCTCGGCCTGGCGATCACGCGCCGCCTGGTGGAAGAGCACGGAGGACGTATCTGGGTGGAAAGCGAGCCTGGAAAGGGCAGCCGGTTCACCTTCAGCCTCCCGGTGGCAATCAACGCAGAACAGGCGAACAAGGGATGAAGACCATTCTCATTGCAGACGACAAGGCGACGGGCCGCGAGCTGGTGCGTACCGTGCTTGAAAACGCGGGCTACACGGTCGTCGAGGCGAGCGACGGTCCGGAAGCGCTGCGCAAGGCGCAGGAAGTCTCGCCCGACCTGATCATCCTCGACCTGCACATGCCCGAAATCGACGGATTCGGCGTAATCGAACAATTGCGCCGCGATGCGCATTTCGCGGCGACCCCGGTGGTCGCTTTGACCGCGAGCGCGATGCAAGGGGATCGCGAGCGCGCCATGGCGCTGGGATTCACCGGCTATATCACCAAACCGATCCGCCTGGTCAGCCTTCGACAGGAGGTCGAACGTCTACTCAAATGACTGCCGCCGCTAAACCCGCAATATCGCTGCTGATCATCGACGACAACGCCGGCAGTTTGGAGATGCTCTCCACCGCGCTCGCGCAATCCGGCGTCGAAATCCTGACCGCGTCCGACCCGGAAACCGGAATCGACCTGATTCACGACCGCCGTCCGCAGATCGTGCTCACCGATCTGGTGATGCCGCACATGAGCGGCCTCGAAGTGCTGGAGCGGACCATGGAGTTCGATCCGTCCATCGACGTGATCCTGATGACCGCGCATTACTCCACCGAATCGGCGGTGGAAGCGATCAAGAAAGGCGCGTCGGATTATCTGAACAAGCCGGTATCGATCGCCGCGCTGCGCGAGCGCATCGGGAAACTGGTGGAGGATGCGCGGCGCCGCCAGCGCGCGCTGCAGCTGGAAGACGAGCTGTTGCAGAGCGCGGAGTTTGAGGGCATCGTGGGGCGCAGCCCGCTCATGTGGGAGATGTTCTCCAAGATCCGGCGCGTGGGGCCGCATTATCGCGCCATGTTGATCACCGGCGAGACCGGCACGGGCAAGGATCTGATCGCGCAGGCGCTGCACAAACTCAGTCCGGCGGCTTCGGGCCGCTACGTGGTGTTGAATTGCTCGGCCGTGGTCGAAACGCTGTTTGAAAGCGAGCTGTTCGGTCACGTGAAGGGCTCCTTCACGGGAGCCACGCACGACAAGGCGGGACTGTTCGAGCACGCGCACGGCGGGACCCTGTTCCTGGACGAAATCGGCGACATGCCGCTCGCCACGCAGGCCAAGCTCCTGCGCGTCCTGCAAAATCAGGAGGTGCAGCGCGTGGGATCGCTGACGGCCAAGCGCGTGGACGTGCGCGTGATCGCCGCCACCAATCGCGATCTGCGGCAGGCCATCGCCGAAAAAACCTTTCGCGAGGATTTGTACTACCGGCTCTCGATGGTCGAAATCCACGTGCCGCGGCTGGCCGAGCGCAAGGAAGACCTGCCGCTGCTGGAGCGCCACTTCGTAACGAAATTCGCCACCCAGTACGGCAAGGAGATCCACGGACTGACGCATCGCGCGCAGATTCTGCTGTCGCTACACTCCTGGCCGGGCAATGTGCGGGAACTGGAAAACGTGATCGGCCACGCGTGCATGATGGCCATGGGCGACATGATCGACGTCCAGGATCTGCCGGCGTATCTGCATTCGACCGGTCCGGGAGCTGAAGGCGCGGCCGCGCTTCCGCCGCCGCCCGAGCCGAGCGTGGGAACGCTCGAAGAGCAGGAGCGCCTGCTGATCATCCGCGCGCTCGAAGCCGCGGGCGGAAACCAGTCCCAGGCGGCGCGCCTGTTGAGAATCGGCCGCGACGCGCTGCGCTACAAGCTCAAGAAGCACAATTTATAGCCGCGAATCAACGCAAAGGAACGCGAATCCGGTTAAGAATTCGCGTTCCTTTGCATTCATTCGCGGCTGAACACTACACGCTCAAGACCGGGCAAGGCGACTGGCGGATGATGCCGTAGGAATGGGTGCGCAAGCGGCCCAGGGTTTCATGCATCACGCCGCGGCCGATCACCACCAGGTGGGCGCCGTGGCGCCGCGCCTCTTCGCGGACGCCCGCGGGGATGTTTCCGACGGTCACGCATAACGGCGCCTCAATACCGGCCTCTTTCTGCTGCTCCTCGATCATCTTGCGGGATTCCAGGCGCAGGTCCTCTTCGAACTGGCGATCCATCTGGCGCGCGGGACCGGCCTCCATGCCGGCGATCACGTGAACCAGGCGCAGGCCGGCGCCGAGATCGGAGGCGAGTGTGGAGGCCCACTTCATCAGCTCGATGCTGCGGGGAGTGCCGTCCACCGCGCACAGCACCGAGCGCGTGTTCGAATGGTCGCGCACCGGCGCATCCTCGACGTGCGCCGCGGTCCACACGGGACACTCGGCGTCATGCAGCACTTTCGCGGTGACCGAGCCGAGCAGCAGGCTTCGAAACGGACCGTAGCCGTGCGTGGGCATCATAATGAGATCGACTTTGTTGTCGCGAGCGAAATCCACGATGACTTGAGCAGGGTCGCCCAGCTCGGCCACGCGCTCCACTTCCAGATGCGCAAACTCCTTCACCAGCGTTCCGGAAAGACGCGTTTCGAGCTCGCGCAAAATTTCGTCGGTGTCGATCACCACCGGTCCTCCCGGATCGCCCATGCCGGTGTACCAGAACGGCTGAGCGACGCTGAGCACGGTGATTTTCGATCCGAATCGTTTGGCGAATGCATCGACAAATGGCACCGCCGCGCAAGTGCGGTCGGAAAAGTCGATAGGAAAAAGAATGTGGCGGAAGTTGAGCATACAGCGCGCCTCCTGCCCGTGAGAAGTGCAATCGGCACTCCAGGACGCATGCCGCCGAAAATGCGCGACTTGCACGCGCGGAGAGAGCCTTGCAGCGCGAGGGCGCGCAACCGCGCTGGAAGAAACGGGCGTAGGCACGCATTCGGGCTAGACTGGATGAAGGGTTCCTGGGGTTGGCGAGCGCATCCACACTCGAGGTCGCGGGCGGCGAACAGCGCGCGGTGTTCCGCGTTCTGGGCGCGCTCAGCGTGTGTCACCTGCTGAACGACACCATGCAGTCGCTGATTCCCGCGGTGTATCCGATCCTGAAGACCACCTATCATCTCGATTTCGGACAGATCGGACTGATCACGCTGACCTCGCAGCTCACCGCGTCGCTGTTGCAGCCGCTGGTGGGATGGTTCACGGACCGGCGTCCCATGCCGTATTCGCTCTCGATCGGGATGGGGTTCACGCTGAGCGGGCTGCTGCTGATTTCGCACGCGCCGACCTACGCGGTGGTGCTGGCCTCGGTGGCGCTGGTGGGGATGGGATCGAGCGTGTTTCACCCGGAATCGTCGCGCGTGGCGCGGATGGCTTCGGGCGGGCAGCACGGGATGGCGCAATCGCTGTTTCAGGTGGGCGGCAACGCGGGAACGGCGCTGGGTCCGCTGATGGCCGCCTTCGTGGTGCTGCCGCAGGGGCAGCGCAGCATCGGATGGTTTTCCGCGGTCGCGCTGCTGGCGATGCTGATCCTGGCGCGGGTCGGGGGGTGGTACAAAGCGCATCGCGTGGCGCACGCGGCGGTGAAGCACGCGGCGCCGGTTTCGGGAGTGTCGAACGCGAAGGCCGCGGTCGCCCTGACGGTGCTGATCTCGCTGGTGTTTTCGAAATTCTTTTACCTGGCGAGCTTGAATACGTATTTCATCTTTTTCCTGATGAGCAAATTTCATCTGACAGTGCGCAGCGCGCAGCTTCACCTGTTCATCTTTCTGGCCGCGGTGGCCGCCGGAACATTTTTTGGCGGTCCCGTGGGGGACCGGATTGGCAGAAAACGCGTGATCTGGTGGTCGATTCTGGGCCCGCTCCCGTTCACGCTGCTGTTGCCGTACGCGAATCTGTTTTGGACAGCCGCTCTGAGCGTGGTCGTCGGCTTAATGCTGGCCTCCGCCTTTCCGGCGATTATCGTCTACGCGCAGGAGCTCTTTCCAGGGCGCATCGGCGTCGTTTCAGGACTATTTTTCGGTCTCGCGTTCGGGATGGGCGGCTTGGGAGCGGCGATGCTGGGCAAGCTGGCGGACGCAACCAGCGTCGAGACCGTGTACCACGTGTGCGCATTCCTGCCCGCGATCGGATTGCTCGCGGCGTTTCTGCCCAACCTCGAACGGCGTAAAATTTAGCCGCGGATGCACGCGAATGAACGAATCCCTGTTCAGTCGCGGCCACAATTTAGAACGCCTGCGCGGAGAAACATTCGATGTTCTGATCATCGGCGGCGGGATCAATGGCGCCGGGCTTGCACGCGACCTGGCATTGCGGGCGAAAGTCGCGGGGCGGGCGCTCAACGTCGCGCTGGTCGAGCGCAAGCATTTTTCCTCGGGCACCAGCGGAAAAAATTCGCACCTGATTCACGGCGGGTTGCGATATCTGAAGCAATTCGATTTTCACCTGGTGCGCGAAGCGTTAGAAGAACGCGCGACGCTGCTGCGCATCGCGCCGCATCTGGTCGAGCCGCTGCCGTTTCTTCTGCCGCTCGAAGGTTTTCTTCGCGAAGCTTATTACAACCTCGGATTGACGCTTTACGACCGTTTCGGCGGGGGCTTTCCACGACATCGGAGGTTGGGGCTCGATCAGGTGCGGAAAATGGAGCCGGGACTGGGGTTGCCGCGTATGACCGCGGCGGCGGAATATTACGACGCGCAGGTCCGCTCGGCACGTCTGGTGCTCGAAAACATTTTCGAGGCCCAGTCGAACGGCGCGGTGTGCGCGAACTACGTCGCGGCAGGACGGCGCACGCGCGATTCTGTCGAGCTGCACGACCGGATCGCGAAGGAAACGTTCGAGGCGCGCGCGAAAGTAATCGTCGACGCGACCGGGCCGTGGGCGCGCGATCCTTCGCCGCGGCTGGTGCGCGGATCGCATATCGTACTCCCGCGGCTGAATGCGAGCGATCACGCGATCGCGTATTTCGATGAAAACGGCCGAATTCTTTTTTTCATTCCGTGGGGCGAGCGTAATGACCGGACGCTCATCGGCACGACGGACGTGGATCATCCCGGCTCGCCGGATGACGTGAAGATTTCGAATGATGAGGTCAGCTATTTGCGCTCGATGGCCGAGCGCGTTTTTCCTGCGAGCGCGTCGATCGAGCCGGTGGCGGCGTTCAGTTCGCTGCGGCCGCTGCTGGTGACCGGCGGGTCGGCGACGCGGGCTACGCGTGAGTATCGTATTTTTTTCGATTCCGAAGGCGTGCTGCGCATCACGGGAGGGAAATTCACCACTTATCGTGCGATGTGCGAGGAAGCCGCGGACCTGGCGGTCGCCGAGCTGCGCGGCGTTCACGTAACGGCGGAAACCCCGCTGAATGGCAACTCGGCGGAGGCGATGGAGAATTTACGGGCTGAGGCCCGCGCACTCGCCGGAAAATACGCGCTTGAGACCGGAGATATTTGTTTCTTGATCCAACAATATGGCCTGCGCGTTCCCGCCGTACTCGAATGCGTGCCAGAAAGGGGCGAGTTCGGCCTCGCGCGATTGGACGCCGGCCGCCTCCGGTACGCGATGAAATATGAGATGGCCCGGTACCCGGCGGATTTTCTGGAAGTTTCGACGACGCTGGGACTCGAAGGGCCTAGTAAGATAGATTTTCCGGCGATCGATTGAGGCGGGAGGAGGGGATGGCCGACAAGATGATCTGCTGCCCGGCGGGGTATGGTTACGATCCGGTGAAGCATACCGGATGTCCGTGGTGCACGCTTCTGGCTGACACGCAGATAAAGGGCGCCGAAATGCTGGAGGTTGGAAAAACCAGGCTGGTGCTGGCGCCGTTCTGCGGCAGAAAATATTCCTGGGCGGACGCGGAGAATTAGACCATGCGGTTTTTGCCAGGCAACGCCCAACACATCGGAGCGCGGCACTCGCAGCAGGACTCGTTTGGATTTTCCGATCCCAATGACGAAGCCTTCCTTTCGCACGGCGGATTCGTGGCCATCGTGTGCGACGGCATGGGAGGGATGGAGTTCGGAGACGAGGCCAGTCGCACGGCGGTGCGCGCGTTTCTGGAAGCGTACCAGGGAAAAGCTCCGGATGAAAAGGTTCCGGCGGCGCTCCAACGCAGCCTGCGGGAAGCGAACGCTCAGGTGGTCGCGCTGGCCCAAAGGCTCGGACTGAAGGACAGCGTGGGCACGACGCTGGTGGCGGTGGCGCTGCACGAGCGGTCCTTATATTTCATTTCGGTCGGCGACAGCGGCATTTTCCTGTGCGCGCCGGGCGAGTTCCGCATGCTCAACCGTCCGCACATCTTCGCCAACGTTTTGGACGCGGCGGTCACGCGGGGGACCATGTCGCGCGAGGACGCGCAGGCGCATCCGGAACGCGACTCGCTCACCAGCTACATCGGAAGCGAAACTCTGGAGGAGATTGATTTCAATACGGAGCCGTATCCGCTGCACGACGGCGACACGGTCCTGCTGGCAAGCGACGGGATGTTCAAGACCATGCAGCCCGAGGAGATTCGCGCGTGCCTGTCGGGCGACCCGCAGAGCTGGCCGGAGATCCTGGTGTCGCAGACCATCGCCCACAGGCGCGAATATCAGGACAACGTGACGGTGCTCTCGGTGACGGCGACGGATTCCTTCGGCGGGACCGTGACGATGCGGCGCGAGAGTTTCGACCCGGTTTTGGGGCCGGTCGCATCGCAGCCGGCGATCGAATGGCCGTCGGGCGAGCACGCGGCGGTGCAGACTCCGCCTTCGCGATCGGGTTCGCGGTGGCTACTGGCAATCGCGCTGGTACTGATCGTAGCCGTCACCGCGGCGTGGTGGTACGCGACGCACGTCCGTTCCTCGTCGGCCGCGGCGCCGTCGGACTCCTCGAAGGGAATCGATCTGCCGGCACTGCGCCGCGAGGCACCTTCCAATCCCGCGGGCGGAACTCCGGCGCTGCCGCCGTCGCAGGCGCCTTCATCGCACACGGGAAAGCCATGAAGTCAGTCCTGGGTATTCTCGTTGCCACAACCGGGGTAGCGATGTCGCAGCCAGCCACGCAACGGATGCTCGACATGAGCGTGGAGGTCTATGGCGCCATTCCTGACGGTGGGAAGATGAAGGCCGTTTCGCTCGCCGGAGGCTTCATCGTCGATTCCAAGCACGTGGTGACCTACGCGGCCTGCTGCAACAAAACGGATGCGGGCGAGCAGAAAACGCCATTCGTGCATACCGGCGATAAGGACGTGAAGTCGCAGGTGGCGTGGTCGGGCGACGGCGACATGGTGATTCTTGAAATCAGCGGCGAAGCGCGTAGTTCCGGCGTGACGCTGGTCCCGGCGAACCTGGTCCAGAAGGGCCAGCCCGTTTTCACGATCCAGTTTCCGGACAAGGGCGATCCCGCGGTGAAGGAGGGCCAGCTTCGGGACATGGTGAAGGCGGAAAAGGTTCCGCTGAGGGTGATCAAAGCCAGCGCGACGGCGGATTCAGTGGAAAAAGGCAGCGCCATGTTCGATGCATGCGGCGATGTGATCGGATTCAACATGGTGGTGGAGAACGGAACGCAACTCGCCTTCGTGGTGGATTCGCTGAGCGCGGGATTTTCGAAAACGGGAGTCCGGGCGAACGTCGCCAGTGCGGCATGCAGCGGCCCGGGCGCGCAAGAAAGCGGAGGGCAGCAGGGCGGCGGGCAGCAGCGACCACCGCCGGGCGACAGCGGTGGATTCCATCTTCCGCACGGCACCGGATGGATCGGCTTCGGGATTCTGGTCACGCTGGCGCTGCTGGCGACGCGCAAGAATACGCGCGATCAGGTGGCGCGCGTGCTGACGCAGCGACGCCCGGCCTATCAACCGCAAGCGCCGTATCCGATTGCGCCGGCCGTTCCCGTTCCAACCAAACCGGCGCTACGCGGGCTTGCCGGACAATACGCCGGCGCGTCGATTCCGGTGGATGCGTGCGCGAGCGTGATGGGACGCGATCAGTCCGCTGTCAATCTCGTTTTCGGACCCGAATCCGACGCCGTTTCCAAGCGCCACTGCTCCATTCGCTGGGATGCGGCCAGGGTTGCATTCGTGCTCGAGGATCTCGGATCGACGAACGGAACTTACATCGCGAGCGGCGAGCGCCTGGTTCCCGGGCAACCACGCGAATTGCGGCCGGGCGATCGCTTCTACGTCGGCGATCTGCACAACCAGTTTGAAGTCCGTATGGAGTAGCGCGGGATGAACGTCGCGAAAATCTGCGTCGGGTGCATGCAGAGCGATTGCCCGCGGCCACCGCGATCGCGCAGCCGGTGAACAAGGGAATGAGCCTGAATAGTTGGCTATGGATCGCTGGCGGAGCGGTCGCCATAGGGGTTCTGGCGACTTTCCTGATCAAATTGCCGGTCCCCGGTCCCGCCGGACCGAGCGGTGCTCGCTCGCAGCAAACCGCTGCGTCGCGCGATTACGACGCGATCATCCAACAGGCGCTCCAGCTCGATCAGAAGCATGCCTACCCGGACGAGATTGCCGTGCTCGACAAGGCTGTCCGCATGGATCCGAACGCCTGGCAAGCGTACAACCTGAAGGCGCAGGTGTATCTGTACAACTTTCTGAGGTGGCCGGAGGCGAAGGAGAATTTCCAGCGATCGCTCGCCCACGGCGGCGACGCGACCTTCCATGTCGCGCACGATCACGGCGGGGGAGATTTTACGGCGCTGTGCGACGGCTGGCTCTACGTCGCGCGCGACAGCGTCGAGTACAAGTCGTGGAATTCCGCGCACCGGTTCCGGGTGAGCCGCAAGGAAATCACGGAGGTGGAATCGGCGAAATCTTACGGAACCGATCATCACGCGGTGCGCGTTCGCGTCAACAATCAACTCTGGACCTTCGCGCCACTCGGGCAATTTCTGGACGAACAGCGCGCGATGATTGTGGAGATTCTCGGCGGCGGGTAGCTCGAGCTACAACGCCGTTGTCACGGTTTTGTAATCGTTCCGCAGGCGATGCGGTCGCCGGCATTGCCCGACGGGTCGGATTTCAGGTCGTCCGGCTTGGCATGAATCATCAGCGCCGTCCCGCCATTCGAATACAGCGAGTGCGAATCCGAGCCGAGATTCACGCGCGGATCGCTGATGGTGGTTTTCACGGTTCCCTTAGGACCGACGGTGAAGTTGGGCATGTCGCCGGCGTGCGGTTTGGGGCTCTGCGGATTGTCCACGCCATGATGCGCGCCATCCGGATTGAAGTGGCCGCCGGCGGTGGTGAATCCGGGCGGCTCGCATTTGGCGTTCTGATGGAAGTGCAGGGCGTGTTCGCCCGGCGGCAGATTTTTCAGGTCGAGCCGGACGGTAACTCCCGATCCCCCTTTGTTTTCGGTGATCGTCGCAGTCCCCACGCTCTGGCCCTGGGCGTTCTTCAGCTCGACTTTGACGGAATTGGCCGCGAAGATCCCGGCGGCGGCGAAAATTCCTGCTACACAGACTCCAACGGCTCGTGTCATGTTTGCTCCTTTCGGATAGTCTAGCAGCACCGCCTCAAAATCGTGCAACCGGGGGCGTTGCCGGCGGATCTAATCCGCATGAAGCAGAAGACTGCCGAACACACGTCCTCAAACGCCGCGCCGCACAACGGCGCGCGGCGCGAGTTTCAACGCTTCGGAACAGTGGTGAACCGCGCCATTTCGCTCGACGAAAAGGTGCGCGTCACAAATTGCGAGAAGCTCAACCAGATCCTGGCCGACACCATGACGCTTCGCGACATGTACAAGAAGCATCATTGGCAGGTCTCCGGGCCGACCTTTTACCAGCTTCACCTGTTGTTCGACAAACATTACGGCGAACAGGTGGAGCTGGTGGACTTGCTGGCGGAGCGCATTCAGACTCTGGGCGGCGTGGCGATTGCCATGGCGCACGATGTCGCCGAGACCACGCGGCTGGAGCGTCCTCCGCGCGGACGCGAAGACGCCACGGTGCAGTTGTTCCGCCTGCTCGAGGCGCACGGGACGATTATCGAGGAGACGCGCGAAGCAGCCGAGGCGAGCGCGGAAAACGGTGACCAGGGAACCAACGACGTGCTGATCTCCAACGTGCTGCGCACCAATGAATTTGAGGTGTGGTTCATCACCGAGCAGCTTGCCGGAAGCGGCGTCGAAGGAATCAAGGTGGACGACCTGGGAGAGCTGGTGGGCGCGGGGCGGCGGCCGCATCACTGATGCTATTCTCGTGAAATGTTGCGAATGGTCTGCGCCTTCTGGCTTTGCGCCGCGCTCGAAGCGGGGGTCCACGCGGAAGCGTGCATTTCGACCTCGGGATGCACAGAGTGGATTTCGCTCGGCGGCGCGGCGCGGTCGCTGATCTACCGCACCTATCCGATGGAGACGCGGAACGCGGGGATCCGGCGCGCGTTCATCATGGTACACGGCGCGGGCCGCGACGCGGACAATTATTTCCGCACCGCGGTCGCATCGGCGTTTCTGGGCGGCGCGCTTGACGACACTATTGTGATCGCGCCGCGCTTTGCCTCGAGCGACGGCCGCGGCTGTCGCGACAATCTCGCAACGAACGAAGTGAACTGGAGTTGCAATGGCGACAGCTGGCGCTCCGGGGGAACGTCGTTGAGCGACAACAAGCTCACCTCGTACGATTTCATGGACCAGATTCTCAAGAAACTGGCGCGCAAGGACGTGTTTCCGAATCTCCAGGCGATCGTGGTGGCGGGGCACTCGGCCGGCGGCCAGTTTGTCACACGCTACGAGATGGGCAACAAGGTACACGATACGCTGGATGTCGCGGTGACCTACGTGGTCGCAAACCCGTCGAGCTACGCGTATCTCGACGCGACGCGTCCCAACGCGGAAGCGAGCGCATTTCAGCCCTTCCGCGACTCGCGCAACTGCACGACATTCGATCACTGGCCTTACGGGCTGGAAGACCGCACCGGTTACACTGCGAGTCTTACCGACGAGCAGCTGAAAAGGCAACTCGCCGCGCGGCCGGTGACGTATCTGCTGGGCGAAATCGATATTCTTCCGCTGGGAGGGTTCGATTCATCCTGTCCGGCCATGGCGCAGGGACCTACGCGGCTGGCGCGCGGGGAGGCGTTCGCGAAGTACGTGAATCAGAAGTTTGGCGCGCAGCACAAGGTGACCGTGGTGCCGCTGTGCGGCCATAACGCGCGCTGCATGTTCACCGCGGACGTGGCACTGCCGATCGTGTTTCCCAAGGAGTGATTTTTCTCACTCGTTTTCGAGATCGCGCAATTTTCGGGCGAGTCCGATCTCGCCCTCCGGGCGCAGCAGCGGAAACAGGATGACATCGCGGATGGATTTCGAGCCGGTCAGCAGCATGGTGAGGCGGTCGATGCCGATGCCTTCGCCGCCGGTGGGCGGCATGCCGTAAGACATCGCCCGCAGATAGTCTTCGTCCATCTGGTGCGCTTCCTGATCGCCGGCTTCCCGCATGGCGACCTGCATTTCAAAGCGCCGGCGCTGCTCGCGCGGATCGTTGAGCTCGGTATAGGCGTTGCCGAGCTCCATGCCCGCCGCGTAGATTTCGAAGCGGTCGACGAAGGCGGGGTCCTGCTCGTTGTTTTTCGAAAGCGGCGAGACCTCGACCGGATATTCGTAAACGATGCTGGGCTGCACCAGCGTGGGCTCGACATTGCGCTCGAAAGCTTCCATCAGCGCGAGGCCCTTGAGCGATGGGTCGCCAACCGCGTCACGAATGCGCAGGCGCCGGATATTGGCGAAATCGAGCGTCACGCCCTGATACTCGACCGAAGTCGAGCCGGTGGCCGCGATCGCAGCTTCGCGCAGCAGCTCGCAGGAAAGGTCCATCATGCCGTGATAATCGGTGTAGGCCTGGTAGAACTCCAGCATGGTGAACTCGGGATTGTGCTGTGTGGAGATGCCTTCGTTGCGGAAGTTGCGGTTGATCTCGTAAACGCGCTCCAGTCCGCCCACGATCAGGCGCTTCAAATACAATTCCGGCGCGATCCGCAGGTACAGGTCCATGTCGAGCGTGTTGTGGTGCGTGACGAAGGGTCGCGCGGTGGCGCCGCCGTAAAGCGGCTGCATCATGGGCGTCTCCACCTCGACGAATCCGTGCGATTCGAGCACGCGGCGCAGCGACGCGATGATCTTCGCGCGGGTCAGAAAAATCTTGCGCGATTCAGGATTGGCGATCAGGTCGAGGTAACGCTGGCGGTAGCGGATTTCGACGTCCTCGAGTCCGTGCCATTTTTCGGGCATATTCAGCAGCGTTTTTGAGAGGAAGGTGAGTCTTTCGGCGTGAACGCTGAGCTCACCCGTGCGCGTTCGGAAGAGATAACCCTCTGCGCCGACGATATCGCCGGCTTCGAGCATTTGAAAAAGCTTGAATTCGTTTTCCGAAACGGCGTCCTTGCGAACGTAGACCTGGAGGCGCTCGCCGGATTGGGTCAGGTGCATGAAACCGGCTTTGCCCATCAGGCGGATGGTCGCGACGCGGCCGGCGATGCGGACTTGCGGTTTGCCGGCGAGCTCGTCGGCGGTTTTCGAGCCATATTCAGAAAGAATGCCGGGGATGGTATGCGTGAAATCGAAGCGCTGGCCATAGGGCCGGAACCCGAGCGCCTCAATTTCGCGGACACGCCGCAGACGCTGCGATAGAAGATCGTCTTCAAGGGACATTTCGATTCGTAGTTCGTGGTTGGCCGGCGCGGCCGGACGGCACGAATATTCAGCTTACCTTAGAGCGCCGGGAGGTCCCAGGCGCCGGCGGGCGACCAACCACTAACGCCTTACGATCACTTCGCGCAGGTGATCGCGAGTGAGGAAAAATTTCACGGAATCGAACTCGCGGAACAGCTTTTCCAGGCTCCGGTTATTGAAGAACTGCGCCGGCTTTCTGCGGCCGCGCGATTGCAGCGAGATGGTGCGGTGGTCGCTGATGCGATAAGAATACGTGGGGATGGTCTCGACGCGCTCCTCGGCATGGAAAAACGCGAGCATTGAGGAACCCGGGCGCAACACGCGATTCAGTTTTCCCACTACGATTTCGAGCAGCGAGGGAGTGAGGAACTGAAGCGTGTCCCACACCAGCGCGCCGTCGAAAATGCGATCGGGAAAGCCCAGCGCGGTGTCCAGAAATTTCCCGACTTTCAATGGATTCGTCTGGTTCTCGTAGAAATCGCCGTCGCCAAAACAGTCATCCAGCTGGTGGACGAAATCGTCGGAATAGAGACGATGGCCGTAGTTGGTGAGAAAGCTGATGGTGCCCTGATTGGCGCCGGCCAGGTCGAGGATCGACATACCGGGGCGGTCTTCGAGAGATGAGCAGAACTGGTCGAGGCCGTGGCTGTGGCGCGTCTGTAGCGCGGAGTCGAGGTTTGCGGATTTTGCGGTCACCCTGCTAATGCTTGCGATCGCCGGCTCCTGCTGCGAGCACGGGCGAGGCTGGTGCGGGCGCTGCCGCCGCGGGTAATGCCTGCGCGGTCGCGGCCGCTACGGGCTGGTGTTTGGGCGCCAGCGCGGGCTGCGGCTTGGGCGCGTCGGCGCGAATGATATCGATGTTGCCCTTGAAATACGCTCCGTCTTCGATCACGATGCGCGCGGTGCGGATATCGCCCACCAGCTTGGCTTCCTTGCGGATCTCGAGCCTGTCGGTGGTCTCGACGTTACCGTGGATGGTCCCCAGCACCACGACCTCGCGCGCCTTGATGCTGGCGACGACCTTGCCGTTGGGCCCGACAGTGAGCCGGTGCTCCTGGAGTTCCACCGTGCCTTCCACTTCACCGTCGATGGTCAGATCCTCGCGGCTGAAAATCTGCCCCTTGACGATGACCGATTTCCCGAGCACGGCTTGTCCTCCGCGATGCGGTTCGACGTGAGGCTCGCTGGAGCGTCCTGGAAGCGTTGACATCGGTATTCCCTCCTTCGCAAGCACGGATGGAGCCGGCGGCGCGGCCGACGCCGGCTTGGGCGGCGTAATCTCTTCTTCTTTGCGGCGGTTCCACATGCGGGAGCGCCCTCCTTCGCGTTAAATGCAATCACCCGCGCGGCCCTCCGACGCGGCTACGCGACTCGTCCAACTATACTACTACGGCCACACGGCTTCGCGTAACCTGTAGGTCGATTTCCTCCCGATTTTGGGAAAGAACATCAGAAGATGTGCCCGCCCACGGAAACGTTTCAGTGCTCGTGTTTATCACGTTACTTCCGGCTTAGCCATCGACAAGCCTGTGGTATGCTGTTCAGGCGCCGAATGCCGCAGCGGATCTCACTGCCCCGAATTTGCATCGCGCTCGGATTTCCCGACGTCGAGACTCTGCTCGCCCACGCTCGCCGCGAATACGACGCCGGGGAGCGGTTTTTCGAGGTCCGCATCGATTATCTTCCGGCTCCGGAGCAGGGCGTCGGGGCCATTCGAAAGTTTCTGGCGCGCCACTCCGATTGCACCATCATGGCGACGTGCCGGCGTCATCAGAACCACGGAAAATTCAACGGCAGCGTGGAGCAGCAGGTGCAGACTCTGGACGCGGCCATCGGGGCGGGCGCCCGGGCCATCGACATCGAGATTGAGAGCGCGGAGAACTGCGCCGACCGCATCGAAGGCCTGCGCGCGCACGCCTACGTTCTGCTGTCGTATCACAATTACGGGGGAACGCCCGCGCTCGATTCGATCCTGCGGCGAATGTCGCGCATCAACGCCGACGGCTACAAAATCGTCACCACGGCTCGCAAGCCTTCGGATAACTTTCGCATTCTGTCGATGGCGCGCGCGCATCCCAAGATCCCCATGGTGCTGATCGCCATGGGCGAAATGGGATTCGCCACGCGCGTGCTTTCGACCGCGATCGGCGGTTTGTACACCTACGCCGCGCCCACCGCAGCCGCGGGAACGGCAGCCGGGCAGGTGAGCGCGCATCAGCTCCGGCATCTGTACCGCGTGGAAAAATTCACGCGCGACGCGCGCATCTACGGCGTCATCGCGGACCCGGTGCGGCATTCGATCTCGCCCGCGGTTCACAATCGCGCGTTTCAGGCGCGCCGCGCCGACGCCGTGTATCTGCCCTTCCTGGTGCATTCGGTGCAGTTGAAGGATTTTCTGGTGCTGGCGGAAAAACTTCCGCTCGCCGGGTTCAGCGTCACCATTCCGCACAAGCAGAAGATTCTCCGCTATCTGGACGTGATCGATCCGCTGGCCCGGCGCATCGGCGCGGTCAACACGGTGTGGCGCAGGGGCGGCAAGTGGCGTGGAACCAATACCGACGTGTGTGGAATCAAAATCCCGCTGGAGCGGCGCATTCGATTGTCCAAGGCGACGGTGCTGATCGCGGGCAATGGAGGCGCGGCGCGCGGTGCGGCGTTCGCGCTCGCCGAAGCGGGCGCGCAGCTCGCCATCACCGGCCGTAATCCCGATCGCATTCGCGCCCTCGCGAAAGCCTGTGGCGCCGAGGCGCTTTCGCGCGAACAGGCCGAAGCGCGGACGTTCGATATCCTGATTCACGCCACTCCGCTGGGAATGTTCCCCAAGACCGAGCAGTGTTTCTTCGAGGACCGGATTCCGGCCAAGCTGGTATTCGATACGGTTTACAATCCGCTCGAAACCATGCTCGCGCGCAAGGCCCGGTCGCAGGGAGCGGCGGTAATCCCGGGGATCGAGATGTTTATCGAGCAGGCCTGCCGGCAATTCGAGACCTGGACGGAGCAAACGGCGCCGCGGGCGGTCATGGAAAAGGCGGCGCTCGAGGCGCTGGGCGCGCCGCAATCGGCCCACGCCTGATCGATTTGTTATAATGAAGTCGACCGTCGAAGTTGACGAACGCCACGGGTGCGCTTCGCTCGCCTGGTTAATCAAGGTTGATTCCAAACAATGCCTAAACGCACATTTCAGCCGAACAATCGAAAGCGCGCCAAGACGCATGGGTTCCGGGCGCGAATGAAATCGAAGGATGGACGCGCGGTGCTCTCGCGCCGGCGCGCCCGCGGCCGTCATAAACTGACGGTCAGCGACGAGAGAGCCGTCCGATCTGCCAAAATCTGAATTCGCGTTTCCGCGAGCGTCGCGGATCCTGCGCTCCGGCGACTTCCGCACCGTCTATGACCACGGTATCCGCGTTTCGACTCCGATGTTCGCGGCGTTCTGCCTGCGTCGAAAGGACGGGCGGGAGGGCGCGCGCCTGGGACTCACGGCGCCGCGCGCGCTGGGCCCGGCCGTGGTTCGCAACCGGATCAAGCGCCGGCTGCGCGAAGCGTTTCGGCTGCATCGCGGCGAGTTCGGCGCAGGGTGGGACATCGTCGTCAATCCGCGCCGCGCGGCGATCGGCGCGCCGTTTGTGGAAATTGAGGAGGCCATGCGAAAGGTGATCGAAAAATGCGGGCACTGACGCTGGCCGTTTTGCGTATGTATAAGCGATGGATTTCGCCGCTGCTGCCGTCGGCGTGCCGCTTTCACCCCACCTGCTCCGAATATATGATGCAGGCGATCGAGAAACACGGCGTCGCGCGTGGAGTGTGGATGGGAATCCGACGATTGGTAAAGTGCCACCCGTTTCATGCAGGAGGGTTTGATCCGGTCCGGTAAGTAAGTAGCATCCATGGAAGAGAAAAAAGAACTTTCGATGGAAACGCGGCTGCTGCTCGCGTTTCTGCTGATGGGGCTGGTGCTGTTCGGCACGCAGTATTTTTATAAACCCCCTCCCACACCCGCCGCGTCATCGGTGAAAGCCACCCAGCCGGTGAAAGAGGCGGAAGCGCCCAAGCCGGTTCCGGTGAAGCCCGCTGCTTCCGCGGAAACCACGGCCAAGATTGAAGCCGCCGACGAACAGACCGCCACGGTCGATACTGATTTTTATCACGTGGTGTTTTCCAATCGAGGCGCGATGGTGAAAAACTGGACGCTCAAAGCGTACAAGGATCACAACGGCAAGCCGCTCGACCTGGTGGATCAGGCCGCGCTTGGAAAAGTGCCCGCGCCGTTCTCGCTTTCCTTCAAGTCCGACGAGGAGGCCAACGCCAACTCCGGACTGTACACGCTCAATCGCATCGGCGACGGGCTGGACCTGACGTTTGAATACTCCGACGGCCGCGTGGATGTGAAGAAGGTGCTCAACTTCACCAAGGACAGCTACCTGGTGACGGTCAATACGCAGGTGCTCGAAAACGGCGTGCCGGTGGCGCACTCGATCGAATGGCGCGGAGGCTTCGGCGATGAGACGGTGACTAATCCCGCGAGCGATCAGCGCGCCGTGTACTACAACCTGGAAAATTCCAAGCTGGTCCAGAACGACGTGAAAACCGCCAAGAATGGGCCGGTCATGGCGACCGATCGCGACTCCTTCGCCGGAGTCGAGGACAAATATTTCGCCGCGGTGTTCCTGCCGGGCGGGCGTTCCCCGATCGAGGTGACCACGTATTCCGACGCCGTTCCCGGACCCGACAACAAGGAAGTGCAGCAGGTGGGCGTCGGGGTCGGCGGCCAGGGCGTCAACGTGATGAAGCTGTTCGTCGGGCCGAAGGACACCGACCTGCTCAAGAAAGTCGATCCGAAGCTGGAGCAGTTGATCGATTGGGGATGGTTCGAGGTACTCGCCAAACCGCTGTTCCTGGTGGTCAACTGGACCGCCGATCACGGCGTGGGCAACTGGGGCTGGGCAATCGTGCTGGTGACCGTCGCCATCAACCTGCTGCTCTTCCCCTTGCGCATTTCGAGTCTGAAATCGGCGAAGAAGATGCAGCGGCTGCAGCCGCAGATCAAGGCCATCAACGACAAATACAAGGGTATCGGCCTGCGCGACCCCAAGAAGGCCGATCAGAACGCCGAGATCATGGAGCTGTACAAGAAGGAAGGCGTCAATCCGATGGGCGGATGCTTCCCCATGCTGATCCAGCTCCCGTTCCTGTACGCCTTCTGGCGAGTGCTGAGCGTTTCCATCGAAATGCGCGGCGCGAGCTGGTTGTGGGTGAAGGACCTTTCGCAGGCCGAAACGTTGCCCATCCACCTGTTGCCGGTGCTCATGGTAGTCACGCAGTTCTTATCGCAGAAGATGACGCCGACGCCCGGCGCCGATCCTTCGCAGCAAAAGATGATGTACTTCATGCCGCTGATTTTCGGCTACATGTTTTACTATCTGCCTTCGGGACTGGTGTTATACTACTTAACCAGCAATCTGGTGGCAATCGCGATGCAGTGGGCGATGAATCGGGGCAGCGCGCCGCCTCCCGCGGTGGTGGATGTGAAGCCGGCTCCGAAAAGGAAACGATAGGTTTGGCAGACAAGAAGTATACGGTGGCCGAGGCCGGTCCGCGCGTGGAACAGTTTCTCGACACCGTTTTCAAGCTGAGCGGCTTCAAGCTGGACTACTCGGTTTCCAAAGGCGAAACACCGCATCCCGATTTCGAAAATCCCGACATCCTGGTGCGCTTCAGCGGCAGCGACGTCGATCTGCTGCTGGCCAACAAAGCCGAGCTGCTGCTGGCGCTCGAGCAGTTGACCATGGAAGCTCTGGGGATGTCGCCCGACGAGCATTCGCGCATTTGTTTCGACGCCAACGATTACCGCGTGCTGCGCATCGAAGAACTGCGCATGAGCGCGCTTGCCGCGGCCGAGCGTGTCAAGAAAACGCGCGTTCCGTTCCACTTCAGCCCCATGAACAGTCGTGAGCGGCGCATCATTCATCTGGCGCTGCGCGACCAGACCGAGGTGCGCAGCGAGAGCGTTGGCCTGGGTCCGATCCGCCAGGTGGTGGTGGTGCCCTCCGATATGAAGACGCTGCCCGAGCCGATTCTTCCGCCGCGTCCCCGCCCGGAAGACGATCGCCCCAGGAGGCCCTTCGGCCGCGACCGCGATCGCGATCGCCGGCCCAGACGCCGATAAATCTTTAGCCGCGAATGAACGCAAATGAACACGAATTCGTGATTGCGTTCATCCGCGTTTATTCGCGGCCATCGTTATGCAGTTGAAGGACACTATCGCCGCGATCTCTACGCCGCCAGGGTGCGGAGGAATCGGGATCGTTCGCCTTTCCGGACCCGATGCGCGCGCCATCGCCCACAAAATTCTTCGCATCCATGGCGAAGTCCAGCCGCGCGTCGCCACGCTTGCGGAACTGCCCGACGCCGATCCGCGCGTTCTGGTGACGTGGTTCGCGGCGCCGAAATCCTACACCGCGGAAGACGTGATCGAGATTTCGTGTCACGGCTCGCCGGTGGTGTTGCGCCACGCGCTCGAACAGGCTTGCTCGGCCGGCGCGCGCCTGGCCGAGCCGGGCGAATTCACGCTGCGCGCCTTCGTCAATGGCCGCATCGACCTGCCCCGCGCCGAAGCCATTCGCGACCTGATAAACGCGACCACGCTATACCAGGCCAAGGTCGCGGCGCAGCAGGCGGAGGGGTCGGTTTCGCGGCGGCTGAAGCCGGTGAAGGATCAACTGCTCGAGCTGATCGCGCTGCTCGAGGCCGGAATCGATTTCGCCGAAGACGATATCAGCGTCGCGCCCACGGCGGAGATTCTGCGGCGCGTGGATCCCGTTTTCGCGGCGCTGAATGACCTGATCGCGAGCTTCGCCTACGGAAAACTGGTGCACGAAGGATTCACGCTGGCCATCGTGGGACGGCCCAACGTGGGCAAGAGCAGTTTATTCAACCGCCTGCTCGAACAGGATCGCGCCATCGTGACGGAAATTCCCGGGACCACGCGCGATCTGGTTTCCGAGACAGCGTCGCTTGAGGGCATTCCCGTGAAATTCGTCGACACCGCGGGAATACGCGAGGGACAGGACCTGGTGGAAAGCCTGGGAATCGAGCGCAGCTATCGCATGATGGCGGACGCCGACCTGACGCTCATCGTCATCGATGTTTCACAAGACCCGCTCGCGGCCGATCAAACACTGATCGACCGGGTGCGTGGCCGGCGTCTGATCGTGGGGAACAAGTGCGACGTCGGCGTGCGCAACAGTGAGGCGATGCCGGTTTCGGCGCTCACCGGCGGAGGAATCGCCGGGCTGCGGCGCGCGATTCTCGATACCCTTGCCCCGCGCGGGCGCATCGAGCAGGAGGGCGGATTCATCACCAGCCTGCGCCAGGAACAATTATTGAAAGAATCGCGCGAAGCTCTGGATCAGGCGCGGAGGGCGGCCTCGGCCGGGATTCCGCATGAGATGCTGCTGCTCGATTTGTATTCCGCACTGCGGCCGCTCGACGCGATCACGGGAGCAACCACCGCGGACGATATTCTGAACCGGATTTTTTCGACGTTCTGTATCGGCAAGTGACCGATGCGCAATCCCCGGTACCCAGTTCCCAGTCCCCGCTAATGCGTCATCGCGTAGACGACGTCGTTCACGCCGATGCGCATGCCCAGGGCGGAATATTTCTCCGGATAGTATGGATCGTCGGCCCACTCCCATGAATCGCCGATATCGGAGTTGAAGGAGATCGTCACCATCAGGCGCTTGTGATCGTCGTAAATGCCCAGCCAGTGCGCCGTAGTGCCCGCCGCGCGATAGTTCATGTACCCGCCTCCGCGCAAAGCCCACTCGCCAAGAACCTGGTAGCGTTTGTCGAGATCGTAGACCGTGTGAAAGATGGGATCGGCGTTGTCGATGTCGACCACCGGACGATCCGGGAAAACGCGTGCCATGCTCTCGTAAAACCGGTTATATTCCTCAGGCCCCCAGAAATCGTCGAGCATCAGGAATCCACCGCGCAGCAGAAAATCGCGCAGCTTGTCGGCCTGGGCCTGCGTGAGCTTCCAGTCGCCCATCTCGCCCGCGACCAGCCAGGGCCAATTGAACACGTCGTCTCCATCGTCCAGATTGACGGGTTGCTCAACGGAGCGAACGTTGATCCGCGTGAGCCGCCGCACGGCCATGGCGAAGTGCCGGTCCGCGCGCGGGTAATCCTGCGTCCAGCTCGTTCCGCCCTCGTGCGCCCAATCGCGGGGAGCGCCCCATCGGAACATGCGGGTGAATCGCGCCTGCGGATGCGGAGGATACATCAGGCGCGCTTCCACCCACTCCGACGGTTCGCGATAATCGGGCGGCAGCGGAATGTCATCGTACGCCTCCATGCTCTCGTAAACCCGAAACGGTTTCTGGAAGGCGTAGAGGGTGGTGAGGAACGCGACGCCGACGCCCAACTTGTACCAGGATGACAGCAGCCGCATACGTCCCTACTCGCGAGCATATCATGCGGATCGGCCGCCTTTCCTGATCACCGCCGCGAAGAAGCCGTCACCAGGGTCGCGGCCGGGCAGACGCAGGTGGGTTTTGCGAGGCGAATACGCTGCAACGACCTCTTCGTTTTCCTCGGGTTCGAGCGAACACGTCGCGTAGACGAGCAGGCCGCTGGGGCTCAGAAACTCGAGCGCCCGCCCCAGAATTTTTCGCTGCCGCGACTGAAAATCGGCGAGATCCTCCGGCTTCAGGCGCCATTTGATCTCGGGGTTCCGCGCCAGCGTGCCCGTGCCGGAGCACGGCGCGTCAATCAGAATCCGATCGAACTTTGCGCCGAACGGAAGCGCTTCGGCGGCATCAAGGACCAGGCGATCGCCGGGCACCGAGGCGAGCCGCGCGAGCGAGATATCGCAGGCGATCACGCGAGCTCCGGCCGCGATCGCCTGCGCCGTCTTGTTTCCGGGCGCGGCGCAGAGATCGAGAACGGTCATGCCGGGTTCGATCGCGAGCAGCGGAACAATGGACTGCGCGCCGATGTCCTGCATTCGGCCGGTCGCAGGATTCACGAAGGCTTCCGGCTCCTGGAGCGCCGCGCCGGCGATCTTTTCCGCCGCCTCCGCGCCATAGCGCCGGCCCCAGCGTTCGAGCATCCACGGCGGAATGCTCAGCGCGGTGGCCCGGTCCGGCCAGTCGACGGCTTCGCGATCCACTTTTCGCAGGACCGCATTGACCAGCGATGCAGCGGATCGCTTGCGCGCGCGTTTGACCAGCTCGACCGATTCGGCAACCGCGGCATGCGCGGGAATCCGGTCGAGATAGCGGACCTGATAGATTCCCATGCGCAGCGCGATGCGAACTTCCGGATCGAGGCGCTGGCTGCGGCCGGAATAATGGGCGATCAGGAAGTCAAGCTGGGACTGATAGCGCAGCGAGCCCATCACGATCGTCTCCGCCAGCGCAGCGTCGCGGGGATCGAGATCGCGTGATTCCTGTCGCAGCAAATCGGACGCGAATCCGCCGGAGTGAACCCGCTCGAGCACCCGAAACGCAACCGCGCGCGCCGCGGAAATTCTTTCAGCCGCCAATCATTTCTTTCCCCGACTCACCAGGTTCGCCAGCAGCCGATATGCTCCGGGAACGCCGGCAGGCAACTGGCGATACAGGGCGTAGGCGACATAGGTGAACGTGCCCTTTCCGTAATGCGCCTCGAGAAAACCGCCGCGCTGCGGCGCCTGGTCGCGATCGTGCGATTCGGCCAGCGGTTTGTAGCGGGCGTCCCACTCTGTCATGAACTTCGAGCCGCGCTCTTCCACCCAACCCTCGAAATCGGCCGCCGTGATTTTGTTGGGCGAGTTGAAGACCGGATTCAGCGGATCGAGAATCGTAACCTTCGCATCCTCTTCGCTGACTTCCTCCGCGCGAGCGCCCATTTTGAAAGGATACGGACCGTAGGGAAACGCATCGAACTCCGGCGTCTGATATTCGACGATCAGATTGCCGCCGTTCTTCACGTACTCCAGCAGGCGTACGTTGTGCTCCGCATAGTCAGGACGAACCGCGGAAGCGCGAATGCCCACCACGATCGCATCGAACGGCGCCAGATTCTCTCTCGCGAGATCTTCAGGGGAAAGAAGCTGCGTCTTGATACCCAGCGCATCCAGCGCGGCCGGGACCTGGTCGCCGGTTCCCATGATGTAGCCGATTTTGAGATTCGGCGCGACGCGTACGTCGACACCGGTGCGGGCAGACTGGGCGGCGCGATAGAGCTCGCGCGGCTCCAGATCCGGGTGCGCGATGGTCTCATAGCCTTCGCGGTACTCCCGGCCCGCGTACTCGGCGACCGCTTTCAATTCGTAGCGCCGCGCGGCGATCTGCGGCGCCGTGACGCGAAATCCCGCGTCCTGAACCTCGCCCGCGTGCGTGAAATGGATTTGCGCCTCCGCCGGATTCGACGTCCACCCTTGGGGAAGCTCCAGGCGGACTTTCACATCCGCCGGTCCTTCGACGTTGCTGAAGATTTCGGCCTGCGCTTCGGTCGAAACCGGCCGGCGCGACACCGGCATGATGCTCGCGCGCGGCGCGAGTGCGACACTGACGGCGGGCGCGATCGACACGGGCCGCAGATCGGCGTTCCGCGCTGGCCGCGTAATGTTGAAGCGCACCCCGGCTACGCTATACGTCGCCGTGCCGGTGATTTCCGAAGGCGCGAAGGGCAGGTTGGCATATTGCGGAGCGTCGATTTGATAGACGTCATCACGATACGGATCCTTGCGCGAAAAATACGGGCGCGTGTACGTTGCGTCGTCGCGGATGGCGACTTCGAACTGCTGCGCGCAGCGCTGGTTATCGCCAAGCACGTCGCACTGGCCGGGCTTGGAGGAAAACTCGATCCCGCCGCGGACGCTCAAGCCCAGCTCGACGTTCTCGATCCGCGTGAGCGAGCGGTTGGTGATGGTGGACGTGATAGCGAATTTCTCGCCCGGAATCACCTGTCCTGTCGTCGCGGCCGCGACTTCGAGCGAGATGGCCGCCAACAGGTTGCCCGCGCGCATGAACTCGTCTTCTTTGTTGCGCAGGCGGAAGAGGAGATCGTATTTCAGATCGGGATCCACTTGCGAATCGCTGACGTTGCGGATGACCGCACGCAGATTGCGCAGCGCGGGAACGATGTGCGGCTCCAGCACGCGCGACGGATCGCGCGCGTCGAACTCTTCGATCGCGCGCGTGACGTCCTTTTCAATTTCCGCCAGGGCGGGATCGAGATGCAGCGCCGGCGCAAGCTCGGCCAGGCCGCGCAGCGTCGTGTCCAGACCGTCGAAGATGGTGGATTCCTGCGCGGGCTTTCCGCCCGCAGCGGTCGCAATAAGCGCCAGCGCGGAGATCGCGGGACCAGGCAGAACGCGGCGCCCGGCTCCTTGAGAGCGCTGAAGCCGCAATCCGGCCGCGGCGATCTGCGCGTAGGACATTCCGATTTGCGGGTCGTAAACGCCGGTGTCCACGCGAAGCGCACCGGCGTCGGCGGGCCGGGTGCTGCGATACAACTTCTTCACCGCCCAGGGTCGCAGGCCTTCGCGAAACTGTTCCGGGAAAAGATTGGGATCGGCCGCGGCTTGGAACACTTCCGCGCTGAGTACCCCGGCGGCCTGGTGATTCCCGTGGCCGTCGCGAGGGTCTCCCGCGAAGCGCGAGATGATGACGTCGGGCCGGTACAGGCGCACGACGCGCACGCAGTCGCGCAGGACGATTTCCTTGTCCCAATGGTCGAAAGTCTCATCCACGCGCTTGGAAAATCCGAAATCGGCAGCGCGGGTGAAGAATTGATCGACGCCGTAATAGCCATCGGCGGCCAGCAGTTCCTCCGTGCGCAGCAGGCCGAGCGCGTCGAACAATTCCGGCCCGATGAGATTCGCGCCGCCTTCTCCTCGCGTGAGCGTTAGCAGTCCCGTGCGAACCCCCTGCGCCCGGGCGAGCCAGGTGAGCAGCGAGCCGTCCTCATCGTCGGGATGGGCGGTGATGTGCAGTACGGTCGCGGTGGTGCGCAGCCGCAAAAGGGATTCATAAGCGGCGGCCGCATTGGAGTTGAAATCAGGTGTATGTACTTGAGCGTTCAGAGCGGCGAGCGGGATGAGAACAAGAATCGGCCGCATGCTTTCTTGGAGGATAACATCACTGGTTTTGAAATATCCGTTTCAGATCGCCCTCATGTATAGAATCTTCTCTGACACGACTTCATGATGCATCAACTGAAATCGTGCGACGGGACAGCGATTACGTCGAGCGCGAGCGGCTCCACATCGCGCAGCTTGAGGGAAATCGCGCCCTGCTGGTTTTGTACAATCCCTTCGACGATCAGGTACGGAGCGCGTACCAGCGTTTCGCGATGGCAGTCGAATTTTTCCGGCTCGACGATCGCGTTGGTGATGCCGGTTTCATCTTCGAGGCTTAAGAAAAGGAATCCATTGGCCGTTCCGGGGCGCTGGCGGCAGATGACGCATCCTGCCACGCGCACCAGGCGACCATGCGGCACGCGTTGCAAATCGGCCGAGGACAAAATTCCCAGAGCGCGCAGCTTCTCGCGATACAGCCGCATGGGATGCGAGCCGATGGTGAGACCGGTGCCGTAGAAATCGGCGCGGATGCGCTCGGGCGCGGTCATCATGACGAGCGGAGAGACTTGTGGCACAGAATCCTGATCGAGTAGCGGACCCGCCGGGCGAACGGCGCGTTCGGATTGCCACAGCGCGTCGCGCCGATGACCCGATGCCAGGCCGTTCAACGCGCCGATTTCCGCCAGCATCCGCAGTTCATCCTTGCGCAGTTCCGGAACGCGAGCTGCGAGATCGTCGATCGAAGAAAAAGGCCGCCGCTCGACGATCGCATCCGCCGGCTCGCGCCGTAATCCGCGCACGTAGCTGAATCCGAGGCGCAGCTCGAGCGCTTCGCGTCTCTGTGAAAAAGGGGACAGACAGCTCTGTCCACTCCGACCGTGCATCGGGGAATCGGCAATGTGCGTCTGGGGACAGAGTAGTCTGTCCCCCTTTTCACCCGAACAGTCTTCGATGGTGCAGTTCCACTGCGAGTGCATTACGTCCACCGGACGAAAATGCAATCCGTGGCGCTGCGCGTCCTTCACCAGCGTCGCGGGATGATAAAAACCCATGGGCTGCTGATTCAGGATCGCCGCAGTGAACGCAGCCAGGTAATGGCATTTGAGATACGCGCTCGAATAGGCGATCAGCGCGAAGCTCGCCGCGTGCGATTCCGGAAACCCGTACAGCGCGAACGAGGTGATCGATTGCACGATGCGATCCTGCGTGTCGCCGACAATTCCGTTCGCCGTCATCCCCGAGCGCAGCCGTCCCTCGATCTCCCGCATGCGCGCCTCCGAGCGCTTGAATCCCATGGCGCGCCGCAATTCCTCCGCTTCCCCGCCCGTGAAGTCCGCCGCGATCATGGCGATGCGCAATAGCTGCTCCTGAAACAGCGGCACGCCGAGCGTTCGCTTTAAAACGCTTTCGAGCGACGGATGCAAGCACGCGGCTTCCTCGAACCCCTGCCGGCGGTTTAAATATGGATGCATCATCTTGCCAACGATCGGGCCGGGCCGGATAATCGCCACCTGAACAACAATGTCGTAGAATTTTTTGGGCTTCAGCCGCGGCAGGCAGGACATCTGCGCGCGGCTTTCCACCTGAAACATGCCGATGGTGTCGGCGCGCTGCAATGCCTGGTAAACCGCGGAGTCGTCCTGCGGAAGATGCGCCAGGTCGACCTCTTCGCGGTAATGCTCCCGAATCAATTGGAGAGATTCCTCGAGCACCGCCATCATTCCCAGCCCCAGCAGATCCACTTTGATCAGGCCGAGATCGGCGCAATCATCTTTGTCCCATTGAATGACCACGCGGCCCGGCATGGTCGCCGGTTCGAGCGGCACTACGGCATCGAGCTGCCCCTGGCAGATCACCATGCCGCCGGAATGCTGGCCGAGATGCCGCGGCAGATTCTGCACGGCGACATATAAATCCAAAAAACGTTTGATGCGCTGATGGTTTAAATCAAAGCCAGCCTGCGTGAACTGGTTTACGGCTGTATCGCGCGGATCTTTCCATCCCCACGTCGCCACCAGCGAAGAGAGGCGCGAAAGCGATGCTTCGTCGAAGCCCAGCGCCTTGCCGATATCGCGCGCCGCGCTCCGGCCGCGATAGGTGATCACGTTGGCGGTCATCGCGGCGCCGCGCTGGCCGTAGCGCTGATACACATACTGAATCACGCGCTCGCGCTGATCGCCGCTGGGCAGGTCGAGGTCGATATCCGGCCATTCGCCGCGCTCCTCGGATAAAAAGCGCTCGAACAGCAGATCCATCGCGACGGGATCCACGGCCGTGATCCCCAGCGAATAACACACCGCGCTGTTAGCCGCCGATCCGCGGCCCTGCACCAGGATTCCTTCGCGCCGGCAGAACTCGACCAGGTCCCAGACGATCAGAAAATATCCGCCCAAATTCAATTTTTCGATGAGCGCGAGTTCTTTTTCGATCTGCGCGCGCGCTTTGTCGTGATAAGGCACGTAGCGCCGGCGCGCGCCTTCCTCGGTCCGCTTGCGCAGGAAGGAATGGATGGTTTCATCCGGCGGGACGGGATATTTGGGAAATTCATAGCCCAGATCGGCGAGCGTGAAATCGAGCCGCCGCGACAGCTCCGCCGTTTCCGCGATGGCTTCGGGAACATCGCCGAACAGCCGCTCCATTTTGCGCGGAGTTTTGACGTGCCGCTCCGAATTTCGCGCCAGAAATTTTCCCGCTTCCATCACGGTAGTCTTATGCCGGACCGCGGTGAGCGCGTCGAACAGCTCGCGCTCCTCCGGCGTCGCGTGGCGCACGCCGTTGGTGGCGAGGATGGGCAGCTTCATCGATCGCGCCAGCTCGATCACGGCCTGATTGCGAGCCTCTTCGTCGCGATGAAAGTGGCGCTGAAGCTCGGCATAAACGTTGCGACTCCCGAAAAGATTCACCAGTTTTTCAAATCGCGCACGCACTGGCGGACCCTCGCCAGTCAGACACACCAGCCCTTCGGAAAATTCGCGCAGCTCCCCAAATGACGCCGCGGCTTCGCCTTTGGGAGCGCGCAATTTCATGGAGGTGATCAGCCGGCACAGGTTCTGATACCCCGTACGATTTTCCGCGAGCAGGGGATAAAAATCGCCGTCAGTTCCGGTGATCTCCGCGCCCAGATGCGCTTTCATCCCCAGCTTTTTCGCGGCCATATAAAACCGCGGCGCGCCGCACAGATTGTCGCGATCCATCAGCGCGACCGCCGCGTGCCCCAGGTCGGCGCAACGCTGGACCAGATCCTCGGGTAGCGAAGCCGCTTCCAGGAAGCTAAAAGCGGACCGGGCATGAAACTCTACATAATTCACGTTCGCTCACGTTCATTCACGCCAACTTTTGCGTTCATTCGCGGCTATCAGTCATAAATTCCTTCCACGAACCACCCCGCCGGGGCGCGATAAATGCGGTACAGCGCGCCATCGGCCACCGCGATGTCCCACTCGTCGCGATTCCACGCGTCTTCTCTCCACCAATCCCCGCTCGACCGCCACGGCCCCGCGGTTTGGGCGATTTTTCCGCGAAACACGCGGGTCGAAATCTGTTTCGGAACGCCGCCTTCGGTCTCCACGCGCGCCTCCATCGGCGGCCGGAAATAGCGGAACGCCAGGCGCATGTCTGAAACCGACCACCCCGGACGGTGCGTGTCGCGCAGCTCCGGCGTTTTCACATTTCTCTCGCCCACCAGCGCGCGAATCTTTCCGAGCGTCAGCTCCAGCTTTTCCGGCTCCGGCGCCGACGGCTCGAACAGATCGTGCTGCACGCGCCTGGATTCGGCCGGAACAATGGCAACCCGGATTTTTTCGACCGGCGCATCCGGTTTGTGCGCTTCGAGATCGTGCTGCACCAGCTTCAATAAAAATTTCGAATCGCGCGTGGGGAAGGGAAGCCGCAGCGTGCGCTCCGTACGGTTCAACATCAGATTCAACGCCCCCGCCGAAACCGACCGGCGATCCAGCCGCCCGCACAACTCGTTCAAAAATCGCCCGATCACCAGCAGCACCGGCTCGGCGAGCTCCAGCGGATGGTCGAACTCGGCACACTCTTCGTAGGTAACTTCAATGGGTTCGGGTTGGAGCGGCCGGTCGAGCGCGCCGCGAGCCAGGCGATACTGCCGCAGCCCACGCTCGCCCAGCCTCTCCACGATTCCGTTTTCCGGCAGTCGCGCCAGATCGGCGAGCGTTCGGATACCCCACATTTCCAGCGTCTCGAAAATTTCCGGATCGGGCGGCAGCGCATCGATTGACAGCGTGCCCAGCACGCGCGACTCATCGCCAGGAGCGATGGTCGTAAATCCATCAAAGTGCCGCGCGGCCAGTACCGCGGCATCGATGGTCGAGGCGATCGCGGCACGCTTCAGCCGTCGGATCGCCGTGATCTGCCGCGCAGTGATCGAAAAAACAGCCGTGCGCGCGTCGATCATCTCCACGAACGGAGAAAACGACCGCGCCAGCTCTCCCGCGTCATCGGAATGGATGCAGGCATACATGCCATTAGCCTGTGGCTGCGCAACGCAGCTCTCCGAGATCTTTTCCCACCGGCTTCCGCCGCGCGATTTCGTATTCGGCCGCGCGCAGCAGGTTGCCGGAAAAAATCGCCCGCTTTCTGCACAGTTCCACGATCAGAGCCGAGCAGGATTTCGCCAGCGGCGCGCGCGCGACCACCAGCAGTACCGTCTTCGAAGATTCCACCGCGCGCCGCCAGCGGAACCACGTGGTCGCCGGAATGCGCCGCAGCCCCGAATCGGCGGCCTCGGCCAGATCCACCGCGACCACCCCGAATCCGCCCGCGTGAATCATCATGTCCGCCGCGCGCATGGCGTGCTCGACATTGCCCGAGCAGCGGATCCAGATCAATTTTTCGAGCTTCACCCCCGCCGCCGCGGCCGAGCACGGGTCGAACCCGTCGTTGGTATCGATCAGGACCGCGAACTCGCCCCGTCCCGTGGATGCGGCCAGAACCGAATGCAGGACCGTGGTTCGCCCGCTCGATCGCGCGCCGAGGACTTCGGTGATCCGTCCGCGCGGGCAGTCGATGGCCGCCGGGAGGGTTTCCGGTTCGAGATCGGTGCGCCAGCCGAGCGCGGGGGCAAACATCTACTTACGCCTTTTCTTCGCCTTCAGATTATGCCCGAAACAGCACGCCTGTCAAATGACAATTTATGAATGAAATGTTTTAGATACAGCGATAAGGCGAGGGTTAATACGTCTCGAGCTTGCGCTTCTGCCGTGGGGGCTGGACATAGGGCGCGGTGAGGCTCTCGTTGCCGTCCTTGTCGACGGCCTTCACGCCGAACACCACCTCGTCGATGGAAACATCCGGCAGCGTGTACTGGTCGACATTGCCCACGTAGATTTCGCGCTCCCAAAAAGGAGAGGTGGTGCGGCGCATCATGATCACGTAGCCGGCCAGGTCCGGCTCCGGATTCTCCTGTTTCCATTTGAGCGCCGCGTCGTAGCGGCTCTTGCCGCGCGTCAGCATCAGGGTGGGAACTTTGCGGCCGTTGCGCTCCACCATTTCTGTGGTCAGCGGCGCTTTGGGCGCCCAGGCGAGCGAGGCCGCCACCGCTCCGTTCACTTTCGTCACCTCGGCGATGTAACCCGGCGATGTATTGGCGAACGTGTCAGTCAGCGAATGCTGGTTGGCGAAATTCTCCACCGGCGTCGAAATGCGTACTGCGGCGAAACCCTCCAGGTTGAAGGGTGTGTGATCGCCGCCGCGGCCGAAGCGGTCCGCGCGAAACACCGGATCGACGGTCATCGCCGGAAAATAGCGCTCGGAGATTTCGCGCGCGTAGCGGGCGATTTCGCGGGAGGGCGAATCGATGGGATCTTCGCTGAAAATGTTCACGCGGCGGTTTTCGGTGCGGCCGTCGCCGCCCACGTCGCTGCCGATAATATCGTTGTTCAGCACCGCCTCGATTTTCTGATCGAGCGACCGGGCTTTCTCCGCGTACAGCGTGGAGCCGAGCAGACCTTCTTCTTCACCGGCGAAGGCGATGAACACCAGCGTTTTTTCGAACTGATACTGACTCATCACGCGCGCGAGCTCCATCACGCATGCCACCCCGCTCCCGTCGTCGGTCACTCCGGGCGCGTCGACATTGGGATCGCGCGGAACGGGCGGGGCGCCGGGTTCGGGCGGAGGCGATCCCGCCGGCCGGCCCAGATTGATCGAGTCGTAGTGCCCGCTGATCAGCACCCGCTCTTCCTTATTCGTGGTGCCGGGCAGCACCGCGACCACGTTGTACAGATCGACGTCCTCCGGAATGCGCGATCCGCGCGAGGTATCCTTCTTGAGCCGATACTGATCGTAGCTGACCTCCAGGCGCGGGCTGTAGCTGCGGAACTGCTCGTAGATCCATTTCCGCGCCGCGCCGATGCCTCGGTTCGGGTCGTCCTGCGACGAATAGATGTTGCGCGTTCCGAAGCTTTCGAGCTTCTTGAGCGTCTCGGTGATCCGGTCCTGGGAAACCTCGGAAACGATCTTCGAAACCTGCGGATTAACGGCTTTATACTGCGCCGTGGCGTTTACCGCCGCAAACAAAGCAGCCAGGATGAGTGAACGCATAGGGGTGTGAAATCTAGACGTATTGTCGCGCCAAAAGGTAACCTATTGAGCGTTATAGCTTTTGGAAAACTTGTTTCGCGGGTTGAATACCGTGAAGGACCCGTTCTCCTGGGCTGAAACGTTCAACGATACGCCCGCGCAATGCTCGTCAAGATTGGCGATCAGCGTATCGGAAGCGTTGGTCTCCTTTTCGCCCGCGAGCGCGAAGTGGAGCTGCCACAAATCGTCCAGCCGCGGCGAAGCGTTGAGCGTTTTCCAGGCTTCCGGATCGGCGCCGGTGCGCGGGCCGTTGTCGAGGATCACCACGCGCGGCGCCAGCCCGTAAATCGCCTTGGATGTCACCCCGCCGTGGCGCGAAGCCAGGTACAGATCGACGCGGCCGATCCGGTTCTGCGGGCACAGCAATGCCAGCTCCTTGTTCCAGGTGAGATCGCCCAGATCGGCGAAGCGGAATCTGCCGTATTCGACCACCACCCCGGCCGATCTGGCCTCCTCGGCGTTTTCCCCGGCGCGCGGCTCGATTCCCGCGCAGAACGGATTAGGCTCACCGCCGTCCGCGATGTGCGCGCCGCCTGCGACCACCACGGTCACCTCAATGCCCTTGATGGGAATTTTGTCGCCCGGCTTGACCACCTCGCGATGCTGCTTCGCCATCGCCTCCTCATAAGCCTTGTAGGTGCGCTGGTGGTCATGCGCGGTCTCGACGCTCGGTCCAGGATCGTAAAACGTGCCGACCGTGAAGCGTTCCAGCAGGTTGGGGACGCCGCCCTCGTTTTCGCGATGATGATCGGTGATCAACACCGCGTCGATTTTCTTGACGTGCGCGCGTTTGGCTGCGTCGGCGATGCGATCCGCGTCGCGTCCGCTGAAATCGGTCCAGCCGGCGCCGATCAGCAGGGACTGGCCGGAAGGCGAAACGATCAGCGTCGCCTGACCGCCTTCGGTATCGATGAAGAAAATTTCAAGCTGTCGGCACTGCGCCAGCGCCGCCACCGCCAGAAACACGAACACCCGCATGATTCCCGATGCTAGCAGACCGGATCCGGCCTGGCCATCCATCTGCATTATTCCCGGGCGTCATGCCGCAACTCACTCACATCGCAGGTACTTCGCATCGCGTGCCGCGCGATTACGCGCAGACGCCTCTCAACATTTATTGGGAAATGACCCAATCCTGCGCGCTCGCCTGCCGGCACTGCCGCGCCACGGCGATGCCCAATCCGCACCCCAACGAGCTGACTTTCCAGGAAAGCGTCGCGTTTTTGAACCAGATTCCCGAGTTCGGCGAGCCCTATCCGCAATTGATCCTCACCGGGGGCGATCCGTTGAATCGTCCGGATTTGTATTTGTTGATCGAGGAAGCGCAGCGGCTGGGGATCGGGGTGTCGATCACGCCGGCCGCAACGGCGATGCTGAACAAAGAAGTGCTGATGCGGCTGAGAGCGCACGGCGTGGACGCGCTGGGCTTGAGCCTGGACGGCTCGACCCCGGAGCGGCACGATTCGATTCGCGGCGTGCCGGGAACGTTCGCGCGCACCATGCTCGCGTTGCAATGGGCAAAGGAGTTGGAGATCCCGGTGCAGGTGAACACGCTCGCATCGGCCGAGACGGCAGAGGACGCTCCCGCGATTTACGAGCTGCTCAAGCAATACGACATCGCGCGCTGGAGCCTGTTCTTCCTGATCTCGGTGGGACGTGGAAAAGTGCTCGAACCCATGCACGACGCGCAGACGCGCGAACTGATGCGCTGGGTGTATGAAACGGCGCGCGTGGCTCCGTTCATCGTGGCGACGACCGAAGCGCCGCATTATCGCCGCTACGCGCTCGAAAAGATGCGCAGCGAGGGGATGACCGGCGAGCAAATCAAGCGCAGCGGCGCATACCGCAGCTTCGGCATCCGCGACGGGCACGGAATCGTGTTCGTATCGAACACCGGCGACATCTGCCCGGCGGGATTCCTGCCGCTGGTGGCGGGCAACGTGCGTACGGACCGCCTCGCGGACGTGTACCGCGATTCGGAGATCTTCCGCATGCTGCACGATCCCACGCAGTTCAAAGGACGTTGCGGGTACTGCGAATATCACGCCATCTGTGGAGGGTCGCGCGCGCGGGCGTTCGCCGCGACGGGCGACGCGCTCGAAGAAGATCCGTTCTGTGACTATCAGCCGCACACCGATCAGGTCCACAACCGGCGGGCGCACCGGCACGCCGGAGAACATGCCGGGTGCGCGAGCGGGACGGCGTGCCACGGCTGCTGCGTGAAGGAGCCGTAGCCCCGGCTGATGAAAAATACCCGCGGATGCACGCCGATGCATGCCGACTGTTGACCCATCGGCGTCAAGCGTGGCCCACACGCGCTCCTCATACGACATGAGGAGAAATTCAGGCGATGCTCAGGTGGAACTTCAGCATTCGATGGCACACTATCGAGTTTGAGAGAGTTCCAATGAGGCTTCGCAAGAGCGTGATTCCTTTGAGCGCCGCTTTACTTGCCCCCACACTGGTGACGCCGTCGACAGCACACGCAGTCGCGGTGGCGGGTCCGGCTTCCACGCTGGTCTCGCAGCACATCGTGTTGTTTTGCACACCGGTTACACAACCCTGCCTTCAGGCCGAACCGGGGGGCCTTATCCCGAACCCGTCGACTGCCTGTGGAGTCCCGGAAGTCAGAATCTGGTCATCACTTCATAATCGAAAGGAAAATCTCGATGCGTGACACGCGAAGGACGTCATTTCTCACCTCAACTCTTGTCCCGATGTTGGGAGTCATGGTTCTGTCAGTTCCCGCGATTGCCGCGACATTGTGCGTAAATCCGGGCGGCAGTTCGGGGTGCTCCGCGACCATCGGCGCCGCGGTGTCCGCCGCCAACGCTGGCGACACGATCAATATCGGACCGGGTTCGTACACCGAAGGCGTCGTGGTGACCAAGCCGCTGTCCCTGGTGGGCGCAGGAGCCGACGCGACCATCATCAACGCGAAAGGCCAGCCGAACGGCATTTACGTCGACGGGCTGGATAATCCCGGGCTGCTGGGCGGGCTGATTACCGGCCTGACCATCATGAACGCGAATTTCGAAGGGATTCTGGTCACCAACGCTTCGTATTTAACGATCTCCGCAAATCATGTGACTGGCAACAATCAAAGCTTGAACGTCACCGGCGCCGCTTGCCCTGGTCTGCCGCTTTTTGAAACCAGCGAGAGCGAGGATTGCGGTGAAGGAATTCATCTGATGGGAGTGGACCACGCGACTGTCGCGGGAAACACGGTGGATCTCAACTCGGGTGGCATTCTGTTGAGCGATGAAACCGGCCAGACCTACAACAACATGATCACGGGCAATAGCGTGCATGACAATCCTTACGATTGCGGGATTACGCTCGCTTCGCACCCGCCCTCTCCGCAAGCGGCGTCCAAACTCCCCTATGGGGTTTTCAACAACACCGTCGCCAACAACAATTCTTCCAATAACGGAGGAAGTTTGCCCGGCGGGGGCGCCGGCGTGGGCATTTTCGCGCCCGGCCCGGGAAATCAGAACTTCGCGAATCGCGTGATCGGAAACATTTTGCGCAACAACGGGCATCCCGGGGTCAGCATCCATAATCACGCCGCTCCAGCCGGAGCGCCAGGCGTCAATCTCAACGACACCATGATCATCGGCAACACGATCTCGGGGAACGGCGCGGATACGGCCGACGCGGCGACGCCGGGCACCACCGGAATCAACATCTACTCCGTCGCTGACGTGTGGGGGACGATGATCGCCGGAAACACGATCACCGATGAAGCGGACGGTGTCGACATGCACGCCGTGGGAGCGATCGAGATGCACATGAATGATTTGGACGTGCAAACCGCCGGAGTGGTGAACCTGGGCACCGGCGTGATCAATGCGACCGTGAATTTCTGGGGATGCCCGGGAGGTCCGGGAGCCATGGGATGCTCCTCGGTGGTGGGACCGTTCGTGACCACGACTGCATCCCTGCCCGGTCCGGCGGGATCGGGGCTGACGCCCGGGAAAGGGCACAACTAACGAGGCATCGTGCCGGCCGATCCACGCCGAAGCTCCACACCGGATCCATCACCTCGGCAGATGCATGCGCTTCGCCAACGCGGGCCACTGCGGCGCCGTTCGGATCAGCGGACCGACATTCGCAATTAAGAGCGGGAAGCGCTCCTCGATCGCCCGCTCTGTCCATAGCGCCGACTGGTCGAACTCGCCGCGCATCGCGTGAAACACCGCCAGGCCGACGGAAGCCCCAGGCGCTTCCCCCGACCTGAGATGATCGATCAGCGCGGAGGCACGGTTTTCATCACAACCGCGAGACAGCAGCGCGGCCAGTTGTCCGGCCAGCGGATTCGATCGCGGCAGCAGGGCATAGGCCCGTTCCGTCATGGCCAGGGCTTCTTCGAACCGCCCCGTCCGGGCGCAGATCAGGCCGAGCATGCTCAGGGTCGGCGAGTTCTCGTCGACTTCCAGAATCTGCCGCAGTTCCTCTTCCGCTTCGGCCCAGGATCCAGCGTGTTGGAGCGCCATGGCGTACAGCCGGCGGTACAGCAGGTTCATGGTATCGGCCTCCAGAACCTTGGTTTCCACTTCGACGGCATCGCTTGCGCGTCCAATCGGCAGCAGGTAGTGGTTTCCGTACCAGAAAAGCACGTCTGGCGGCAAGGGTTCGCGTTCCAGCGCCAGACGCCAATGCCGTTCCGCCTCGGACCAGTTGTAGTCCATGCCGGCGCACGCCGCCATCATCCCGTGTGCTTCGGGCAGCGATTCGTCCAGGCGCAGGGCCGCCTGCTCGGCCTTGCGCGCCAGAGCCAGAGCTTCGCGCGCGGGAATCGCACCTGCGCCCGCCTGCCGCGTGTAGTAAACTCCCAGAACGCTGTAGGCAAGCGCCAATGTTGGATCCAATTTCACCGCACGCTCCAGCAAAGCCTTTCCCCGTTCGAGTGATTCGGGCCTTGAGTCAACCAGCAGGTGGTGCCGGCCCTCGAGAAACGCCTCATACGCACGCAAGTTCGGCACGCGGCGGCGCGGCCGCGACGGCGTCAACGAAAGCTTAAGCCGGAGGGCCTCGGTAATCGCGCCGGTGATTTCATCCTGAATCGCGAAAATGTCCGTGATCCGCCGGTCGTAACGCTCCGACCACACATGGAATCCATCCGCAGCCTTAATGAGCTGCGCGGTGACGCGTGTCCGATTTCCTTCGCGGCGAATGCTTCCTTCAAGAATGTATTCGACGTTGAGGTGTCTGGCGATGTCGTTCAGGTCCGCATCCTTGTCACGGAAAAAGAAAGAAGACGTCCGGCCGGCCACCAGCAATTCCGGCAGTTTCGCCAGCGCAGTGATAATCTCCTCGGCCAAGCCATCCCCGAAGTACTGTTGCTCGTCCTTCGGGCTGAGGTTCGTAAAAGGCAGCACGGCAATCGACGGACAACTCTTCGGCGGCCTGAGAGGCAATTCTGCCCGAGCCGGCGAGGGCGGCCGACCCTTGGCCGAGACCGCGCCGATGAAGCGATAGCCTTGGCGCGGCAGCGTTTCGATATACGCTGGCTTCGCGGCGTCGTCGCGCAGCGCTACGCGGATTTGACGAATGCAGTAGTTGAGGCCAAGGTCGAATTCCACGAATGCCGAGCTGCCCCAGATCCGCTCGCGCAGTTCTTCACGGGAAATGATTTCCCCGGGACGCTCGAGGAGTAGCGCGAGAACCCGCAAGGGCTGCGGCTGAATGGCGGCGCGCCGGCCATCGCGGAAGAGCCTGGTAGCCTGCGGATCGAACTCGAAATCTCCGAAACGTATCCGCTCACCCGCGTTCGCGCCCACTCAGCCTGATTCCCCGAGAGTTAATTGTAGAGCATTTCAAAGGCGGTCGCTGCGCGCGCGCGGATCCTCTTTCACACAAATCGTACACTGGAATCGATGCGTCGGGCGATGGTCGCGTTGGCGTTGTTTTCCGGCTACGCGCGAGCGGGATTGTGCCCTTCCGTTTCAGGACCGCGCAACGATTTTCAGTTTTTCGCCGGATATTCGCCATATTCCCCGACGCTCATCGGAACCGATTCGAACCGGCGCTTCGTGCTGGCGGGGATCGATTACAGCTATCGCTGCCGGGATTTCGAGCATGTCTCGGTGAGCTTCACGGCGGGGGCGATGCCGGCGGCGATCGTGTTGCAGCCGGCGACGATTTCTTACTTCGGGATTGCGGGTTTGCCCCCGACGTCAATCGAGGTCCGAACGCCGCCGCACGCGGTCTACGGATTCGGAATCACGCCCCTCGGCGGAAGCTTCGAGTTCGCGCGGCGACGCAGGCTGCATCCGTTTCTCGATTTCGGCCTGGGACTGATCGCCTCCACCGAGCCGGTTCCGGAAAACCAGATCGACGCCACGGGTTTGAATTTCCTGGTGATCCTCGGCGCGGGCGTGCGTTTCAAAAAAATCACCCTGGGATACAAGTTTGTGCACATTTCCAACGCCGGAACCACCGATTTCAACCCCGGCCTCGACAACGGCGTGATTTATGCGGGCTACTCGCTGGTCCGATGATCGTGCTCTTCGAGGCCCAGCGGCTGGCGCGGGATGGATTTCAGCAGCTCTTCGCGATTCTGGTGCTGGCGCCGCATCAGGTGCCGCAACAGCAGGAGCGCGGCGACGATCACCAGCAGCAGCGGATGCACCCGGAAGCCGAAGGGATGCACGGTTTGCGCGATGGCCACGAGAAGAGCGAGGACGGCAAGTGCGAGCGGGAGATACTCGCGGAATTTCACACTTGTATTATAGAGGTCGAGCTCAATGTCCAGAGATCAAGCCGCCAACGCCCTGTTTGGAGTCGCGATCACCTTCGTGATCATCGCCCTTCTGACGCTGATTCCGTTTTCCGCCGCCAAGATGAACGACCTGGGCTATCATTCCATCTGCCCCTTCGCGCCGTGGAGCACGCTGGCGCTGCTATTTGTCGCGCTGGTGGCGTGGATGGTCCGCGGCTACGTGCTGACGCGCGCGTGAGCGTATCAGCGCGGCCAGGTCCTCATACTGATCGGTGGCGATGAAATCGACGCCGGCATCGAGCGCGGCATTCCAGCGCAGCTTCACGGCATCGAGCGACCCGAAATTGTAGCCCTGATCCCAACCGCGATTTTCCGATTCGCTGAAGCCGTCTAGCGTGTAGAAGCGAATCCAGTATCCCAGGCGATGCGCGCGGGCGACCAGGGCGCCGAGGCGCGCGCCGTCGGCCGGAGTCCAGTCACCGGCCCTGGTCTGGCCGCCTTCCTCGACCTCGAACCAGGAGTTGTTCCACCACCGGCGGAAGTTGGTGGGAGGATCCGGGAGCAGTCTTTCGGGCGGAAGCGTGGCGAGCAGGTGTGCGCGCTCTTCCCGTGATTTCGCCTCGATCGCGCCGGTTTGCGCCGAGCCGAAAACGCGCAGGCGCTCGCCGGGCTTCAGATCGCGAAAGAAGATTTGCTCCTGGATGTCGGCGTCTTCGGTGATCGCCAGGATTGGTTTGCGGTCGAGCGGCGCCACAACATGCGGATCGGACGTCTGCGGCGCCGTGGTGATCCAGGATTCGTACTCGCCGAGCAGTTGCCAGACTCCGCGAAGGGTTTCGGGTTCGAGCGATTTGAAATCGAAGTGCAGGATGAGGATGGGCCAGCTCGCGCGATCGTTTTTCTTCAGGGCTTGTTCCACGATGGGGCGCACGCGTTCGAAAAAATATTCGCGCAGCGTGGGCTCCGCGCCGGTGGTCTTCGAGGTGTGGGTGACTACGGGCCGTCCATTAGCCCAGGCGATATCCTGCTCGATGGACACGGGGAAACCGGAGGCAAGGGCGCGGTCGATGCGGTCTGCCCAACGGCCATCGTAGGGATAGCAGTTGTGCGCATCGAGCACGGGGCGGCCGTGATTAAGAAAATCGAGCTGGGGCTGGGCGAGCGCAGCGGAGACGGCGAACAGGAGCGGCAGAAATCTCATGAAAGCGTTAGTATAGCGTTCATAGAATTTCGGCTTGATGAATGGATATCATCACTTCGACCGAAAAATATGAAGCCTGGCTGGGCGAGCGGATTCCGCTGATCCGCGCCGACCTGGAGCGCAAGCACGCGCTGATGTCGGACGGGCCGTTTCCGTTTCTGCGCGCGACGTTTTATCGATGGGCGCAGACCTGGCAGCAGGACGCGCCGGAATCGGCCGCGGCTCCCCTGACGCTCGCGGTGGGCGATCTGCACGTGGAGAATTTCGGGACCTGGCGCGACATGGAAGGACGGCTGATCTGGGGTATCAACGATTTCGACGAGGCCTGCTGGATGCCGTACACAATCGATTTGGTGCGCCTGGCGGCCAGCGCGCACCTGGCCATTGCGGGGGATCATCTGGACATCACGCCGGAGCGTGCCTCGCGCGCGATTCTTGCGGGCTATCGCGACGGGCTCTCCTGTGGAGGCAAAGCTTTCGTCCTGGCCGAGCATCACCCCGCGCTGCGACAAATGGCCGTGGAGCGTCTGAAGATGCCCGAAGCGTTCTGGGACAAGATGAAGGCCCTGCGCACCTGGAAGGGCCGCGTTCCGGGGAGCGCGGAAAAGGCGCTGCGGCGAATGCTTCCGGATCGCGATTTGAAATACCGCCTGGCGCACCGCGTGAGCGGCCTCGGCAGCCTGGGGCGGCGGCGCTTCGTCGCGCTGGCGGACTGGCACGGCAGTATCGCGCGCGAAGCCAAGGAGCTGACCGACTCGGCCTGGTATTTCGCGCATCCGCGGCGCAGCCGGCGCAGCGAGATTCACTACCAGGAGGCGCTCGATCGTTCACGGCGCTGTCCCGACCCCTTCGTGAAGCTGCGCGGGCAGTGGATCGTGCGGAGGCTGGCGCCGGATTGTTCGCGCGTCGAGATGGCGTCGCTTCCCACCAAACACGACGCCGCGCGGCTGCTGCATGCGATGGGATTCGAGACGGCCAACGTGCACCTGGGCACGCGAGAAGCGCGGTCGCTTGAAGCGGACCTGCGCACGCGCCGCGCGAACTGGTTGCAACAGGCTGCGTTGGCCATGGTGAAGTCAGTCGAGCAGGACTGGAAGCGTTGGCGCGCGCGGCGTTAGCAATCGGGCCCTGGTTTGCGGCCTCTCGTTTTTGGTAACATCCTGCGAGCGTTTGTCTGACGGAAAAATGGGAAGAATTCGATGGAGCCGATGCGGTCAAATCAACCCGAGCCCGAGCGAGAACAACAACTTGCTGACGAGATAGCGGGCTTGAATCGCCTTCATGAATTTGCCACGCGCGTGCTCCAAACCACGCACGTGCACGCCTTGCTGGATGAAACTCTCACCGTGGCGGAGGCGATCATGCATGCCGATATGGGCAATGTTCAGCTCCTCGACGGCAACGGAGCGTTGCGGATCGCGTGCCAGCACGGCTTTTCCGAGGATTTCCTCGACTTTTTCGATCACGTCACCGGCGAGGAGGGCGCCTGCGGAGCGGCGATGCACAACCGCCAACAGGTGTTTGTCGAAGATGTGGAGCAAAGCCCGATTTTCAGGGGAACGCCGGCCTTAGGGGTCATGCTCAGAGCCGGCGCCCGCGCGGTTCAGTCAACGCCGATCATCACGCGCGGCGGCCGCCTGCTCGGAATGTTTTCGACGCATTTCAGAACGCCCACTCGCCGGAATGAGCGCGATCTGCGGCTGGTCAGCCTGCTTGCTGCACAGGCCGCGGACTTGATCGAACGGGTTGACGCGAAGGAAGAGCTTCTCGGCGCGAAACAGCAGCTCGAAATGATCACGGAGAATATGGCTGCCGCCGTAACCCGCTGCAGTCGCGATCTGCGCTACGTCTGGGTGAGCCAAGCCTATGCGGGTTGGCTCCAGCGGCCAAAGGAGGAAATCGAGGGGCGCTCCATTCTGGACGTGATCGGCGCACAGGGATTCGAGGAGATTCGACCTTACATGGAGCGGGTGCTTGCGGGCGAGAAGGTCGATTACACAAAGCAAGTGCATTTTCTCAGCGCCGGCAGCCGGTGGATCAACGCCGTTTACGTCCCCACACGCGCTCACGACCAGCGCGTTGACGGGTGGATCGCAGTGGTCACGGACATCACCGAGTACATACAGCAAAAGCAGCACCTGCGAAAAGCCAATCTGCACCTCGCGCGCGCCAATCAGGATCTGAAGCACTTCGTATTTGCGGCCAGTCATGATCTGCGGGAGCCGCTGCGAATGATCGCGATGTACTCGCAGCTCCTGGTCAGGGGTTACATGAATCCCCTCGACGAGGAGGCATCCACCTGTGTCCGTTTTATCACCGAAGGTACGAACCGGATGCAACAGCTCCTGACCGGCCTCCTGGCCTATGCGCGATTGATTGGGGATGGCGAGCCCGAAGCTTCGACGGTCGCCGATCTCAACGCCGCGTTTCGCAAGGCGGTGGAGAACTGCCTTTCCGACATTGAAGAATGCCATGCAACGATCGTCAGCGATTCATTGCCGACGCTTCAAGGGCACGAGCCGCACTTTATCGAGCTGTTCCAAAATCTGCTGAGCAACGCGATCAAATATCGCAGCCACCAGCCGCTTCACATCCATGTTTGCGCAATCAACGAGGACCACGGGTGGCGCGTGGCTGTAGCGGACAACGGGATCGGCATCGAACCGGAGTTCCATCAGCACATTTTTGGCGTGTTCAAACGGCTACACGGCCCCTCAATTCCAGGCACAGGGATCGGTCTGGCCATCTGCCAGCGCGTGGTCGATCGCTATGGCGGGCGGATCTGGGTCGAGTCGCAAAAAGATCAGGGTGCGACGTTCTACTTCACCCTTCCGTCTGCACAGGGAGCCATGGCGCATGAGCAATGAGCGTTTCCATATCCTGCTGGTGGACACGAAATGCATGAAAGAGCGTCGCAGCTGCGGGACAGCCGGTCGGTCTTTGCCGGCTGTCTGGTCGTTCAAAGTTCAGACGAAGACAGCCGGCAAAACCCAGCTGTCCACAAGCTGGCGCTGTTTTCGAGGGTGCCGACGCGGCACGCTGAAGCGTGTGCCGGCTCATCGGTTCTTTTGACGGTCACTCGGCGCGCAGCGCCTGCATCACGTCAACACGTGCGGCGCGGGCGGCGGGAAGCACTGACGCGATCATCGCGGCAGCCAGGAGCACGCCGGCCGAAGCGGTAACCGCGATCGCGCCGGGCATGCGCAGATCGCGGACATAGCGCGAGGCGAGCTGCGCCAGGGCAAATCCGCACAGCGCTCCGGCGGCGATCCCGGTGAGCGTGATGGCCGCGCCCTCGGCGACCACGCCCGCCAAAAGCTGGCGAGGCTGGGATCCGACGGCGAGGCGGATTCCGAACTCGCGCGTTCGCCCACTGACCGAAAACGCGAGGACGCCCGCGACGCCGACCACGGCGATCGCCAGGGCGACTGCAGCAAATCCACCGAACACGATCGCGTTCAGGCGGTCGGGGGTCAGGACCTCGGCGCGAATATCGGCCAGCGTCGCGGCGCGCTCCACCACCTGGTCGGCCGACATTCCGCGAATGATGCGGGTGACCGGCGAGACCAGCGCGTAGGGGTTCGAACCGGCGTGGACGAACAGCCGGCCACCACCCATTTCCTGCTCGACGGGATGATAGATCGTCATTGCTGGACCGGGGGAGACGCGCTCGTCGTCCATGTCGGCGACCACGCCGACGATGCGGCGCGGCGCCGCGCTGACGTCGATAAATTTCATGACCGGATCGGTCCACAGGATGCGGCGATTGAGCGCGTCCCGGCGGGGGAACATGCGTTGGGCGAGGGTCTGGCTGACGATCACCACCATCTCGGAGCCTTTGCGGTCGGCATCGGTGAAGTCGCGGCCTTCGAGCAGCGGGACGCCCAACGCGGCAAAGAAGCCGGGCGAGACTGAGCGGAAACGCGCGCGAGGATTCTCCTCGCCCCGCGCCGGCACGTGGCCGTCGGGGGAAAACTCGAACTCCGGATAGTTTCCGGCGTCGCGCCAGGGGACCACGGTGCCCATTGCGACGCGCTCCACGCCCGGCAGCTCAGCAATGCGGCGCACGGCTTCCTTATAGAACGCGCTCACCTGCTCGGGCGTGCGGCCGTACGACATCGGGGGCACGTTCACAGCCAGGACGTGATCGAGATCGAAGCCGGATTGGGCAGCCTGAAGCGTCAGCAGTGTGTTGATGAGCATGGCGGCGCCGGCCAGCAGGACGAAGGACGCAGCGATCTGGGTGATCGCGAAGATGCGTTGACGCCGTGTGGCGGTTCCAGTGGCGCGGATTCCGCTGGTCGAGAGGCCGTAGCCGTTGGAGGAATCGGCCGAAGGGAGCCGCGGCACGTAGGCGAGCAGAAATGCCGCGACCACCGCAAGCGCGGCGCCGACCCACAGCATGCTGGAATCCACCGTGAGGTCGAGAGCGCGGACGGAGAATCGCGAGGCATAGCGCGCCAGCATGGCGACCATCGGTCGCGCGCTGAGAACCCCGAGCGCCGCGCCCGCGCCACACAGCAGCAGGCTTTCGGCGAGCAGCGTCCGACGCAGCGTGGCGGCGCTCGCGCCCAGCGCGGCGCGGATCGAAAGCTCGGCTTCGCGGCGCATCGTACGGGCGAGAATCAGGTTGGCGACGTTGGAGCAGGCGATCACGAACACCAGCAGCGACGCGCCCATGAGCACCCATAGGATGGTTTTCGCGCGCGAGGTGATCTGGTCGCGCAGCCGGCGTGCCTCGATATGGAAATGGGCGCCGGGCGAGTAAGCTTCGGGATGCTCCTTCAGGATCGCGCCATGGGCTGCTTCGAGCTCGGCGCGGGCCTGCCCGAGCGTCGCGCCGGGCGCGAGACGTCCGAACAATTCGGTCATGCGATGGACGCGGCCGGTGACCATGGTCGCGGAAAGATGATGCGGGCTGGTGACTACGTTGGCGATAATCTCGGTGTCGGCGGGATAGGGAACCGAGGGCTCCAGCACGCCAACGACGGTCGCGACGCGCGCCGGCCCAAAACTCTCGACGCGCACGGTCTTGCCGATCACCGAGGGGTCGCCCTGGAGCGCTGATTTCCAGAATCGGTAGGTCAGGACAATGGCGCCGGCGGCTTGCGGGCCATCGTCGCGCGCATCGAGCAGGCGTCCGAGCACGGGGCGGAGACCCATAACCTCGAAATACGACCCTCCCACCACGCCAGCGCGCACCTCGCGCGGCTCGCCGAGTCCGACCATTTCGAAGCCGATGGTGGAGAAATCGCCGAACTCGCCGATGGTTTTGACGCTGGAGCGCAGGTCCTGGATCTCGGGGACAGAGAAAGTGGCGTTCTCAACGCCGATGCCGAGCGCGCTTTGGCGGATGTAGATGAGCCGGTTTTCGTCGCGATTGACCAGCGGACGCAGGAGCACGCCGCGCACCAGCGCGAAGATCGCCGCGTTGGCGCCGACGCCGAGCGCGAGCGTGAGCACCACGGCGATCGCCAGCCCCTTGGTGCGTGCAAGCGAACGCAATGCGAAGCGGATCGAATGGAGAAAAGCCATCCCTCACCTCGTTTTCGCCCATGATAGACGATCGGTCCGCGAGATGGTCACCTGGCGGAACAAACATTTTACGCGACAATGGGCAGGTGCCCCGCCTGCGCTCCTCCGAGTGGCTCGTCATTGTATATTTCGTTTATGTCGCGGTGCTGGCGGGATTTTATTTTCCACCAGCGAAGGCGTGGATATTCGCGGGGGTGGTCGCCACCGTCGTCATCGTGCTGGCGCGGTCGAAGTCGGTGCTGCGCGACATTTTTCCGATGGCGTTCGCGCTGGCGGCGTATCGCGAGATGGATTGGTTCACTCCGACCTCGCGCGACAATCATCTGGAGCGAGTGTGGATCGGGTGGGACCGGCGCCTGCTCGATTCGGTTCATCTGCGCGCCGCGATCGAGTCCGCCGGGCCGGTGCTGCCGTCGCTGCTGGAGGTGAGCTACATGCTGGTGTACGCGGTGGCGGCGGTGAGCGTCGCGATCGTGTTTCTGAACCATCGGCGCGCCTCGATCAACCGGTTCTGGGTTGCGTACCTGGCGGGGACGTTGGCCGCCTACGCGCTCTTTCCGTTTTTTCTGTCCGAGCCGCCGCGCATCATTTTCCCGCGTTTCGATCTTCCGCACGTGGTCACCATTTTTCGCACCTTCAATCTGTGGATTTTGGGCGGATACGCGATCCACTCGAGCGTATTTCCGAGCGCACACGTTTCCTCGACGTTTTCAGCCGCGTGGGGACTGGCGGCGTCGATTCCGGACCGCCCGCGGTTCGCCATCGGGATGGCCACTTACGGCGTCCTGGTGGCGATCGCGACGGTATACGGCCGCTATCACTACGCGGCCGACGCGGCGGCGGGCATGGGCGTGAGCCTGGTGGCGATTGTGGCGCTGGCGGTCAACCGGCGGCTGGAGTGACGCGCAGCGGATCCTCGGGCCACTTGTGTTTGGGGTAGCGCCGCGCCAGCTCGCGGCGGACCTGCGGATAGAGGCGCTGCCAGAATCCGGCGAGATCGGAGGTGACCTGGACGGGCCGGCGATTGGGCGCGAGCAGATGGATCACGACCGGCGTGTTCGCCACTCGCGGCGTCTCGGAGAGGCCGAAAAAATCCTGCAAGCGCGATTCGATCCAGGGCGGCTTGCCGGCTTCATAATGCACTTTGACGGCGCGGCCGCCGGGAAGACGAACGCGTTCGGGCGCGAGGCGATCGAGATGGGGCGGGCGCAGAGCATCGGCGAGGCCGGCAATCTCGCGGAAAGAGGTTTTTCCGCGGCACAGCTCGGTGAGCCCGCGGCACTCGTCGATGGCGATGCCGGCAAATGCCGCGCGGGAGCGGATCTGGTCCAGCTCTTCGCGATCGATGAAGCGGTCGATGCCGGATTCGAGCGCGTGTTCGAAAAGAATGCGCTCGGCGTCCGGGCCGGGCGGCGCGGGAAAGCGCGTTTCCTCGATGACGATCTGGTCGTACATGAGGGCGGTGACCTGGTCGACGCGCTCGGCGTCGCGATTCCATTCAAGCGCGGTCGATTCGAAGGCGCGGTCGAGCAGCCATTCGGGCTCGATGGGCGCGGCGAGGCGGACCAGCGGCAGGCCGCGGTCGCGACGTTCTTCGATATCGACGGCGATGAGAAATTCGGCGCGGCAATCGGGGAACCGGGCGGAGCCGCCGGAGGAAATGAGCAGATCGCCGGAGCGGCGATGGCGCGCGACGCGATCAGGAAAAGCGGCGAGCACGGCCTGAAGGGCATCGGCGTCGGCGCCGCGGTCGGGACCGGGAAAGATGCGGCGAAGCTGGTCGAAGATGCGGCGCGTGTGCGGCTGCCAGTCGGATTCGGCGAGGGTGAGCAGATCGGAGGAGCTACGCTCGCCCGCGCTGAGAACCGCGGCGATGGCGCAGCTTTTGGCAGGAACGCCGCGACGAGCGCCCTCGATGAGCAGCTTTGCGAGGCGCGGCGGAACAGGCAAAGCGGCCATCTCCGGAGTCGCGCCGATCCGGTCGAGCAGCGCGGTCGCGGCATCGAGCGAGGCTTTGGGCGGAGGCGTGAGCCAATCGAGCGAATCGGTTTTCATGGCGCGGAGTTGCAGCACGATGTGTGAAAGCTCGCGGCGCAGGATTTCGGGCGGATCGGAGAGCGGGCGCCGATGAAAATCGTCGGCGGTATAAAGCCGGATGACGCGTCCGGGCCGCAGACGTCCGGCGCGGCCGGCGCGCTGCACGGCCGAAGACTGGCTGATGCGCTGAACGTTCAGCGAGGGAAGGCCGGTCCAGGGCGAATCGACGGCCACGCGAGCGAGGCCGCTGTCGATGACCGCGGTGACGCCCTCGATGGTGATGGAGCTTTCGGCGATATTGGTGGAGAGAATCACTTTGGGGCGATCGGCGGGCGCGACGGCGCGATCCTGCTCGGCAGGCGAAAGATCGCCGTGAAGCGGAAGCGTGAGCAGGCCGAAACGCTCCACGGCGCGCGCAGCGCGGCGAATTTCGGCGGCGCCGGGAAGAAAGACAAGCACGTCGCCATCCAGACGTTCCTTGACCAGCCGCTCGAGTGCGGCGGCGACCTGCTCTTCAAGCGGCGCGGGGGAATGCGGGGTGTAGTCGATGCGCAGAGGGTGCAGCCGGCCTTCCGAGCGCAGGATGGCGCAGCCATCGAGGTAGCGCGCGACGGGGGCGGAGTCGAGCGTGGCGGACATGACCACCAAGCGCAGATCGCGGCGCTTCAAAAGCGCGAGCGCGAGATCGGTGTCGAGATGGCGCTCGTGAAATTCGTCCAGGACCACCGTAGCGACGCCGCGCAACCCGGGGTCGGAGAGCAGGCGCCGCGTGAGGACGCCTTCGGTGAGAAATCGCAGACGCGTTTTGGGTCCGCTCATGTCTTCGAAACGGACCTGGTAGCCGGTGGTTTCGCCGACGCGCTCGCCAAGCTCGGAGGCGACGCGGCGCGCGGCCATGCGCGCGGCGATGCGGCGCGGCTCGAGAACGATCACGCCGCCGAATTCGAGCAGCGCGGGAGGCACGCGCGTGGTCTTACCCGCGCCAGGCGGCGCTTCGATCACCAGGCGCTTCGAGCGGCGCAATTCGGCGCGGATTTGCGGCAGAAGATCGTCGATGGGCAGCTTCATTCGGCGATGACGGCGCGAATCGTTTCCGGCGCGTTTCCTTCCAGGCGGTTGTTGACGAAGATGTAAGCGGCGCGGCGTTCCTCGCGCATGCGGCGGATCAGCGCGCGCAGCGACTCTCGGACTTCCGGATTTTCGTCGAGGATTTTATCGTAAGGCGAAAACATTTTGACCGCGTCTTCATACGCGCGGCCTGGCCGAAGCAGCGCGCGCGTGACGGAGAAATCGGCGGTGAAGGCGGCTTCGATGGCGAACTGGTGCGACAGAGGCGGCATGCGCGTCCAGGAATTGAAGACGTGCGCGACCGAGTGCGCGCGGAGCGAGTCGAAATACCGCGGGGCGAGAAATTCGCGGTTGCGAATCTCGACCGCGTAGCGGAAGGTTCCGGGGAGCGCGTCGAAAAAGGCGTCCAGACGGTCGATGAACGCGATGGGCGGCGTGGATCGCGCGCCGAATTCGAAGATCAGCGGCGAGACGCGCGCGGCGTAGGGGGTGAGCGGATCGAGGAACAACGACTGAAGTGCGTCGGAGTTCAGGAAGGATTCGTTCCGCTGTCCGGCGCGCGATCCGTAACGCGGCTGCTTCGGGAAAGTCTCGCAGGTGACTTCCTCGGGAACCTTCAGTGCGAAGCGCAACGAAGCCGGCGCCGAAGCGAACAATTTTTTCCAGAACTCCGGCGACGGGAACTGATAAAAGGAAAAATCTCCGCAGACCACGGGGAATGTTTCGGCGTATTCTGCCAGACATTCCGCGTTGAAGCGCTTTTCGGAAAATTTGCCGCGTGAAAGATAACGGTCGCGGGAGTAGATCTGTCCAAGCCAGCCTTCATATTTCCACGAGCTGGCGCCAATCCAGATTTTTTCCGCGGCGAGCGAGCGCAAACGTGCGGCGAGGCCGTCGCGGTCGAAGTCGGGGGTGAAGAGGGGGAGCACTCAGTTCGTGGTTCGTGGTCCGTGGTTCGTAGTTCGGGGTTCGCGATTCATGCGGAGAGCGGACGGATTCTCAGAGAACTCTCCGCGGATTCGAGCACATATAATCATGGCGCCACGCAGCGTTTCCAGCCTTGAGATTTGGCGCGCCGCGATCTCACTCGTCGAAGATGCGTACCGTTCGACACGCGGCTGGCCGCGCGAAGAGGTGTACGGCTTAACGAGCCAGGTGCGGCGAGCCGCCATATCGGTTCCAACCAACATCGCCGAGGGCGCCGGACGCGGCAGTCCGGGCGAGTTCGCCAGGTTCATCCAGATCGCAGTCGGTTCCATGTACGAACTTGACACGCTTTTCGAAATCGCCGGCCGCCTCGGGTACGCTAAGACGGAAGGGGTCAGACGTCTTCGAGCGCATCTTGCCACATTGATTCGCCGGACGGCCAGCTTCGCCCGCTACCAGGAGTTTAGGCGCGCCTCGATTGGCAGGCCCTAACTACGGACTACGGACCATGAACTACGAACTGCTCACCACGCATGCGCCGAGCGGTCGTAGAACGGGTCCGCGCCCGCTTCCAGAATTCCGCTGGGCAGAACTTTGATCAACACCGGGCACGCCCCGTTGGACCAGCGCGAGCACGAGCTCACGTGATGGCCTCGCTCAGCCAGTTCATTGGCAACCGCGCCGGGGATGCGCTCGTCGAGAATCAAATCGCCGCGGCTCCAGGCATGATTATCGAAGCTCGACACCAGGTGCCGGGTCTGAAACCGCGGAGCCTCCACTGCGTTCTGCGCATTCAAATTGAAATCGATCACGTTGAAGAAAACCTGGATCAGCGCCTGATCCTGGTTGTCGCCGCCGGGAGTCGACATGGCCAGGAACGGGCGGCCGTCGGGGAGGGTGACGATGGTAGGGCTGAGCGTGACGCGGGGGCGTTTCCCTCCGGCGAGCTCGTTCGGATTTCCCGGCGTCAGGACGAACTGCTGCGCGCGCTCGGTCAGCGGAATTCCGGTGTCGCCGGCGATCACGCTGGGCATCCACGCGCCCGAGGGTGTCGCCGAAAATACGATCCCGTCCTTATCGATCGCGTCCACGCAGGTGGTGTCCTTGGCCATCAGTGCGTCGTCGATCTTGATGTGCGCCATGGGGCTCTCGGTGGGGTGGTGGCCGGTTTTTCCATGAATGGTGCCGGGGATGAAATCCATCGACGCATGCTCGGTGATCAGCTTGCGGCGCTCCAGGCCGTATTCTTTCGAGAGCAGAACGTCGGACGGAATGTGATTGAATTTGGGATCGCCGTAATAGGTGTCGCGATCGGCGTAGGCGAGCTTCAGCGCTTCAGTCAACCGGTGAATATATTCGGCCGAATTGAGCGGCGGCGAGCGGCCTTCGAACGCTTCCATGATGTTGAGCGTTTCGATCATCGCGGGGCCCTGGCTCCAGAAGCCGGGTTTATAAACTTTATAGCCGTGATAGGTGCCCATCACCGGCTCTTCGGGCTCGAGCTTGAACGCGGCCATGTCTTCATAGCGCAGCAGGCCGCCGTTGGCTTTCATGAAGGCGTCGATTTTACGCGCGATTTCGCCGCGATAAAAATAATTGCGCACGGCGTCGATGCCGCCCTGGCGGCTGGCGCCCGCGGCGAGCGCTTTTTTCTCGGCTTCAATCATGCCGCGCAGCGTGCGGGCGAGGTCGGGCTGGCGGAAAATGTCGCCGACGCGAGGCATGTGCCCGTTGGGCATGAAATGCGCCATCGAGGTGGGCCACAATTCGAAAAACTGGCGGCTGGCGGCGATGCTATCGGCGCGCATCGCGTCGATGGCGAAGCCGTCGGCCAGTTCGACAGCCGGCTCGGCGATCTCATGGAAGGATTTCGTACCGAAATCGCGCAGCGCGACCAGGCCGGCGTCGACCATGCCGGGCACCAGCGCGGGCATGATTCCGGCGACGGGGATGATGTGCTTCAACCCGCCGGGCTCGGTTTCAAAAAGCTCGCCGATTTTGAGCGGGCGGTTACGGAACATGTCCGCACTGGCGAGCTTGGGCATGGGCCCCACGCCGGCGATCGCATAAACTTTCCCCTCCTTGGTGCGGATGAGAATCGGCGCTTCGCCGCCCATCCCGAAGTGGGAGAACTCGGTGACGGAAGCAGCGAACATCGCGGCGACGCCCGCATCGACGGCGTTTCCGCCGCGATAATAGGTGCGCATCCCGGCTTCGGTCGCGTATTCGCTACCGGCCGCGACGGCGCCATGGTCGCCGCGCACGGCCTGCCGCATGGGATGGTCCCATTGCCGGGACTGCGCTACGCAAAGAGATGCGAGCGCGAGGGTGAGAAAAAACGTTTTGGATTGCATGGGGTTGGAGCCGCTAGGGTCATTATATGTCCTGCGAAGGAACGGCTGATACGCGGGAAGGGTTTCGAGCCGCCTGCTAAACTAAAGTTGAATAGTTCAACTGTTGTCTTTATGCCCATCGTAGCCGTCAAGAACAAATTTCAAGTGGTGATACCGCAGCGTGTGCGCGACGAGATCGGGATCGAGGTGGGCGACATACTCGAAGCTCGCGCCGAGAACGGCAAGATTGTTTTCGAGCCGAAGACGGTTGTCGATCGTGGTATCGCGCAAAGCATTGCTGAATTCCAAGCCGGCAAAGGCTACGGTCCCTTCCGGACCCACCAGGCCTTCCTCAAGGCGCTGCATAAGGAGGCGCGGACCGCCAAGCGCCGACCAAGAAACGCCCGGCGCGATGAAGGTTGAATTCTCGCCACACTTCCTGCGGAGTTATCGGAAAGCTCCGGCCCTTGTCCAGCGAGCGTTTGACAAACAATCCGTCCTCCTGCTCGAAGACCCACGCCATCCGTCGCTCCGATTGAAGAGCGGCAATGTCTGGCAGGCGCGCGTCAACGACTCCTGGCGATTCTATTTCACGATCGCTGGCGATACGTATCTCCTGCATGAGATCCAGGCACATCCCAAGAAGTAACGAGCCTTCGGTAGGGAACCTAGGCCGCGTTCGCGGGTTCCAATCCACAGTGCGACCCGCTCTTATGCTCGGATTGCTCCTGTTATGCGAATGCGGGCCCAGGCTCGTTTTCTCGCCTACCATGTCTTCGGACGCAATGTTGCAGCGATCGGACCTGGTATTCATCGGCGTCATCCAGCAGCAGAGCTTGGAGCGGTGGCCCTTTTTCCGGCTGGTAACTAACAATGATCCAGGAATGGCCAAATACTGGAAGATTTTGCGGCGCGAGGTTCGCATCGAGACTGTCTTGCGCGGCACGGAGTCGCGTCCAGCCATTGATGTGTACGAGATCTTTTGGACGGATGGGACATCCGGCGATTGGAATTCTACTCGTGAAGGCGAACGCGATCTGTTTCTTGTTCGAAGGGAAAGCGGAAGATACCACGTCGTCCGGGACTGGTGGCGAAGTATTTTCCCCGTCACCACCGGTCGGCATGATCGCCTGCCGCTCAATGACTCGCAGCCGCTGTGGGAGAGGGTCGCGCTGATGAATTGGTGGATCGCCAGCGCCGACTCTTCAACCCGTATCACGTATCCATATTTCCGCTACAGCGACCCGGGCAATGCACTCGATTTGTGGAGGATTGTCAAACTGGAACGCGGTTTGGCCCGGCACCCGAGTCCCGGCGTTCGCGTGCCGGCTTGCCGCGAGCTGCTTCTGTTGAGCGGCCTCGGCCAAGATGAGTGCTGGGAGACATTGTCCGATTCAGACCGGTCCCACCTTCATGACAGCGGATACTTCTGCTGCTCCGCTCATGATGTCGCGAGCGCATGAGCGGCAACAGCGAGCCGGAGCGCCGAATGGTGGTGGCAGAGGCTCTCTGAACTCGAGCAGCGCCGGCTGCTGACTGCGATGAACAACCGAAAGCTCCGCGCCGCGGTCTGCCGGCTTTGGCAACGCGAATACCCGGACGACCACGATAACGGCTGCCCCGCCGATCGGCCGCCGCCCGCGACTATCGCGACGGAGAAAGGCGACATCCCGCTCATCGGTCCCTGGCCGCGCTGATAGGAGTCGCGGCGTCTGCAGCCGCAGTGCGATAAAATTCCTTCGTGGACTCCCAGCAGGAACTCGTCAAACGCGACCAATCCGAGCCGATGCTTTATTGTCCCGTCTGCTCCCGCCGCCTCACCGAGCTCAAATGCAAGCTCGTCTGCGAACAGTGCGGTTACTACATGTCCTGCGCCGACTATTACTAAATGAGCGAATTCACCGATCTCCTGGAAAGATTCCGCCGCGGGCCGGAACTGCTGGCTGTCGCGACCACCGGCGCCGCCGGTCCCGAGCTCGATTTCAAGCCCGAAAATAAATGGAGCGTGCGCCAGATCGTGTGCCATCTCGCCGATGCCGAGGCCGCTGCCGCGATGCGGCTGCGCCAGATTATCGCCGAGGATAATCCCACGCTGCCCGCGTGGGATCAGAACGCGTGGGCCGAGAAGCTCGATTACGAAAAGCGCAAAATATCGCAGGCGCTGGAGCTGTTTCGCGTATTGCGGCAGTCGAATTTCCAGGTCATCAAGGATCTGCCCGAATCCGCCTTCGCGCGCGCGGGGACGCACACCACTCGTGGAAAAATGAGCCTGCTCGATCTCACACGCCTCATCGCCGAACACGCCGAGAATCACGTGAAGCAGATCGCGGGCGTGCGCGCGGCATATAAAGAACATCGCGCCAGATCCGTGGTACGCTGATCCTTCGCTCGAATGAAACCCTGGCTGCTTCTCCTGATCGCGCCTGGCGTGTTCGCGCAGGGCAGCTACGAAATTCAGGTTTATCCTTCTGAAACCCTCGCCCCCGGCGCAACCATGGTGGAGCTGCATAGCAATTTCACCTTCGAAGGGGTGAAGAGCGTGATCGACGGCGTGGCTCCCACCGAGCACCAGTTGCACGAAACCGTGGAGATCACGCACGGCATCAACGACTGGTTCGAGATCGGCTGGTACATTTTTACGGCCGTCGGTCCGGACAATTACGGCTGGCAATGGGTAGGCGATCATATTCGCCCGCGGGTGCGCGCGCCGGAATCCTGGAAATGGCCGGTGGGGGCGAGCATCTCCTTCGAATTTGGCTACCAGCGGGCGGCTTATTCCACCGACACCTGGACGCTCGAAGTGCGGCCGATTGTCGACAAGCAGCTTGGGCGCTGGTACATGGCGTTCAATCCCACGTTTGACCGGTCGTTTCACGGGCTCTCGGTCGGCGACGGCTGGGTGTTTTCTCCGGATGTGAAGGTGGGCTATGACGTCACCAAGGTGGTGAACGCGGGCTTCGAATATTACGGCGTGGTGGGCCCCTTCACCGGATTTTTTCCGGTGCCGCTTGAGGAGCACCAGTTCTTTCCCGATTTCGACCTGAACCTGTCGCCGAACTGGGAATTCAATTTCGGCGTCGGCATCGGCGCAACGCGCAGCACGGACCACCTGATTGTAAAGATGATCCTCGGCTACCGTTTCGGGGGGAAGAAGAGCTGACGGCGCGACCACTCGCCTGAAAGTCGCCTGTTTGGAAAGGCGAACCATGGACCGCTTCGCGTCAATGTGAGGCCGAGCAACTGAACCGGCGATAGAATGAGGCAATCGATGGCCTCCGACCGCATTCCCTTCCGCGCTCAGCCGATGCTGGCGACGCTGGTGCGCCAGCCGTTTCATCGCGACGGTTGGGTGTACGAGGAAAAGTACGACGGCTATCGCATCCTGGCGTACAAGGAAGGCGCGAGAGTGACGCTGTTGTCGCGCAACGCGAAGGACCGGACCCATACTTTCGCCGCGATCGCTAGGGCCGTCGCGCAACTCAAGCCGCGCACTGTACTGCTCGATGGCGAAGCCGTGGCGTTCGACCGGAAAGGAATTTCGCGCTTCCAGCTTCTCCAGAATCTCCAGACTGAACCCACGTACGCGGTATTCGATTGCTTGTACCTCGATGGAGCCGACCTGCGCGGTGAGCCGCTCCGTGCACGCCGCGCAGCGGTGGAACAAACGATCGGCTCGCGCGATCGCGCGGCGACTCTGTTCGCTTCCGCGATTCTCGCCACGGACGGCCTGAAGGCGTTCGATATCGCGCGGCGGCGAGGTCTCGAAGGCGTTGTGGCGAAAAACCAAGCCGCGCCGTATATAGAGGGGCGCTCTAAAGAATGGTTGAAGGTCAAAGTTCACCAGGAAGACGAGTTCATTATCGTGGGATACACGGCGCCGGCGGGTTCGCGGAAATATCTGGGCTCCCTGCTGCTCGGCGCTTACGATGACGGGACGCTGCGCTACGTGGGCAAGGTGGGCACGGGTTTCAACGAACAATGGCTCGCGCGACTGTATGGGGCGCTCCAGCCGCTGGCGCGAAAATCGGCGGCCGTCGCCGATCCGCCGCGCGAAAAAAATGTCACTTATGTCGCGCCGAAGCTGATCGCACAGGTCGCCTTCGAGGAATGGACCGCGGATCGAAAGCTCCGCCAACCGGTGTTTCTGGGGCTCCGCGACGACAAAAAGCCGGAAGAAGTGACGATCGGGTGATCAGTCCGTGCGCGAAACCGATCAGTTGTTGTTCGACCCGGCCGCTTTCTCCGCCAGGAACCGGTGTAGGAAAGTATCCATCCGGCCCAGCGTGTACAGCCAGCGGCTGTGCAATAGCGACTCGTGCACATCGTCCGGAAAAACGATCAGCTCGTAGTACACGTCGCGCTGGCGCAGCAGTTGCACCAGCCCGACGGTCTGTAGGAACGCCACATTACGGTCGTCGTCGCCCTGCACCAGCAGCACCGGCGACTTCCACTTGTCGATCGCGCTGATCGCCGAGGATTGATAGGAGACCGTGGAGGCATCGAGCGAATTGCCTTCCAGGTGCACACCCGCGAGATCGACGCCGGCTTTAAAAATATCGGAATTGCGCGCCAGGGCCTCCGACGTGAGCAGGCCGCCATACGACAGTCCCCAGATGCCGATGCGGTTGGGATCGACGTCGGCGCGGGTCTGCAAATATTTGCCGCCCGCCACGACATCCTGATATTCGCTGTTGCCCTGAACTCCTCCCTTGGCCGCGTACTGGAACGAGTGGCCATAGCCCACGCCCAGCCGGTAGTTGATCGACATCACGATGTAGCCCTGGTTCGCCAGCCACTGATTGATGCCGTAGGCCCAATGATAGAACTGCATGTAATGATAGGCCGGCATCATCTGCCGGATCGGCCCGCCGTGCACGAAGACGATGGCAGGGCGGCGCTCGCCGGGTTTCAGGTCCTTGGGCAGAAATAGTTGATTGTGGATCTCGAGCCCATCGTCTGCCTTGGTGAGGACAATTTCCGGTTTGACGTGCAGGTCCTTCGGAAATCCGGGCATGGACGTAGGGAATACGATTTTCTGCGGCGATGCGGCGGCGGCCGGTCCTTTGGCGAGCTTCCATACGCCCACCGATTGCGGCATGTTCCAATCCGCGCTCAGCGTCGCGAGATATTTTCCGGAGGCGAGCGGAGCTGGAGATGTCTCCACGCCTTCGCCGGTGCTCACCTGCACCGGTGTGCCGCCTGTGACCGGCACGGTCCAGATGTGGCGCCGCTCGATATCGTTGGCGTTGGTGCAGTAATAAAAAGTTTTTTCGTCGGCCGAAAGCGCAACAGAAGTCTGATTCTCGATCAGGCCGTCGGTGGTAGTCAGCAGGACCGGGCGCGCGGAAGCGTCAGTCACGCTGAGCACGTAATAACGATCCCATTCGTCTTTCGCAACCTTGTCCTGCTCGGGAGTCAGCGGGGTTTCGGGTACGTTCGCGCCCCGGCCACCAAAGGCTCCGCGTCCGCCTCTTCCGCCGCGTCCGGTTCCCGGCGCGATGTATTCAAAAATCAACCGATCGCCCGCCAGATGAAGATTGGAGGGGTTCATGACAATCGGATCGTTGGGCTGATTGTGCCACACCTCCTGCGCTTCACCGCTAGCGACGTCGGCCTTGTAGAACTCGATGCTGTAATCGCCGCGGAAGACCGATCGCATGATGCCGGGCGTGTTGTTGACCGGAGCGCTTGGCGCGGGTGCAGCCTGGCCGCGACCACCACGTCCTCCGCGTCCAGCCGGCGGCGCCTGGCCGGGCGGAGCGTAAGACGCGCTGCTCGCCGCGCCCAGCCCCAGCGACTCCTGTCCGAACGGCAATCCCGGCCGGCGCATGAAGATCAGGTGCTTGCTATCGGACATCCACAGCGGCGTCGTGTCGAAATCGACGCCCGGCGACATATACTTCACCTTGCGCGTCGCCATATCGTAGACCACGATGAAGCTGTGATCGGTGCGCGTGCTGACGAAAGCGATCTTGCGGCCGTCGGGCGACCACTGCGGATCGCTCTGCACGCCCCACTCGGTGATGAACGCCTTTTCGCCGCGATCGACCTCGCTCGCCGGCTTCACGCGCGTGAGTTTCGCGCGATAAATCTGGCCGTCCTTGATAAACAGGATGGAGCTGCCATCGGGCGCGAGCGCGGGATTGGCCGCGTCGACCACGCGCCACGCTCCGCCCGCAGCGTTAGTGCGCGCGGCCCAGATCGCATGTTCCGGACCATTCGGATCGGCGGAAGGATTGGGCGACCAGCCCTCGCGATTGGGCGCCTCACCGCGCAGGAACACGACGGTGCTGCCATCGTCCGAGATACGGATCTGCGACATCATGATCCCGTCGTCCTGCGTGAAGTTGGTCAAGCGCACCGGCTTGAACAGCGGCGCCGCGGCCGCGTAAGCGTTGCGCTTGCCTTCGGCGTAGTCCACCCAGGCGATGCGGTCGGCTTTGCGCGCGGCCACCAGTTCCTGCGGCGACGCTGGACTCAAGAAGCGCTGGTACAGCGGAATTTCCGGCGGCGCGGAAATAACGAGCGTCGAAAAGAAGGCCGCCGAGCCGATCGACGCCAGCAAAACGCGAGTGAGAGTGCGCATCGTGATCTCCTCAAGTCAAGCACGAGCGTTGACTGCTGAGGGAGTATAACACGAGATGCCGGACGCCTTTCGCTCCGAACCGTTACTGCGCGTTGGCGATCTGGGCCAGCACCGCTTCCGCGTCGGCCTCGGTGAACGACTGCGTTTTCGACGAATGATTCATCGAACAGAACTTGGGCCCGCACATCGAGCAGAACGCCGCGTCCTTGAATCCTTCCTCGGGCAGCGTCTCGTCGTGATAAGCTTGCGCCGTTTCCGGGTCGAGCGAAAGCTCGAACTGCTTTTTCCAATCGAAGGCGAACCGCGCACGCGACAATTCGTCGTCGCGATCGCGCGCTCCCGGACGATGCCGGGCAATGTCAGCGGCATGCGCCGCAATCTTATACGCAATGAGACCCTGCTTCACGTCTTCGCGATTGGGAAGGCCCAGGTGCTCCTTGGGCGTCACGTAGCACAGCATGGACGCGCCATGCCATCCGATCATCGCCGCCCCGATTGCCGAGGTGATGTGATCGAAGCCCGGCGCGAAATCCGTCACCAGCGGTCCCAGCGTGTAAAACGGCGCTTCCCGGCAGATTTCGTTTTCCTTGTCCACCTGCATCTTGATCTGGTCCATGGGAATGTGCCCCGGACCCTCAATCATCACCTGCACATCGTGCTCCCACGCGATTTTGGTCAGCTCGCCCAGCGTTTCTAGTTCGGCAAATTGCGCGCGATCCGAAGCATCGGCGAGCGATCCCGGCCGCAAGCCGTCGCCCAGCGAAAAGCTCACGTCGTGTTTCTGAAAGATTTTGCAGATGCGATCGAAATGCTCGTGCAAAAAATTCTGGCGGTGATTTTTCACCATCCACTCCGCCAGAATCGCTCCGCCGCGGCTCACGATTCCCGTGATCCGCCCCGTGGTCAGCGGAATGTATTGCACCAGCACGCCTGCGTGGATGGTCATGTAATCGACGCCCTGCTCGGCCTGCTCCTCAATCACTTCGAGCATCACCTCGATATTCAGATCCTCCACGCGTCGCACGCGCGCCAGCGCTTCGTAAATTGGCACCGTCCCGATCGGCACCGGAGAGGCATCGATGATCGCCTTGCGAATGCGCGGAATATCGCCGCCGGTCGACAGATCCATCACCGTATCGGCGCCGTACTTCACTGCGTAGCGCAGCTTTTCCAATTCTTCGTTGATATTGGACGTGGTCGAAGAGTTGCCGATGTTGGCGTTCACCTTGCACAGCGACTCGACGCCGATGCACATCGGCTCCAGGTTGGCGTGATGAACGTTCGCCGGGATGATCATACGCCCGCGCGCCACTTCGCCGCGGACGGTTTCCGGCGCGAGCCGCTCGCGCCGCGCGACGTATTCCATCTCTTCGGTAATCTGCCCTTGGCGGGCGTAGTGAATCTGCGTGCGGATGCGGTCGCCGGAGCGCCGCGCTACCCAATCGGTTCGCATACTGAATTGATTATATATAGCCTTTAAGAGGTTCATCCCTTTGTAACCGCCGCGCCCGATCCAGCCCATAGAAAGTTTTGATTGGACCCCTGCCGATCTTCGGCTTTACGCTCGATTAGATGACCATCTCAGAGGCTATCGACCCGGCCAGCGATGCCGGGATTCTGCGGCGCGTCAGCCGCATCGTCAGTTCGGAGCTGTCGCTCGATGAAATGCTCGGTGATGTTCTGGGTTTGACCGCGCAGGCCACCGGCTG
>DATJVN010000117.1:0-4798 GCA_035501755.1 Bryobacteraceae bacterium | reverse complement strand
TCGGGTTTGATCGCCGGAGGAATGAGCTGGTGGCAGGCGATCGCGACCATTTTGCTGGGCAACCTGATCGTGCTTGTTCCAATGCTGCTCAACGCGCACGCCGGGACCAAGTACGGGATTCCGTTTCCGGTATTCGTGCGCGCGTCGTTCGGCGTGCGCGGGGCGAACGTGCCGGCGGTGCTGCGCGCGCTGGTCGCGTGCGGATGGTTCGGGATTCAGACCTGGATCGGCGGCCAGGCGATTTTCGCCATGTTGAAAATCCTGTGGCCGTCCGCGCCGGCCACGGGAGTCTGGGTTTGTTTTTTCGCCTTCTGGTCGCTGAACATGTTCGTGATCTGGCGCGGCATCGAGACGATTAAATTCCTGGAAGGCATCGCCGCGCCTTTCATGCTGGCGATCGGCCTGCTGCTGTTGTGGTGGATCACGACGCTTGCCGGGGGCCTCGGTCCCGTGTTGAGCGCGCCCAGTAAGTTCAAATCTACCAGCGACTTCGTGAGTTTCTTCATTCCCTCGCTCACGGGAATGGTGGGATTTTGGGCTACGGTGGCATTGAATATTCCGGATTTCACGCGTTATGCGCGGTCGCAGCGGGACCAGGCGCTGGGGCAGGCGCTCGGATTGCCGGCGGCGATGACGCTGTATTCGTTTATCGGGGTCGCGGTGACTTCGGCGTCGGTCCTGATTTTCGGCGAAGCGATCTGGGACCCGGTGGTGCTGCTGGGCCGGTTCAACCGGCCGCTCGTCGCATTGATCGCACTGGTGGCGCTGATGATGGCGACGCTGAACACGAATGTCGCGGCGAATGTGGTCTCGCCGTCGAACGATTTTTCGAATCTGAATCCGCGGCGGATCTCTTTTCGCACCGGAGGACTGATCACCGGGGTGGTTGGCGTGCTGCTGATGCCGTGGAAGTTGCTGGGCGATTTCAGCGCGTATATTTTCGGCTGGCTGGTGGGTTATTCGGGGCTGCTGGGGCCGATCGCCGGGATCATGATTGCGGATTATTTCGTGCTGCGGAAATGCAAGCTGGATACGGCATCGCTGTATGAGAGCGGCGGCATTTATGCGTACTCAAGCGGATTCAACTGGAAGGCGATCGGCGCCCTGGCGGCGGGAATTACAGTGGCGCTGTGTGGGCTTGTGTTTCCGCCGCTGCGCTGGCTGTATGACTACGCCTGGTTTGTGGGATTCTTGGTAGCAGGCGCGATTTATCTGGCGCTGATGAGAGGTAGACCATGATTGCGACGGAAACGACGGTTCAAACGCTCAAATTTCTGGTGAACGGCAAGTGGGAAGGCGCGGTCGGAAGCGAAGTTCATCCAGTCACCAATCCGGCGACCGGCGAGGTGATCGCGCGCGTGCCCTATGCATCGGCGGCGCAGGTGGATCGCACGGCGCACGCGGCGCATGCAGCGTTCCTGAAGTGGCGCGACGTGCCGGTAGTGGACCGCGTGCAGGTGCTGTATCGCTATAAGACGCTGCTCGAAAAGCATGCCGAGGAGGTCGCGCGGATTCTCACGTCGGAAAACGGGAAGACGATTGAAGATGCGCGCGCGGAGGTGCGGCGCGCGATCCAGATGGTGGAAGTCGCCTGCGGGATGCCCACGCTGATGATGGGCGAGTCGCTCGAAAACGTTTCGCGCGGGATCGATTCCACCACGATTCGCCAGCCGTTGGGAGTATGCGCGGGGATCACGCCGTTCAATTTCCCCGGAATGGTGCCGATGTGGATGTTCCCGTTCGCCATCGCGTGCGGCAACGCCTTCATCCTGAAGCCGTCGGAAAAAGTTCCGATGACGCCCACGCGGACGGCGGAGCTGCTTCAGGACGCCGGCGTGCCCGAAGGAGTTTTTAACCTGATTCACGGCGACAGGATCTCCGTGGATGCGCTGCTCGAGCATCCGCTAGTGCGCGCGGTTTCGTTCGTCGGATCGACACCGGTCGCCAGGCACGTTTATGAGACAGCGGCCAGGCACGGCAAACGCGTGCAGGCGCTCGGCGGTGCGAAGAATCACCTGATCGTGATGCCGGACGCGAACCTGGAAAAGGCGGTCGAGGCCATCATGGGTTCGGCATTCGGCGCGGCGGGCGAAAGGTGTCTGGCAGGCAGCGTTCTGGTGCCGGTGGGCGCGGTTGCCGAACCTCTGCTCGAGCTGCTGCTCAAGAAAACCAAATCGCTGCGCGTAGGCGACGGCCTCAAAGCGGAGACGGAAATGGGACCGCTGGTGAGCGGCGAGCATCGCGGCAAAGTGGTCGGGTATATCGAGAAAGGAGTCGCGGAAGGCGCGCAACCGCTCTGCGACGGGCGCGGGGCGGCGCAGGGCTCGCCAGGATTTTTCGTAGGCCCGACCATCTTCGATCACGTTACACCGCAGATGACCATCGCCAAGGAAGAGATTTTCGGACCGGTGCTTTCGGTGATACGTGTCAAGACGCTCGATGAGGCGATCGAGCTGGTGAACAGCTCGCGATTCGGCAACACGACATCGATTTTCACAAGCGACGGAAAATCAGCACGCGAATATGCGTCGCGCATCGAGTGCGGGATGGTGGGAGTGAACATCGGAGTCGCCGCGCCGATGGCGTTTTTCCCGTTCAGCGGATGGAAGCAGTCGTTTTTCGGGGACCTGCATGCGCACGGAAAGGATGCTGTCGCGTTTTATACCGAGCAGAAAGTGGTGATGACGCGCTGGTTTTAAAGACATCCCCTGGGCGGCTGGCTCAAATACACCGGATCGAGGGGAGCCGCGGATTTTTGCCCGAATCGTCTAACGGGTAGAGAGACCGGGACACGCGACCCGGCTCTTGATTGGAGTATCCAAAATGATTACGAAATCTGTTTTAGCAGCGGGAGCGCTGTTTCTCGCCGGCTTTTCCACGGCGTACGGCCAATCCTACGAAGTTTTTATCCCCTCTCAAGTTGAAGCGGGCAGTGTGCAACTGGCACCGGGAAGCTACCGCATCAGCAGCCGGGGCAATGAGGCGGTTTTCACCGACCTGAATACGGGTAAGACTTGCGAAACGCGCGCGATGGTCGTGCAGATGCCGGCCAAGAATCCGACTACTCGTTTGATGTATAGCGAAACCGGCACGCACATTCGAACGATCGCGTTGGGTGGCCGCGCCATCGATCTGCAATTGCGGGGCTAACGAAGCGAGGGAGCGGGCAACCGCTCCCTACCTTATTTTTCGCTGGATTTCGGCTCGACGAGAACACCCTCGCGCACGGCGTCGGTGGGACTGAGAACAACCAGATCGCCGTCGGAGAGGCCGGAGAGGACCTCGATTTCGGAACCGTAATCCCGGCCGAGGGTTATTTTTTGGAAATGAACCCGGCGATCCGGCCCGACGATCGCTGCCTGGGGGCCTTCTTTCGGCAGCAGCAGAGCGTCGGCGGGAAGCATCAGCGCATTCACCGCGTGCGGCAGCGAAAAGCGAGCCTTGGCATACATCCCGGGTAGGAGAGCCTCATTCTCGTTCTTCACAAACAGCAGCGCGAGCATGGTGCGGGAACTTTCATCTACTGCGTGGGCGATGCTGTCAACTTTGGTGTGAAAAGCCCGCCCCGGGAGCTCGTCCACAACCAGCTCGGCGGGCAAGCCTGCGTGGACCAAAGGAGCGTAGGTCTGTGCGATGGTCACGTAGACGCGCAACGTGTCGATCTGGGCGATGCGCATCAGCTCCCGTGAAGAGGCAGTGTTGCCGGCGGTGATGAGCGTGCCGATGTCGGCCTGGGTGTTGCGGAAGGTGACCACGCCATCGAACGGCGCGGTCAGACGGTCGAAGGATTTGAGCTCTTCCAGGCGCTGAAGATTCGCCTGGCTGGCATTGATGGCGCTCTGCGCGGCGCGGATATTTTCCTGGGCCGACTTGACGTTCGCCTGAGCGAGTTCCAGCGCCGCAACCTTTTCATCGAGGTCCTGCCGGGAGAAGACGCCTTTATCGCTCAGATTTTTCCAGCGCTTCGCCGTGACATCGGCGAGCTTGAGATTGCTTTGAGCCGCGGCGAGATTGGCTTCGTCCTGCTGGAGCGACGCCTTCGATTGCGCGAGCGCCGCGTTGGCCTGCTCGATTTGCTGGTCAAGCTCGGGGGTCTCGATTTCGAACAGCAGATCGCCTTTTTTGACGCGATCGCCGATGTCGCGGGGGCGTTGGCGGACATAACCGTCGGCGCGGGCATACACGGGAGTTTCCACCATCGCCTGCGTCTGGCAGGGAAACTCGACGGTGGATTGGGCGGGCGCCGGATGGACGCGGCCGACATTGACGATGGGCGCGCTCGCGGCGGTTTCGGCGATGGTCGAGACCAGCGCGCGGTCCGCGGTCCTGCGCTTGGAAAGTTCGAAGACCACCGCTGCGGCGAGCGCCGCGCCCACCAGGAAAAGCAGGATCAGAAATCCGGCGTGCGAACGCTTGTGGGGCGGAGGAGCGACGTGATCGTCCAGGTCATGATCGAGGCGCGGCCGAGTTTGCATCAGTCGTTGGCCTCGATCCGGTCGAATGTGCGCGGCGGGGTCTTGCGAAGCAGGCTGTAGACCACCGGGACGATGAAGAGCGTCGCGGCCGTGGCGAAAAACAGGCCGCCGATGACCGCGCGGCCGAGCGGAGCGTTCTGCTCGCCGCCCTCGCCCATACCCATGGCCATCGGAATCATGCCGGCGAGCATGGCAAGGGCGGTCATCACCACCGGGCGCAGGCGCGTGCGGCCGGCTTGATACGCGGCGGTCAAAGCATCTGCTCCTTCTTTTCGAAGATCGTTTGCGAAGACAACCAGCAAAATACTGTTCGCCGTGCCGAC
>DATJVN010000116.1:0-5807 GCA_035501755.1 Bryobacteraceae bacterium | reverse complement strand
CGGCGGCGCCTTCACCTCCTCGAGCATGTGCGCGAAGGTCGAGCCGGTGCCCGATCCGCCCAGGTACACCTTGCCCTCGCGAATGCGCCCGATCATGTCCATGTTGATCATGGTCACCGCGTTTTCAAGCGGCAGCATGGGGTGGTTCACATACCATTCGCTGCCCAGCAGCCCCAGCTCTTCGCCCGCGAAGGTCAAAAACAGGATTCCGCGCTTTTGTTCCGGCTGTTTGGCGAACCAGCGGGCCAGCTCGATCACGCCCGCGGTGCCCGACGCGTTGTCATCGGCGCCCGGATGGATGTGCCCGATCAGCGACGGCGCGAGCGAATGTTCGTCGCCCAGGCCCAGGTGATCGTAATGCGCGCCGATCACGACATACTCATTGGTGGAGCCGGGAATGTAGGCGGCGACATTGTTGACCGTTTTCGAATCGCGGCGGATATCGGCGTCGATCGCCACGCTCAGCTTCTCAAGCGCAAAGGAATGCGGCTGATGATCGTTGTTGATGGCGCGGTACGCGTCTTCCAGGCTCTTGCCCTGCGCTTTCAGCCATTGATCCGCGAGCGCCTCCTTCACCTGGACAAAAAAAACGCCCGCGTCGGTGGGGCCCTCTGCGACCGAGAACTTCGGCAGATCGTCCTTGTCGCCGTGCGCGAACACGTCGTTCACCAGGATCACGCCCTTCGCGCCGTGCATTTTCGCGTTCACGGCTTTTTCCGCGAAAGTGGCGTGGTTCGAAAGCTCCCCATGCTCGTTGGGTTCATGCCGCAAGATCAGCACGATCTTTCCGGTGACATCGATGCCCGCGTAGTCGTCGTAATGTCTGTCTTTGTCGGTGATTCCGTAGCCGGCGAAGACTACCGGCGCGTCGAGCCGGCCGCTCGAAGAAAAACTCAAGGGGATGAAATCGCGATTCAGTAGGAGCGTCGAGCCGTTCACTTCCATCCGATTCCCGGGACCCAGGTGCGCTCCGATGACGACCGGGAAGGGGAGTTCCCGCGGCTTCAATCCGGCCGAGCGCATCCGCGCCTCGATGAACTGCGCGGCTTTTTCAAGCTCCGGCGATCCCGTCGCGCGGCCCTTTAATTCGGGCGACGCCAGATATTTGACATCGGCCAGGAAGCTCTGCGGATTGACATCGGCCGCGTAGGCGGCGGCCGCGATCAGGCATAGCAGCGGAAGGGAACGCCGGCTCCTCACTTGACCACCGTCCTCATTTGACGACCTTCTGCGGCCCCGCTTCGCAGCATTTGTCGGCCGCTTGAGCTTCCTGGGCCTGATGATCGAGTTCCATCTTGATGAGCGTATCGAGCGTCTGCCAGGGAAGTTCGCCTTCCAGCCGGCGTCCATTGATGAACAGCGTCGGGGTCGCGTTGATCTGAAGCGCTTTGCCCATGGCCATCTCGCGCTGAACGTCGGCTTCGCTCGCCTTGGTCTCCACGCAATGCCCCAGCGCCACGCCGTCGATGCCCTTTTGGGTGGCGAACTGTTGCAGCTTGCTGGAGAAATTATCCAGCCCGATGTTCTCCTGCTGGTCGTAGACCCAGTCGAAGTAATCCCAGAACTTCTGCGGATTCTGCTTGTACACGCAGCGGCCTGCGTCGGCCGCCGTGTGCGCCCACGTGTGAATCGAATCCAGGGGATTGTCGATGAAGTACACGCGCACCTTGTCGGGGAAGCTTTTCTCCACGTTCTGCCGCAGGATGGCGGCCTCGGCCTTGCACATGGGGCACTCGAAATCGCTGAACATCACCAGCGACACGGGCCCGCCGCGCGCTCCAAAGCTCGGCTGCAAATCGGTGTGGATCTTGTCGAGATTGGGCTGGAACGGATTGCGGTTCACCTGGTAAACACTTCCCTGAAAAATGGTTTTGCCGTCCTTGGAGACGTATACCAGCTCATCCTTGGTGGCGTTGTTGGGCGCGACCCAGTGCACCCAGACATCGAAAAATCCGGGCATCTCCTTGGAGGGCTGCGCGTCGTCGATCTTGGCCTGGACCGAGGGAAGGTACAGTTCCAGGTTGCGCAGGTACGCCTCGAGTGTCGCCTTGTCGAACGCCGATTTTTCCTGCTTCGGGGCGGTCTGTGCGAACGCCATTCCGGCCAGCAATAGGGAAAGTGCCGTCTTCATTCTTGCTCCTGATCTTTTCCTAACCTTACTAGAGTACCGGGCCGATGCGCCAGGGCACAAATTCATGGTGCTTCAGGCGCTCGCTCGCGGTCTGCTCGCCCGAAGCGACGCGCAGAAGCCGGTCGAAAATTTCGTGACCGATGTCCCCCACCGAAGCCTCGCCGTCCGCGATCCGTCCGGCGTTCACATCCATATTGTCGCGCATCCGGGCGAAGGTGCCGGAGTTGCTCGCGATTTTGATTACGGGAATGGTGGGAAATCCGATGGCGCTGCCGCGGCCGGTGGTGAAGGCGATCACATTGGCGCCGCCCGCCGCGAGTCCCGTGAGCGAAACCGGATCGTAGCCCGGGGTGTTCATGAAAACGAATCCCGGCGTGGCGACGCGGTCGGCGTAATCCACCACGTCGTTCATTCGCGACGTCCCGGCTTTCGCCACCGCGCCCAACGATTTTTCGAGAATATTGCTCAGGCCGCCCTCTTTGTTCCCAGGCGTCGGATTGTCATCGAAACCGCCGCCGAATCGCGTGAGATATTGCTTGTAGCCGCGCACGAAGCCCAGCAGTTTTTCGGCGACCTCGCGGTTGCGTGCGCGGCGTACCAATAAATGTTCGGCGCCGAAAATTTCCGGCGTTTCCGCCAGCACCGCCGTCCCGCCGGCCTGCGCCAGCAGATCCGAGCACACGCCCAGCGCCGGATTCGCGGTGATCCCGGAAAACGAATCCGACCCTCCGCAGTTCAGCCCCAGTACGATTTTCGAAGCCGGCATCGGCACGCGCTTTTCCGCGGCCGCTCGTTCGATCATCATCGCGATCTCGCGCCGTGCGGCCTCCACGGTCGCGCGCGTGCCTCCGCTCGATTGCAGCGTCATGCCCACCAGTCGCGTCCCCGAATATCCGCTGATCTGGTTCACCTCGCAACCGAGACCCAGAATGATCGCCGCGGAAACATTAGGATGGTCGAGCACGCCGCCAAGCGTCCTCTGCAACTGTTCCGTGTCCGGACCGATCGTGTGCCCGCAACCCTCGCCATGCGGAAACGCGACCACGCCGTCGACATTTTCGGGCATCGATTCACCTTCGTAGCTCGCCGCGATCAGCTCGGCAGTGTGCGCCGCGCAATTGCTCGCCGCGACCACCGCGATGTAGTTCCGCGTTCCCGCGCGCCCATCCTCGCGCGCGTAGCCGAGAAATGTCGGTGCGTCCGCGGGAGACGCGGGAATCGGCGCGTCGTCTGAAGGAAATTCGTAATCGAACGCGATTTCTTCGAACGCCAGGTTGTGCGTATGGACATGCGCGCCCGGTTCGATGGAAGATTTCGCGCGCCCGATCACCTGTCCGTAGCGAATAACGTTTTCCCCCGCCGCGATCGGGCGGATCGCGATCTTGTGCCCCGCCGGAATCGCGGTCCTGGCGCGAATTTCCAGCCCCGCGACGCGCAAAATGGCGCCCTCACTGACCGGCACGCGCGCGATGGCGACGTTATCGGCAGCATTCAGATGAATCGTCGAATTTTCGGCGGTGGGGAGCTGGATCATCACATTGCTTTGATCTTAGCGCGCCGGTTTCCGCCCGCGGCGCAACATTATACTGAAGGCTTGTCGCGAAGCTGGCTGATCCTCCTTCTCATCCCGCTGTACCTGTTCGACCTCGGCGCCGTCGGATTCATCGGGCCGGACGAGCCGCGCTACGCCTCAATCGGCCGTGCGATGGCGATATCGCACGATTTCATCACCCCGCGCCTCGACCAGCACGCGTGGTTCGAAAAACCGCCGCTGCTGTATTGGATGGTCGTGCTGGGCCGCTTCGCGCATTTGTCAGACGAGTGGGCCGCGCGGCTACCGGTCGTCCTGGTCAGCCTGCTGTTTCTCGCGTTCTTCATGAAGACGATGGCGCGCGAGTTTTCGCCGCGCATCGCCCTCAGCGCGACCGCGATTCTGGCGACCTCGGCGGGCTGGATCGCGTACAGTTCCGTCGCCGTCACCGATCTGCCCATGACCGCGGCGTTTTCCGCGGCGATGCTCATCGCCATGTTCGACACGCGCCGGGAGCAAGGCTACGTCGCGGGCGTGCTATTGGGTCTGGCGATTCTGGCGAAGGCCTTCGTCCCGCTGGTGCTGTTTCTTCCGTTATTTCTGATTTCGCGCGGAAAGCGAATGACCATGCTCGCCGGGTGCATTGCGGTCGCGGCGCCATGGCATTTGGCCGCCTGGGCGCGCAATGGGCCGGCGTTCTGGCAGGACTACTTCTGGAAGCAGCAGGTGCTGCGATTCTTTTCGCCCTCGCTCGAGCATACGCAGTCGTTCTGGTATTACCTCCCCGTGCTCCTCGCGGGATTGTTTCCCTGGACCCCGCTGGTGGGCCTGCTGACGCGGTCCAAAACCTATGCAGACGTCCGGGTGCGATTCCTGATCGGCTGGCTGATTTATGCACTGGTGTTCTTTTCGGCCGCGCGCAATAAGCTTCCCGGCTACGCGCTTCCGCTGCTGCCGGCACTCGCGATTGTCCTCGGCGCCGCTCTCGAGCAGACCGGCGTGAAGCGGAAGTGGTGGCTGGCATCGAGCGCGCTGATGTTGATCGCGCTGCCCGCGGTGGCGGCCGCGCTGCCCGACGCGCTGCTCGCCGGTCTTCGCCGCGCGCCGCTGCACCCGGCTCTCGGCATCGCCTTCGCGATCTTCGCCGGCGCGGCGTGGTGGTTCGCCTGGCGCGAGCGGCCGAACCTGGCGCTCGCCACAGTGATCGCGGGAATCGCTATTGGACTCGTTTACGTGAAGGTGAGGACGTTCCCGGCTCTCGACGATCGCGTGTCCGTGCGCGCTTTCTGGCGCGCGCACGCGAGCGAAGCGTCCCACGCCTGCATCGACGAGAGCGTCCGCCGCGAGTGGATCTATGGGCTCAATTATTACGCCGCGCGCCCCCTGCCGGCGTGCGCTTCGGCCGATCCGGTGCGCATCCGGGAAAGCGGCGGCAAACTGGTGGTCCAATAACGAGAGGAGGCCAACGTGCAGCCGAGTGAATCTCAAATGACTGCGGTGGACGGATCTCCGCTCGCACCGGAATCCATTTACATGCTCGATTATCTGGAGAAGCGCGCCACGGAAATGAGCGCGTCCGCGATCCGCGAAAAGATCCGCGCCGCGGCAGCCGAGATCGAGCGCGCCGTGGACGCGGTAAACCCCGCGCAGGCAAGAGTGCGCCCGATTCCCGGCAAGTGGACCATCGCGGAGGTGGTGGATCACATCGCGCAGACGCAGGTCCGGGGCGCCGAGGAACTGCGCCACCTGCTCGCCGGCCGCCGCCCGCCGCTTCCGCCCGTGTACGAGGCGCTTCGATCCGGAGCCGGCGAATGGGCGCCGTGGGACCTTCTGGCGGCCGAACTTCGCGACGCGAATCGCTCGATGATCGAGGTGCTCGATGACGCCTCCGATGAAACGCCCAGGGACGCGCCGACGGTCCGGACCGTAGTGGTGACTCTTCGTAAAATGGAGGACGGCCTGACGGCGCCGCAGATCTTTTTCGCGGAGCTGGGGTGGAAGAAGTACGCGCTGCTCCAGCGCCTTCACCTGCTCGATCATCGAACCCAGGTCCGGAACCTCCACGCCGCCGTGGCCGGTCCCGCCGAGCCTTAACTCAAAGGCCGCTTGCTCACGCGCACGGCTCTGAATCGGCGTGTTGCGTTG
>DATJVN010000115.1:0-53640 GCA_035501755.1 Bryobacteraceae bacterium | reverse complement strand
GATATCAGAGTCGCGATCCATACGCACGGGCCGGAGGACAAGAATTTTCCCATTCCGCAAGTCGCGCTTGACGCGGTGAAGAATATGGACCCGCGAATGGGATTGTGCATCGACATCGGGCATGCGACGCGCGGAGGGGCGGATGTGATCGCGGATATCGCGGCGGCGGGGCCGAGGCTGTTCGCGATGCACATGAAGGATCTGAAGAACAAGACGGACAAAGACAGCCAATGCGCGGTGGGCGAGGGCGTGCTGCCGATTGTCGCGATTTTCAAGCAGTTGAAGAAGATGGGATATCGCGGCTCGGTGGATCTCGAATATGAGATCGAGGCGGAGAATCCGCTGCCCGGGGCACAGCACTCGATCGGGTATATGAAAGGCGTGGCGGCGGGGCTCGCCGGGTGACCGATTAGCTCAATTCCGCGCGGAAAAATTTCAGGCTGGCCTGTGCGTCTTCTTTAAACGTTCCGTTTCCTTCAATCGAGAGGCCGCCTTCAAATCCGGTTTCTTTGAGCAATTCAAAGAAGCGCGCGTAGACGGGATCTTCGCTCGCATCGTGCGGCCAGCGCCGGCCGGCGGGATTGGCGAAATGCAGGTGCACGATGTGCTCGCGCGCGGTGCGGAGGATCTCCGGATCTTCGTGTTCCTCGCGCAGGTGGTAGTAATCGATGATCATCTGCACTTGCGGATGATTCACTTCGCGCACCAGCTTCAGCGCCTCCGCGCCGGTGTTGATGATGTTGCTTTCCTGGCGGCGCAGCGGCTCGATCGCGATCAGCATGTGCTTCGCTCGGGCGATGTCGCCCGCGCGCGCGAGAAAAACTTTGATCTGCTCCCAGCCGCGCTCGCGTGAAAAATTTTCGGGGACGTTGCGCGATCCGGCGCTGCCCCACACGGCGATTTGGCCGCCAAGATCGCGGCATCGACTGAGGGTCGAGTCGAGATAAGAGGAGACCGCATCGAGATCCACCTCCGGTCCGACTACTTTCAGCGTCCGGATCAGGCTGTTGAAGCATTCGCAGCGGATGGGGGAGCTGAGGACGCGATCGCGAAACGCGGCGAATTGCGCGTCGGTCATGGCGGCGAGCGCGGCGGCGCTGGGCTCGTAGTAATCGAATCCGTATTCGACGGCTGCGGAAAAATTCTCGGGCGATCCGCAAACTCCCAGTTCCACGCTGCCGGTTTTGGCAGACACGGGCGATTGCATGACCATCGCCGCACCCGTCGCAGCCAGAAATCGCCGCCGGGAGGTCACACGTTCTCGGGAACTTCGAAGCCCTTGCGATAGCCGCGGTCGGCGTCGCGGAGCAGCCGGTTGGCTTCTTCATCGCCGATCACCTGCTCGGTGTCCGGATTGAAACGCAGTGTGCGGCCGAGGCGATAAGACACGTTGGCCAGATGCACCAGCGTGGCGGAGATGTGGCCTTCCTCGATGGGCGCGTTCAGCTTCGCCGCGTTGCGGCTGCGGACGCAGTCGATGAAGTTCTCGAAGTTGGTCTCTTTGCCCTTGCCGCTGGGACCCGGTTCCTGCTTCTCGCCCAGCCAGGATTTATAGGTTGTGTATTCCTGGATCGCCAGGTAACCCTTGGGGCCGTAGAAAAGATTGCCGATGGTTCCGGGCTTTCCACTGGCCGGACCGAGCTTGGCGGACGAAGGAGCAGGTTTCGCGTCCACGTTCAGGCCCGCGGGCGGAAGCGCGCTCGTGCCCCACGTGCCGATCTCGGCTTCGTGGTTTGTGATCCAGTGCCGGACCTCGAACTCCAGCATGCATTTTTTGCCGTCGCTTCCTTCGAACTCGAAGGCGCAGTTCAGAACGTTGGGGGTCTGCTGATCGTCGTCGAACATGAAGTGGCCGCCGATGGCCGAAGCCTTCGTGGGGAATTTCACGCCCAGGCCCCAGCGCGCGGTGTCCATTTCGTGAATGCCCTGGTTGCCGATGTCGCCGTTGCCGGTGTCCCAGAACCAGTGCCAGTTGTAGTGGAAACGATTTTTGGTGAAGCCGCGGTCAGGCGCCGGGCCCAGCCACAGGTCGTAGTGCACGCCCGGAGGCACCGCCTCGGCCGGTGCGCGGCCGATGGTGTCGCGCCATTTGTAGCACAGGCCGCGCGATAGATAAACGTCGCCCACCAGGCCGGTGCGCAGGTGGTTGATCCCTTCGATCGCGCCGGTGCTCGAACGGCTTTGCGTTCCGTGTTGCACGATGCGGTTATATTTTTTTGTCGCCGCGACCAGTTGTTTCCCTTCAAACCAGTTGTGCGAGCACGGCTTTTCGACGTAGGCGTCCTTTCCCGCCTGGCACGCCCAGATTCCCATGAGCGAATGCCAGTGGTTGGGCGCGGCGATGGAGACCGCGTCGATGGACTTGTCCTCCAGGAGCTTGCGGACATCGACGTAGGTCGCGGGTTTGGGTGCGCCCATCGCTTCCAGATCCGCGAGCCGTTTCGCCATCACGTTTTCGTCGATGTCGCAGACCGCGGCGATCTCCACGCCTTCGATCTTGTGATAGGTTTTCAGATGGTCGAAGCCGCGGCCGCGCAGGCCGATCACCGCGACGCGAATCCGGTCGTTGGCGCCCAAAATTTGCGCCGACTGCATCGCTGCCGCCACGCCCGCCCCCGTTTTTATAAAATTCCGCCGGTTAATTTCCACGGTTGAGCTCCTTTTTCGAACTTCTTTAACCGCTCCGACCAAGGCGCGGCATGAATGCCGCGCCTCATCATGCCCGCGTTGGCCGGGCGTGCCCATCCTCAGATAACTTTCAGTAACCCTTCGAGTGATTCGCGCGTGCTCTCGATTTTGTTTCCATCCGGACGGCGATAGTGCGTCTCCAGCGAAATTGTGCCGTCGTACTTCTCGCGCCGCAGGGCCTCGAACTGACCCTTGAAATCGATGATTCCTCCGCCCACCGGACGCCATTCCCACTTGCCCGTCTGCGGATTCCTGCGCGCGTCCTTCACGTGCATGTGCGCGAACAATCCGCGCACGGCATTGTAGCCGTCGGGATAGGGAACCTCGTCGAGAAACGCGGCGTTGCCCGGGTCCCAGTTGCCGCGCAGGTGCGGAGAGTTGACGTCCTTCAAAATCCGGCCCAGTTCCTTGCCGGTTCCGACGTTGCATGCGTACTCATTTTCGAGCGTCAGGATAATATCGTTTTTCGCTGCAAGGTGCGCCCCCTTAGCCAGGCGCTCGCGGATGTAAGGATAGGCTTTCTCACGGTCCTCGACGCGCCAATAGGCGAAAATGCGCACCTTGTTGGTGCCGAAGAAACGCGCCAGCCGGAACGCGCGATCGAGGAGCATATCCGCGTCCTGCTCGGTGAAATTCGCCTTGAATTCGTCACGTTTTTCGTTGGCTTTGGCGGGCGCTTGGGGCAGATTCCATTTGAAAATCGGCGAGCCGATCTCACTCACTTGCAGCTTGTGCTGTTGGAGCACCTTTTTGGCGCGATCCAGATCCGCCTGCGGCGAATTCATCAGGTTCTTGTTGTAGATCTCGCGCAGCTCGCACCAATGCAGGTTGTAGCTGGCCAGGAAATCGGCCGCCTCATCGAGATTCGTCGTGAGTTCGTCGGTGATGATGCCGAGTTTGAAGCCGTGCCGATTCTGGTTCACGTCGGCGGCGCTTAAGCGCATCGCGCACGCGGCGAGCGAGCCCTTGAGGATCTCTCTTCTGGTAGTCATGATGCGCCTCTGCTCCACTTTATCGCTAGCGCGCCCGGATTGGAAACCCCGTCCGCCAGGGCCACGGAATTGAGAAAATCGAGCAGGCGATGAAAATCGGGATCACGTGCTACCCCACTTACGGCGGCAGCGGCATCGTCGCGACGGAACTGGGGCGCGAACTGGCCGCGCGCGGACATGAGATTCACTTCATTACCTACGCGAATCCCATTCGCCTGGACCAGGATCTGCCGCGCATTCATTATCACGAAGTGGAGGTGTCCACCTATCCGCTGTTTCAATATCCGCCGTATTGCCTGGCGCTCGCCTCGCGCATGGCGGAGGTCGCCGAATGTTATGGCCTCGACCTGCTGCACGTGCACTACGCGATTCCGCACTCGATCGCCGCGCTGCTGGCCAAGCAGATGACCACGGCGCGCCGTCTGCCTTTCATCACCACGCTGCACGGCACCGATATCACGCTGGTCGGTTCGGACCGCTCCTATTTTCCGATTACCAAATTTTCAATCGAGCAATCCGACGGGATTACCGCGATCAGCCGGCACCTGCGCGAACAGACGATCGAGGTTTTCGGCGTCGCGAACGAAATCCGGGTGATTCATAATTTCGTCAATTGCGAAGTTTATCGCCCCGCGCCCGATCGCCGGCCCGAGCAGAAGCGCCTGCTCCACCTTTCGAATTTCCGCCCGGTGAAGCGGCCGCTCGACTGCGTGCGGATTCTCGCCGAAGTGGTGCGGTCTACGCCAGCGACGCTGTGGATGGTCGGCGACGGTCCGGAACGCGGACCGGCGGAGTCGCTCGCGCGGCGTTTGGGCGTCGCGGATCGCGTCGAATTCCTGGGCAAACGTGATCACGTAGAGGAGCTGATCCCGCAGAGCCACGTTTTCCTGCTTCCCAGCGAAATGGAGTCGTTCGGGCTCGCGGCGCTCGAAGCGATGGCGTGCGGAGTTCCTCCCGTGGCGACCGAAACCGGCGGCGTTCCCGAGCTCATCACGCATGGCGCCGACGGGTACCTCGAACCGGTCGGGGACGTCGAGGCGCAGGCGCACCGGGTGATCGAGCTGCTGACCGATGACGCGCTTTACGAGCGGATGTCGGCCGCCGCGCGGCGCACCGCCGAGACGCGCTTCGACACCACGCTGATTATTCCGCAGTACGAAAGCTATTATCGGGAGATCCTGAATTGAAGATTCTGGCGGTCGGTCCGCACCCCGACGACATCGAATTCGGCTGCGCGGCGGTGCTGATCCAGGAGATTCGTCGCGGCACAGCGGTCAAGATGCTGGTGCTGTCGCGCGGGGAGGCCGGATCGCGCGGATCGCCGGAAGGTCGCGAGCAGGAGGCGCGCGACGCGGCGGCGCTCATGGGGGCGGAAATCGAGTTTCTCGACTTCGGAGGCGATTGCCACATCGAACATTCCCCACGGAACAGCATGCGGATCGCGGAAGAAATCCGCAAGTCACGTCCCCAGATCGTCCTCGCGCCGAATCCGGCGGAAAATCAGCATCCCGATCATACAGCCGTGGGCCGCACCGTTCGCGACGCCTGCCGCCTGGCGCGATACGGCGGATTGGAGGAGCTGCGCGACCAGCCGCCGCACAAAATCGGGAGCCTCTTTTTCTACAACATCACGACGCACCTTACTACAAACCCAGGCCGCCCTGATCTGATCGTGGATATTTCCGCTGTCGTCAAGGAGTGGGAATCCGCGATGCGCTGCCACGCGAGCCAGCTTGCCGGGAAGTCGTATCTGGATCTGCAACTGACCTCGGCGCGCGCGCTGGGCCTGACGGCAGGCGTCGAGTATGCGATCGGCCTGTTTGCCAACGACCCGATTTGCGTGGCAGATCTGGCCGGAGTTTCCCGCTCGGCGCGGGAGTTTTGACGCCTCACTTCAGGAATTTCGAAACGGCCGACCATAACGAGGCCGATTCGATCGGTTTCAACAGAAACGCCTGCATTCCGGCGTTGCGGCACAGGTCGCGCATCTCGTCCGAGGTGGTCGCGGTCAGCGCCAGGATCGGGACGTTCGCGTACCCGGGGATTTTGCGGAGCTCGGCCGTGGCGCGAAGGCCGTCCATCTCAGGCATTTGGATATCCATCAGGACCACATCGTAGCGGCGCTGGGCCGCGGCCTGGATCGCTTCGGGGCCCGAGGCGACGCAATCGACGTCCACGTCATGGCGCTCGAGCATGTGGCGCAAGACGGTCAGATTCACGGGGTTGTCTTCCACCACCAGGATTATGGGGCGAGACTCAGGCGACGGTGACACAGCAGTGTGCTCGGAGGCGGCGCGCAGGGGCAGCCGCACTGTGAAGACCGATCCCTGGCCCGGCTTGCTTTGCACCGAAATCGTCCCGCCCATCAGCGCGGCGAGCTTGCGCGCCAGCGCCAGTCCCAGCCCCAGCCCGGGGTAGGTCCGCGCAAGGCCGCTCTCCACCTGACGGAAGGATTCGAAGATCGCCTCCAGGCGATCCGCGGGAATGCCGATGCCGGTGTCCCGCACTTCGGTCACCAGCCACGGTCCCGCGGCATCGGAATGGACCGAGACGCGGACTTCGACGGTGCCCGACGGCGTAAACTTCACCGCGTTGCTGAGGATGTGCCCCATGAGCTCCCGAGTCTTGGGGCCATCGCCGATGGTAGTTTCTGGAAGACCCGCCTCGAGCGTGGCGAAAAGGCGGACGCCCTTGGCCCGTGCGCGTGTAAGCTGCCGGTTCACCGCGGCTTCGATCATTTCCTTGATGCTGAACTCGCTCTCGTCGAGCGCTAGCTGTCCCGCCTCGAGCGCCGTATACTCCAGCGCCGAGTTCAGCAGATCCAGCAGGTTTTCGGCGCAAAGCCGTGCCGCGTGGACGTATTCGCGCTGTTCCTCGTCGAGGGTGGTCTCCAGCAAAAGGTCGGCCATGCCCAAAATTCCGCTCAGCGGAGTGCGGACTTCGTGGGTGAGGCTGGAGAGAAACAACCCCTTGAGGTGTTCGAGTTCGTCCTTTTCGGGCGCTACCGCGGCGGCGGCGTTGTGCGGCGGCGCGGCATTAGGGGCCATAGGTCGATACTGAAGACATCGGCCGAAGGGGTACCAGAGTTTAGGGGTTTCTACTTACTCCTTGGACCAAGGAGGTAGTCCTCTCAAGAACTGCGGATCGGACCAGTCCCAGTTGCGCTCGGGATGACGATCGATATCGGCCGGCTTCACGTTCCATTCATAGACCGCCGGCGACCAGCCGCCGCGCAGGTGGATGGCGAACCCGATGAGCGCGAGGGTGAGAAAGGCCGCGCGCGCGGTACGCGTCAAACCGGTCCAATCCTCAAAGTAGGGGATCAGGAACAGCACGAAAACCGGCGTCATGTCGGTGAAGAAGCGCGGTCCGTAGCTGTCGCCGCCCCACCAGTTGGCGATGTAGGCGGAAACGGCAAGCCAGTGCAGCCCGGCGAGCGCGGCAAGCCAGGGCGCCAGCGGAGCGCGCCATTTGCGGCGGATCATGCTCCAGATCGCGAACAGAAACACTGGCGTGTAGATAAACAACCCGCGCGAAGGGCTGATCAGATTGCCCGCGAGACCTACGCCAAGCCGGGGCCAGTTGCGCGGAAGGAATCCGTCAAGCGGCGTGCGATAGTAGGGCGAAAGAATGGCGTGATAGACCGATTCGTTATACCAGATGAACGCGATCGCGACGGGAGCCGCGGCCAGCAGATATCCCGGGAGATACGCGCGGCGCCGGAGGGCGACATAGGCGGTGAAAATCAAGACGAAAAGCGCGTCGGTGGGCCGCACGGTATAGGCGAGCGCGACCGGGAGTCCGGCCCATGCTGCCAGCGCCGGGCGCTCTTCGGAGCGCAGCAGCAGATAAATAACGATGGTCAGCAGCAGCGTGGATGGCGTGTGCTGCCATAGCGCGCGGCCGGCGACGCTGTAAGCCGAAGTCGCCAGCGCGAACAGCAGCGCGAGCCATACCGCTCGGGCATTGGACAAAAACCGCCGCGCAATGAAGTACATCATCAACGCGGAGCAGGCCAGCAGAAATGTAGCGCATTCCTCTTCGATAATGGGATGCGCGATGTCGTAATCGGCGTTGAGAAATCCGGCGATCACCGGCTGCGAAGAATGAAAGTGCGCGAGCAGCGGCCGCGCGGCGCGCAGAACTTCAACCGCCGCAACAATGAGAGGCGTTTCGAGCACCGGTCCGCCGATGGGATAGCTGTTGTACCAGTGGCCGTCGCACGCCGGAACGTGCGTGCGGACGCGGCCCGCGTCATCCACGCATTCAAGCGCGTACTCTTCGGGAAAAATCGCGCGCGGATATTCGTCGAGATATGTGTGGCCGTGGTTCCACAGGCTCATGGCGATGTACACGCTCCAGCGCGAATCGAAGGAAGTGGCGATGCGGCTGAGGCCGGAGAACAGATAGATTCCCACGAACAGCAGCGCCGGCGTGCGCCAGTTGTGCGATGCTCGAAGAATCATGCGTTGCGCCGCGCTGGGACTTTCGGTTGGGATTTTGTGCACTGGTTTGTGCTCCGCGGCCACAGACCTGGAGCATCGCATTGATTCGCTCGCGGATGCAAGTGGACCCGTCGGCCGCGGATTTTTCGGAATCCACGTCGTGGATCTGGCCACGGGGAAGACCATCTATCAGCGCAATGCGGATAAGTTATTTCTGCCCGCCTCGAACATGAAGCTGTTCACTAGCGCGCTGGCGCTGCTGCGGCTCGGGCCGGACTATCGTTTCACCACGCAGGTGGTGCGCGAGCCGTCGGGCGACCTGGTGCTCGCCGGTAGCGGCGATCCGTCGCTTTCCGGCCAGGTTTTTCCGTATCAAAAAGACGCGGTGCTGCGGCCGGGACTCGCCCCTATCGACGATCTGGCCGGCCAAATCGTTGCGGCGGGCGTGCGCCGCGTGGACGGCGACATCGTCGGTGACGACCGGCTCTATCCCTGGGTCCCGTATCCGCCCAGTTGGACGCAGGACGACGCGCTGCGCGATTTCGGCGCGCCGGTGAGCGCGCTGACGGTCAACGACAACATGGTTTCCTTCACCATCCGCGCGGGGAGCCGTTCCGGCGACGATACCAGCGTGGCCGTCGATCCGCCGCTCGAATATTTCGCCATCGATAATCGCGTGACTACCGTGGCGCGCGGGGAGGAATCGAAAATCCGCATGGCGCGGCCTACGGGCTCGCGCCAGATCCTGTTGTGGGGCAGCATCCAATCGGGCGCGGTGGTGAAAGAATCCGTCGCCATCGACGATCCGGCGTACTATGCGGCGTGCGCTCTGTACGATGCGCTTCAGCGCCGGGGCGTGGCGATCCATGGACAGCCGGTCGCGCGCCACAGAACCGCGACGGACGACTACGACGTGACGCTCGGCACGGTGGTGGCTTCGCGAACCTCGCCGCCGCTCACCGATCTGTTGCAGGTGATGGACAAGGTGAGCCAGAATCTGTACGCCGAGCTGATGCTCCGCGAAGTCGGACGGTATGCGCGGCACCAGGGGACGCGCGAGGCGGGTCTTGAAGAAATGAACGCGATGCTGCGCGAGATCGGCGTGGCGAAGGAGGAGTCGCGATTCGAGGACGGGTCGGGATTGTCGCGCGGCGCAATGGTGACGCCGCGCGCGATGACGCGTCTGCTGGCGTATCTGAACCGAACCAAGTACCGCGACACGTGGATGTCGCTGCTGCCGGTGGGCGGCGAAGACGGGACGCTCTCGCACCGGCTGTGCTGCATGTCGGAGGGCAAGGGAATTCGGGCCAAGACGGGGTCGCTCAGCCGCGCTCTGGCGCTTTCCGGTTACGCCGACAGCCGGTCGCGCGGGACGCTGGCCTTCTCCATTATGGTGAACGATTTTTCCGCGTCCTCGGGCGAAGTCCGCGCGTGGATTGATAAAATAGCAATGACGTTACTCGAGTAAATTATGCCCATCTTCGAATATCTGTGCGATGACTGCGGTACGAAGTTCGAAAAGCTGGTGCGCCGCGCCGATGACCAGGTGCTGTGTCCGAAATGCGGCGAAAAGCATCTGCAAGTTCAGTTTTCGACCTTTTCGGCGCGCGCCAACGGACGGTCGGGCGAAGCCGCGATGCCCACCTGCCCCGGCGGAATGTGCCAGACGCCGGATCTTTGTGGCAGGAATTGACTGCCACATCACTGGCGGTTAATGCATGTGAATAAACGTGAACGTCGGATTCACGTTCACCTGCGTTCATTCCGGCCGATTCAGAGCACGGGCGATCAGGTCAGCGAGCATTTTCGGCGCGTACGGTTTCAACAGGAATGCGGTGTGGGTCGAGCGCGGCTCGTGGGGATATCCGCTTGAGATGATCGCGCGCAGTTGCGGATTGCGCGCGCGCATGCGCTCCAGCATCTGCTCACCGCTGATGGTGGGGAAGGAAAGATCGGTCATCACCAGCGCGAAGCGGTGCGGGTCCTGGTCGAAGATTTCGAGCGCCTGTTCGGGCGAGCTCCGCGCCACCACGGTGTAGCCCAGCCGCTCCAGATATTTTTTCAGCAGGTCTAGAAGAGCCTGTTCGTCATCCACCAGCAGGAGAGGCGCGCCCGGCATGAAATCACCACAGCGAAAGCGGCACGTCGCCGGGGCTGAACGCGAGCCCCAGGCTTGCGCGATAGCTGTTGTTGCGAAAACCGTTCGCCAATACGATTTCCTGGCGCCGGTAGTCGTAACGCCCGACGATGTGAAACATGCGGGAGAGGCCGTAGGTGAAGCCCGCGCCGCCGCTGAACCCCGAATACGGCGCGAACCCCTGCCCGATGGTATTGAGGCTGTAATAGCCGCCGCTGATTCCGAGATTCCACTTCTTGATCCCGGTGTAGCTGTAGTACGCGGTACCCGACGTTTGCCGCGAAGTAAGGTAAATCCCGTTGCCGGGGACGACCGTCTCGAGGTAATTGAATCCGAGCGATGAATTTTTCAGCTTGGCTTCGAGGTTTACGTTGCCGGCCGGATAAAAGTCGCTGCGATAAAACGTCTGGTAGCCTGCCGAGGTCCCGAGCAATGCGGCGATCACCGGATTGATCGCGATCTGGTGCACGCCGCTGACATCGGCGTGGAAAGTTCCGGCCATGATCCGGAATGTCCAATGTTTCCCCAGACTGGTGGCGAAAAAAGCCTCGCCCATGTCGGTATCCGAATGTCCGAAAGTGGCGGTGAAGTTCATATCGAAATGCGTGTAAGTGAAACCGACGGTCTTGGTTTTCGACAGGCGGTGCTGGATGGTGCCTCGGGCGTCAAAACCCTCCATCCCGGCTAGCCCGGGTCCCTGGTATCGGCTCAGAAACCCGTCCGCTCCGGCCGTGTAGCTGGTGCGCGCCGACTGAACATATGTCATGTCGGCGCCGGATTGAACAAAATAAAACCGATTATCGAAAAGCACCGAGGTCGGCTGGGCGGCTACCGCCGTCGGCTCGTAGTACCCGGCATATCCAAAAGAATACGGGAGCGTGGTCAAGCCGCCGAGGCCCCGCAAATCGAACACCCAGTGCCGCGACTTTTGCCACGTGTAGCCCGCTGTCAGGTTCAGATAACTGCCGTCGGCTTGGGAGAAGTTGTCGAAATGGTACAGGGAGCCGGTGAAATTGAGCCCCACAAGCGCGTCGCGCCAGGTATGCGTGCCGTACGCGCCGAATTCGATCTGCTCACCGTACAAGCCGTTGAGCGTGACCAGTTGCCCTTTGGAGTTGACCTCGTACGGAGTGTAGCCGGTGTCGTAAAAGCCGGCGACATCGGCGAAGAATCTCAAATCCACCGCCGACCCGCTACGCTGACCGATGGTCCCGGCCCCGTTGCTCATCACGCCGGGTCCCAGGTAGTTGCCGACTTGCGCCAAGCCGGTGGCTGCAAACGCGCAAGCGAATGCCGCGAGTAATTTGGTCAACCTTTTGCTCCGATACGCTAGACTGGAGGAAAACAACTCATACGAGTCTCGCGCCTGCCGCTCGTTCGTGTCAAGCGCGAAACGCGCTCAGGGAACATCCCGCGCCGGGATGGTGTCTCCAGTTTCGAGGTCCCACAATGTTGAAGCAAATTGTTTGGATTCAAGCCGCGTTGGCAACGTGTTTCGCGGCCGATCTGCCGGTTCGTGAGGTCATTCTGTACAAGCACGGCGTCGCCTATTTCACCCGCGCCGGCCAGCTTCAGCCGGGCGAAACCGCGCGCCTGGAGTTCAAAGCCGGCGACATGAACGATGTGCTCAAATCGCTCACTGTGACCGATCGGAACGGGGCGAAAGTCACCAGCGTCCGCTATGATGCCAGTGAGCCGCTCGAAAAACGCCTGGAGAATTTCCCGTTCGCGGTGGGCGATGGGTCGTCGCTCGCGGCGTTTCTCGACCAGATGAAAGGCGCGCGCGTCGAACTGAAGCTGGGCGGAGAAACCGTGGCCGGCGCGATCGTCAGCGCGCGGCTGGTCGCGGCCAGCGAAAAGCAAGCCGAGCAGCAAACCGTGACGCTGCTCGACGATTCGGGCGAAATCCGCCGCTATGATCTCAGCGCGGCGAGCGCAGTGAAATTTGCCGATCCGAAGCTCCAGGCGCTGCTCAAGGATTATCTCACCGTGCTGAGCCAGGCGCATTCGAAGGATCGCCGCAGCATTTACATCGATTCCACCGGCAGCGCCGCGCGCGAGCTGATCGCCCGTTATACCATCCCGTCTCCAGTTTGGAAGTCCAGCTATCGTTTGGTGTTTGGGGTAGAATCTCAACCGACGCTTGAGGGCTGGGCGATTGTCGATAACACGACGGGTGAGGATTGGTCGAACGTGCGGCTGAGCGTGGTTTCGGGAAAACCGATTTCCTTCATCACGCAGTTGTATCCGCCCAAATACATCACGCGGCCGGAAGCGGAACTGGCGGAGAATCAAGCGGTCGCGCCGGTGGTGTTGCAGGGCGGAATTATTGGCGGGGTCGTTAGCGCAGCAGCCGCGCCGCCTTCGCCCGCCATGGCTAAGGCCCCGCAACGGATTCGCGTTGGAGGGAACGCCGGGATCGGCGGTGGATTCGGCGGCGGCGCGTATCGGGATGCGGCCAATGTCGAATCCTCCGTCGCCGCGAGCGCTGAGGGATCGGATGCGGGCGAGCTGTTCGAATACAGTTTTTCATCGCCGGTCACGGTCAAGAAGGGCGAATCCGCGATGCTGCCCTTCCTTCAGCAGAAAATCGACACGCGCAAGCTGCTCATCTACATGGAAAGCTTCGGACTTCATCCCATGGACGCCGCCGAGATCACCAACAACACCGGCAAAACGCTCGACGGCGGACCGATCACGGTCTACGAATCGAACACCTACGCCGGCGAAGCGCTCGTGGAAACGGTCAAGGCCGGGGACAAGCGCCTCATCACCTACGGAGTCGACCTGGGAACCCGCGTTACGACGAAATGGGACACTTCAAGCAATGTGGTGCGCGAAGTTCATTTCCGGCGCGGAGTGCTCACCACCCGCTCCGCGATCGAGGAGACGCGAACCTACACCATCCACAACGTCGACGCGAAACCCAAGACGCTCATTATTGAACATGCCGAACGGTCCGGCTACAAGCTGCTGAACCAGACTCCAGCCGAGCGCACCGCAAATGCGTACCGCTTCGAAGTGAAGCTCGCTTCGTCAGGCAACGCATCGTTTCCGGTGAAAGAAGAGCGCGTGTTCGACCAGACCTGGGCAGTTTCCGACATGGCTCCGGACTTCCTCGCGGCGTGGATCGAAAACAAGCCGCTCAGCGACGCGCAGCGGCGCGAGCTGGAGCAAATTATCCAGAAGAAGCGCGAGATCGCCGACAACCAAGCCGCGCAAAAGCGCGCGGAAAACGATATCGCCGATCTTACGCAGGATCAGCAGCGCACGCGCGCCAATATTCAAAGCCTGAACAACGTTAGCGGGCAGCAGGAATTGGTCCAACAGTACGCGCGGCAGCTTGCCTCGAGCGAATCGAAGCTCGCGGCGCTGCGTGACACGCAGGCGCAACTGCGCCGCTCGCGCACTACGTTAGAATCGGATCTGAATTCCTTAATGGACCGGATCGACTTCTGAACCTCGCACTGTTCGGATACGGAAACGTAGGCCGCGCCTTCGCGCGCTTGTTGCACGCGCAACGCAAGATCTTTCCGTTCCGTATCGTCGCGATTCAGACCCTGCGCCACGGTACCGCGATCGACGCGCACGGACTGCCGCTTGAACCGGATTTCGCGAAGCGCATCGAATCTCCCGCCGAATTTCTCGACCGCGCAAAGCCCGAAGTCGCGATCGAGCTGACCACGCTCAATCCGGCTACGGGCGAGCCGGCGATCTCGCATATCCGCGCCGCGTTCGCGCGCGGGATCCATGTGGTGACCGCGAACAAGGGACCCATCGCCCACGCCTACGCCGCGCTGGCCGAAGAGGCGCGGCGGGCCGGAGTCGAGTTCCGCTTCGAATCGATCGTGATGGACGGCGCGCCGGTTTTCAATCTGGTCCGCAACAATCTTCCGGGATGCAAGATCCGCGGATTCACCGGCGTGCTCAATTCCACCACCAATGTGGTGATCGAAGCGATGCGCGTCGGCCGTACGCTCGAGGAAGGCGTCGAGGAAGCGCGCCGCATCGGCATCGCCGAGGCCGATGCAACCTTCGATATCGACGGGTGGGACGCCGCGGCGAAAACCGCAGCGCTGGCGAATGTGCTCATGGACGCGCGTGCGACGCCTCTCGAGGTCGATCGCCGCGGAATCGGCCGGCTCACGCCCGAAAAGCTGCTCGCGCTCAAGGCGCAGGCGAAAACGATTCGACTGGTGAGCCGCGCGCGAACCACCGCGGGCGGAATCAAGCTGCGCGTGCGCGCCGAAGTGATCGCGGAAAGCGACATCCTGGCGAGCACGCACCACACCTCGAGCCTCCTGCTGCTCGACACGGACCTGATGGGCGAGATCGGGACGGTCGAGCTGAATCCCGGAGTGGAGCAGACCGCCTACGGCGTGTTCAGCGACCTGGTGGACATCGCCAAAAGCTCTATTTGAATCCGATTCCGGCGACCACTACGCCTAATTCGCGTTTGTCCGTGGCGGTTGAAAAAGTTTTGTCGACGTTCAGCGTGACCGTCACGTCGGAAGAGGAACCGCTCACGGCCGCGGACATTGTATACAAACCGGGCGCGGGGAAAATCTGATCAGCGACTGTTTGGCCATCGGCGGAAATCGAAACCCGACGAGCCGGCGCGATGTCCTGGATGTAAATCGTAGCAACGAGTTTCGCCTCGCCGGGCGGACGCTTCAGCAGGACGGTGGCCTGGCGCGAAATCCAGCCGTCGGGGTACATTCCGCTGACGATCTGCGCCGCGGCGCGTGGGTCCTTGGGATCGATCCAGGTAAGCTCGGGTTTGCGCTCGACCACGATTTCGGCGCGCACGCGATCGATGGTCGCGCTGGAAATTTCAAAGGGAAGCAGTCCGCGCGCCGACGCCACGGAATACGCCGAGCGTCCGTCGAGTGAAATGATGCGCAATGGGATCCTCGGCCGGATTTCCATAGTGGCGACCGGCGCGAGCGGCGCATGCACCGGTAGCGGGTAGGCGAGGTCGCTTGAAACGATGATGTCGCCGGGGCGCAGCGGCGGATCTTTGGGGATGGGCAGCGCGCCTTCCGCTTCGAGATAAAATCGCAATCCCCACTCCGCGTTGATCCAGGTGCGATGCTCCCGCACTTCGGGACCGAGCGACGCCGCAAAACTGCGATAGGCGTTCCAATGCTCGAAATTGACCATGGCCAGCGCGAGCGCCAGCGCCACTTGCAGGCAAAATCCAGCCGCGAGCACGCGGGAATTCACGTGGCGCGCGGCCAGAATCGCGACCGGCGCGGCCATCGGAAGCAGATAGCGCGCCGATCCGGCAAAAAACAGGAACGCCGACGCGCCAAAAAAAATGGCGATCCATGCGCCCAAAAAATCGCTACGAATGCAGGAACAAAGCAACAGGACTCCGCAGCCGATGGAGAACCAGAACAGCGGATTGGGATCGTAGATCGCGGCAGCGGCAGCGGCAGCGACGGCGGCGATCCAGCGCCAGCGGGGTCCGCGCCAGAACACAACGATGAGCGGGGAAAGAATCCAACCCGCGTGCGCCACCAGCGCCGCCGCGCTGTGCAGCTTGTTTGATCCCGTCTGAAGACTGTACGTTTTCATGTAGCCCGCGAGCATGGCGATCGGCAGCGCACCACGAGTCGCCAGTTCGAAAAGCTGCCATGCGCTGATCGCCACGGGCGCGGCGAAAATCGCGAGCCACGGTCCGATTGCCGTGGGCCGCTTGCGCCACACGTAGATCGCGAGGATCGGCGTGAGCAGAATCGCCTGATATGCGGCTATCCCGGCGAGCGCTCCAGACAACGCCGAGATCGCCAGCGGCCAGCGCGAATTTTCATCCACGCCTTTCACCAACATCGCCACGGCAAGCATCCACAGCGCGAGAAACGGCAGGTCCGCTTCGAGCGACGTTCCGTTGATGACGAACGCCGGCACCGCAATGAACAGGAGGGTCGCGAGCAGGGGGCGATCGCAAAAGCGGCGCGCGAGCGACCACGCCGCCAGCGCCGCGATCAGCGACCAGAGAATATAACCAATGTGAAATGGCGCCTCACGAACGTCGCCCAGCGCCGCCAAGGGCGCCGCGAGAATCCAGGAATTGAGCGGCGGATGCGGATGCCCGCGCATATCCACCAGGTCGCCTTGAAAGATGTAGCGCGCGCTCGCCGGGTGCAGCGGATCGATCAGCGCGTGCTCGGCCCCGTAGAGGTAGTAAGGATCGTCGCCTTGCACGGCTTCGTTGAGGAAGGGCAAGCGCAGCGCGAAAACGGCAAGGATAACGATCAGCCACGAATGAACACGAACTTTTTTATTCACGTTCATTCACGGCCGATCATTCACCATTGCACGGGCACGCCCGGGGTGAGCGTCCACACTTCGGTATCCGGCAGGTCGCGAATCAGCTCGGCGAGCTGCTCGGGGCGGCCCGTCAGTTGGGGGAAGGTTCCGAAATGCAGAGGAATCACCTTGCGCGCGTTCAGCATGCGGCAGGCGAGCGCCGCCTCGCGCGGACTCATGGTGTACAGATCGCCGATGGGCAGAAAGGCAAGCTCGGGGTGGTACAGGCGCTCAATCAGTTGCATGTCGGTGAACACGTTGGTGTCGCCGGCGCAATACACGCCGCGCCGGTCGGGCAGGCGCACGACGTACCCCGCGGCTTCACCGCCGTAAATGATCTTTCCGTCGTCGAGAATTCCGCAGCTATGCACGGCGTGTGTCATGGTCGCCGCGATGGGACCTACCGGCACCGTCCCGCCTTTGTTCATCCCGATGGTGTTCTTGGCGCCTTTCGATTCGAGCCAGCGCGCGGTCTCGAAAATCGCCACGATCTGCGGCGAAAATTTCCTGGCCAGCGGCAGCGCGTCGTGAATATGGTCGAAATGCCCGTGCGTGATCAGCATCACGTCCACCCGTTCGATGCTGAACTTCGCCGGAAACGACGGATTGCCTTCGATCCACGGGTCCACCAGGATCACTTCACCGGTGGTGAGGCGCATCTGGTAGGTGCCATGTCCAAGCCAGGTAATTTCGATCATAATCTCGATTCTAATGTCTGGAAGCGGCGAGTTGGATTCCATCGCCGTACTGCGCCAGGCCGGGAATCGTGACGGGCAACTTTCCGCCGATGGGGATTTCGCCGAACAGCGCCTTCACCGCCGACGTTTCCGAGGGCGTCGTGGGGCTGAAGGTGGTGAGAAATGCGGTCGCCTTGGGGAAATTCGCGAAAACGTAGGGGCTGCCCATGCCGATCAGCACCGAAGGCGCGGGACTCTCGACCAGTTTCTCGACGAACGCGGGCAGATCGCCGCCCATCGCTCCGCCGGTCAGATAAACCGCGATCGATAGCGACGAGCACGAACTCACGTCGCCCACGGCATCGGTCATCGCGGCGAGCGGGATCGAGGGATCCACGAACGTGATCCGCGCATTTGGCGTGCGCGTACGAAATTCGGCCGCCAGGTGCTGCCCGTATTGCGACATGCGCCGCTCGACGGCGACCACCAGGCACGCGTTCGCCGGCGCGATGGGCACCACGCCGCGGTCATTCTTTACGAGCGTCACCGCGCGGTCCGACATTTCCTCAACGCGCTGCTCCACGTCGGGCGAATCCAAAACGTCGCTCACTTCGTCCAAGTCCACCAGCTTCTTGTGAATCACGCCGACTCGAATCTTGGCGGCGATGACACGAACCGCGCTCTCCTCAATTCGCTGTTTGGAAATTTCTCCTCGCGCGACGGCAGTGAGCACGGCGCGAATGGCCTGCTCCGGATTGGGCGGCATCAGCAGCACGTCGGCGCCGGCCTGGAGCGCCCGGACCACGCCGTCGCCCGATTTGAACTGGCTCGCGAAGCCGAGCATATCGAGTGCGTCGGTCACGATCAGCCCCTTGAATCCCAGCTCGTCGCGCAGAAGTCCGGTGAGCACCTTGGCTGACGCGGTTGAGGGAATCTCCTCCGGTTCGATCGCGGGGACCGCCATGTGCGCGGTCATGATCGCGTCCACGCCGCCGGCGATCGCCGCTTCGAACGGTTTCAGCTCTACCGCGTTCATCCGCTCGCGCGAGGCGCCCAGACGGGCCAGACCGAGATGGCTGTCGATATCGGTGTCGCCATGACCGGGAAAATGTTTGGCGGTCACCAGTACTCGATTCTTCGGGTCCGAGTGCGCGCCTTCGATGTATGCGGTCACGTAGCGCGAAACCTGTTCCGGATTCTCGCCGAAGGAGCGGATGTTGATCACTGGGTTGGCAGGATTGTTGTTTACGTCCGACACCGGCGCGAAAATCCACTGCACGCCCAGGGCGCGCGCCTCGCGGGCGGTTTCGGCACCCTCGAAGCGCGCGGCGTCGAGATCGCCGGCCGCGCCGATGGCCATGTTGTATGGAAATTTCGGACCTTCGGTCACGCGCATCGACGCGCCACGCTCGAAATCGGCGCCCACGATCAGCGGAGTCCTCGCCAGCTTCTGCATCTGGTTCAGAAACAGCGCGAAGGCGTGCGGCTCGGCGTTGCGCACCAGGCCGTTCTGCACGCGATTGTTCACGATCAGGCCGCCGATCCGCAGATCGCGGACCCAGTGCCGATATTTTTCGTATTCGGGTGATCTGCGGCTGGGCACGTCGCCGTAGCAGACTCCGATGACGAGCTGCGCCACGCGGTCGCGCAGGCTCATGGAGCGCACGATGGATTGCGCGGCGCGCTGTTCGGCGCTCAGCGGAGCTTTCTTCGGTTTGACGGTCGGTCGGGCGCCGTAAGCGGCCAGGACGACCGTGAGCGCCGCAACCGCCGCCGTGATTCGCATGTATCCAGGATAGAGAACCGGGTCCTCAACTGCTCGAGAGACTGCTAATTCACGCGCTCGGGGATTCCTCGCGGATCCGGTTTCAAGGTCACCGGCTGCGTGTACGTCTGGCCATCGACGGTCAGGCGGACCGAGTATTGGCCCGGCTGGAGTCCGCCGCCGCCGCGCCCGCCGCGTCCGCGTCCCGCGGGAGCGACGATCTGCACCGAACTGCAAGCATCATTCGGACGTGGAGGAGCAGCGCCGCGACCACCGCCGCCGCCGAATCCGCGTCCCACCGGCGCGCCCAGAGCAACGCGATGCATTCCTGCCTGGGCGGAGGGTGGAGCCGGCGGCTCCATCCAATACGCTTGCACGTTGATGGTTTCCGTGTCGACCGGATGCACCGGCGTGTCGCTCGCTTCACACGCATGCACGCGGCCGGCGCCGTCGACCAGTTCGATCCGGAGCGGCTGCGACGCCGCCGATTTGAGCCAGTAATACGCGACCACGCCGCCCGGAGGATTTTGTTCCTGCGGCTCCTCATGCGGCAGGGGCGTCCCGTCCATCCCTCCCGCGCGGATGGCGAGAGTTTCGCCGGGCTTGAACAGGTACGCCTGCGACGTTTCGATCTGCGATCCCCGCTCCGCGATCTCGCGCAGCGGCGTCATCTGATCGAGCACCCAGAATCCGCGACCGTGCGTGGCGATGTCGAGATCATCGCCATGAACGATAATGTCGCGCACCGAAGTCACCGGCATGTTGAGCTGGAGCGGCTGCCACTGGTCGCCGTCATTGAAGGAGACGTAGACGCGCAGCTCCGTCGCCGCGTAGAGCAACCCCTTTGCCTGCGGATCTTCCTTCACCGCGTTGACGTATGCGCCGTCAGGAATGCCCGCGACGACGTTGCGCCACGTTTTTCCGCTGTCGGTGGTGCGATAAATGTACGGCTTCATATCCGCCAGCCGATGACGATCGACGGACGCGAAAGCTGTGCCCTCGTCGAAATGGCTGGCTTCGATCCCCGACACTTTGCTCCACGGCGTCATCGCCGGTGGCGTGACGTTGTCCCAGTTCTTTCCGTCGTCACGCGTGACGTAGATCAAGCCGTCGTCAGTGCCGGCCCAGACCACGTTTGCGCGCATCGGGGACGGTCCCAGCGCGTACACCACGCCGAAACGATTCGTCATCTGCTGGTCGATATCCTTGGCCGTGAGCGGATCGAGCGTGGAGGGCACCGGCGGATTCATCCGCGTCAGGTCCTGGCTGATTTTTTCCCAGGTCCGCCCCCGATCGCGCGAACGGAATACGAACTGGTTCGCGAAATACAGCGCTTGGTCGGCTTGCGAGAAAACAGTGGGGAGGGTCCACGTCTTGCGGTTGGGATCTCCGGGATCCGCCGGCAACTGCACGGAAGAGAGCGGGACATTCAGGTGCTGGTCGCAGCGCGCCATGCCGCCGCCGCTGAACCCGTATAAAATATCGCCGTTGTCGGGATCGGCCACCACCGTGTCGCTTTCCCCGGCAAGACAAGTCGGCTCCCAATCGCGGAAATCGAGCACGCCTTCGCGCGACCACGTGCCGACGCTCACGCCGCCGCTATCCTGCTGCGCTCCGTACAGCCAGTACGGAAAACGATTGTCGGCCGCGACGTGATAAATCTGCGCGGTCGGCTGGTTGTACCATGTGCTCCAGGATTTGCCGCCGTCGACGCTGACCACGGTGCCCTGATCCGAGCTGAGCACCAGGCGATTGCCGTCGCGGGGATTGACCCACATCTGGTGATAATCGTCGCCGCCGGGCGCGCCCTTGATTGGCACGAAGGTTTTGCCGCCGTCGGTGGTCATGTAGGTCGCGGTGTTGATGACGTAGGCGCGGTCGGGATTGGTGGGATCCACCGCGACGCCGCCGAAATACCATCCGCGGCCCCACAGCCGGTTCTCGGAATTAACCAGCTTCCAGCTCGCGCCGGCGTCGTCGGAGATGTACACGCCGCCCGAGGGGTGGAGCTGGGGTCCGCGCCCGCCGCGCGCGGGAGCGTTGCCCGCTCCCAGATCGTCGACCACGGCCCACAGCCGGTTGGGATTACTGGGCGCGACCGCGATTCCGATCTTGCCGACGAATTGGTCGTCGGGCAATCCGCGCGTCAACGGCTTCCAGTTATCGCCGCCGTCGGTGGATTTGTACAATCCCCCGCCGGGCATATTCGACGGCGCGTACACGGCCCACGGCGGACGCCGCGTGGCCCACAGCGAGGCATACATCACACGGGAATTTTTCGGATCGAGGGCAACGTCGATGGCGCCGACGTTATTCGGATCGTTTTTGTTGAACAGGATTTTCTTCCAGGTTGTTCCGCCGTCGGTCGAACGATACAGGCCGCGCTCCGGGTTGGCGTCGTAAACGTGGCCCAGCGCCGCGACATAGACGCGATTCGGATTGGCGGGATCGACCACCACGCGGCCGATGTGTTCGGTCGCCTCCAGTCCGATGTGCTTCCACGTTTTGCCGCCGTCGGTGGACTTGAACATGCCGATGCCGTAGGAATGCTGGCTGCGGATATCCGGCTCGCCGGTGCCGACGTAAATGATGTTGGCGTTCGAGGGCGCCACGGCGATCGCTCCGATGGAGCCGATGGGGATGCCTTCATCGGAGATGGGAACCCATGTGCGGCCCGCGTTTCCGGTCTTCCATACGCCGCCGCCGACCGAGCCGAAGTAGAACGTGTCCGGCTGGCTGGGGCTGCCGGCGACCGCGACCGACCGTCCTCCGCGCATCGGCCCCACATCGCGCCAGCGCAGTCCACCGAGCAGGGCGCTCGAAACCTGTCCCTGCTGCGCGTAAATTCCAAAGCCGATCAGAACAGCCAGGCCGCTTGCGGCGGCCGGAATCAGGCGATGCGGTCGAATGGACATAAACACGCTCCTTAAAGTGAAGTTAATACTGTAACACTCGCGCCCGAAGCTCGTGTTAAAGCCTGAAGGCGGCGCTTTCCCCGTTGGATCGAAGACTCAACCGAACAAGCAAGCGGCCCGGTTACTGGCGCGGGCGCCTACCCTCTGAGATAACGATTAAAGAACGCCAGGATCCGCCCTCGAGCATCTCGCGCCGCGGGTTCGTTGTATCCGGCGCCGGTGATTTTGCTCATCAGCACGAACAGAAACGGAACTTCCCCACGATCATGGTCGTTGAGAAACGCATGCGGGGCTTCGGGATATTCTTTGACGTCGTGCTCGACTCCGCATTTGACCAAGGCTCGCTCCAGCCGCGCCGCGGCGCCGCGCAGTTGGCGATCCTTCCCGCCAAAACTTCCGACCACCGGGCAGGCTCCCGCCATCAACGCATCCACATCTTTGGGCACCATCCCGTAATTCACGCTCGATGCCGAAAATCCATGCCCTGGCGCAAGCAGCAGGGCAAATCCGCCGCCCATGCAAAAACCGATCACGCCGATCCTGCCGTTGCACCTCGCATCCGCCGCGAGCCACGAACGGACCGCCTCAATTTCCTCGAACGTCCTGCCCTGCCGCGCTCGCATATCGTGGAAAATGGTGCGCAGGCAGGTTATCTTTCGGCCCCAATAAAACAGATCCGGCGCCGCCGCCAGGAATCCTTCACGGGCCAGCCACTCGGTCTGATTTTTCAGGTCGCGCGTCATTCCCAGGACGTCGTGAATCACCACCACACCCGGCCACGGCGCCGCACTCTGCGGCGTCGCGACATACGCCGGCAATTCGCCCAACGAATACGGAATTTTCACCTCGCCCATCCGGTCTCCTTCGGGTCAATCTTAGCGCCAATCGCCTCCGGGGCTGATAAAATCGACTTGGCGACGACTGTCCGGGAGGTCGATTTATGAGCTTGACCCTGAGAGTGAACGGGAAAACACAGCGGGTGGACGCCGAGCCGTCGACTCCGCTGCTTTACGTGTTGCGCAACGACCTCGGCCTGCGCGGGCCGCACTTCGGCTGCGGGCTAGGCCAGTGCGGAGCCTGCACGGTGCTGGTGAACGGGAGGGCGACGCGGTCCTGCATCACGCCGTGCTCGGCCGTCAAGGGCGAGATCACCACGCTGGAGGGTCTGGCCAAGGACGGAAAGCTCCATCCGGTGCAGCAGGCCTGGATCGACGAGCAGGTTCCGCAATGTGGCTTCTGTCAGAACGGGCAGATCCTGACGGCGAAAGCGCTGCTCGAACGCAACCCGCAACCGACCGACGCCGAGATCCGCGAGGGGATGAACGGCGTGCTGTGCCGCTGCATGACCTACTATCGCGTGCAGGCGGCGATCCGGCGCGCGTCGAAAGCGATGTCGGCGAAAGGGGTGGTCGCATGATAACTTCACGACGCGATTTGCTCAAGAGCGCGGGAATCCTGGTGGTAAGCTTTGCGGCAGGTGTGCGCACAGGAAAGGCGCAGGGCGCGGGTCCGTATCCGGACGTTGATTTTCTTGAACTCGATTCATGGATCGCGATTCATCCGGACAACTCGGCGACCTTTTCCGTCGGCAAGACCGACTGCGGGCAGGGAACCGGCACGTCGTTCCGCCAGATCATGGCCGACGAACTCGACATCGCCTTCGAAAAGACCACGTGCGTGATGGGTAGCACCGACATCACCGTCGATCAGGGAGGCTCCGGCGGCTCGACGGCGATGGAGCGGGATAGCTGGCCGATGCGTCGCGCGGCTGCGGAGGCGCGGCGGGTGCTGCTCGACATGGCATCCGAGCGTTTCCAAACGCCAGTCGCGGAACTCGAAGTCCACGATGGCGTCGTGACCGTGAAAAACGACCCGTCGAAGACCGTGACCTACGGCCAACTGATCGGCGCGAAAAAATTCCACGTGAGGCTCTCCGGCAGCAATATCAACGAAGCCACCGGCAAAGCGCCGGTAAAGCCCGTGCAGCAGCTTAACAACGTTGGCAAATCTCCGCAACGCTATGATATACCTCCGAAAGTTGACGGATCACTTGAATGGGCGGTCGACGTCCGGCTCCCCGCAATGGTCCATGCGCGCAACGTCAAGCCGCCTTTTGCCGGCGCGAAGCTCAAGCGCATCGACGAGTCTTCCGTGCGCGGTCTTCCCGGCCTGGTGAAGGTGGTCAGCAAAGGGAATTACGTGGCCGTCGTTTGCGAACGCGAGGAACAGGCGATCCGGGCCGCGCAGATGCTGAAGGTCGAATGGGAGAAGCCGGAGCGCGCGCCCTTTCCGTCGTCGGAGAACTTGTTCAACTACATGCGCGAAGTGAAGCCGACCTCGAGCGGGAAGCCGGTGGTCGCCGGAGACCCCGAAACGGCGTTCACGCGCGCCGCGCAGGTGATCGAGGCGGATTACGACATCCCGTTCCAGGGGCACACGGCCATCGGCCCGGCCCACGCGATGGCGGACCCGTCGAACGGGCAGATGACGGTGTACTCGAACGACATGAAGTCGTACGGGATGCGCAGGGGCGTCGCGGCGTTCGTCGGAATGCCGAACGATCGCGTGCGCGTGGTGTGGAAGGAAGGCCCGCAGGGCTTCGGCCGCACCGCCGCGGACGACGCAGGCTGCGAAGCGGCGTATCTCGCCAAGGAGATTGGACGGCCAGTGCGCGTGCAGTGGATGCGCAGCGAGGAAACGGCCTGGGATACCAAGTCTCCCGCCTTCGCGGTGAAGCTGCGCGGAGCGCTCGACAGTGCGGGAAATCTGCTCGCGATCGATTTTGACGCGCGCTCGGCGGATTACAATCACGTGGGCTACAACGAAGCCGATACGGTGCTGATCGCGCAGTTGATGGGCAGCCGTCGCGAGCAGCCGGCGTCCGGCAGCGCGTCGATGCCCTCGGAGATGTACGCGATTCCCAACCGCCGCATGGCGACGCACGTGGTCAGCCTCCCGCTGATCTGGGAGACGCCGCTGCGCACCGGCAATCTGCGCGATCCCAACGGTCCACAATCCACCTTCGCTTCGGAATCCTTCATCGACGAGCTGGCCGCGGCGGCGAAAGTGGACCCGTTCGAATTCCGCATGAAACTGCTTCAGGCGAGCACGTCGGATGACGCCGGATTTCGCCGCGCGCGGTCGATCGCGGCACTCCAAGCGGTCGCCAAGGCGTACGGATGGGACAGCCGGCCGTCTCCCAAGCCCCGCGGCGCGGGCGAAATTCTGACGGGGCGGGGAATTGCATACGCCTTCCGCGGAGAGACGATCGTCGCCGAGATCGCCGAAGTCGAGGTGAACCGGCGCACGGGTCACGTCTGGGCCAAGCGCCTCGTGTGCGCGCACGACTGCGGGCTGGTGATCAATCCGCAATCACTGACCCACACGATCGAGTGCGCGATGCTGCACTCTCTGAGCCGCGCGATTCACGAGGAGGTCGAGTTCGACACCGAAAAAGTGACCAGCGTAGACTGGAAGACGCATCCCACGCTGACCCACGCCGACACGCCCGAGCGAATCGACGTAGTGCTGGTGAACGGCGACCCTCATCCCGACCGTCCCGATCTGCGTCCCTACGGTGCCGGCGAAGCAGCCTGCAAGCCGATGCTGGCCGCGATCGCCAACGCGATCTACGATGCGACGGGAGTGCGGCTGCGGCGGATCCCGTTCCGCGCGCCCCGGGTCCTGGCCGCGCTGCGGGCGGCCGCATAAACCCCGGCCCCACGGCCAGGGCTGTCCTGGAATCAATCGCTCCGGACAGCCCTGCCCGTCAGGGCGGAGTTGCGTACGCGATACGGCTCGCCAACGTGCGGAAATTGCGCGGAATAACGCCAGCCGCCAGCCCTCAGGCTGCGGCTTGCTGGGTTTTTCTCAAAACCCGCGAATCTTTTTTCGGGGCTGAAGGAAACTAGAATTGCGACCCTAAAAGGGAAAACCGCTTTAGGATGACCGACTCGGATTTTCGAGAATCGTTCCGCTGCCACAAAGACGCCGTCTACCGCTTCGCCTACCGGATGATCGGGTCCGAAGCGGCGGCCGAGGATGTGGTGCAGGACTGCTTCGTCGCGCTGTGGAAGAATCCGGGCGGCTACGATCCGGAGCGCGGGGCGATGCGCGCGTACCTGCTGGGCATCGCGCGCAAGCTGGTGCTGAAGCGCTGGAAACGCGAGATGCGCTACCGCATGGAGCCCTCCGATGCGCCGGTTGCCCCGGTGGACATCGTCGGCATGGAGCGTTCCGAGGCGATCGCCGCGGCCGTCCGGGCGCTGCCGCCGCTCCAGCGTGACGCACTGGTGCTGGCCGAGTATGACGAGCTGTCGCTCGAGGAGATCGCGCGCATCACCGAAGCCGATCTCGCGGCGGTGAAATCGCGGCTGCATCGCGCGCGCCAAAATCTTCGCCGTACGCTGGCGCCGCTGCTCGAAACGAAAGGAGATTTATATGGAACATCAAAATGATCCCGAGCTTCATGAACTGCTGCGGGAGTGGACGGTGCCGGACGCGCCGGCTTCGCTTGAAGCGCGTGTGTTGAGAAATCGCCGGAGCTGGTGGGGCGTGCTGATCCACGGCTACATTCGCGTGCCCGTCCCGGTGGCCTGCTGCCTGGCGGCGCTGATCATCCTCGGCGCGTGGCGCCTCGCGTCGCTGAGCGTCAATGGCTGCGCGCCGGCACGCGCGCTCACTCCCTCCATCGCGTGGCCGAAAATCCCCGCCACGCCGCGCGCCGCGACATCGTGCGCGCCGGATTCAAAATGTTGACATTCGATTTTTCAAAACCGAAAGGACCATCTTATGAAATGGCTCGCCAGTCTTACTCTTGCACTCTGTCTTTCGCCCGGCGTGTTCGCCCAGTCGCGCGTGCCTCGTCCCGCTGACGACCTGCGCCTGACCGATTCGAACGGAAAGCCGCTGAGCATCCGCGGAGATCGCGGCAAGGTCGTGCTCATCGAGTTTCTGTACACCACGTGTCTCCATTGCCAGGCGACGGCGCGCATGTTCACTAAGCTCCAGGACGAACTGGGCCCGCACGGCCTGCGCGTGGTCGGCGTGGCCTTCAATCCCGAAGCCGAGCACAACGCAGCCGTCATCGGCGATTTCGTGAAATCCGGCAACATCAATTTTCCCGTGGGCGCGGCTCCCCAGGATACAGTCTTGAATTACCTGGGATTCTCCATGATGGAGCGCTTCATGGTGCCGCAGATCGTGGTGATCGACCGCGAAGGCGTGATCCGCGCCCAAACCGATGCGGCTTCCTCCAGCCCGCTTCGCGACGAAACCTACCTGCGATCATTTCTGAGAGACTTGCTCGCGGGCTCGCACTCGACTTCCTCACACCCGTGATCGCGTCGCCCGCCGCGGACCGCTTGCTTACGCGCGCGGCTCGGCTCACCGCCCGCCCGAGCCACGCGCGTCAGCAAGTGGTCTTCGCGGCGCTCACAACGCCAACAGCGCCACACCCGCCGCGACCAGCGCCGCGCCGACCCAGCGCAGCGGACTGATTCTTTCGCCCAGCACCACATGCGCCAGCACCGTTTCGATGATGTAGCCCGACGCCGTGGCGGGAATCGCGAAGCTCAGGTCGGTGATCGACAGCAGCCACATCTGCGCCAGAAACGCGACGCCCATAATTCCCACCCCGCCGATCACGTAGCGGTTGTGCACCAGCGCCGCAACCAGCTGAGCCAGGCCGGACAGACGAAAGTCGCGCACCTCGCCCTGGCGCTTCATGCCGCGCGCATTGAGCAGGTCGCCCGCGGCGTTGGCAGTCACGATCACCAGAATGAGCAGCCATCTCATGGGGTGGTCCGGGGCGTGGTGCGCGAGACCACGATGGAGCCGGCGGTAATCAGGACAATACCGACCCAGCGTGCCGTCGAAACGTGCTCGCCCAGCGCCAGAAATCCGGAAACCGCGGAGAGCGCGTAGCCTCCCGAGGTGATCGGCAGGACGTAGCTCAAATCGGCCCAACTGAGCAGCGACAAATTGGTCAGCAGCCACATCGCCAGCACCGCGATTCCTCCGTCGACCCACGGATTTGCGAGAACATGCCAATAATGGTGGGGCATGAGCCCGCGCAGGCCGCGCGAAAGCAGAAGGTTGCCGCTGACATTGGTGACAATCGCGATCAGCGCGAACAGCAGCGATTTGCGGCGCAGAGACGGCCGGACGGAAGGAACGGTCACCGGATCGCTGCTTCGCGGGCCATTCATTCGACCGCTCCTTTGCTGCTGATGCCGAGGATCGCTAGGCCCGCAATCACCAGGACCGTCGCCGCTGACTTGCCGATCAGCGCCCAGCCGCGATAGCGCTCGTGCAGCCAGTCGGCGTGATATTTTCCGATGAAATAAACCCCCACGAAAATGATCACGTAGCGCAATCCGGAGATCGCCTCGACGATCGCGGGGCTGGTCAGACTGATCCCGTAATAAATCAGAAACGACCCGACGCCGGACAAAAATCGATTAATGAAATACAGCTCCTTGCTGCGCGGCGACGCTTTTTCCGAACCTCGCAGGATCTCGCGGCGCCATTTTGAGCGAAGCAGAAGCAGCAGCGCGCCAATGAATGTGCCCACCGTGAACGCGACGTAGGCGCTGACGAAATTGGTTCCGTCAAACGCGATCTTCTGCATCACCGAGGAAAGCCCGAATGTTGCGGCGGCGCCGATGGCGGGACCGAGCACGCTGCCCAGATCGAGCGGCTCGGAAAAGAACATCAGGAATCCGCCGCCCACCAGCAGCGCGAACGCCAGCACGCTTTCCCGTCCCAGTGGCTGTTTGAGCAGCGGAATGGCGATCAGATATGTCGCCAGAGGAGAAAATCCGCCCATGATGGCCAGCGTCTGCGACGCCTCGCCCGCTTCGAGCGCCGCGTAATAGAAAAAATTCGCGGCAAGTTGGATCACTCCGGCGCTAAACGCGAGGGCGAACAGCGCGCGTCCGGGCCAGTGGAAGCCGAAGGGAATCAGGCACAATCCCAACACGCTCATCGCGCCCAGCCAGAAAACGTAGTTGGCGACGCTGCGCGTTTCCGGTCGCTCCAGCAGAATCTTGTCCCAGATCAGCGAGAGCCCGATCAGGCCGTGGGCCAGCGTGGCTATGAAGACGCCGTTGTGAAGGATCGCCAACCCGTTAGACGCCGCACGTTGAGGAGCGATTTCGCGTGATGCGGGGGCAAAGCCCGCACCCGTCGGATCGCGAATCCGTTACTCCGGCTTGGCCGGCGCCGGTTTCGATTCCGTCTTGGATTCGCTTTTGGACTCGGTCTTGGACTCCGCCGGCGCCGCGTCGGACTTGGTCTCCGTCTTCTTTCCGCTGCCGGCGTCAGACCCGCCCTTCCCGCGCGCGTAGTCCGTGATGTACCAGCCGCTGCCTTTGAACTGAAGCGCGGGAGGCGAGAGCAGCCGCTCGACGTGGCCGCCGCATTCCGCGTGCGTCTCCAGCGGAGCGTCGGAAAACTTTTGAATTATCTCGAAAACTTTCCCGCAGCGCTCACACCGGTATTCGTAAAGCGGCATCCGCTTACTGCTTCTCGATCGTGATGATTTTCATCATTCTGATCTGGTCGAGAGCTTTGTTCATCATCGGGTCGCCTTTGGGAGCCGAATTGGTATCGGGCACGCTGTCGTCGTCGATATCGTCGATCTGCGCGTCGGTGTCGGCCTGCGCGATGTTGGGCGTCACGCCCGTGTCCTGAATCGCTTTGCCGTCTGGCGCATAATACTTCGCCACCGACAGAATCACCGCGCTGCCGTCGTCCATGGTCACCGGCTTGCGGATCGCCGCATCGCCGTAAGTGCGCTCGCCCACCACGTCGGCGCGCTTGGAATCGAGCAGCGCCGCCGCCGCAACCTCCGCGCCGCGCGCCGTCCCGCGGTTCACGATCACCACCAGCGGCGCCTGCGTAATTGCCTTAGACGCCACCGCGTCGGACTCCTCGCGGCTCACCTTCTGCCCCTGGGAGTACGTGATCATGCCCTTATCCATAAACAGGTTCGCCAGCGCCACGCCTTGCTCGGGATCTCCCGCCGAGCAATACCGCAGGTCCAGCACGAAACGCTTGGCCCCCTGCTTTTGGAGATCCTGAATCTTGCTCGCGATCTCCTCCACGCGCCCATTGGCGAGCGAATACGTCTGGATGACGCCCACCGGATCACCCTGGTCGGTGTTCAGCTTCGCGCTCACCGGCGGATACGCGACGCTGGTGCGGATCAGGGTGAATTTCTGGGGCTCGGTCTTGCGCACGCGCAATACGCTCAGCTCGACCGTGGTGCCGTTGTCGCCGGCCAGCAGCATCTGCGAAAAGGCCAGTGGCATGTCGCGCGTCGACACATTATTGATGGATTCCACCACGTCGCCCGTGGTGATTCCGGCCTTCGCCGCGGGCCCGCCGGGAACCGCGTCTTCCACGCTCAGATAACCGTAGCGCCGCGACAGCACGATGCCCACGTCCGCCTTCTGCACACTCTGGGCCTTCTGATACTGCTTGTACTGATCGGCGCTCAGATAGCTGGCGTAGGGATCGATCGATTCGAGCAGCCCGTTGATCGCCCCCGACGTAACGGCCTTCATGTCCGGCTCCTCGACGTAGTCCGCCTTGATGCGCGACAGCACCTCGCTGTACACGCCCAGGTGATTGTAGACCGAGTCGGTGGAAGCGCTGCGCCCATGCACGGCGCCCAGCAAAAGCAGGATGACAACACAGGTCGAAGTCGCGACCACGGCAAACTGAAAGCGGCGGTTCATGTACGGCTGTCCCTCTGTCGTTAGGATAGCAGTCCTGGAGAGAGGATTTCTCGGCTGGGCGCACTATATCCGAAGCGGGCTTCGGGCTCACCCCCAGCGGAGCCGCGCGCGTGAGCAAGCGGAATCAGAAATGCGATATCTCATCACTTTTTCCTGCTACGGCCAGCGCCTACACGGTGATGGTGCGGGCTCCGTCGACCGCCATCATAACGTCCCGGGGACGCCGACACTGGAAGCGGATCCACAGCGCGAAGCCGAGGAGGCCCGCCGGATGAGGTTCCCTCCGTATTCGCTTGACCACAGAGGTCGCACCGTCGTCCTTGAAGCGTTAAAACAGGTGTGCTCGCAGCGACATTGGATCATGCTCGCCTGCCATGTGCGCAGCACACATGTTCACGTAATCGTCGAAGGCAACGCCAAACCAGAAAAGATGATGAACGACCTCAAGGCGTATGCCAGCCGGGCACTGCACCTGCCCGAACCCGCTGATCGCAAACGTTGGGCCCGCCATGGCAGCACGGTTTGGCTGTGGAATGACAATGCGGTCCAAACGGCAATCCGCTACCTCGCCGAGCGACAGGGCGACCCGATGGCTCTCTATGTCGCGAGCGATAAAGACTCCGCTCGCTGACGCGCGCGGCTCCGCTGGTTTACAATTGCTTGCGCCGTGTGGCGCCGCCGACACCGCCACTTCCCACCCCCCATCCCTTTGCGATACACTAACCTGTTTTCCCCAGGGCTTTGTCTTGTAATGCGGGTCAGAATCCTCTATCACGATCATTGCTTCGACGGAGCGGCCTCCGCCGCATTTTTCAGCCGTTTTGTCGAAGCTAAATTTTATCCCGGCGCCGAATTCGCTTTCACCGGCCTCGCGCATAAAGCCGACCAGCTGTTCGAATCCGATTATTTCGATGGCGACGTGAACGCCATCGTCGATTTCAAATATTCCACCGACCCGCGTCTCACCTGGTGGTTCGATCATCATCAAAGCGCCTTCCTCACCTCCGAGGACGCCGAGCATTTCCGCCGCGACACTTCCGGCCGCAAGATGTACGACCCCAGCTATCGCTCCTGCACCATGTATATCTGCGTGATTGCGCGCGAGCGCTTCGGTTTCGATGCGCCGGATCTGGCCGAGCTGGTCGAGTGGGCCGACATCATCGACGGCGCCCGTTACCAGGACGCGCAGGAGGCCGTCGAGCTGCGCGCCCCCGCCACGCGCCTCACCCTGGTGATCGAAGGCGCCCGCGGATCGGAAGTTGTACAGAAAATTATTCGCAAAATGCGTGTCGAATCCCTCGAATCGATCGCCGCGGACCCGGAAATTCAGGAAATTTATCGCCCGCTTTATGACCGTCACCTGCGCTCGATGGACGTCATTCATCGCCAGTCGCAATGCCTGGATGGAGTTGTTTTTTTTGACCTGGTGGGCATGGACTTAGAGGGATACAACAAATTCATCCCTTATTATCTGTTCCCGCAATCCACCTACACGGTCTCCGTCAGCACGTCGAGTTTTCGCACCAAGGTGTCGGTGGGGTCGAACCCGTGGGCCCTGCGGCCGGTGCGTTTCAACCTGGCCAGCATCTGCGAGCGCTACGGAGGCGGCGGCCATCCCAAGGTCGGCGCCATCAGCTTCCCCATCGGAGCCGTCGAGGAAGCCCGTAAAGCCGCCCACGAAATCGCCCAGGAACTGAGAAGCTGACTCGCTCGCCCGTGATAACGCAGTCGCCGGGCGCGCCACGCGGCGCGAAGGTTCGGCTGGGAGCTGCGCGAAAACGCGCGATCAACAGCGCTGGCACCGATTTCGCAACCGTTTAGCCGTGGTCGCCCACTTGCACTCGACATCGGTGAAGCAGTGCGTACCAAGCAAGTATGCCGGACTCCGCGACCAATGCGGGAGTGGTGGAAGCAGTGCGTGGAAGCGTGGTTGACGCTTCGTTCCCGCGCCGGATTCCCTCCATTTTTCACGTCCTGAGAGCCGGCGGATCGAGCCAGATCGTGATCGAGGTGGTCTCGCATCTCGATGCGCATACGGTTCGCGGGATCGCGCTCACGGCGACGCGCGGATTGTCCCGCGGCGCGCCCGTGATCGATACGCAGCAATCCTTGAAAGTTCCTGTCGGCGAGCGCGTGCTGGGGCGCGTGTTCGACGTTTTCGGCAACTCCATCGACGGGCTCGCGCCGGTGGAGGGCGGCGCGTGGCGACCCATTCACGCTCCGCCGCTGCCGCTGACGCGGCGCGCGACCGCTTCGGAGCTGTTCCTCACCGGGATCAAGGCCATCGACGTGGTGGCGCCGCTCGAGCGCGGCGGCAAGAGCGGATTGTTCGGCGGCGCGGGCGTGGGGAAAACCGTGCTGATCATGGAGCTGATCCACAACGTGATCGGGCATCATCGCGGCGTAAGCGTGTTTTGCGGCATCGGCGAGCGCTGCCGCGAAGGCGAGGAGCTGTACCGCGAGATCAAGGCTGCCGGCGTTCTGGACAAATCGGTGCTGGTGTTCGGGCAGATGAATGAGCCGCCAGGAGCGCGGTTCCGCGTGGGGCAATCGGCGCTGACCATGGCCGAATTTTTCCGCGACGACGCGCGCCAGGACGTGCTGCTGCTGATCGACAACATTTTCCGCTTCATTCAGGCGGGCTCGGAAGTTTCCGGGCTCATGGGACAGCTTCCTTCGCGGCTCGGCTATCAGCCCACGCTGGGGACCGAGCTGGCCGATCTCGAAGAACGCATTTGCAATACCTCGAGCGGCGCGATCACGTCGGTGCAGGCGGTGTACGTTCCGGCCGACGATTTCAGCGACCCTTCCGCGGTGCACACCTTCGGACATCTCTCCGCGTCGATCGTGCTTTCGCGAAAACGGGCGAGCGAAGGCCTGTATCCCGCGATCGACCTGCTGAAATCCGGCTCCAAGCTGCTTTCGCCGCAGGTGGTGGGTGAGCGGCACTACAAAATCGCGCAGCAGATTCGAAAAACGCTCGCCGGGTACGAGGAGCTGAAAGACATCATCGCGATGCTCGGTCTGGAGGAGTTGTCGTCGGACGACCGGCGCACCGTGTATCGCGCGCGGCGCCTGGAGCGGTTTCTCACGCAGCCGTTCTACGTCACCGAGCAGTTCACCAGTCAGCCGGGGAAGCTGGTGCGACTCGAAGACGCGCTCGATGGATGCGAGCGAATTTTGAACGACGAATTCGCCAAGGTGCCCGAACAGGCGTTGTACATGATCGGCGCGATCGGGGAGGCGCGCACCAAATGAGGCTTACGGTGTGGCTGCCGTCCCAGGTTCTGCTCGACGAGGAGGTCGATCGCATCAAGGCGGAGGCAGTGGACGGATGGTTCGGAATTCTGCCGCGGCACATCGATTTCGTGTCGGCGCTGGTGCCCGGCGTGATGACGTTTCAGCCGTCGGGCAAGGCGGAAGAGTACCTGGCGGTGGACCACGGGATCCTGGTCAAGTGCGGCGCGCAGGTGTCGCTTTCGACGCGCAACGCGGTGCGCGGCGCCGATTTGGAAAAGCTGAGGACGCAGGTGGAGGAAGAATTTCGAGCCCGCGAGGAGCGCGAAAAAGCGGCGCGCGCCTACGAAGCCAAGCTCGAAGCCGACCTGGTGCGGCACCTGATGGAGGCGGAGCGGCATGCCTGAGAATTCGCACCGACTCGGTGAAAAAATGATTCGCGACGTCGCCGCGAAGCAGGAGCGCATGCTGCGCGCGCGCGGCGAGCGCACCAACTACTGGAGCGCGATCTCGATCCTGGGGGTCATCGGATGGAGCGTGGTACTGCCGGCGCTGTGCGGCGTCGCCATCGGGGTGTGGATGGACCGGCACTGGCCGGTCCGCATCCCTTGGACGCTGACCTTGATGCTGGCCGGACTGGTGATCGGTTGCGCGAGCGCGTGGTTCCGCATTAAGGAGGACCGATGAACATCGTATTCGCACTCGCGGCGGGGGTCGCACTGGGCGTGTTCTTTTACGGCGGCCTGTGGCTGACCGTGCGCGCGCTGATAACCTCGGCTCATCCCGTGCTGCTCAGCGTCGCGAGTTTCTGGGGGCGGACGCTGGCTGTTGTGGGGGGATTTCTGCTGGTTGCAAACGGGAGATGGACCAGTGCCGTGGCGGCGCTCGCAGGATTTATCGCAGGGCGCGCGATCCTTTCGATCGTACTGAGGCGTGAGCGATGCATCTGACTCCGGACCATGTCGTGTTGTGGCAATGGCGCTTCGTGCACCTGAACCAGACGCTGGTGTTCACGTGGATCGTCATGCTGCTGCTGGTGATGGTGTCCTGGCTGGTGACGCGGCGGCTGGATCACTCCGACGGTCCGCGGTCGCGATGGCAGAACGCGCTTGAAGTGATCGTCCAGGCGATGCGCGGCCAGATCCACGAAATCTGTCCGGAAAGCGGCGATCACTATCTGCCGTTCGTGGGGACCCTGTTTCTGTTCATCGGCGTTTCGAACCTGTTGGACATCGTTCCGGGATGGCACGCGCCCACCGGGTCGCTATCGACCACCGCCGCGCTGGCGCTTTGCGTGGGTATCGCGGTGCCAGTGTTCGGCATCGAGAGCCGGGGATTCATAGGCTACCTGCGGCATTACCTGCGGCCGACGGTGATCATGCTGCCGTTCCACCTGATGAGCGAGACCTCGCGCAACATCGCGCTGGCCGTGCGTCTGTTCGGAAACATGATGAGCGCGTCGATGATCGTGGCGATTTTGCTGGCGATCGCGCCGTTCTTTTTTCCCGTCCTGATGCAGGCCCTGGGGCTGCTGACGGGAATGATTCAAGCCTACATTTTCGCCATCCTGGCGATGGTGTACATCGCCGCGGCGGTGCAGTCGCAGCGCGATCAGGAGGGCGGATAGGAGATTTTATGGACAGCGTAAGCGTGATTGCGATCGTTTCCATCGCGGCTTCGGCATTGTGCATGGCCATCGGCTCGATCGGGCCGGCCATGGGCGAGGGGAGAGCCATCGCGCAGGCGCTCAGCTCCATCGCGCAGCAGCCCGACGAGGCCGGCACCATCAGCCGGACCTTATTCATCGGCTTGGCGATGATTGAATCCATCGCGATTTATTGTTTCGTCATCGCGATCATTCTGATCTTCGCCAATCCGTTCTGGAACCACGTGGTGGCGAAATAGCATGCTGATTGACTGGTTCACCGTCGTCGCGCAGATCGTCAACTTCCTGGTGCTCGTGGCGCTGTTGAAGCGCTTCTTGTTCGGGCGCCTGGTGGCGGCGATCGATGCGCGCGAAAACGGAATCGCGGCGCGCCTCTCGGATGCGGACAAGAAAAATCACGATGCGGACCAGCGCGCCGGCCAGTTGAAGCTCGCAGTGGAACAACAGGAGCAGGAACGCGCGCGAATCCTGGCTGAGGCGCGGGAACAGGCCGAGCGCCAGCGGCACGAGATGCTTGAGAAGGCGCGCGTGTCTGTGGGCGCCCTCGAAACCAAGTGGCGCGAAGATCTGGAACGCGAGGAGGCGGCGTTCCTGGACGAGATCCGCGCGCGGGCGGCGGAGGAGATTCTGGCCGTGGTCCGGCGCGCGCTCCACGACCTGGCCAGCGAGGATTTGCAACACAGCGCGGTGGGGGCGTTTCTCAAAAAGCTGGAAGCCACCGAGCCGGGGAAATTCGAGCACGACCTGGTCCTGCGCAGCGCGTTCGAATTCAGCCCGGAGACGCGGCAGCGGATTGAAGCGGCGCTTCGCCGCTGTAGCCGCAACGGCGCGCGGGTGCTCTTTGAAACCGCGCCGGAGCTGGGCTGGGGAGTGGAGTTGCGCACCGACGGGCACCGCATCGGATGGAATCCGGTGAGCTACGTGGACACGCTCGAGGAGAACGTGCGCAAGGCGCTCGAGGCGAGAAATGAGCGATTCTCTCAAGAACCTTGTGGATGAAACGCTGGGCCTGGTGGCGCGCGTTTCGCGCGAAGCCGCACTCGAGCCGGCGCTCGAGGAGTTCGGCGTGGTCACCTCCATCGGCGCGGGAATCGCGCGGGTGAAGGGATTGCCCACGCTCGAATCCGAGGAGCTGGTGCGCTTCGAGGGCGACCTGCTGGGGATGGCGCTGAATCTCGACCCCCAGGAGGCCGGCGTGATTCTGTTCGACAGCACGGAGCGCCTGGAATCCGGATCCATCGCGCGGCGCACGCATCGCGTGTTGGACACGGCGGTCGGAGAGGCGCTGCTGGGGCGCGTCGTCGATTCGCTGGGGCGGCCGCTCGACAACCTGGGCGCGATCCGGACGGCGCAGCGCGCGCCGATCGAATCGCCCGCGCCGCCGATCATGCATCGAGCACCGGTCAGTATTCCGCTGGCGACCGGCACCAAGGCGGTGGACGCGCTGATCCCGGTGGGCCGCGGGCAACGGCAGTTGATCATCGGCGACCGGCAGACCGGGAAAACCGCGATCGCGGTCGATTGCATCCTCAACCAGAAGGGTAAGGATGTGATCTGCATTTACTGCGCCATCGGGCAGCGCAATTCTTCCGTGGCCAAGGTGATCGCGGACCTGAATCAGTCCGGCGCGATGGAATATTCGGTCGCGGTGGTGGCGTCTGGCGATGCGCCGGCGGGGCTGCAGTTCGCCGCGCCCTACGCGGCCATGTCCATCGGTGAATCTTTCATGCGCCAGGGCCGCGATGCGCTGGTGATTTTCGACGATCTCACCAGCCACGCCGATGCGTACCGCGAGCTGTCGCTGCTGCTGCGGCGTCCCCCGGGACGCGAGAGCTTTCCCGGCGACATTTTCTATATTCACTCGCGTCTGCTGGAACGGTCGACGCATCTGCGCCCCGAGTTCGGCGGAGGGTCGCTCACCGCTTTGCCCATCGTCCAGACCGAGGAGCAGAACATTTCGGCGTATATTCCGACCAATCTCATCTCCATTACCGATGGCCAGATTTATCTCACGCCGGATTTATTCCAAAAAGGAATTCTACCGGCGATCGACGTGGGAAAATCGGTTTCGCGCGTGGGAGGAAAGGCGCAGCTCCCGGCGTATCGCGCGGTGGCGGGGGACCTGCGGCTGTTTTATTCGCAATTCGAGGAGCTCGAAATTTTTTCGCGCTTCGGGTCGAGACTCGACGAGCGCACGCGCCAGACGCTGGCTCGCGGGCGGGCGATCCGCGAGGCGCTGAAGCAGCCGCAGTTCGATCCGATTGCAGCGTCCGAGCAGATCGCGATTCTGGTGGCCGCGACCGCGGGGCTATTCGATCAGCTCGCGCCGGAGCGGATCGTGGAAGCCTCGGCGCGCCTTCGCGGGACGCTCGCGAGCGAGCTCCCTCAGGTGGTGCGAACCATCGAAAGCGGCGAAAAGCTGGCGGACGCGGATCGCGCCGCGCTGGTCAGCCTCGCCCAAAGGTGTGTGGAATGGAAGCAGTCGAGCAATTAAGACGCGCGATCTCGGTGGCCGAAGAACTGCAATCGGTGGTTAAGACCATGAAGGCGCTGGCCGGGGTCAACATCCGGCAATACGAGCGCGCGGCGCACGCGGTCGCCGAATATAACCGGACCATCGAAATGGGATTGCAGGTGGCGCTGAGCCGGATGCCTCCGCATGCGATCCCTCCGCGCTACGCGACGGGCCGCAAGCTGGGCGCGGTGGTGTTCGGATCGGACCAGGGAATGTGCGGCCAGTTGAACGACCAGGTGGTGACGTACGCCCTGCGCGCGCTCAAGAAGTTGGCGGCGCGCAGGGACGAGCAGGTGGTCGTGGCGGTCGGTGCGCGGGCCGCGTCGAAGCTCGAAGCAGAAGGGCGAACCCCGGAAACGACCATCGAGGTGCCGGCTTCGATCAACGGAATCGGCGCGGCGGTGGAGCAGGCGCTCGCCAGGATCCAGGAATGGCACTTTTCGCGTGGAATCGAGACGGTAGTGCTGTTCTCCGCGAGGCCCGTTTCGGGCGCGTGGTATCGGACCCGCGGAGTGCAGGTGCTGCCCGTCGATGCGCAATGGATCCAGGGCCTGCGAGTGAAACCGTGGCCGTCGAAAGCGATCCCGATGTTCACCATCGATGAGCCGCGGCTGTTTCAACTGCTGATCTCCGAGTACCTGTTCGTCTCACTGTACCGTGCTTTTGCCGAATCGCTGGCGAGCGAAAATGCCAGCCGGCTTGCGTCGATGCAGATCGCCGAAAAGAATATCGAGGAGCGCCTTTCGGCGCTCAACGCCAGCTCGCGCCGGCTTCGCCAGGAGAGCATCACGTCGGAGTTACTGGATATTATCTCGGCGGTGGAAGCGATGCGGGGCAAAATGTAGACACCTGCGATAATCTCTCCGCCCGTAAACCGCTCTCCTTCCTTGTGAATCCCCACGCCTCGAACGGCCACCGGCCAAATGCCTCGCTTGAGGCGCGGCCCTTCAGTCCGCGCGTTCTTTGGGTCTACGAGACAGCCGCGACGATCAGCAGCGAGTCCGGGGAAAGCAGCCATGCGCTGGAGCGCTCGGGAAAATCGGGTTCAGACGAAATGAGCGGGGTCGCTTCGAATGGGGCGCTCACGGTTTGCGCAGACTCGCCCAGATTCGCGAGCAGTGCGATGCGGCCGCGGGTGACGGTGATCCAGCGCGAGGCTTCGTCGAAATCGACCCGGACCCGTTCGAGGCAGCCGTCGCTCAATTCGGGAAACTCGCGGCGCAAATCGACTAAGCGTTTATAGAAGACGAGCATGGATTTGTGCGGCTCGCGCGCGAACTCGTTCCAGTCGAGTTTTGAGCGCTGGAAAGTTGCGGGATCCTGCGGGTCGGGAACGTCTTCCGGATCCCAATTGAACGAAGAAAATTCGCGGCGGCGGCCTTCGGAGACGGCACGTGCGAGCTCGGGATCTTCGTGCTGCGTGAAATAGAGAAACGGCGCGGAGGCGCGGAATTCTTCGCCGTGGAACAGCATGGGGACGAAGGGCGAGCAAAAAACCAGCGCCACGCCGATTTTGAGCCGGCCGGGACGGATTGAGCGCGAGATTCGATCGCCCATGGGGCGATTGCCCACCTGGTCATGATTTTGCAGATAGCCGAGGAATCGCCAGCCGTCGAGATTCAACGGCTTGGCGCCGTGGATCGCGTCGCGATAGACGGAGTAGCGGCCATCGTAAGCGTAGGCGTTAGTGAGCGTGCGGGCGAGATCGGCGAACGAGCCGAAATCGGCGTAGTAGCCGGCGCGCTCGCCGGTGAGGACCGTATGGAGGGCGTGATGGAAATCGTCGGACCACTGCGCGTCGATACCGTAGCCGCCGGCTTCGCGCGGGGTGACCACGCGGGGATAGTTGAGATCGCTTTCGGCGATCAGGACGAGGCTGCGCCCGAGATGCGCTTCGAGCTGGTCGATTTCGCGCGCGAGCTGCGCTAGGAAATGGATCGCGGAAGAATCGTGAATGGCGTGGATCGCGTCCATGCGCAGACCGTCGAAGCGGTAATCACGCAGCCACATGATCGCGTTGTCGCACAGGAAGCGGCGTACCTCGGCACTGCCCGCGCTGTCGAGATTGACCGCGGGTCCCCAGGGCGTCGAATAGCGCGTCGTGAAATACGGACCGAAGCGGTCGAGATAATTGCCGGCGGGGCCGAGGTGATTATAGACAACGTCGAGCAGCACGGCGAGGCCACGGGCGTGAGCCGCGTCGACCAGGCGCTTCAGGTCGTCGGGCGATCCGTAGGCGTGATGCGGCGCGAACAGGTCGACGCCGTCGTAGCCCCAGCCCCATCGGCCAGAGAACTCCTGCACCGGCATCAGCTCGACGTGCGTGACGCCGAGATGCGCGAGGTGATCCAGGCGATCGATCGCGGCGGTGAATGTGCCTTCGGGGGTGAACGTGCCGACGTGGAGTTCGTAGACGATCGCGGATGAAAGCGGGCGCGCCTGGAAGCGGCCGGCAGCCCAGCGGAAAGCATGATGATCGACTACGCGGGAGGGTCCGTGGACTCCGTGCGGCTGGAATTGCGAACGCGGATCGGGGAACGGGCCCGCATCGTCGAGGAAGAAGGAGTAATCGGCGCCGGGCTGGATGGCATCGTGCTCGATGCGCCACCAGCCGTGTTGGTCGGGATGCATTTCGAGACGTTGCGCGTCGAGCTGAAGCTCGACTTTGCGGGGCTTGGGGCCCCACACGCGGATTTCGCTCACGTGACGGTTTCCTTGGTGAGCAGCGCGACGGGAAAGTGGGCGAGGAGGGTCGCGATCTCCTGCTTGCCGCCCTGTACCAGGTCGCCTGAAAGTTGATTGCGCCACGCGCCTTCGGGGATTTCGAGAACGGTGCCGTTCCAGTGGTTGACGCGCATCTGCAAGCGCGGCGCAATGGCGATGACGTCGTCCGAGCGTGCGAAAGCGATTACATGTGCGGCTCCGGAGCCGCTCGCCCACAGAGGCTGATAGGTGGAATCGGGTCCGAACGAATCGGGGTGCGAGTTGCGCGTGCGCAGAGCCTGGCGAATCAGCCAGAGCTTGGGCAGACCTTCTTCTGCGCGGGAGAGAATCCGATCGGGACACAGGCGATCGAGCTCGGCGAGAAGGCGCTCGCGGGTTTCGTAATCCACCCGACGTCGGTTGTCGGGATCCACCAGGCTGAAATCCCACAGCTCCGTTCCTTGATAGATGTCGGGAATGCCCGGTGCTATGAGCTTCAGCAGAACCAGCGACAGCGAGTTGACGCGCGCGGGCGCGACCAGCCGCTCCAGGAACGATTCGAGCGACGATCGGAACTCCGCGTCCGCGAAAATCGAATCGATGAATTTTTCGAGCGTTTCTTCGTAGGACTTGTCGGGCGAAATCCAGGAGGTGTGGTCCTTGGCTTCGCGGACGGCCTTGCGCATGTACTCGAGCAGACGATCGCGCGAGATGGGCCACGCGCCGAGCAGGGTCTGGTACAGCAGGTATTCGGTCCGGCGATCGGGAAGATCGCCCGTGCGGTAGCGCGCGTTGTCGCGCGACCATTCGCGCACCGCGTCGGCCCATTGGGCCGGAATTTCGGAGAGCAGGCTGATGCGCGACCGCACATCTTCGCTGCGCTTGGTGTCGTGCGTGGACGTGGCGAGCAGCGTGTCCGGATGATTTTCCTGCGTGTCAGCGCACCAGCGATGAAAATCGTCGAGCGTGGTTCCGAAGCGGCCCGGATCGCCGCCGACCTCGTTGAGCGAGACCAGCCGCGCGTAGGTGTAAAACGCGGTGTCCTCGATGCCTTTGGCCATGGCCGCCGCGGTCACCTGCTGGAAGCGCATGACGAATTCGCCTTCCATGGCGCCGCGGTAATCGAGCAGGAGAACGCTTTTGAGGAAATCGAACAGGCGCTCTTCAAGATCGGGACGATTGCCCTTGGCCTCTTCGATGGCCTCGCTGACATATTCGCGATCCGAATCTGAAACCACGCCCCATTCGGCGCGAATGTAGGTGCGGTACACGGGAAAGCAGGCGATGACTTCGCGCACGGCCTCGTGAATTTCGTGGCGCGTGTAGTCGCGGTGCTCGCGATGGTCCTCGCAGATCTGCAGGAACAGCGCGGTGAGGCGGTTGAGGTCGCTGCCGAGGACTTCGCGCAGGATCAGGTCGCGTTTTTCGCGGGCGACGGCGGTGAAATCGACGGGTTCGCCGGTGAAGTCGCGATATAGTTCATTGAGCGCGGCTTCGCCGTGAGGATCGACGAACAGGCCGCCGGCGAGGTTCAGGAAGTCGTAGCCGGTGGTTCCCGCGATGTTCCATGAAGCGGGGAGCGTTTCACCCGGCTGAAGAATTTTTTCGGCGACGATCCAGGCGCCGGGAGCGGCGCGCCGCAGACGGTCGAAATACTGGGCCGGATCGCGGAGACCGTCGGGGTGGTCCACGCGGACGCCGTCGAGTTCGCCGGATTTTAGCCACTCGAAGATGAGCGCGTGCATATCTTCGAAGACGTGCTCGTCTTCGACGCGCATGCCCACCAGCGTGTTGATGTCGAAAAAGCGGCGATACACCAGCTCGTGCTCGGCAGTGCGCCAGCGCGACAGACGATAGCTCTGCTGAGACAGCAGCTCATCGAGCTGGTCGACGCTCGAGTTGGTTTTGGCGACGATCGTCGATGGATCCGGCGAGATCCGGCTCGGAGGCGAGCAGGCGCGTGAGCAGGTCGCGAATCACTTCCTTATCGCGATGGCGCGCGATGCGGCTGGACCAATCCGAGACCGCGGGCGAGGGAAGGCGCGCGAGCGCGTCGGCGAGGAACGCGAGTTTCGCGGAGCCGGCGGTCTGCGCCGCGTGGGCGAGCAATCCCGCGACGGATTCGGGCGCGAGCGGAAAGGCGTAGTCGTGATAACGGACCAGGAAGGCGGCGCCGCTGCGCTCCAGCTTCACATCGCCGGCGGCCAACACCACGCCATAGTGATCGCCGAGCAGAGGCAGGAGGATTTTGTTGCGCAGGCGCTCCTCGGGCGCGTTCCACTCGATGTCGAAGTACGGCGCGTAGCGGCTGGCAGCGCCGTTTTCGAGCGTGTCCCACCACCAAGCGTTCTGTTTGCCGATGGCCATGTGATTGGGCACGATATCGAGCACCTGACCCACGCCGTGGTCGCGCAGCACGCGCGTGAAGGCGGCGCGTCCCGTCTCCCCGCCAATCTCCCGGTTGACGCGGTGATAATCGACGGTATCGTAACCGTGAGTACTGCCGCGAACTGGCTGGAGGTAGGGCGAACAATAGGCGTGGGAGATTCCCAGATCGCGAAGATAGGGCGCAAGCCGAGCGGCCGCGTCGAAATCGAAAGAAGCGTTGAGCTGAAGACGGTAAGTGGATCGAGGCGCGGTCATCGCAGTGTCGAGCCACTCATAAATAGTTAGATCGGGGCCAACGAAGGCGTGTTTCCGTGCCGCGTAACGTTTCTGCCCGCGCCGGTGTGTCACGAGGACGCGCAGGCGCGGGCGGCAGGCATCATGAAAACAAGGAAAGAAAGTTCAAAAGCCGGTAGAAAATCCTCGCCGCGACGCAGAATGAGCACGTTAACCGAAAGAGAACGCGGAGGCGTCACCTGGAACGCTGCGTGCTTAATGAAAAGCCTTATGTCGACTTACGATTCTGGAACCGGCGCGCGCATCGGCCAGACGATGCATATAAAGGGGGAACTGTACTCGAAGGACGAAATCGAAGTGAACGGGGAAGTGGAAGGGACCATGCATTCGGAAAGCCGGCTGACAATCGGCGAATCCGGCAAGGCACAGGCCAGCATTAAAGGGACGGAAGTGGTGATCGCGGGCGCGGTGAAAGGCGACGTCGTGGCGACACAGCGAATCGTTCTGCGCAAAGGCGCGAACCTCGTCGGCGATGTGAAGACCGCGGGAATCGTGATCGAGGACGGCGCCTATTTCCGGGGAGGTATCGACATCACGCGGCCCCCAGCCGCGGCATCGGGCCACTGACCGTCGCGTGTGGCACGCGGCATGCAGTCAGACGCTGCGAGCCGCATGAAATTGACGGTTTTGAGCGTTGCGTATTCGCTGGTGCGGGTGAGCACGGACACGGCCGGCGGAGCGGAACAGATTGTCGCGATGCTCGATGACCGGCTGGCCTTACGCGGGCACCGGTCGCTGGTGATGGCCGCGATTCTCGAGAGCACGCACGTTGACGGTCCATTTGCACGGACTGGATTTCATGGAATATCTTCCATCGCATCCGGCGCCGTCGATGGCGACGCTGCATCTTCCGCCGGAGCGGTATCTGCGGCCGGTGAATCGCCTTGCGCGTCCCGCGGCGACTCTGCGATTTTCGCGGGAAGCCTATCGCGAGGCGGTGCGCAGATCGACCAGCTCGCAGAAGGCAGTTGTGGAGGGTAGTCTTTGAGAATTGCACAGGTCGCGCCGCTGTATGAGAGTGTTCCACCCGCGAAATACGGCGGGACCGAACGCATCGTCTCTTACCTCACCGAGGAACTGGTTCGCCAGGGCCACCAGGTCACCCTGTTTGCGAGCGGCGACTCGCACACGCGCGCGCGCCTGATTTCGCCCTGCGAGCGTTCCGTGCGCCTCGACGCAGAGAGCCGCGATCCTCTCGCCAGCCACATGGCGATGATCGAGCAGGTGGCACAGTTGCAGGCGGAGTTCGACATCATCCACTTCCATACCAATTACCTGCACTTTTCGGTATCCAAGCGCATCGCGACCCCGTCGCTGACCACGCTGCACGGACGCCTGGACCTTCGCGAGCTGCCCATGCTGTTCCGCGTGTTCGCGGACGTGCCGCTGGTTTCGATCTCCATGGCGCAGCGCGCGCCGCTCCCCTGGCTGAACTGGATCGGCATGGTGCATCACGGGCTGCCTCCGGACCTGTACCGCTATGAGGACGCACCCCAAGACTATCTGGCGTTTGTGGGCCGCATTTCGCCCGAAAAACGCGTGGACCGGGCGATCGAGATCGCCAAGCGCGTGGGAATGACTCTACGCATCGCGGCGAAGGTGGACCCGGCGGATCGCGCCTACTACGAATCCGAGATCAAGCCACTGCTCGATCATCCGCTGATCGAGTACATGCAGGAGGTCGGCGACGGCGAAAAGCAGGAACTGCTCGGCAAGGCGCGCGCGCTGCTGTTTCCCATCGACTGGCCCGAGCCGTTCGGCATCGTGATGCTCGAGGCGCTGGCGTGCGGCACGCCGGTGATTGCGTTCCCGTGCGGATCGGTGCCGGAAGTGATCGACCCGGGGATCACCGGCGTGATCGTTCAAAGTATCGGCCAGGCGGTGGAGGCCGTGAAGCATATCGGAACGCTGCGCCGTCAAAAGTGCCGGGATACCTTCGACAAACGATTCACCGTCGCACGCATGGTGCGCGATTACATGACCTTGTACCGGAAACTGGAACCGTGCGACACCGACGTTGTTAAAGACGAGGTCCGCCAATGCAAGTGAATGCCGCGCCGTCCACCGCCGAATTCTATATTCTGGCGCCGTCCGACCTGCCCGCCGAGCGGGACCTGGTCCTCAAACACAACGACACGTTCGCACTGTTCGATCCTTTCGGCGATATCGATTCCCGGACGCGGGCCGGCGAAGGTTTGTATCACAAAGGCACGCGATTTCTGTCCTGCCTCAAGCTGAAATTCGCCAACGGGCGTCCGCTGCTGCTGAGCTCCACCGTGCGGCGCGACAATGTCCTGCTGGATGCGGACTTGACCAATCCCGACGTGTATTATGAAAATCGCATTTTCCTGCATCGCGGAACTGTGCATATCTACCGTTCGCAATTTCTGTGGCGCGGAACGCTCTATCAGCGGATCAAAGTGCGAAATTATTCGCGCGGGGCGACGGAGATCAGCCTGACCATCGAATTCGCCGCGGATTTCGCGGATATTTTCGAGGTTCGCGGCAGCAAACGCGCGGAAAAGGGACAAATCCTCGAGCCCGAGGTCGGCGACGGGAAGGTGACCATCGGTTATCGGGGGCTGGACGATGTGATGCGCCGGACCGTGATCCGCGCCGCGGACGCGCCGCAGGTGACGTTCCCCTCGTCCATGCACTTCACCTTGCGGCTCGAACCGGATCAGGAGCGCGAAATCGAGATGACCTTCGGCTGCGAGGCGGAAGCCAGCGAGTCCGCGCCGCTCTCTTACGTTCAAGGGCTCAAGGAGGCCACGCACGCCGCGCAGAGCTCCGACCAGCTTACCTGCGAGATCACCACCTCCAACCATCAGTTCAACGACTGGATCGAACGTTCCAGGGTCGATCTGAACATGCTGCTGACCGGCGAGCCGCAGGGGCCTTACCCCTTCGGAGGAATTCCGTGGTTCACCACGCCGTTCGGACGCGACGGAATCATCACAGCGCTCGAGTGCTTGTGGACGTCGCCCGGAATCGCGCGCGGCGTGCTCGGATTCTTGAGCGCCACGCAGGCGCAGAAAATATCGCCGGAGCAGGACGCCGAGCCGGGCAAGATTCTGCACGAGGCTCGTGAAGGAGAGATGGCCGCGCTGGGCGAAGTTCCTTTCCGCCGATATTACGGAAGCGTGGACGCGACGCCCTTGTATCTGATCCTGGCCGGCGAATACTACCGGCGAACCGGAGATTTGGCGTTCTTGAAATCCATCTGGCCGAACCTGGAGCTGGCCGCCGAGTGGATCGACCGCTACGGCGACTCGGACGGCGACGGATTCGTCGAATACAGCCGGCAATCGAAGCACGGCCTGGTGCAGCAGGGCTGGAAGGACTCGCAGGACTCGATTTTTCATTCCAACGGCGACCTGGCGCAGCCGCCCATCGCGTTATGCGAGGTGCAGGGTTACGTTTACGCGGCGAAGCTGGAGCTTTCCGCGATCGCGGCGGCGCTGGGGCACCAGCACATCGCGCAGCGGCTGATGCGCGAAGCGCAGACCCTCCGCGCGAAGTTCGAAGACAGCTTCTGGTGCGAGGAGCTGGGCATGTACGCCATCGCGCTGGACGGCGACAAGAAAAGATGCGCCGTGCGGACCTCCAATGCGGGGCACGCGCTGTTTTCCGGAATCGCGAGCGAGGATCGCGCGAAACTCGTCGCGAACAATTTGGCCGGAGAACGTTTCTATTCTGGCTGGGGCATCCGCACGGTGGCCGATTCCGAGGCGAGATACAACCCCATGGCGTACCACGACGGCTCCATCTGGCCGCACGACAACGCGCTGATCGCCGCGGGTTTCGCGCGCTATCGTCTGACGGAGCTCGCCGCAAGGGTGCTCACCGGCTTGTTCGAAGTTTCCAATTACTTCGCCGTGAACCGGCTGCCCGAGCTGTTCTGCGGCTTTCCGCGGCAACCGGGAAAGGGTCCGACCTCGTATCCGGTGGCGTGCTCGCCGCAGGCGTGGTCGGCCGGCTCCGCGTTTCTGCTACTCAAATCTTCGCTCGGCATCTCCATCGACGCGATGAAGAATCGAATCACGCTGGTGCGTCCCGTGCTTCCCGAGTTTATCGCGCACGTTCACATTCGAGGCATCGCCGCGGGCGCCGGATCGGTGGATCTGCGCCTGTTTCAATCCGGCGAAGGGGTCGCGGTGGCGGTGGAGCGCCGCAGCGGCGATGTCGACGTCATGGTTTTGCACTAGCGTGATTTCCCCGCCAGCTCACCGCCGGAGGGCATTTCCGACGCGATCCATCCGCCGCCCAGCGCTTTGATCAACTGCACCCCCGCGATCATCTGCTGTTCGCGGAAACCGACGGCCGTCTGCCGGTCGTTCAGCACGATCGTTTGGGCTGCGATCACGTTCAAGTACGGGTCCAGGCCGGCCTGATACCGCACTTCCGCCTCGCGCAGGCTGCGTTCGGCGGCCTCCGTCGCCGAGTTCTGCTCCGCGATGGTGTCGCGCAAAATTCGCAGCGCTGCGAGATTATCCTCCACCTGCTGGAACGCCGTGAGCACCGTCTCGCGGTAGTTGGCCACGGCCTGATCGTAGGAGGCGCGATACTGCGCGACCGTCGCGCGGCGCAACCCCGCGTCGAACACCGTTTCGGCCAGCGCCGGCCCCACCGACCACATTCGCGCCGGCCACGCGAGCCAGTTCGCAAAGGAAACGCTTTCGAGTCCCACCGCCGCGCTCAAGGTCACCGCCGGAAAGAACGCCGTGCGCGCGATCCCGATCTGCGCGTTGGCCAGCGCCACCGCCCGCTCCGCCGCCGCGATATCGGGACGGCGCTCCAGAAGTTGCGAGGGAACTCCCGGAGGAATCCGCGGCATCTCCACATTCAACGGCGCGGGGCGAAGCGAAAACTTGGACGCCGGCTCGCCCGCCAGCGCCGCGATCGCATGCTCGTACTGCGCGCGGAGAATCCCTGTGCTCGCGGCCTGCGCTTCCGCGGCCTTGAGCTGCGATTCGGACTGCGCCACGGCCTCATCGTTGGCGAGGCCCGCGGCATACAGATTCCGGTTCAATCGAGCGCTTTCGCGATCGGCGCGAACGGTTGCATCAAGAACCTGCTGTAAACTGTCCTGCGCCCGCAGTTCGAAGTAATCGGCTGCGAGATCCGCTTGCGCCGAGAGCCGCACATTTTCAAGATCCGCCACGCTCGCCTGCGCCGCGAACACGTTGCTTTGGACCGTCTTTCGCACGCGCCCCCACAAATCCGGCTCCCAGGATGCATCGAGCGGCAAGTTATAGCTGGTGAAATTGATCGAGGACGCCTGGCCGAACACAGTCGACATCCGCGTATTGGTGATCGCCGGGTTCAGGCTCGCGCTGGGAAAATATTGCGCGCGCGCCTGGCGGATCACTGCGCGCGACGCCTGCAAATTCGCGACCGCGGCGGCGATATTCTGGTTGGAAATATTCAGCTTTTTTTCAAGATCGTTCAGTTGCCGGTCTTCGAACGCCTCCCACCAGTTGCCGCGCGGATCGGCGTCGCGCGGCTCGGCGGTTTTCCACCCCTGGGGTGTTTCTTTGTACGCTTCGGCCGACGGCGCGGACGGGACGGTGTACTTGGGACCGATGGCGCATCCGGTGATCAGCAGCATCGCGATCGCAACCCCGGCCGGAGCGTGTTGAAAAAGAGAGCGCATAGATCACTCCCCGATATAGACGTCCACCAGTTGACCCGGATACAGATTGAGACCCTCCGGTTTCGAAACGCGGAAAATCACCGGCAGGACACGCACATCCACACGCTCCAGCCGCTGATCCGACAGCTCGATTTTGGGTGACACGAAGGGCTGCGTTCGTACATACTCGAGCGGTACTCTCGCGTTCGATCCACGCACCGCCATCTGCGCTTTGATCTTCGACGGATCGGGAAGGCGCGGCACCAGAATCTCGTCCACATAACAGCGCACGTTCAAATGGCTGGGTTGGGTCCCCAGCACCATCACCGGAGCCATCCCCTGCGTGTAGGTATCGTAGGACCCTTGCGGCGAAACGTAGCTTCCGGCAATCGGATTGATCGCCAGCACCTTTCCGTCGCCCGGCGCGCGCAGACCGTATTTCGCAAGCAGCGCCCTGGCTGATAGAAACGATTTGTACGCCGCATTGTACGTTTGTTCCTGATTATGGATGTCGTAAATCCAGGCGCCGGCCTTGGTCAGGTCGCGCTGCTTGATGGCGACCTCCAGGTTTGCCTGCGCCGTGAGAAACGCATTCCTCGCGCTGTCCAGGGCGTCTTTACTGACCGTTTTCGGGTCCAGATTGTATGCGGCCTGTTGTTTGGCGAACGAATCCTGCGCGGTTTTGAGCGCCGCCTGCGCGGCGATCACCTGCGCTTCATTCACGTCGAGCGTCTCTTTCCGCGGCTGCGCCTTCAATTCCTGAAGCATCGTGAACGCTGCCTGCGATTGCGACTGGAGCTGCTCGACGGTCGCGCGCTCAATCGAATCGTCGATCTGGATCAGCAACTCTCCTTTTTTTACTTCCTGACCCTCCTTCACCAAAATCTGCTTAATCGTGCCGGCGACCTCGGGATAAATGTTGATGTCCTCGCCGCTCGGTTGATCGCTTTCCAGAATTCCCTGCGCGTAAATTCCGTTCGGATATGGATTGGTCGGCGGGGTGAAAGCCGGCGGCAGCGGAGGCTTGGTCAGGCTCGACAAATACGACACCCCCAGGCCCGCCAGCGCGCCCAGCAACGCCACCGTGAACAATACTTTCCGCATTCAGACGCTTCCTTTCTCCGTCCCGTTCAGCCGCCCGTCGGCCATCTTCAAAATGCGGCTGGCGTAGGGATAAATGCGGTCGTCATGCGTGACAATCAGGATCGAGCGTTTATCGTTGAGAACGTTTTGCTTCACGAACTCAACAATGGCCTGTCCGGTATCGCCGTCGAGCGAAGCCGTGGGCTCATCCATGATCAGAATGTCGGGCTGGCCGGTCATCGCGCGCGCGATGGCGACGCGCTGCTGCTCTCCGCCGCTCAATTTCACCGGAGTAAGATTCTCGCGTCCTTTCAATCCCACCACTTCGAGATATTTCCGCGCCGACGCGACCGCCTGGTCCCAATCGGTACGCTTCAAAATAAGGGGAACGGCGACATTTTCGACCGTCGTTAATCTCGGAAACAGGTGATAATCCTGAAAAACGAAGCCGATTTTGTGCAGCCGGAAGTCCGCCAGCGCATCGCCGCCGAGACTCCAGATATCGGTCCCTTCCACCGAGACGGTCCCGGCGTCGGGCCGCAGAATTCCCGAAAGCACGCTCAACAACGTGGTCTTTCCACTCCCCGAGGGCCCGACGATGTACAGCATTTCGCCGAAATAAGCTTCGAGGTTCACCTCGCGCAGGGCTTGCATGCGCGCTTCACCCTCACCGAACCATTTCTCGATCTTCGTGGCGGTGATGGCTGGAACGGGCATATTATCCCCGGAAAATCTCGAACGGCTCGATGCGCAGCACCCGGCGCACGCCGAAATAGCTGGACACGGCGGCGATGATCACCACCATCACGAACGCCGACGCGAGGTTCCAATACGTGATCATCGCGGCGTAATCGGGGAGCCTCACGCGCGCCAGCGAAATGAGCCCCGCGCACAATCCGATGCCGAGCCCGTATCCGGTGAGAGCGGTAAAGCTCGCCTGGAAAAGAATCATGAAAATCAGCTCGCGGCTTTTCGCTCCCATGGCCTTGAGCGCGCCGAATTTCTCCAGATTTTCGAGAACGAAGGTGTAAAACGTCTGACCCGAAATGGACAATCCGACAATGAAACTCATCACCGTCATGATCAAAATGTTGGTTCCGATTCCGGTCTGGTATTTGTAAAAATCCGAGATGCGATCGATAAATTCATCGCGCGTGAGCGCCAGATATCCGAGCGCCTGCACCTGTTGCTTGATGCGCGCAACATCGGAGGGCTGCTTGGGCTCGACCAGGATGTAGGAGGTCGTAAAACGCGGATTGGGCAGATACTGAAGCGCACGGTTATAGGTCGTGTACAGCGTGGGAACGCCGAAGAGGCTCTGGCTCGAGACCTCGGCGATACCCACGATGACGCCGCGATTGTCGTTCACCTCGAATTCCGCGCCGACGGGCGGGTTCTCCAGCTTGCGATATTCGGTGTCCTTGACCACGATAAACGCGTTTTCGCCGTAGACGTCCTCGATGCGGCCTTGGAGCAGCGGCGGGCGCCCAAATAAAGTCGTGTCGTCAAGCCCGACCACTGTCACCGCCTGGTAGGTTCCGTCGTGCAGTTTCACCAGCGCGCCGCCGGAATAAAAAGGAACGGCGTAGCTGACGCCCTGCATGCTTTTCACCGCGTCCAGCACGTAGTCCGGCATGCCGATAGTGTTGGCGACGGTCTGAACCGCGGGGTCCATCACCCACATCGACGCGCCGACATTGAGGACCGTGGCGGAGGCGCGATTCAGGATTCCCGCAAACATCGCCATCATCTGCACCATCAGGAACACGGCGAAAGTGATGCCGACGATCAGCGCCGTGAACTTGGCTTTGTCGTTCACCAGCAGCTTATAAGCGAGCTTGAGGATTCCGCGCATTACCGCGACCCCGCGCTCCCGGGAATCCACGCGCGATCGGGCGCCATCACGTCAATGTCCTTTTTGTTGCTCTTGACCTCGATATCGCGCAGCTCTCCCGCGCCGCGGCTCGCAGGCGCGGCGAATTCGACCAGGTATTGATTGGCAAGATGTTCGGCGATATCCAGGAGGAACGGTCCGAGCGAGGGCAGCGGTCCGAAGCTGATGAAGTACCCTTCGCCGCCGCTTTCCCGCGCCACGTGTGCGATCTGCACCTGGCCCGAGTAGATTTTTTCGAAATCGCTGTTCAAATAATCGGCGCTGGGATGATAAATGGTGAAAACGGTGACCTGATTCTTCTGCGCCGACGCGATGGCTTGTTCCGCCGGGCCGTTCTGGCCGTATTGCTCCTGCGCCGGGTCGACTCCGTTGGTGATCATCAGGACCGCGCGACGGGGCGCCTCCGATTTCCACCCTTCAATCAGCGCGCGCAACGCACTGAAGGGATTTGACGGTTTCCCGCCGGCGGGCGGTGAGAGAGCGTTCAGCGCTCGGGCGCGGTCGGCCACCGGCTCCTGCGCGATTTTGAGCGCTCCGTCCTGGATGTAAGCGACGCCGATCGAGGTGTCCGTGGGCTGCGATCTGACAAACGCGGCGAGCTCGCCGGAATTCGGACCGCCCTCGCAATTGGCGCAGTTATCGACCAGAATGAACAGCTCCAGCCCGGCGCGATCGCCTTTGAAGGGGATCACTGCCTTGATGGGCAGCGGCTCGAACTGCTCGGTAATCGTGAGATCGCCCGCGGTAAGCTGCGGGACGCTTTGTCCGTAATAATGTCCCATAGTCACGACGATTCGTGCGTCGGCGCTTGGACCCGGCTGCGCCCGCAGCGCGGGAGAAAGCAAGGATAGAGCGCAACAACATGCAAGGATTCGAGGCATATTCGTTCTCCTGACTCAAAACCGAATCCGCATTCTCAGCGCCATGAAACAAAATCGCGAAACTTCGTCGAATCAATCTGTTCCGTCCAGCCGCGGAAAGCCGCGCGAAGAATTGCGCGAACTCGCGCAGGCGCGGATCCACGCCGGATGCGAAAGCACCCGAGCCGTGCGCGCCTGGACGGACACGTCAATTTATCTGGGTGGGTCACCTTAGGCAGACGGTTGCGCGAAATCTGCGCCGAAACGCGGGAAGTCCATCGCGCGGAAAAACGAAAGGCTTGATTCATCAAGCATCGACGCGCGGCGGATACGGAAGTGCACGCGTGAAGGGTAGATCCCCGAAAAGGAGATGCAGATATGTTCAAACGAGCATTGACAGTGGTCTGTTGTAGCCTGCTGTTCGCGACTTTCTCCGCGAAAGCAGATGAATGGAACAAGAAGACGGTGGTGACGTTCAGCGCGCCGGTGGAGCTTCCCGGCATCGTGCTGCCCGCGGGCACGTACGTATTCAAGCTGCTGGACTCGCTATCGGACCGTCATATCGTCCAGGTTTTCAACCAGGACGAAACCAAGATTTATACAACCATTCTGGCCATTCCGAATTATCGTCTGACGCCGACCGGCGAGACGGTCATGCCCTTTACCGAGCGCGCCAAAGACGCGCCG
>DATJVN010000114.1:0-6096 GCA_035501755.1 Bryobacteraceae bacterium | reverse complement strand
GAATGTGCTGATCACCGGGGAGCCGGGGACGGGGAAAGAAGTGGTGGCGCGGACGCTGCACGTGGTATCGTCGCGGGCGAACCGGCCGATGGTGACGGTGAATGCGGGAGGACTGGCGGAGGGAGTTTTCGAGAGCGAACTGTTCGGGCACGTGAAGGGCGCGTTCACGGACGCGAAGATGGATCGCGTGGGAAGGTTCGAGCTGGCGGATGGCGGGACGCTGTTTCTGGATGAGATCGCCAACGTGCCGGCGAATTTGCAGGCGAAATTGCTGCGCGTGCTGGAGACGGGCGAGATGGAGCGGGTGGGGTCGTCGAAAACGCGGAAGGTGGATGCGCGGGTGATTTCGGCGACCAATGCGAATCTGACCGAGGAAGTGAACGCGGGAAGGTTCCGGCAGGATCTGCTGTTCCGGCTGAATACGATCGAGATTCATCTGCCGCCGCTGCGGGAGCGGCGCGAGGATATTCCGCTTTTGGCGACGCATTTTCTGGGGGTGCATGCGCGGAGGTATCGAAAAAATTTGCAGGCGTTCGATCCGGCGGCGATGCAGGCGCTCTTAGAGAATCCCTGGCAGGGGAATGTGCGCGAGCTGAATCATGTGATCGAGCGGGCGGTGCTGATGGCGCAGGGTCCGATGGTGCGGCAGGGGGATCTGGCGCTGCGGTCAGGCGCGCAGGGGTCGACGCGGCTGGAAGATATGAGTTTGGAAGAGGTGGAAGCGTTTTTAATCAAGAAGGCGCTGGCGAGGTATAGCGGGAACGTGAGTCATGCGGCGAATGCGTTGGGGTTGAGCCGGAGTGCGTTGTATCGGAGGTTGCAGAGGTACGGGCTTTAGATGGAAGGCGGGATGTTGAGGCGCTTTTCACACTCGAGCATGCGGGTTTCAAGGGTGGTGACTCGGGCGAGGACGCCGGCGTAGTTCATATCGAGCTGTTTGAAGTGGCTGTTCGCGGATTCGGCGAAGCCGTAGAAGGCTTGCAGGAGGCGGGTTTCCATATTGTGGTTGGCCTCGGTAACGAAATCCCGGACGAAGTCCTTGAGGCGCTGCTCCTGCGCGTCCATGCGGCCTTCGAAGCGGCTGTTCAGGCGCTGTTCCAGAGCTTCCAGTTCCTCTCGCAATTCGGCCCTGGTGATATATTCGGACGTTTGTGCCATTCCTTCTCTCCTTTAGATGGTACCGCGTCATTGAATAGAGTGCATTTTGCGGAAGAAAATTCTCGCTCAATTGCAAAATGGATTTCTCGCGCTTAAGACCGGTACACGAAACGCGCATTTTGCTGCTTGCGCTGGCGGCGGGATTTCCCGCGGTGCTGGCGGCAATGATCATTCTGTGGGGGGTGGGGAATTACACGCCGAAAGTGCAGTGGACGCTGACGGTGGTGATTTTGGGGGCGTGGTGGGGATTCGCGGCGGCGGTGCGGGAGCGGGTGGCGTCGCCGCTGCGGACGCTGGCGAATCTGCTCGAAGCCATGCGCGAGGGGGATTATTCGATTCGCGGGCGCACGGGCGAATCGGAAGACGCGCTGGCCGACGTGATGGCGCAGGTGAACGAGATGGGCGCGACGCTGCGGGCGCAGAGGCTGGGCGCGCTCGAAGCGACCACGCTGCTGCGCAAGGTGATGGAGGAGATCGACGTCGCCATTTTCGCTTTTGACGGCGAGCGCAAATTGAAGCTGGTGAATCGGGCGGGCGAGCGGCTGCTGGCGCAGCCGGTGGAACGCATGATGAACGCGAGCGCCGAGTCGCTGGGACTGGCGGAATTTCTCGAAGGCGACCAGATGCAGAATCTTCAACGCACGTTTCCGTCGGGAGCGGGGCGCTGGGGAATTCATCGGGCGATGTTTCGCGAAGGAGGATTGCCGCACCAGCTGCTGGTGGTTTCCGACCTGACGCGCGCGCTGCGCGAGGAAGAATTGCAGGCGTGGCAGAGGCTGGTGCGCGTGCTGGGGCACGAGCTGAACAATTCGCTGGCGCCGATCAAATCGATCGCGGGAAGCCTGGCAATGCTGGTGAAGCGCGAGCCGCTTCCGGAAGACTGGCGCGAGGACGCGCAGCGCGGCCTCGCGATCATCGCCACGCGCAGCGAGGGGTTGAGCCGGTTCCTGGGATCGTACGCGCGGCTGGCGAAGCTGCCGCGTCCGCAGTTGGCGCCGATCGAGGTGGGCGCCTGGGTGCGGCAAGTGGCCACGCTCGAGCAGCGCATTCCGCCTGTGCTGAAGGAGGGTCCGGAGATGACCATTCAGGGCGATCGCGACCAGCTCGACCAGTTGCTGATCAACCTGCTGCGCAACGCGGCGGACGCATCGATGGAGACGGGCGGGAAGGTGAGGCTCGAGTGGAACCGGCTGGGTCCGCTGCTGGAAGTTCGGATTCAGGACGAAGGGCCGGGGTTGTCGAACACGGCGAATTTGTTCGTGCCGTTTTTTACGACCAAGCCGGGAGGATCGGGGATTGGATTGGTGTTGAGCCGGCAGATCGCGGAGGCGCACGGAGGGTCGCTGGATTTGAAGAATCGGGTGAATGGGCCGGGGTGCGAGGCGAGGCTGATTTTGCCGACATGACGGATTTACCTACGATTGCCATTGTCACTCCGTCGTATCAGCAGGGGCGGTTTCTCGAAGGGACGCTGCGCAGCGTGATTTTGCAGCGCTATCCCAAGCTCCAATACGTGGTGATGGACGGCGGGAGCACGGATGAGACGGCGTCCATTCTGAAGCAGTATGAACGGCACTTTGCGCACATGGAATCGGGGAAGGATTCGGGACAGGCGGATGCGGTCGCGCGGGGGTTTTTGAAAACGTCGGGCGAGATCATGGGGTATTTGAACAGCGACGATCTGCTCGCGCCGGGAGCGCTCGAATTCGCGGTGGAATTTTTCGAAAAACATCCACAGGTGGATATGATTTACAGCCATCGGGTGTTCCTGGACGCGGCGAATCGCGTGGAGTCGTACTGGGTGCTTCCGCCGCATCGCGACTGGCTCATCAAGCGCTGGGATTACATTCCGCAGGAGACCTGTTTGTGGCGGCGGCGGATTTATGAGGCTTGCGGAGGGATCGATCCTTCATTTCGATTCGCGCTCGATTACGATCTGTTCGTGCGATTCATGGAGCGGGGGCGGCTGGTGCGCGTGAACCGGTTTCTGGGGGCGTTCCGGCGGCATGCGGGAGCGAAAACCTCGGGATTGATCGAAGGGCGGGTGCATCCGGAGGTGGAGCGGGTGCGGCGCGAGCATCGAATCCGCATGCCGCGGGGGCACGGCTGGGGAGAATGGGCCGTGGCGCGGTGGATCGAGCGGAGGAGCCGGCGATTCGCGCAAAGCGGGCGGGTGTTGCCGGGCGCGCTCGCAGGCGTTGGCTACGACTACGACGAGGTCTGGGGCGGGCGGCTTTCGGCCTCGGGGTCGGGGGATTCGTCGATGATTTCGTAGTCGAGCACCATTGGGGTGTTGCTGTCGCCGTTTCAAGTGCTTGCGTCTGGGGAGAGAGCAGGCTGTCCCCTTTTTCACACAGAGGGAAGGCCGCGCCTCGAGTCGACGAGTCGCGATAATGAGAATCGCGCGTTGCTAGGCCCGGGCTGCGCTGTCCGACAGCGATTTGGCCACCGAGAGCGCCGATTCGTAGTTGGGATGCTCGGAGACTTCCTTCACATATTCGGCGTGACGGATGGTGTTGTCCTTGTCGACGACGAAGATGGCGCGGCTCAGAATCCGCAGGTCCTTGATCAGGGTCCCGTAGTGCTCGCCGAACGAGCCGGCGCGGTGATCGGAAAGCATTTTTACGTGATCCACGCCGAACGCGCCGCACCAGCGCTTCTGGGCGAAGGGCAGGTCCATGCTGATGGTGTAGATTTTGACGTTGGGCAGCTTGCCGGCTTCTTCATTGAAGCGCTTGGTCTGCGCGTCGCAGACCGGGGTATCAAGCGACGGCACGACGCTGAAGATGCGCACGTTGTGACCGGTGGTTTCGAGATTCACGGGCTTCAGGGAATCGTCGACGGTTTGAAAATCCGGGGCCTTGTCGCCGGCCTTCAACTCGGGACCGATCACGGTCAGCGGGTTCCCTCTGAGGGTGGTTGCTCCTGGTCTTTCCATATAGGTTCATTGTATCCGTTCGCCGAGCTGTTCCCGGAACTCGTCGAGACTCATCGCCGGGAGCTTGCAGGCGTAGTTTTCGCAGACGAACGCGGTCGCGCGGCTGTCCACCGCGGCCATCGGGTGCGTGGCGTCTTCGGCACGGAGGATCACTGCGCCGGGCAGGAAGCGGCGACGGATTTCGGCGAGGAATTGTTCGTCGCGCGGACCGGCGAGCACGATCTCGCGGCTGGGCCCCAGGGCGAAGCCGAGCGCGACGAGCATTTGCGGCAATCCCGCGCCGGCAAGACGCAGCCGCGAGCCGAACGCGTCGAGAGTGCGCTGAGCGGCGCGTGAGAAATCGTCGCGATCGAGCATACGCGCGAGGCGCAGCAGCACGAGAGCCATGGCAGAATTGCCCGACGGCTCGGCGCCATCGTAATCGTCTTTGAGGCGCAGGACCAGATCGGTTTCACCGGCGGCGGTGCTGAAAAAACCGCCGTTCTCGCGATCTTCGAACAGCTCGATGCCGCGTTCGGCGAGGTTCACGGCCCAAGCCAGGTCGCGCGCGTCGAATTCGGTTTCATAGAGATCGAGGAGGGCTCCCGCCAAAAACGCGTAATCGTCGAGGAAGCCGTCGATGGCCGCGCCTTCGCGGTAGCGGCGCAGCACGACGCCGCGGGCTTCGTCCCACATTTCGCGGCGGATGAAGTTGGCTGCCTGGCGCGCGGCTTCGGCGTAGCGGGGCTCATTCAGGGTTTGCGCGCCTTTGGCGAAGGCCGAAATCATCAGCGCGTTCCAGCCGGTCAGGATTTTATCGTCGAGATGCGGGCGGGGACGCGCCGCGCGGATTTCGAGAAGCTTGGCGCACGCGGTTTTCAGAGTCGCGCGCACTTCCTGGGATGTCGCGCCGGCGTGGATCGCGGTCTCCTCGATGGTGTGCGCCTGAAAGAGAATATTGCGGCCGCGAAACTCTCCGTGCGGATCGTCTTCGACATTGCCGGCGTCCTCGACGCCGAAACGGTAGCGAAAAATCGCAGCGTCGGCGGGCGCGAGCGCGGCGTTGATCTCCTCGGCGCTCCACAGGTAAAACGCGCCTTCGGACTTTTCACCCGGACGCGAAGAATCCACCGCACTGTCGGCGTCCTCGGCCGAATAAAATCCGCCGCCGGGATGGGCGAGATCGCGAAGGACGTAGGTGAAAATGGCGCGCGCGGCCGAGGCGTAGGCGCCGTCGCCGGTGATTTGAAAAGCTTCCAGGTAGGAAATGGCGAGCTGCGCCTGATCGTACAGCATTTTTTCGAAATGCGGAACGAACCAGCGGTCATCGACGGAGTAGCGATGAAATCCTCCTCCGAGTTGATCGTTCATGCCGCCTTTGGCCATCTCGCGCAATGTCGTGAGCACCATTTCGAGCGCTTCCCGATTGCCGGTCGCGGCGTAATAGCGCAGCAGGAAATTGTGCACGCTGGGGCGTGGAAATTTGGGCGCGCCGCCGAAACCTCCCAGGCGCGCATCGAACATTCTGCGAAACGCCTGAAATCCGGAGTCGAGTGCGTCGCGGCCGGCTTCCCCGCCCTTCTGTACGTTCGAGTATTCGCGGAGCTGGGTGAGCACCTGCGCGCCGGATTCCTCGATGCGCGCGCGATCGTCGCGCCAGGCGCGCGCCAGATTGAGCAGAATGGAGCCGAAGCCGGGACGGCCCCAGCGGTCGTCGGGAGGAAAATATGTGCCGCCGAAAAACGGCTTGCGGTCGGGGGTCAGGAAAACCGACATGGGCCATCCGCCGCTTCCGGTGGAAGCCTGCACGAACAGCATGTAGATGCGATCGACGTCGGGGCGCTCTTCGCGATCCACTTTGATGGAGACGAAATTGTCGTTCAGGATGCGCGCGATCTGCTCGTTTTCAAAGGACTCGCGCTCCATCACGTGGCACCAGTGGCAGGTGGAGTAACCGACGGAAAGGAACACGGGCTTGTTTTCGCGCGCGGCTTTTTGGAATGCTTCGCCGGTCCAGGGAA
>DATJVN010000113.1:0-35928 GCA_035501755.1 Bryobacteraceae bacterium | reverse complement strand
CGTATTCTCTTTGAGACGCCGCTGGGCGGATTCGAACAAATCGATCTGGATTTGATTCAGGGTCGTCAGCAGCTTGGAGGGCGCTTCTTCCTGCGGGATCATGTCCTTCATGCCGGTATCGCGGCGCTTCATCACGATTTTCGATTGCGCCAGGTCGCGCGGACCCAGCTCGAAGACCACCGGCACTCCGCGGCGCTCCCAGTGGAAAAATTTCGCGCCGGGGGTCTGGCCTTCGCGCGCGTCGACTTTCGCGCCGATATCCTCCGCGATGCGATGCGCGGCTTCGAGAATGCGGCCCTTTTCGTCGTCCTTGCGGTAGATCGGCACGATCACCGCTTTCACCGGCGCGAGCTTCGGCGGAAGGACCAGGCCCTTGTCGTCGGAGTGGCTCATGATGAGGCCGCCGATCAAGCGCGTGCTGACGCCCCAACTGGTTTGCCAGACGTAATCGAGCCGGCCTTCGCTCGACTGGAATTGCACGTTGAACGCCTTGCCGAAATTCTGGCCCAGATCGTGGCTGGTGCCGGATTGCAGCGCGAATCCGTTCTGCATCATGGCTTCGATGGCGTAGGTGCGAATGGCGCCGGCGAATTTTTCGGAACTGGTTTTCATGCCCTTAATGACAGGCATGGCCATGACGTTTTCGGCAACATCGGCGTAGATATCGAGAATGCGCAGGACCTCTTCGAGCGCTTCTTCGTGATTGGAGTGCGCGGTGTGGCCCTCCTGCCACAGAAATTCGGTGGTCCGCAGGAACATACGCGTGCGCAATTCCCAGCGAATGATGTTGGCCCACTGATTGATGAGGACGGGCAGGTCGCGATAGCTCTGAATCCAGCGCGCGAAGAAGTGGCCGATGATGGTTTCAGACGTCGGGCGGATGACGTAAGGCTCTTCGAGTTCCTTGCCGCCGGCGTAGGTGACCACGGCGACCTCGGGCGCGAAACCTTCGACGTGCTCGGCTTCCTTCTGCAAAAAACTCTGCGGGATCAGCAGGGGAAAATAGACATTCTGATGTCCGGCAGCCTTGAAGCGATCGTCGAGATCGCGCTGGAGGAGCTCCCAGATGGCGTAGCCGTTGGCTTTGATGACCATGCAGCCCTTGACGATTTCGGCAGGCTCGGCCATGTCGCCCTGGAGGACGACGTCTTGATACCAGGCAGCGAAATCGTCGGCGCGGGGGGTGATGGGGGATTCGGGCATTAGTTTTTAGGTTACGTTATCGGGCGGCGGGTTGGCTCGCTTCATAAACGCTCGTCCGGATGCCCGTTTAAAAGATCGAGCCAGATCTCACCGGGCTGGGGGTTCATCTAGCTGGTCGAGTGCTTCCTGTTCGGCTGTGCGCGAGCGCGCGATATCCAGGACGTCGTGATCAGCGAGTTCTATGACTTCAGCGATCCGCTCCCAGGCCTGCGCCGCCGTCTCCGGCTTCCACTCGCGCAATCGAGCGTCCAGTTTCTCCGCCAGAGCGTCCATGATGGTCCCTCGCCGGTAGTGTAGCGCCATCGGCGCGCGATCGAGCTATTGAGCGGCGGCGCTGCAACTGCCGAAGATCCCGAGCTGTATCTTGGTCGTCCGCGACTCCGTACCGTTTGCGGATCCGACATACACGGTGCTGCGTGAGACTGAGAAGCCCGGCGCCTTGGCCACAAGGTAATAGGTCCCCGCAACTGCATTCGCCGAAGCGAAATCGCCGTTGCGGTCGGTGCGTATCTTTTCGACGAGCTTGTCGGAGAGATCGAACAGCAGGATATCAGCATTCGCGATCGCCGCGCCCTCCGGGTCAACGACGCGCCCGCGCAGTTGTGCGACGTGCAGATCTCCCTGCGGGCATTGGTTCCGGTCAGTGTAAGACAGCCCGCAATCGGTCCCGCCCAGATCGAGATCAAAATGCTCCACAGGCGCGGTGGAATCGACGCCCAGCGCGATCAGCCCCGTCTCGCCCCACCAGTCATCCGACTGCTTCAGCTTCAAGAAATATCGGCCGGAACCGATCCCCTCAAAGCTGAATTCGCCCGCCGCGTTGGTGTGGCCGCTCGCGAGCACACGGCCCGAGAATGCATCGAGCAGGTCAAGTGAAACGCTCGCCGGCGGCGGCGCATTGGGTCCGGCGAGGTAATCCCCTGCGTGCAGGATGCCTTTCATGGAGCGGGCGAAAACGGGCGGTATGCTGGGCCAGCGGAGCGGCACGGTCACGTTGGGTGGACCGTCGCTCCTGACTTCTAAGTCAGCTCCGTCCGGAACGCCGGCGTCAAGATTTACGCCAACCTGGTATGCGCCAGGCCGGAGATTACGAAAGTTCGCAAGGCCGTTTTTGTCCGTCTTACCGCGTATTCGGGCGTGTCCGTCGCGGACCACTACGTGGAGGCCCTGCACCGGGTGACCGCGGTCCTCGACCTTCACCTGAAAGTTCGGCCCGACGCTGACGCTCGGGTAGATGATGACGCACGCCCAGCCGTGCGCGATGGTTAGTGCCGTTGCCAATCCAAGCGCACGGACCGTTCGCATGTCCGCAGGATCGCAGATCCCCGACCCGCTCGCACGACTTGATCAACCCTTTACTTCCCGATCTCTTTCTCGTCCGTGTTGGACTCCATGTCCATATCCATGCCGGCCCAGATCTTATCGGGCGCGGCGTGGGGATAGACGTGCGTCATCCAGCCGAAGACCACGGGGATCCACAGGCCGCCTGCTTTCGCGCACGCCTCTTCAGTGTGGATGGTGCCTTGGGGGCCGAATTGCGCGTGCGGACCGAAACGCTCGGCGGGAGGCAGGCTTCGCGGCCAGCCGCAGAAATCCACGTGACGGTGCCAGGTGGCGATGCTCAGCGGAGCGATCGCGTCCAGTTGCTGCGGCGTCGAATCCTGCGGCGCTGTGTACATGACGCCGACCGCTTTCATGCCGTCCGCGGTTCGTTTATAGAGGATCGATCCCGGATGGTCGTAATCGACGCGGCGCGCGGCCATCCGGGTGTAGCGATAGTTCGTGTAGTGGACCTCTTCGCCCATCTTGCCGGTGGGATGAAACGGTTTGTAGCCGTCGCGCATGGCGACGTTCACGTCGGCATAGTGAGCGACGACCTTGCGCGCGGCGGCGACGATTGTGGAAGCGCGGGCTTCATCGCCGGCTTGCCGGTCGCGCTTGATGGACATTTGCATGTGGTTGCCCATCTTCATCGAGGGCACCGGCGTTTCGTCGGATTTGCCGCCGTAGAAGTGCAGCAGCCGCTCCCAAAGCGGAAATTGCTGCGCTGTGGCCGCGGTAAGACTCGACACCAGGCAGGAACCGGCAATGATTCGCGCTCGATTGGTCATGCACCCTCCCTGTACCGAAGTATACGAGGGGACCGGCCGGCGTTTACGAAACCGGCATCAGGTGAGTTTTCCAGGCAGGCCGGATTAATTTCCTCGCAAGAACATCATCGGCGGCGAGGGCCATGAGGAACATACCGCCGTGCTCGCAAAACCACAGGGGACCGACCAGCATCGTGCCGCCCCAGCATCCGCAGGCGACCTGCATCTGGCGGATGGCGGCCGCGACGCCGAGGCTGAGGAAGCCCATCAGGATCGCGCCGGTGGAGAGCACCACCCAGCGCAGCGGAAACAGCAGCAGGATCGCGATGACGACTTCGATCCAGGGAATCGCCACGGCGAGCGGCTGCACCAGCGGCGAATGCGCGGTGATGCCGACCTGAAAGTCGACGATGGATCTCCCCAATATGTACCAGGGATTGGTCACCTTAACCAATCCGCTATAGAGGAACGTAATACTCAGCGCAATGCGCGACCCCAGCGCAATCCGGCGGATGGTGCGCTCATCGAGACGTCGCGTGCTCCACGCGCCTGCAACAAACAGCAGGCCGCAGCCGACCAGCGCGACAATCGACCATGCAACCCAGATTTCTAATACGCTACGCCACATAGACAGTCCACCCCACGGCGGGTGAGCGCAATTCGGGGTCCGGGAGGCTGGTTCCAAGAATCTTGGAGTTGCGGAATCTTCGTCGACTTTTCTGGGTGGTATGGCTCAATTCCGGCCGGAGCGAGGTCGGCATTGTGCTCAAGCCGAACGGGGGCTCGGCCGATAGACGAGTGTGCGGCTCATCACAATTGCTCTGCTGACTTTTGCCACTTGCTGGGCGCAATCCGACCAAAGCGCAGTGGAGGCGGTGCTCAAACAGATGGAGCGCGCCGAGCAAACGGGCGATTTCAACACCTACCAGAGCCTCTTTACGCGCGAAAAGGCGGCCGAGCTCGAGGGAATACGGCCGTACGCGAAGGCGCGGCCCGAAGTCCACTACCGGACAATCAAGAGTTTCGTTCGCGGCGATCAGGCCGTGCTACTGGTGCAGGGCGTCTCCGACTTTTCGACCATAACGCTGCGAAAAGAGAGCGGTGAATGGAAGATTCAAAATCAAGTGTGGAGAGACACCGCACCCAACCCGAGCTCGGTCTACGCGTTGGTGCCTCCCGAGGCGGGGGGGTTTGCGCGCGACGGATCGCGATGGGACCAGGTTCCAGCGGCGATGAATCCGAGTGAGGCGGCTCGTCAGGGCTGGCAGATGAAGGCGGTATTTGACGAATCGTACTTATACATCCGCCTCGAGTCAAATGCGGCGCTGCCTGCGCCGGGGAGCACGATTGCGACGCCGCCCGGTGGGTGGCCCGTGCTCAAGATCGACACTTCAGACGCGGGCGAGTTTGTGCTGTTTGACGCGGTGAACGTCGGCGACCAGGCGACGTTCGATTCAAGCGGCAGGGCGAACAGCCATCGGGCTTTCGCGGCGTATATGATCCGCCTGGAGCGAAATCATCGCGAAGTTCTTTCCGCGGCGGCCGATATGCATCCGACTCCGCTGCTCGACGTGGCGGGGCGGGATTACGATATCAGGATTCCGCTGGCGGCGATGGGGATCACGGATTCGCGCGCAACCAGAATCACCATCGGCGATGCTCAATGGCCCAAGAGCGCGATCGTGAGCACCGCGGTCCGGCGGTATCCGCGCTAGCTTCTCGCGCCGCACTCAGCGCCGGCGATTGTGCTGGTCCTGAAATTCCTTGAGACGACTCACGTCATCCGCCAACACCGCGCGATCGCGTGGTGCGAGGCGATTGTCGTTGGCTGACTTGCGGATGGAATCGATCACGTCGTTGAGGATGCCATTGTCCCAGCGGCCGTGGTCCAGATCCGCTTGCATCCTGGTCAACTCTTCTTCGGTTTTCTGAATCCGCTCGCGTTCACGCTCGAAGGCGCGGCCGGCCCACACGTGTTCGAGATCGGTGCGCACGTGCATGAAGATGTGCGGGCGCCAGTCTCCGCGATAGCGCTCTTCGCGCTCGTGATACCAGTCCTGCGCGGCGAGGGTCGATACGAGCGCCGCGATCATGATCCCGTTGGTAAGCAATCGATGCATGGTTCACCCCCCTGGAACCATTATCGCGGAGGAGACATGAATACAGCGTTACTTCAGCAGGCACCGCGCGACCGCTTTGCGCCAGCCTTCAACCAGCGATTCGCGCTGATCGGCGCTCATGTGCGGTTCGAACGTCCGCTCCGACCGCCAGAACTTTTCGAGATCTTCGAGAGCGCTGAAAAATCCCGTAGCAAGACCGGCGAGGTACGCCGCTCCGAGGGCCGTTGTCTCGATATCCGCCGGACGAACGATCGGGCAACGGAGGATATCGGCCTGGAATTGCATCAGAAGATTATTTGCCGCCGCGCCGCCGTCGACGCGCAGCTCGCGGATCTGCTCACCGGTGTCGGATTCCATTGCTTCGATCAGGTCGCGGGTCTGGTATGCAATGCTTTCAAGCGCGGCGCGGGCGATGTGGGCGCGATCGGTGCCGGCGGTCAAGCCGGAAAGAATTCCGCGCGCATTCGAATCCCAGTACGGTGCGCCGAGTCCGACGAACGCCGGAACCATGTAAACTCCGCCGGTGCCGGGAACCGATGCGGCGAGCGCCTCGGTTTCCGCAGCGCTCGAAATAATCTGCAACTTGTCTCTCAACCACTGCACTGCCGCGCCCGCGATGAACACGCTGCCTTCCACCGCGAACTGCGCGCCGGCGTTGGGCGATGCGGCGCGGGTCGACAGCAGACGGTTTTTCGAAACCGGAAGGTTCCCTCCGGCATGCATCAGGGCGAAACATCCGGTGCCATACGTGTTTTTCGATAATCCCGCGGAAAAGCACGCCTGGCCGAACAGCGCGGCCTGCTGATCGCCCGCGATTCCGGCGATGGGGATTTCCGCGCCCAGGTGCTCGCGCACCGCGACGCCGCAAACGCCCGACGACGGCACAATCTTCGGCAGCATTGAGTGCGGAATGGCGAAGATGTCGAGCAGCTCGCGGTCCCACTCGCCGGTTGTCAGATTCATGAGCATGGTGCGCGAAGCGTTGGTGGGATCGGTCGCGTGCACCGCGCCATTGGTCAGCTTCCAGATGAGCCACGTATCGACGTTGCCGAACAGGAGGTCGTCCGGATTCGCGCGGCTGTGGTCCAGCAGCCAGCGGATCTTGCTCGCCGAAAAATAGGCGTCGATCACGAGGCCGGTCTTCTTTTCGATCAGCTCGCGCGGCTGGAGCGCGTCGCAATACGCCGCCGTGCGGCGGCACTGCCAGACGATTGCCGGCGCTACGGGCTGGCCGGTGCGGCGATTCCATACGACGGTCGTCTCGCGCTGGTTGGTGATGCCGATGGCGGCGATCTCCTGCGCCGAAGCGCCCGCGGCCGCAAGCGTCCGGCGCGCGGCGTCTACCTGCGCGCGCCAGATCGCGTCTGCGTCCTGCTCGACCCAACCGGGCTGGGGATAAGAACACTCGATCGGCGACGATTCCATTGCGACGCGGCGGCCGTGATCGTCATAGAGCGCCGCGCGCGCGCTGGTGGTTCCTTCGTCTAGAGCGAGAATGAAAGACACTCACGAATTATAATGGTGTTCTATGTTCTTCCGCCGGGAAAAACCGCATCAGCCGACCTTCGATGAGCGCATCGCAGGATTGAAGGAATTCCGCTTCGAAACCGCGCGCGAATCCGCCACGAGCGTTCGCGTGACGCGCGGCGGCTGCGCGGCGATTGTCGAAAACGTGGAGGGCGGCATCCGGATCGGCAAGGCCGGAGTGCTGATCGGCGACGAAATCGGAATCCTGGTCAGCCGGGGATACCAGATGTTCCTACGGACGCCGTCGGGCCGCGAAATTCCCGCGCTCGCCGCGCACCTGCACAGGTTGCACGATTTCGATGAGGACCTGCGCGAGGGGCTCGGCTTGACGAGTCTCTACAACCTGTCGCTGGGCACCACGACGGAGGAGCATTTGTACGATCGCGTGGAGGATCGCGATGAGGGTCCGCACGGTCATCCGTGGGAGAAGACTGCGAAATAGAATTGGCCGCGAATGAACGCAAATAAACGCGAATTCTAAAACGTTTACTCCAATGAGCGTGCATTCGCGGCCACTTTTTTCGCGGCGCACGAAACTACTGCGGCTCGCCCGGTAACGGCGCCATCACCGGAGTCACCTTGCCCCAGCCCTGCTCCTTCGCGGTCTTCATGTCCTTCACCAACTGCTCCGGCAGGTTCGTCTTGATCTCCGGCCGAGCGTCCTGATTCGCCAGCGTCCAGGCGACCGCGGCGATGGTTCTGGAAACAATCTGCATCTCGTGGTAATCGATTTTTTCGGGCGTATCGGTGGGCCGGTGATAGTCCGGGTGCAGGCCCGTGGTGAAAAACGCGATGGGAATTCCGATTTTCGCGAAGTTATAGTGATCGCTGCGATAGAAAATGCGCTGGCCGTTGGGCTGCGGACCCAGGTTGTCGTGCGTGGCGTCGGGCTTGGTGACGTCGTAGAAGTGGTTCAGCGACAGCTTCTGATAGCCGTTGTTCACGGTCTCGATGGTTTTTTCCAGATCGTCGCTGCTGATATTGGGACCGATCAGCAGGATCTCTCCGGGATTCACCAGCACGTGCGTCTTATCGGGATCGGTGAAGCCGGGCCCCTTGGTGCGGCCGATCATGTCGATGTTCAGGTCGGCCACGATCTTGGTGGGATCGACGGGCGGATACTCCGAGAAATATTGCGAGCCCCACAGCCCTTTTTCCTCGCCCGCGTTCCATAAGAAAATAATGCTGCGCTCCGGACGGATGCCTTTCGCGGCGCCTTCGGCGTAGGCGTGCGCCATGGCCAGCACGCCGACCGAGCCGGAACCGTCGTCATCGGCGCCGTTGTTCACGTTGTGGCCGTTGGGAAGCGGCGCGCTGAAACCGATGTGATCGAGATGAGCGCTGATGACCACGTACTCGTTTTTCTTCACCGGGTCGGAGCCTTCAAGCATCGCCACGACGTTTTCGGCGTGGCCCGCTTCGCTCTTGACGGGAACGTGCAGCTTGAGCGTCTTGGCTGAGTTGAGCTCAAAGGAATCCTGCTTCACGTTCGATCCCGCCGCGTAGAAAATTTCAGGACCGCTCTTTTTCTCGTCCTGAAAGATCGCGCTGGTCATCGCCAGGCCCGCGTTGATCTCGGGGACCGACGCGCACGTCTCGGCGCTGTGCAGCTTGGGGACGCTATAGGGCGGTCCGTTGAGCCCGCGGCCTCCTCCAGCGCCTCCGCCGAAGCCGCCAAATGCGGCGTTGGGATTCTCCATCGCCTCGAGCTGCTGGAAATCGGCGACGTGCACCACGGCCAGCGCGCCGTTCTGCGCGCCATATTCTTCGGGCGTGAGGAAATCCTTGCACGCCTCACCCAACGGATTCTGACCGCGGCCGCCGCGTCCGCGCGCCTGCTGGGCGGCGAGCTCCGGCGGGAGTCCCGCGACCACGATGATCTTTCCGTGCACATCCAGCCCCTGATAGGGATCGATGTTGGTCTTGTGAATCACGTATCCGTTGCCGGCGAACGCCATCTTTCCGTCCGCATCAAACGGCGTGAGCGGAGGCGCGCCGCGACCTCCCGCGACCACGGTCCAATCCTTGGAGTATTCGAAATCAGTGGTGCGCGGACCCGTGCTCTCGCCCCGTCCCCCGCCCCCGAAATTGCCGCGGCCTCCCCGCGCGGGCGGCGCGGTCAGCGACGCCTTGGCCGATTCCGCGATCACGTGTTTGGTGACCAGCTCGAACGGCATCAGGTAGGGTTGCAGCGGACCGTCGGTGTTGCTGGTGCTGCCCATCGGCTTGAGCCCGAATTCGGCCAGGCGGCTGGCGATATACAGCGCGGCTGTGTCGAATCCGCGCGAGGGAAGATTGCGGCCCTCCATCACGTCGGAGGCGAGAAAGTACAGGGAGATTCTCAGTTCATCTTCGCTGATCGCGTCGGCGTTGCCGAAGGCCGGCGCCGCCGGAGTGGCTGATTTGGCCGCTGCCCTGGATTTATGCTGAGCCTGGACGGCAGGCAGGATGGTGAGAATCGCGAGAGAGGTGAGGAGCAAGCGCATAGACGATTTTCAGCATATCATCGTGACGGGCCGCTTACTGGCAGCGGAGCGCGGCCAACGGGTCGAGTCCCGCGGCGCGGCGTGCGGGGAGCCACGCCGCCAGTGCCGCGACGATCAACCACAGCGCTGCGACTGCTGCAAACGTGACCGGGTCCGCAGGACCGACGCCGTAAAGGGATCCCCGGAGAAGGCGCCCGACCGCCAACGCCAGCACGACCCCGATCGCGGTCCCGGCCGCTGCGAGCGCGAAGCTTCGGCCAACGATCATCCCCATCACCCCGAAGCGCGAGGCGCCCAGCGCCATGCGAATCCCGATTTCATGCGTGCGCTCGACGACGGAGTGTGCGACCACACCATAAATGCCGAGACACGCGAGCATCAGCGCAAGAACGCCGAAGAGAACCGCGAGCGTCGCGGTCCCGCGCTGCGGACCAAGTGCGTCGCTCAACTGGCGAGCCATGGTCTTCACCTGGACCACGGCTACGTCTGAATCGGCCGCCTGAATTTGCGCGAGCACCGGCGCGATCACGGCCGCCGGGTCGCGTGTTGCGCTCACGATCACGCGGAGATCGTGCGGACCCGACTGCGCGATCGGAATGTAGGCCACCGGCGATGCATCTTCGGCCGGGAATCGATGTTTCACTTGCGCCACGACTCCCACCACCGTTCTTGAAATCCCGTCCAGGCGCACTGGGCGGCCCACCGGATTCGCGCCGTGCCAGAAGCGTCCCGCGAGCGGTTCGCTCACCACCGCAACCGGAGCCGCGTTGGCGCGATCGCGATCATCAATCGCGCGGCCGGCAATCAGCGGAATGCGGAGCGTCTCAAAATACCGCGGCGCAATCGAATCGACCCAGACTTCCCCGTGCTGCTCGCCAAACTCGAGAGGCGCTGTTTCCGCTCCCGGAAGTTCCAGAGGAACATGACTCGCGAAGCTCACCGAAGCGGCGCCGGTCACGTGAGCGAGCCGCTCGGAGAGATCCTCCAGAAACGCGTTCCGGCCCGCCGCATTCCAATGTTTTTCTGAAAAATCGAGCCGCACGAAAAATGTTCTCGACGTATCGAAGCCCGGGTCCGTGGACGCGAGCGCGCCCAGGCTGCGCAAGGACAGGCCCGCGCCCGCGAGCAGCGCGAAGGACACCGCGACCTGCGCCACGGCCAGCGCCGAACCCAGTCCGAACCAGCGCCCGCGGAGCGAGCCGCGATACTCTTTGAGCGTCGCAACGATGTCCGTCCGCGAGGCTTCGAGCGCGGGCGCCAGACCGAACGCGACGGTGGTGATCAGCGCGCCCAATACCGAGAACGCGAGAACTCTCGCATCGATGTGCGCATCAATGAAATATGGCGAAAGCGATGCGATGGCGCGCGGTCCGGAAACCGCCAGAAAAATGGTCGCGCCCGCGGCCACTGCCGTGAGCACGGCGCTCTCGGTCAGCAATTGCCGGATCAGCCGTCCACGGCGCGCGCCGATCGCCAGCCGGACTGCGATTTCCGTGCGCCGCTCGACCCCACGCGCGAGCAGCATGTTGGCCACATTCGCGCAAGCGATCAGCAGCACCAACATGGTGACGGCCAGCATGAATCCGGTGAGCGTCGCCAGGCGTGCGCGAACAAATTTCGGCACGACGCCCCGCATGCTTGTTAAGGACAGCGTGTCCCAACCCGGCTCGCGCGTGATCGGCTGGGGCCGGGGATAGGCGCTCGCAAGCTGGGTCCCGATGGTCCGGATTTCCGCCTCGGCCTGACGGCGCGAGACACCCGGGTTCAGCCGCCCGGCCACTCCGCAGCAGTCGGCGAAGCGGTCCGCGAGCGTTCCGGCATCGCGCGGCAATAGGCGCGGCATCAGCTTGATGGGAATCCATGCCGCTGTGTTCCACGGAATCAGCACGCCGTGAAACGATGCCGGCGCCACACCGATCACCGTGAAGTCCACGCCATTCACGCGCATCGCGTGCCCCAGAATTGCGGGATCGCTCGCGAACCGGCTCCGCCACAGTCCGTTGCTGAGCACGATCACTGGCTGGTCCGAATCGGCGGGCGTGAAGGTGCGCCCCATGGCTGCGCCGATTTCGAGCGTATCGAAATAATTCATCGACACCATCTCGCAGCCGGCTTCTTCCAGCCGCCCGCGACTGCCGAGTTTGAACGTGAACAAGTCCGAATAGAGGAACAGACCGGAAAACGATGTTGCCCGCGCGCGCAGGTCCTCGAAATCGAGATAGGAGAAAGGAGGCCTGTCGCCGGGGCCGCCGCGCGCGATGCTGACCAGTCGCTGCGGCTCCGGAACGGGCAGTTCATTAAATAAGGTCGCATTGAGCAGGCTGAAAATCGCCGTATTCGCGCCCAATCCCAGCGCCAGGCACAGCACCGCGACCGCCGCAAATCCGGGATTGTTCCGCACGAACCGGAACGCGCCGCGCAGATCGCGGAGCAACACATCGAGATGCTCCATGGGCGCGGTTTTCAGCAGGTCCACGATGGCCAGAGTCCAGGTCGCGAGCGGGCCCGCTTCGCGCCGACGGTCCCGAAACATCTGTGCGAGCTGCGGCCCATATTCGTCACGAAACTCCGCGGGATACGCGTGGAGAAGAAATCGATAAAGACGGTCGGCCATGCGCTAGGCTCCCTCAAGCAAATGTTTGCGACGCGAAATCCGCACAAGCTGCGCCAGCCTCCTCGCCTCCTCATGGGCGACGCGGCGGCCCAACGTCGTCAGGCGATAATAGCGGCGCCGCTCGTCGTCGATTTCCGGGTCTGGACGCTCGCCTGACTCCTCGATCAATCCGTCGCCGAGCATGCGCTTGATGGTTCCATACAGCGTCCCCGGACCGAGCACGACTTGTCCGTCGGTGCGGCGCGCGATCTCCTGCATGATCCCGTAACCGTGACGCTCGTCATCGGCGATCGCCAGAAGAATGTGAAAAACGGCCGGCGTGAGCGGAAGGAAGGATTGTGGCTGCATAGATCCGTTATCGATATATCTATAACGGATATATAACATGGACCGGCGGCGGCGTCAAGACGGAATTTGCGCGGGCTATAGTGGGAGCAGATGCGTCTGTGGTGGCTGATCTTTCCCGCAGCTTTGAAATTGTGCGCGCAGGGTTGCGGATCGGTGCCGGCCTGGTCGCCCTGCGACTTTCGCTTCGACCTCCAGCCGGGCGAAGACGTGAGCCGCATGGAGCTGCACGTCGAGTTTCGCTCGCCGCACCACCAAACCTTTTTGATGCACGCCTTCCACGACGATCCGCAGCACCTGCTGGTGCGTTTTTCGCCTACCGAATCCGGCACCTGGACCTATCGCATCTCCAGCAGCGCCGGGCGCCTGGACGGCCTGGAGCTTTCCTTCATCGCCACCGATTCCGATTCGCCCGGCTTCATCCGAACCGCCAACGTCCACCATTTTCAGTACCAAGGCAACGCGAAAGCGCACCTGTGGATGGCCACCGCGATCGATGATTTCGTGAAAATGCCGCGCGCGCAGTTCGACGCTCTGGTCGCGCAGCGGGCCAACGAAAAATTCACGCATCTGCGCGTTACGCTTGAGCCGTCGGCTGACCTGCGCGAAGCGGCCGATCGCGTGAAGGCTATCAACGCGCGCGGCATGACGGCCGATCTCGTGCTCGCGTCGCTCCCGGAGGACCGCCAGGCGCGCCAGGCGTACCTCCTCGAAATCGTATCTCGCTTCGACGCGATGAACATCACCTGGATGGGCGTGCCGGCTTTCGAGCACGTAGCGCACGCCAAGCGCATCCTCAAAGAAACCGGGGCGCAGCTCAAAGAGATCGACCCCTACGACCATCCCCGAACCGCGCTCGCCTCGGTCACGGCCGGCCCGCTCACCGGCGACGACTGGATGTCATTGATCGATTACGGAACGCCTGATCCCAACGTCGGCGCAGTGGAGCACCAGCTTTATCAACTACCGGGCATCAACACCGGAATCAAAAACGAGACCGATCTGTGGAACGCCACCATGAACGGCCAGTATCCCGCGTCCGGCTCCGGCGCGTACATGACCGCGTGGTACGAATTCATGTCCGGCAACCGTTACTGGGACCTGGAACCCTATTTCGACCTGGACGGCGGGCGCGCGCTCGCGCTTCCCGGAGTCGAATACATCATTTTCATCGAGAAGCCCGGACCGGTCGAGGTGACGCTTGAAAAACATGGCTACGACGTCGCGTGGTTGGATCCGCGCACCGGCGAGCTCACTAAGGAGAAAAAAGGATATAACGGCGAGCACTTCACGGGCGAGCCGCCGGACAAATCGCATCCCTGGGTTCTGCACATCTCGCGCGAATCGACCAAGGAGAGCATGCTCCGGTCATGGAAGTTCGAATCGCGGCCCGTGCCAGTGCAGGAAGTCGAGCAGGACCCCCGGCACACGCCGTTCGAAATCACCGCTCCGGAAGCCGAAAGCGCAGTTTCGATCTCCACTCCGCCGTACTTTGATCTCAAGGTGACTCGCGACACGCGCGGCACGCGCTCGCTGCTGGTGGAATGGGTGGGCGAAGTGTACGCGGATAACGAAGGCTACCGGGTGACGGGCACCGGGCGTCAGGGCACCATGCACATTCCTGAATCTCTCGCCGACCGGCTGCCCGCGGTCCTCGACGTGCGCGTGAACGTGCTCAACGCCAACGGCAAGGCGTACACGCTCGACAAAGTCTACAGGCTCGTCCCGTGAGCCTGATTCTGGCGCTCGACACCACCGGCGAGGCCGGCAGCATCGCCCTGCTTCGCGGCGCGGATGTGCTTGAACAAGTCGAGCTCGCATCGCCCGACGGCTTCGCGCACGTGCTGTTCGGCGAAATCGAGGCGCTGCTGGCGCGGCATCGGGTTACCGTCGGCGATATTGATCTGTTCGCCTCGGCATCGGGTCCGGGGTCGTTCACCGGGGTGCGCGTCGGATTGACGGCCGTCAAAGGATTGGCGGAAGCGGCGGGGAAAAAGGCCGCGGGAATTTCGAATCTTCGCGCCATCGCGTGCTTCGGGTCTAAGCCATTGCGCGCCGCGCTCATCGACGCCCGCCGCGGCGAGATCTACGGCGGCGTTTACAACGCAGCGCTGGACGCGGCCGAAGACGAAGTGGTGATGCCACTCAATTCCTGGCTCGCGTCGCTTCCCGCGGGCGACATCGAAATCATCGCCGGCACGTCGATGAACGCCGATCCGCGCTGGAGCCGCGCGCCGCGTGCGCTCGCGGCAGCCATCGGCAAAATCGCCGCAACCAAACCTGAGCTCGCGCGCGACCCGGCCGAAATCGACGCCAATTACGTCCGCCGCTCCGACGCCGAGCTGCTGTGGAAGGCCTGATGTGGAAAGAGCCTGATGTGGAAAAGGCCTGCTATACTCGCGTCGAATGACTCTGGATCTCCGAATTCGCGAGGACGCCGGCCCGGTCGTGGTGGAATGCAGCGGCGCGCTGGTGGCGGGCGTGACCGATGTGCTCTACCGGGAAGTGCGCGAGCTCGTCGCGCGCGACCGCCGGATCGTTCTGGACCTTACTCACCTCGAGAAGATGGACAGCATGGGCCTGGGAACCATCGTGCGGCTGTACGCGTCCGCACGTTCCAACCGCTGCGAGCTGGAGCTGATCAACCTGAGCCGGCGTGTTCGCGAGCTGTTCGGCGTCACCGGCCTGCTGTCGATCTTCGAGACCTGCGGCGAGCACCGCGTCCGCATTCCTTAAGGCGAAAGCCGCAGCCTCGCGGCTGGGGTGGAGCGGTTCAGCCGCCTCGCGTAAGCGAGCGGCTCAATATCACGTTTCGCGCTCACCGCTCGGTCCGCGCGTACTCCGGCATCCATTGGCTGGCCGCCACGCGCAAGCGCAGTTCCTCGACCGACGTCTTCGCCGCGACCCCGCTTGCCTGCGCCTCGATTCCGACCGCGATGGCGATCTCTCGCGCCATGCGCCGCATGTCGCGCAGATTGGGCAGCAGCATAGATTGTGGATCGCGTCGCGCGGGCGAATTTTCGGCAAGCGCTCGCGCCGCTGCCAGAATCATCGAGTCCGTCACCCTCCGCGCTCCCGACGCGACGATCCCCAATCCCAGCGCCGGAAAAATGTAGACATTATTGCACTGCGCGATCGGGTACCAGCGGTCGCCGAACTTCACCGGCTCGAACGGCGACCCCGTGGCGACGATCGCGCGGCCGCCGGTCCAGTGAATCAGGTCCGCCGGCCGGGCTTCCGATTTGTCGGTGGGATTGGAAAGCGGCAAAATGATGGGCCGCTCGACTTTCGTCGCCATCGCGCGCACGATCGGTTCTGTGAACGCACCGCCCGCCGTTGAGAGACCGATCAGAATCGGGTTGTCCACGTTGGCGATGACTTCCGCCAATCCGAAGTTGCCGTCGGTGTTCCACCGCGCGATCGCTTCGGCCGGCTGCGCGTAGCTCTGCTGCTCCGGGCTCAACTCGCCGCGACCCGCAATCAGCAGTCCCTTGCGATTCAATACCCAGAAACGCCGGCGCGCCTGGGAATCGTCCAGGCCCTGGCGCTTCATTTCCGCGCGAACGCCGTCTGCCACGCCGATCGCTGCCGAGCCTGCGCCGAAAAACACAAAATTGTAGTCGGTGAGCTTCTTTCCGGTGAGTTGAATGGCAGCCAGAATCGCGCCCACCGTGACGCCCGCTGTGCCCTGAATGTCGTCGTTGAACGTCAGCAACTGATCGCGATAACGCTGCAGGATCGGACGCGCGTTGCGCGACGCAAAATCCTCCCACTGCAGGCACGCGCCGGGAAGTTCCTGCTTCACCGCCGTGACGAACTGATCGATGAAGTCGAAATACGCCTCTCCGGTAACGCGCTCATGCCGCCAGCCCAGATATTCGGGATCGGCCAGCCGCTCCGGATTGTTGGTGCCCACATCCAGCACCACCGGCAGCGTGCGCGCCGGATGAATTCCGCCGATCAGCGAATACAGCGCCAGCTTGCCGATCGGAATCCCCAGCCCGCCCACTCCCTGGTCGCCGATACCCAGGATGCGCTCGCCGTCGGTCGCCACGATGACGTCGATCTCGCGATGCGGGCGGCTGTCGAGCAGCATGGCGATCGCGTCGCGGCGCGGGTGGGAGATGAACAGCCCGCGCGGACGCCGGTAGATCTGGCTGAAGTGCTGGCACGCGAGCGCGACCACCGGCGTGTAGACTTTCGGCGTCATCTCCTCGATGTGATCGAGCAGCAGCCGGTAGAAAAGAATTTCGTTGGTGTCCTGGAGCGCGCGCAGGTAGATGTGGCGCTCCAGATCATCGTCCTTGCGCTGATAGGCATCGTAGGCGCGGACCACCTGCTCTTCGAGCGTCTCGACCTGCGGCGGCAGAAGTCCATGCAGACCGAGCCGCGTCCTCTCATCCTCGGTGAATGCCGTGCCTTTATTCAGGATCGGCGTGTTGAGCAGGTCCATTCCGCGCAGCATTTTTCTTGTCTCCCGCAGATGCGCACCGGTCCAGTCGGATCTTGCGCTGATCCGCGAGTTCGGTGTGGATTGCCGCTGCTACTTGCCCTTGCTTAACTTCCGGAAGTACTCCGCGACCGCGTCGGTGTAGCCCGGCGGAACTTTATCCCCGGCGCCGCTGCGCACCTGGTCGCCGTTGTCCACCTGCGCTTCCTTGCGAAGCTGGAGCTCCAGCGCTTCCATGTTCGGCAGCACCACGCGATTGATGCGATTCTCCAGCTCCTGCGAGCCGATATCGCCGACTTGCAGCCGCGAGATCTCGCGTTCGACGTCGGTGATCTGGCGCATCAGGTCGGGATTGTCCTTGAACTGGTTGCGCATTTCCGTCAGGCCGCGCGTCGCGTCGTTCAGCATGCGCTGCGGATCGATCGGACGGTAATCCGGATTGTTGTAAATGCCCTCCGGAACAAACCGGCCGTATTGCGTACCGGGACCGCCGAAATCGTTGTATCGCCCCCCATAGCCGGGCTGGCCATAGCGATTCCCGTAACGGTCTCCGCCTCCAAACTGGCTGCCGCCGCCCGAACGCCCGTTGCCCTGTTGGCCGCCCTGCTGACCGCCTTGTTGAGCGCCCTGCTGGCCATTCTGGCCATTCTGCCCGTTTTGCCCGTTTGGTCCGTTCGGCTGGCCGCGCTGCCCGAGCTGCTCCATCTGTGCGCGCATCCGCTCCAGCTCCGCGAGCGACCGCTGCGCCTGCGTGTCGCCGTTGTTCGGCGTCACACCGTTGCCGAGCGCCTTTTCGGCGTTCTTCATATCCTCGGCCACCTTGTCGAGCGTCTCGGTGATCGGCGCCTCGCGCGGCACCATCCATCCACCCTGCCCGCGCCGGATGTAGCCGGCCGAATACTGCGAGCGCGCCTTGGCCTCGTTCTGTTGCAGCTCGCTCAGCCCGTCGCGCAGCCGCGCCGATGCCGCCGGCTGCGTTCCCGCCATGTCGCGCGCCGACTTCTGCATGTCGCGTTCGAGCTGGTCAATGTCGTTGGCGATCTTGTCCTTCTCATCGGCAAGCTGCTGCGATTGCTGGCGCAACTGCTGCGGCTGCATCTGCCCGAAGCGCTGCGGATTGGTTAACTGGTCGCCGAAGGTCTGCCGCAGCCGGTTGGCGAAGTCGCGCTGATGATCGGCCAGCTCCTGCGACCGGTCCGCCAGATCGCCCAGACTCGACGCCGCTTCCTGGCGGCGCATCCCGTTCAGCATGTCCCTGGCCTGCTGGAGCTGATCCGCCGCGCGGCGCGCATCCGCCTGGCTCTGCGCCTGGCCCTGCGCGTCCTGCTGCTGCGAGGAGGCCTGCTGCGCCGAGCGCATATCGTCGGTCGCGCGACGCAGCCGCTCGAGCGATTGCTGCAGGCGCTGGTCGTTGGTCCCCATTCCCCCCGATCGCGACATCTGCGATTGCGACCTGCTCGCCGAAGAGGAAGACGAAGACGACGAGGAGGACGCGGAGGACGAGGAGGATTGCTGCCCGTTCTGCGATTGCGATCCCTGCTGCTGCTGGAGCTGCTCCATCTGCTTTTGCAGCTCTTCCGCCTCGCGCCTCAGCATCTCCTGCTGCCAGCGCTGCTCGAAGGTCTGCTGCTTCTGGTTCTGCTGCTGTTGCGCCAGCTCCTGCTGCCGCTGCGCGAGCTGCTCCAGCTTTTGCAGCGCCTCGTCGATCTGCTTCTGGCGCTGCTCGGACGAAGCCGTCTGACCTCCGGTCTCGTACTGGTTCTTTTCCGTGTCGAGCTCCAGGTCGAACAGGTTGGCCAGATCACGGCCCGCGCCCCCGCCCCCGCCGCCGCCTCCGCGGCCTCCGAAGGCCACCTGAATATCCTTGAACGTCGCTTCGGCGCGCAGCAGGTGTTGCAACGCTTTGGTTTCCGGCTCCAGCGCGTCCTTCCACGATTGCCCCTTCAACTTATCCGACGCAGGACCCATGGACGCCGCCGCGGCCTGCATGTCTTTGACGAAGCTCTGGAATTCCTGATTCTGCCCGGCCAGCTCGCGGCTGGTGGAGCGCTGCGCGAGCGACAACGCCTGCTCTTTCAGCTTGTTCTGCACTTCCGACAGGAATTTTCCATTCTCTGCCGAGTTGACCTTGTCCTTCGCGCCGCCGCGGATCTCGTTCCACGTCGCCGCGATGATTTCCTTCTCGCGCTCCGAAATGCGATTCTGGTCGTCCTGCCCGCCGCCGCCGCCCCCGCCGCCGGCAGCCTGCGACTGCGTGAAGTTGCGCTCATAGGGCTGCGTCTCGATGAACATGATGTCGGTGCGCGCCGTATTGCGCGCATCGCGAGCGATTGCGTACATCGATATGACATCGCCGGGCTCCAGCTTGTAATCCTCCAGGTACAGCGTGACCGATCCGTTGGCTTGCTTCACTCCGCGCTTGGGCAGCAGAGACACGGTCTTCTCTTTATCGCCATTGACCGAATAATGCAGCTCCGCACCCTCCAGCGCGAAATCGTCTTCCGCCGCCACCTGAACCGGGACCTCTTCGATGGGGCTCACCCGGGCATCCGACCGCGGCTGCACGATCTTCACCGTCGGCGGATTGTCTTCGCGCGCTTCGATGAAATAATCCTCGCTCAAGCGCACGCTCTGCCCCTGATCGACCGCGGCAAAGTGATACATTCCGTCCTTTTGAATCGGGACCTTCGCCGTGAGTGTATTTCCCGAAACCGTATTCAGAGCGATGTGCGAGCCGTCATCGAGCTCCACCTGCCCGTTCTTGAGCGGCTTGTCGGTTTCGACCGTCAGCTCGGCGACCGTTCCCGCGACCGCGCGCAAATCTCCGCCTGGATCTTCCACGGCATCGGGCAGCTTCAGCCATTCGGGGTAATGATAGGTCACCTTCAATTTCTTGACCGCCGGCAGGTCGACCACGTCGAGCTTGAACGTCTTCGACCGGATTCCCGCGGCCTCGACGTAATATTCCACCGGCTCGGGCACCGCGGCAAACAGGTATTCGTACGCCGATCCGCTCGCGCGCGGAAGCATCGGCGCTTCTTCCCATTTCAACGCGCTCTTATAACGCGCGAACAACTTCACCTGCGGCGCCTGGAATCCCATGAGCGTCGCGGTCACCATCTGGTCCGATTTGCGGCGCACCAGCTTGTTGCCCGGATCGATCTGGATGTCGTAATACGATCTGGTCGCGCCCTTGGGAAGTCCCGCCCACAGAAGCTGCGCGCCATAGCCGAAATATCCCGGCCCGGCGGCGATCAGCCAGATCAGCGCCGCGCCCGCCGCGCCCGCCGATGTCGCGAATCCGAAAATCGATTTAGGCGGCGCCACTTTCGCCGGCTGCGTGCGCTCGGCCACATTGGCCGTGTCGCTCGCCAGAAGATCGACGAACGGATCGGCACGGTCGCTGCGTTCGACGAACGTCAGCAGCCGCTCCTGAAACTCGGGAAACGTGCTTTCAGCGCGTTTGGCCGCGCGCCGCGCGTTCAGACGCATCAGCGGGATCACCAGCGCGAATCCCAGCGCGACGGCCAACGCGATGAACAGCACCACTCGCGCCACCACCATGCTGGTCGCCGAAAACGCGAACGCATTAGTCACCAGCACCATCGCTACCGTTACACCCAGCGCCACCCCCGCCGCGATCGCCGCGCCCTTCGACACCACCAGCCAGCGCAGCCGCGTCTCCAGCCCGCGCAGATAATGATTTAATTGTTCGCGCGTGTTCATGCCGCTTCCTTTCGAGCCTCTTCGCCCGGCGGCCGCAAATACCGGTCCGCTACGACCGATTCGGCAATGGCTACTCCTAACAATATCAACAACACGATGGGCCACAGGCCCCACGGCTTCCTGCTCTGGTCGCCGGCCACCGAAGCGCCCTGCGGCGTCTGGTCCGTCTGGCCGGTCGCGCGCCACAAATCCAAGGTCTCCTTGGGAATCACGTTCAGGTCCGACTCCCGCCGGTCCGCGTGCGCGGCCACCAGGCTGCGCCGCCCGCCCGCGGTCTTGAACTCGAAAAATCCTTCGCTCGGCAGCTCAAAATTCTTGGCTGACGCCGCTTCCGCCAGCGTCAGAAGCGGCTTTCCATCCGGCCCCAGAACCTCCGCGGCCGACCCGTTCTTGTCGGTCGAGCGCAGCTCCACGTACGAATCCACCGTCAGGTTCACCGGCTGCTCGGCTCCGCCCCCGCTCAGGTACGCGGCGGATTGCTGCACGAACGGCACCCACGCCGCGTGCAGCGGCAGATCGTTGGAAATCTTGTCGAAGGTCGAGGCGAACACCATCACCTTGCCTTCGCCCACGGCGCGCTCCAGCACCAGCGGCGTGTCGTCGTTGAGCTTGGCCAGCACCGTCGATTTTGACGGGTGCACGCGCATCGCCTGGTAAAACTTCACCCCGTCGAAGCGCTCCACGTTGTGCAGCGCGGGATGGCCCGCGTCGAGATCGGTCACGCTCAGGAACTGGTCGCCTTCGCGCCCCGCGTAGCTCGATCCGTCCAGCGGCTCGTCGATCACCGGAACCTTCGGCGACGCCGCCGATGCCGGACCCAGCGCGATCAACATGGCTCCGCCCGCGCTCACGTATTTCCGAAGCGAATCCTCGAATCCGCCCGGCAGCGCCCCGACATTGGACAGCACCACCAGCGCGTAATTGGAAAGCTGAACGTTCGCGGCCTGCTCGGCGCGCATCTCCTCCATCTGAAACGCCGCGTCGGGCGACGCATCGAGCGCGTCGCGATAGAAAAGCTGCGCGTCGCCGCGCCCGTCGTCGATGAACAGAACTTTTTTGGGATCGGTGCGCTCGACGGCGAAGGCAAAACGGTCGTCGGCCGGAAGAATGTCGCCGGAATCGATCCTCACTTCGCCGCGGCTGAACCCGTAAGGTGCATCGAGCCCCAGAAATTCCACCTGCGCGCGGCCGTTATCCGGAACCTCGACCGTTTTCGTGTCCAGCGCCTTCCCGTTCAGCATCAGCGTGACGGTTTTCCGCGTCGACGTGCGGGTCGGCTCCGCCGCGTACGCCACTGGGATCAAATTCCGCGAGTGCTGCGGCCCCGATTCGTTCACGCCAAAGCTGGCGATGGTCGCCTGAATGCGGACTTTCTTTACGTCGTACACGCGCCGTGGCGCGATCACGTTTTCCACCGCCCAGTTCGGCGCCGCCTGCCCGGTCTGGTGCAGCACCAGCGTGGTTCCCGGGTCCAGGCGCAGATCCGTGAACCCCGGCGGCATCGCGGTTTTTTGCAGATCGCTCGCCAGGTGCAGCTCAATCGGCATCTTCACCGATTCGGAAAGCGTGCGTGCGTAGCGCGCCAGTTCTCCGAACGATGCACGGCTGTCGCTCGGCTGAATAGAAGCGACCGCGGCGCGCAGCTCCGCCGAATCCGTGGTCGGCTGCGTCAGGGTCTGCACGCCCGAGCCCAGCGCGATCACCTGCGCCTGCTCGCCCGGCTTCACTTTGAATAAAACGTCCAGCGCTTCATTCTTCGCCTGTGCCAGCCGGTCGCCCGCGCGCATGCTGAAGGAATGATCCACGGCCACCACGGTCAGCTTCTTCGAATCCGTTGCCGTCGCCGTGCGCTTGATGAACGGCTCGGCGAACAGCAGCGCAAGCAACAAAATCATCGCCGCGCGAAGGGCAAACAACAGCAGATACTCCAGACGCCGGTGCTTCACCGAGCTTTGCTCGCGCTGCTCGAACAGCATCAGCGAAGGGAACAGCCGCGGATCGGTCTTGTGGCGCTTTAAAAGATGAATCCAGATCGGCAGCCCCACTGCCGCCGCACCGGCAAGAAACCATGGCGCAAGAAAGCCCATATTAGAAACCCGCCCGACTACCCACTTCCCAGTTCCCACTCCCCGCCATCACATCTTCCCCTTACGAATCGCCAGATACTCCCGCAGCGCCGCGTCCAGCGGACGGCTGGTGTCGATCAGAAAATAATCGATCCCCGCCGCCTTGGAGCGCGATTTCAAATCTTCGGTGTGCGCGTCGATCTTCTGCCGGTACTCGTGCGACATGTAATCCGGCGAAACCTCCATCGCCTCGCCCGTCTCCAGATCCTCCATCAGCACCGGATGACGCAATTTCGGGTGAATTTCCTCCGGATCGAGCACGTGGAACAGAATCAGATCGCAGCCGTGATAGCGCAGCGGCTCCACCGTCTTGATGATCGTCTCCGGATTCTCCCAGAAGTCCGAAATCGCCACCACCACGCCGCGGCGCCGCAAAAAGTCCTGCAAAACGTGAAAGGGATGCGCGAAATTGGTGCGCGTCCCCGGCGTCGCCTGCTCGATTGCGTGCAGCAGCCGCGCGAGCTGCCCCTGCCGCGACGACGCGCGCACATAATTCCGCACCTCGTCGTCAAACACGATCAGCCCCGCCGCGTCGCGCTGCTGATGCGCCAGGTAGGCGAGCGATGCCGCCAGAAATTTCGCGTAGTCCAGCTTCTCGACCCCGTGCGAGGTGAACTTCATCGACCGGCTCGCGTCCAGCAGGATGGTCAACTGCGAATTGGTCTCGCCGCGATAACGCTTCAGGAACGCTTTCTCGGTGCGCGCGAACACGTTCCAGTCCACATGCCGCAGATCGTCGCCCGGCGTATACGCGCGATACTCCGCGAACTCCTGGCTGAAGCCGAAATCGGGCGAGCGGTGCAGTCCCGCGATGAACCCGTCGACCACAGTTTTCGCCACCAGGTCCAGGCCGGAAATCCCGGCGAGCACGGTCGGATCTAGAAATCGCTGGATCATCACGTTTCCATAGGCCACCCTCGTGGCTTATTTAGGCCTTGGGAGCCGGCATCGCCTCCAGCAATTTCTTCAAGATGTCGTCCTGCGACAGATGATCCGATTCGGCCTGGAAGTTCAGCAGAATGCGATGCCGCAGGATCGGCCGCATCAGCGCAATGATGTCCTCGTAGGCGACGTGATAGCGATGACGCATCAGCGCCCGCGCCTTGGACGCCAGCACCAGGAACTGCGCCGCGCGCACGCTGGCCCCGAAATTCACGTATTTCTTGATGAAGTCCGGCGCCGTCTCATCAGTCGAGCGCGTGGCGCGCACCAGATCCACCGCGTAGCGCGCCACCGTATCCGCGATCGGCACCATGCGCACCACCTGCTGGAAATCGAGGATCTCCTCGGAGTTGGTGACCGCTTCCACCTGCGCCACGTGCGTCGTGGTGGTCAGCCCCAGCACCTCCATCTCATCCTTCGCGGAAAGGTAATCGAGCAGCGTATTAAAGATGAAGCGGTCGAGCTGCGCTTCCGGCAGCGGGTACGTTCCTTCAAGCTCGATCGGGTTCTGCGTCGCCAGCACGAAGAACGGCGGCCGGATCTTGTAATGATTGCCGCGCACCGTGCACGACAGCTCCTGCATCGCTTCGAGCAGCGCCGATTGCGTTTTCGGCGGCGTGCGGTTGATCTCGTCCGCGAGCAGAACGTTCGCGAAAATCGGCCCCGGCACGAAGGTCCAGGTGCGCCGTCCCGTGGTCGGATCTTCTTCGATGATGTCGGTGCCGGTGATATCGGACGGCATCAGGTCGGGGGTGAACTGGATGCGCCGGAATTCCAGTCCCAGCGCCTGCGCCAGCGTGCGCACCAGCAGCGTCTTGGCCGTTCCGGGGAGTCCCGTGATCAGGCAGTGGCCGCCCACGAACAGTGCAATCATCACCTGTTCGATCACTTCGTCCTGGCCGACGATCACGCGCCGGATCTGCGCGATGATGTCGTCGCGCACTTTCTGAAATCGCTCAATGCGTCCCTTGAGCTCGGTGGAATCGAGGGAGGTTACGGTAGTCGACATTTCAATCGTTCTATTCTTTCACGTTTAGTTCCAACAAGAGTTTTTGGGCCGGTTTGTACCCCGGCGCGACTTCGAGCGCGCTCACCACTTCGTCTCGCGCTTCATCGATCTTGTGATCCGCCTGCAAGGCCTTGGCCAATTCATAGTGCGCGCCCGCCGCGTCCACCGTGCCCGACGCGATCGCCGCGCGGAATTCGCGCACCGCGCCGTCGGGATTGTGCAAATCCATAAACAACTCGCCCAGCTTTTTGTGCGCTTCATCGTCGCGCAGATAGATCAGGTTCAGCCGCTCGAGCGTCGCCACCGCGTCCTGCTTGCGTCCCGCGTCCGCCTGAAGCTGCGCGAGCTGCTTTAACGGCGCAGGATCGCGCCCGCCGACCGTCGCGTAACGCTCCAGCTCCGCCGTCGCTTTGGCCTTGTCGCCCTTGGCCAGGTAGGCTTCCGACAGGAACTCATAAACGTTGCCCGGCTCGACGTAGTCCGTGTACAGGTCGCGAATCGCGGTGCCCTTCTGGATGATTTCATCCCACTGCTTTTCCTGCGCCAACTGGTTCAGCCGCTCGACGCCCTTTTTCCATTCGTCGAAACCATTCACGGTGACTTTCGTCTTTTCATCCAGCCACGTGAAGAACTGCTTGTCGAACTCCTCCGGCTTCAGCTGAAATTCTTTCTGGATCACCTGGACGGTCGGAATCCTCTGCCCGAAATCCTTAATCATATCGAGCAGCTTCCCGTAACCCCATTTCTCGGCGATAAAGTTGCAAATCTTGCCGCCCTGAAAATACGAAACCACCACCTGCGCCGGATAGGTCGGATGCACGAATCCGCGATCCAGTTCCGCGATCGGCAGCAATTTTTTCGTCTTGATCGCATTGATCGCTTCCGGGTCCAGGCGGTCGCCCCAGTCCAGGTGCCCGTTACCGGTTTCTTCATACACCGCCAGACCTTCGGTAAACCACCGCGGCATGAACGGACCCACCGCCGGACGACCGTCTGCATTCTCCGTAGGCGCCCGCGTGGTCATCGCCAGCACGTACACGTGGCTCAGCTCGTGCCACATGGTCGAATCCCAGTGAAACTGCCCCGGAGGCCGGCTCTCGGGCGAATCCATGGCGACGTAGTATCCGTCGTGATCCAAAAACGTCACGCCCAGCGCGCCGATCCCCGGCATGCCCAGCGTGCGCACCGCGAAATCCTCGTGATTGGGATACACCTCGATACGCACGGGATGCGTCAGCTTGAAGTGATATTTTTTTTCGTAAGTCGCCAGCGCGCGGTCGAGCTCGGATTGAAAATACGGCTGGAGCAGCGCCGATTCCTTTTTCCCCAGCCGCAGCTCCGTGGTGGGCGTCTTGATGACGTCGTAATTCTTGTAAGTGTCGAGCAGCCGCAGCGTGTTCACCGTCTCCGACGACTGAAACCCGGCGTTATACGCGCTTTCGAGCATCTTCTCGGATTCCGCGTCGTGGCCCGTGCGCATCAGCGCGACGCCCAGGCTGCTGCGCGCGCTCCACAGGTCGGGCTTCAATTCGATTGCTTTGCGATACGCCCAGACCTCGTCATCGTACATGCGGTTGATATCGAAAAAGTGCGCCGCGATGGCGTACACTTCCCCGTCGCTCGGATTGATCTTGAGCGCCTTTTCCATCCACGGCGTCGATTTCTTGTCGTCCAGCCAGTCGATCGAGGCCAGGATCGCCATCGCGTCCAGCGCCTCCGGCGAAATCTCCAGCGCCTTCATGGCTTCGGCGCGCGCCTTGTCTTCATCGTTGTCTTCGAGCGCGATCCGGGCCAGCAGTTCCTGCGCCTCCACCAGCTTGGGATTCATCTCCAGAGCCCGATGCGCCAGTTGCGCCGCGCTGCTCGCGAAACTGTCGGCCGCTACCAGCGCCATGCCCAGCACCGCGTCCGCGTTATTCTTGTCGATTCCCGCCGCTTCCTCGAACAGACCCTCCGCCGTCGGCAGATCCTTCACGTCGCCGTTCCAGTGGTCCAGATACATCCGTCCCCAGCGCACGCGCGCCTCGGCGTCCTTGGGCCGCGCCTTGATCAGCGCCTGAAAGAGCTGGTTGGCGGAATTGAAATCGCCGATGCCCCAAAAACCCTCGGCCTGGAGCGCCGGATCGTTGGTTTCAATCAGCTTCTGATAGCACGCCCGAGCCTCCGGCTCGCCATGATTCCGCAGCGTCGCGCACTCGGCCACTCTCTCCGAAGCGGACATCGGTTTTCGAGGAGCTTGCGCGGCAACCGACACGCCCACGGCGACCAGTACGGCGAAAAACTTCACTTATCGAGCTCCTCTTGCACCTTGGCCAGCTCGATCAGAAATCCCTGCAACTGCTTGCGGTACTCGCCGTAATCCATCGACGCTTTTTTGTATTTCAGCTCGTCGATCGACTGCTCCAGCTCTTCTTTGCGCTTGAGCAGCTTCAATTTCGTCGGGTCGTTGATCTGCGCGGCGACGGCGCCCAGGTGCATCACCGTGAAGTGCGACGCAAGCAACCCTTCGCCGTTTTCCGGTCCCGGCGCGCGCGTCCCTTCGCCCTTGCCGGTGTCCTCGATCATGGGATGCTCGGTCGCCAGGCGATTTTGCGATTCGAAAAATTTCGTCGTCTTTTCCTCGGCGTATTTGAATGCCTCGAGCGCGCTGATGGCCTGGTTCTTGTCCGAATCCGACCCCGGGTCGCGCAGCGCTTCCACCCAGTAGCGCGGGAAATAGGTGATGTTCTTCTCGGTTCCCGATTTGGTAGCCGTGATCACGACTCTGCCCGGCTTCTCGAGCGAAACCAGCGACGCTCCGCTGCAACTGGTCATGTTGACCACCAGCTGATGCTTGGCCGGAATCTTGTCGAGCAGGTTCCCGATTTCTGTCGCCGAAATGTCCGGACCGGGAATATTGAACTTGTAATCGACCTCGTCGAAGCTGCCGTGGCCGATCAGCATTATCACGACGGAATCATCCGGCTTGGCCTGCGCCGCGATATCCTTCAGCTTCGCCTCAATCGCCGTTTTCGTCGCTGCGGCGCCCATCAGGGTTTCGACGTGCGCGGTCGGCTCGGCCGTCTTCAGCAGCTTGTCGAGATCCTTCGCCCATCCCTCGAAGCGCTGCTCATACTCCTGCTCCCCGCCGAGCCCCGCGACAGTCAGATAAAACGTATCTGCACGAGCCCACGCCGCGCACAGCAAAAGCAAAATCAGCCACGAATGCACGCGAAGGAACGCAAATAAATTTCTGCGCAAGGCTTGGCTTGCACTCGGGTTCATTTGCGGCCGAGTCATATGACTCCCCAGCTTCTGCGCAGCAGCCACTCGCCCGATCTCAGGATCAGCAGCAGCAAAAACACCGCCGGCATGTCCCACAGGTCACGCGTCTCGCGCACCGTGATCCCGGCTTCCGAATAGGTGATGTCGCTCGCGAGTTTCGAAGCCTGGTCGGCCGTGTAATAGTGCCCGCCTGTCTCCGACGAAAGCTTTTCGAGCAGCTCGCGATTCTGCTCCACGCGGAAATTCTCAGCCACGCCGTCTTCGCGCCGAAACGTGATCACGTCGCGCCCCAGCTCTTCGTTGCCGTGCCTGGCCACCATTTCCACCAGGTACGATCCCGGCTTCGGCGTCGTGTATTCCGCCGAATAGGTTCCCTGCTCCAGCGGATCGGGCTGCAGCTCGACTCCGTCGGCCACTCCCTCCGGGCCCAGAACGTGCGCCTCCACCGTCGCGTCGCCCGCGGGAAGATACGTTTTGTCGCGAACGTCGGCGTGCAACGTGATCTTCGATTCATCCGCGATCACCTGCCGCGGCGTCGAGGCCACCACGCGGCGCGGCGTATCATTCACCAGCCAGCGCAAAAGCTGCGTGTAGAACATCGAGTGCGATTTGTCGGCGAGCGGCAGCAGCATTCTCCAGCGCCAGCTCCCCGCCGTCGCGAAAACCGCCGTGCGCCCGCGCCCGTAGTTCTCGGTAGTCAGCAGCGGAAACCTCTTTCCATCCACGATCCCATCCACCAGAACGACCGCGCCCGGCTTGGGATGACCCGGATCCTGAAAATTCATCAGGTACGGCAGTTTTTTCCACCGCTCCACGTTTTTCTCCGGATCTTCATCCAGCCGCGTGATCAAGCTGTCGCGCCCCGCCGCCGTCAATTCCACCGTCGCAACGTTATGCAGCGCGCCGGATTCGTCCGGATACACGCGCCGGAAGGTGTCCTTTTTGTCCGGCAAAACCACCGGCAGCAGATCGTTCAGAAGCGACTTCGCGTACCCTCCGTCGGCGAGCGAATCTTTTCCCCCCAGAAACAGCAGGCCGCCGCCGCGCCGGTCGACGAAATCGTGAATCAACTGCTGCTGCGTGGTGGTGAAATACGCCGCCTCGCTCGAACCGATGATCAATCCGTCGAAGCCGAACAGATCCTCCACGCGCGTGGGAAATCCGTCTTTGAGGAACGGCGCCTCCGATCCCGGGTCCTGCACGTAGTTCTTGTTCTGCGTGGTGCGCAGAATGCTGATCAGGTGAATGCTCTGGTCATCTTCAACGGCCCGGCGCAGGAATTTGAACTCCCAGCGCGGCTCGCCCTCCATGTACAGGATCTTCGGTTTCCGCTGATCGACATTCACCAGCCGCGTCACTTTATTGTTCTTCGTGTTTTCTTCGCCGGGAAGCAGATCGATGCTTGTCTCGATGGTTTTCACTCCCGCCGCCCCTGCATTGAACAATACCGTCTCAGTCTGCTCGACGCCGTCGCCCTTAAGCGTAACTTCGCGGAAAGCCAGCACTTTCCCGCCGTCCTTGAGCGTGATCTTGGCCTTGTCGCCCGAATATCCGTGCTGATGAAAGCTCACATCGGCCGCCAGGCGTGATTCCGCCAGCGCCCGCTGCGGCACCTGCACGTCACTGATCTCGATATCGTGCGCCATTTTTTCGCGCCCGAACCCGACGGTATGCACCGGAATCCGCTGCCGGCGGATCTCGGAAATCGTTTCGAGATCGACTCCACCAGAATTGTCCGCGCCGTCGCTCAGCAGCACCACCGCGCCGATCGGCAGGCTCGACGCATCCGCCAGAACCTGTTTCAAGCTATCGCCGATGTGCGTCGATTGTCCCGAGGAGTTAAGCTGGTCGAGCTTCTGAATGCGCTGGAGCGAATCGCTCAATCGGTACAGCCGCACCTGAAACCGCTTTTCGAGCGAATCAAGCAGGCCGGAGTCGAGCACGTTGACCGCCGCGCCTCTCCGCGACCCGTGCCCCGCGTCGTCCACCGCCATGCTCGCCGAATCGTCCACCACGACGGCAACGATATTCTGCTGCGGCCGCAGTGTCGCCACGCTCAGCGCCGGATGCCACAGCATCAACAGCAGTACCGCCGCAAGCGCGGTCTGCAACAGCCACACCAGCGCGCTGCGGAACCCCTTCACGCGCAACGAGCCGGCCGACCGCCGTAGGATCAGCCATCCCAGCCCCGCGCCGGCCAGCGCGATCGCGGCAAACAGCGCCCACTTCGGCCAATCCCCCAGCAGCACGAAGGTTCCACGCGAAAATACCTGCTCCGGATACTTGAATAAAAACTCGAACATCGGTTATATCAGTGTGTCAGATCGTACATGAAATAGTTGACCGCGATCCGGTAGGCCAGCGAGGCCCATTTCTCCGGATATCGCGGATCGTCGGACCACTCCCAGGCATCGCCCAGATCCATGTTATGGCAGATCACCACCATAAGCCGTCCATGGTCGTCGTAAATGCCCCGCCATTTGGCTTCGTATCCATCGTATTCGTGCAGGCTGCCAGTGTACAGCCACTGCGCTCCCGGCACCTGAAACCGGTTGTCCAGATCATATATGACGTGGAAGATGGGGTCTTTGTTATCGATATCCACGATGGGACGGTCCGGAAAAACCTTTTTCATGCTGTCGGTGAAGTTCTGCCACTCGATGGTGCCGTGAAAATCGTCGCACATGAAAAATCCGCCGCGCAGGAGAAATTCGCGCAGTTGTGACGCCATCTCGTCGGTCAGCTTCCAGTAGCCCACCTCCACCGCATACATCAGCGGCCAGTTATACACGTCATCGGTTCCGTCCAGATCGACGATCTGCTCCACGCTGCGCACGTTGATGCGCGTCAGCCGGCGAATGCCCTGCAAAAGATGCCGGTCCGAGCGCGGATAATCGACCGTCCAGCGCCGGTAACCGTCCGGATATCCGTGCGGCGCCAGAATCGAGGGATAGCGCAGGCGCCCGCGCGTCCACTCGGTAGTTTGTTGCCAATCCGGCGGCAGCGGAAAGGTTTCGTATTCGACGCCGGGCTCCTGATGAAAATACCGCTGCGCCCGCAGGACCCCCCACGTGCTGAGACAGGCCAACAACAAAACAACAGCCGAGCGGAGGCGCATCGATCGCGGCCCGTGCGGGCCTACACGCAGGGTAGCACGGGCCGGTAAGTGCGGAGTGGGAAGTTGGAAGTGGAAGTGGGAAGTGGGGTCAGCGTGCGCGCCGCCGACTGCCCACTCCCTACTTCCCACTTCCTTCTTCAGTGGCTCAAATCATAAACGAAGTAATTCATCGCGATCCGATATGCGAGCGACGCCCATTTCTCCGGATAGTGCGGGTCGTCCGACCACTCCCAGGCGTCGCCCAGGTCCATGTTGTGGCAGATCGCGACCATGATCCGCCCCCGGTCGTCGCGGATGCAGCGCCAGTGGGGGACTTTTCCGGTTTCACCCGCTTCGTAGGTCCTGCCGCTGCGAAACCACTGCGCGCCCGCCACCTGGAACCGCTCGCCCAGATCATACAGCACGTGAAAGATGGGATCGTTGTCGGGAATGTCCTCGATGAGCCGGTCCGGAAAGACTTTGTTCATGCTGGTGATGAACACGTCCCATTCGTTGTACACGCCGCGATACGGCTCCGACCCGTGGAAATCGTCCACCATCAGGAATCCGCCGCGCAAAAGAAACTCGCGCAACTGCGCGGCCTGCTCGTCCCGCAGCGACCAGTGCCCGACCTCGACCGCGTACATCATCGGCCAGTTGTACACGTCGTCTTTTCCGTCCAGATCGACGACCTGCTCCACGCTGCGGCTATCGATGCGCGTCAGCCGCCGCACGCCCTGGAGCAGATGCCGGTCCGAGCGCGGATAATCCATGGTCCACTGGAGATCGCCGCCGCGCCAGCGATTGCTGCGGATGCTGGAGTAGTGCAGGCGGGCGCGGGTCCATTCCGTGGTTTCCTTCCAATCCGGCGGCAGCGGGAAATCCTCGTATTCGAGCGCCTGGTATTGACGGAACGGCCGCTGCGCGCGCACCACGCTCCATGCGATCAGCGCCGTCGCAAGCAGCAGCACGGCCGAGCGGAGCCGCATGGCACGAATTTACCATACCGTTCGCGGACCCCACTCCGCGCTATACTGCCTTTCGTATGAAAAAGGCGCCTTTTCTCGCCGCCCTCTTCGCCTTGACTCTTTTCGCCACGGATTTCTGGCAATCCAAACCCTTCACGGAATGGAATCCGAAGGAGGTCCAGAAAATTCTCCAGAATTCGCCCTGGTCGAAGTCCTTCAGCGTCTCGGGCGGCAACGGCGGAGTGACGTCGGCAGGCGAACGCGGCCGCGCCCGCTCGCACGACACCGAACCCGATCCCGGCCAGATCAGCGCCACCAGCAATGGACCCGCCGGCGCCTCCGATCCAGGCGGCCTCGGCCGCTACGCCGGATCGCGCGGCGACCCCGGCACGGAATCGAGCGCCGTTCCTATGATCGACCTGGTGGTCCGCTGGCAAAGCTCGCTTCCCGTTCGCCAGGCCATTGTGAAAGAAAAGTACGGCAGCGAAGCCGGCACATCCGAGGCGGCGAAAAAGGCGCTGGACACGCCGCTCGATCACTACATCATCGCCGTCGGCGGCCTGCCCGGATCGGCGGTCGCCGGCGACGCCGATGCGCTCAAGCAGTCGGTCCTGCCGCACACGTCTCTGAGCGTCAAGGGCAAGCCGGCCCTCAAGCCCGACGACCTGGCGGTTCAAAAAAGCGGCCGCGTTTTCGAGCTTCTGCTCGCCTTCCCCAAGACCACGCCGATCACCGAAGCCGACCGCGAGGTGGAATTCACCGCGAAAATCGGCGGTTTTTCTATCCGCCAGAAATTCCGTCTGAAAGACATGGCCCTCGGCGGCAAGCTCGACCTGTGAGTGCACGCGCGACTGTGGTGGAGGGCGTTCGCCGGGTACTTTCGACCAAGCGGCCCGTCCCGCTCCCTCGCTCTTTTTACTCCCGCGACGCTGTCGAGGTCGCGCGCGAGCTGCTGGGGAAAATCGTCCGTCACGGCGAAACCTCCGGCCGCATCGTCGAAACGGAGGCCTACCTCGGCGTGGGCGATCTCGCGGCTCATGCCGCTCACGGGCTCACGCCCCGCACCCGCGTCATCTTCGGCCCGCCCGGCCACGCTTACGTGTACCTGAACTACGGAATCCACGCCTGTCTGAACCTGGTGGCCGAACCCGAGGGCACAGCCGGCTGCGTCCTGATCCGCGCGCTCGAACCCCTGACCGGCATCGATCGGATGCGCGAGCGCCGCGGCGTCGAGCGCATCGAGAATCTGGCGAGCGGACCGGGCAAACTGACGAAAGCTCTGGGGATCACGCTGGCTCACAACGGCGGGGATGTGACGCGCGGACCGATCGTCGTGTGCGAAGGCAACGCCGATTTCGAAATTGAAACTTCCAGGAGAATCGGAATTACGAGGTCAGCCGACCTGCCGTTGCGCTTCGCCGTGAAGGGGAACAGATTTGTGAGCCGCAGATGACGAATGGACGGCGGATTTTCAATCCGCGCGGCGCTTCAGCGCTGCTCCGGCAGCAACGCTGAAGCCATGCGCGGGCGCCGTCCGGGTGACTATTCGTATCTCAACGCCTCGGTCGGATTCAGCCGCGCCGCACGGCTCGCCGGCAGCAAGCCGAACACCAGACCCACGATCAGCGACACCGAAAACGCCACCGCGATCGACAGCGGCGAAATCGGAATCGCGATCTCGTCGGTGAAAAACTGCACGCTCAGCGGAATCGCGGTCCCGATCAGAATCCCTGCCAGCCCTCCGCCCACGCTGATCAGCACCGCCTCCGCCAGGAACTGCTCCAGCACGTCGCGCCGCGCCGCCCCGACCGCCATGCGCAGCCCGATTTCGCGAGTCCGCTCCGTCACCGTCACCAGCATGATGTTCATGATCCCGATCCCGGAAATGATCAGCGCGATCGCCGACACCATCACCAGCACCGCCGTCAGCGCCGCCGCGATATTCTTCGCCGTCGCCAGGATCTCCGTCAGGTTCTGCACCGAGTAGCGCGCGCCCGGCCGGTGCCGCCCCTCCAGAATCGACTGGATCTCCGCCGTCAGCGCATCCACGTCCGTCGCCGACCGCGCCTGCACGTACATCGGATCGATGCGCTCGATCTGCGCGAAATATTTCAGCTTGGTGATAGGGATCAGCACGTTGTCGCCGGTCAGCTCCGAGAGCCCCAAACTCGAAACGCGTTCGCGAAACGTGCCGATCACGGAAAATTGCAGCCCGTGCAGCCGGATGGTTTGCCCGATCGCCGCCGCCTGCCCTCCAAACAGCTTGCGCGCCAGCTTCTCCATCAGCAGCGCCACCGGGTGCCGCTCGCGCACGTCGTCGGCGTCGAAAAAGCGCCCGGCGAGCAGGTCCAGGTTGCGCACCTTGGAGTAGTATTCGTCGGTTCCAATGATGTTCACGTCTTCATCGTGCCCGTCCACGCGCAGGCGGTCCCAACTATTCATCACGCCGGTCACGGCCACGATGCGCGATCCCAGCTTGTCGCGCACCGCGTCCACGTCGGACTCCTTCACATAGTCCGCGTTTGCCGCCGCGAATGATCCGTTGTTGCCCGCCTCGTAGTTGGCGTAAATCAGGTTCGACCCGATGCGCTGGATCTGGTCGATGATGTAATCCCGGCTGGTGAGCGAAATGGTCACCACCAGAATCACCGAGGCGTTGCCGATCACCAGTCCCAGTCCGGTGAGAAACGCGCGGAACTTGTTGGCGCGCAGCGCTTCCATGCTCGACCGGAGAGCTTCTATGTGGCGGAATGCGCGCACTCCACTCGCCACTACCCGCTCCCCGCGACTTGTTTCAGCAGTTCCTGCGCCTTCTCCCGCGGAGGATCGTTGGGCGTCAGCGGAGAGCGCAGATATTTCTTGAGCAGGTCGCGCGCCTCGGCCAGGTTGCGTTTCTGCTCGACGTAAGTCTGCGCGCGATCGAAAGCCACTCGCGGATCGTTGGGTGCCATGCGCGCCGCCTCCTGGAATAGCGCGTCGCTTTCCTTGATCTGCCCATGCTCGCCCAGATACTTGGCCAGCGCCACAAAGCGTGACGCCTCGCGCGGCGCCAGCGCCAGCGCGCGCCGCAACTGCTGCTCCGCGCCCGAAAAATCCTTGCGCCGCTCATCGATCACCGCGCGCGCGTAATGCCCCTCCGCCGGATCACTCTTCCCGATCGTCTCAGCGAGCGTTTCGGCCTTCCCGAATCCTCCGCCCATGAATCCCGGCGCTTCCAGATAAAAATCCAGCAGGTCCCCCGTGGCTTCCTTATTGGACGGGTCCAGGCTCACGGATTTTTCCAAATTCTGCCGCGCCTTACTCGCGTAACCGGCCGCCGTGAACACGTTGGCCGTTTCCGCGCGCCGCCCGTAAGCGCGTCCCAGCCACAACAGCGTTTCCGGATTCCCCGGCTCCCGCGCCTTTGCCTTTTCGAGCGCATCAGTGGCTTTTTTGTATTCGCCGAGCATGAAATAATCCTGCCCCATCAGCCGTAACGTTGCGACGTCCTTTTCCGGCTGGTGCAGCAGCACCCCGAGCGATCGCTGATATTCCGTGCGTTGATACAGTTCCCGCGCCTGGTCCTGGCCGGGCGAGGCTGCCGCAACAAGCGCGGCAGCGGAGAAAAATAAGAACACACATCGCATCCAGAGCTCGTGTAACGCTAAGAATTTAGTCTACTATTTCGATGCGTGGACGAGCAAAAAGGATACGCGCAAACTCTCCCCGGCTCGGCGGAATTCCGTCGCATCAGCGGCTCACATTCCACCTTCGCGTTCATTCGCGTCCATTCGCGGCCATAATAAATAAAAATGCACGTCCGCGCCGTGAACACCGCGCCCGACTCGGAAAACAAAATTCACGACGATTCCGTCGCCACGCAATATGGATTTCGCGGCGGACTGGTCCCCGGCGTTACCGTCTACGGCTACCTCGCCGCGGCCGCGTGCCAGCACTTCGGACCCGACTGGCTCGAGCGCGG
>DATJVN010000112.1:0-24967 GCA_035501755.1 Bryobacteraceae bacterium | reverse complement strand
GCTCGCGACCACCACCGCGTACGATCCCCACAAGACCGTCGCCCATCGCGACGCTTTTAAATAATGATGATCGCTCGCTTCGGGCTTGAAGTGCCGCCGATACACGTCGATCACGCTGACGGTCGCGAGCGAATTGATCTCTCCCGAGATCGCCGACATCGCGGCGGTGAAAATCACGCCCACAATCAATCCCACCAGGCCGCGCGGCAGATAGTTGGTGACGAATGTCAGAAAAATGTAGTTCGTGTCTTTCTCGCTGGTTAATCGCAGCGCCGCCTGGTGCACGTTTTCGAAATTGTTCTGCGCCGTGCGGAATTCCGCAATCGCCGCGCTGCGCGAAGACGCATCGCGCGCATCCTTGATATGCCGCGCCGCGATTTCGCGCTGCTCGAACACGGTCTTCTCGCGCGCTTCAAGCGACCGGTACTCGGCGCTCTGCTGCACTTTTTTCAGCTCGCCCGGGTGAAACACCAGCGGCGGCTGGACAAACAGAAAAAACACGAACACCATCGCGCCGATGAACAGAATGAAAAACTGCACCGGCACTTTCGCGACGGCGTTAAACAGCAGGCTCAGCCGGCTCTGCCCGATCGATTTGCCGGTCAGATAGCGCTGCACCTGGCTCTGGTCCGTTCCGAAATAAGCGAGAAACAAAAAAGTCGACGCGATGACGCCGGTCCAGATGTTGTAGCGATCGTTCCAGTTGAAATGCGTGTCCACCGCGTTCAGCCGTCCCGCCGCGCCCGCGATGCGCATCGCGTCCAGGAAGGAAACGTCCTTGGGCAGAAGCGAGACCGCGATTACGAGCGCGACCACCAGCGATCCCATGATGACCACCATCTGCTGCACGTCGGCCCACTGCACCGATTTGATTCCTCCGGTCGCCGTGTAGATCATCACCAGGCCGCCCATCGCGAGCGCGGTCACCTTGAACGGCCATCCCAGCACGACCGCCAGCACGATCGCCGGCGCGGCCAGCGCCACGCCCGATTGCGCCGCGCGCGATAAGAGAAAAATCGCCGTCACCAGCCCGCGCGTCTTGGGATCGAAACGTTTTTCCAGGTATTCGTAAGCGGTGTAGACTTTGGCGCGATGAAAAATCGGGACCGCGGTCGCCGCCAGCAGCACCATCGCGATCGGCAATCCGAAATAGAACTGCACGAAACGCATTCCGTCGGTGAATCCCTGCGCGGTGGTGGAGATGAACGTGATCGCGCTCGCCTGCGTGGCCATGATCGACAGGCCCATGACGTACCACGGCATGCTTTTTCCCGCGAGCAGGAACTGATTGACCGTCCCCGATCCGCGCCCGCGCCACAGCCCGTATCCGACCAACAGCGCCAGCCATAGAAACAGCACCACCCAATCGAGCGTGGTCATGGGGCGAAGTGCACCGTGAACAGATAAAACCCCAGGATCACCGCGCCGAGATACACCAGCACGACTACATACACGCGCGGCCAGCGGCCGAGGATCGGAGGCGGTTCGTCGGGGATGGGGTGGTCGTCAGGTTCGGTCATTGCGACGCCTTGGCTGCGCTCAGCATATTCGCGAACAGCCGGTATGCGCCCGGAACGCCCGCCGGAAGCTCGCGGAACCACGAATACGCCGTGAAAATGTAAGCTCCCTTTCCATAGCGAGTGTACAACTCGCCGCCCGGATGGGGCTCCTCGCCCGGATCGTGCGATTCAAGCACGCTCTCGTATTTCGGGTCCCATTCGCTCGCGAAATTCAGCCCGCGCTCCTGCACCCAGCCTTCGAAATCTTTCGCGGTGATCTGGTTGGGAACGTGCAGCAGCGGATTTTGCGGATTGGGGAACGTCACCGGAGCGTTGGTGTCCGTAACGCGATCGCGGTCGATGGTAATCGGATACGGACCCATGTGCTCCAGCAGCGACGGGTCGCCGCCGAACGGTCCGCCTTCGACCACGTTGTACTGCACGATGAGCGCGCCGCCGTTCTGCACGTAATCGAACAGGCGCTGCGCGTTCGCCCGCAGATCGGGACGGACGTTCCACGCGCGCACTCCCGTCACGATTGCATCGTAGTGCGACAGGTCCCCGCTCGCGAGGTCGTCCGGCGACAGAAGCGTGACCGTACACCCCATCTGCCGGATCGCGTCCGGCTCGTCGTCGCCCGCGCCCATTACGTAACCGACGTTGTGCGCCAGAACCCGGATATCGGCGCGCACCAGCTTGGTTGCCGCGGGTGGAAACAGCGTCTCCACCGGGATGTGCGGATACGAGATCACCTGCGTCGCGACGCCGATCTGTTTTCCGTCGACTGCAGCGACCGCGCGCAGCTTGCCTTGCGAATCCGACGGCGGCGGAGCGATTTCAAAAGGCAGCGTACCCGCCGATTCAAAGCTGCGCGAAGACGGTTCCACACGCCAGGACTCGGGAGCCTCAATCCGAAGCTCGCCCGACGGCCGGCCCGTATTGGCGTTCAGCGGGATTTCGACCCGGCGCGAATTCGAGTTGCCGAACACGATCGCGTCGCGCGGCATCTCGATCCCCACCGGCGGCACGATCGCCAGCGGCCGCGTCCGCTCGCCGTACAGATGGTCGATGTAGCGGTATTCGACGGGCCGATCGAACGTGATTTCGGCGCCGGCGACCTTCATGTGAAAATGCGCTTCGAGCACTGGCGGATTTTCGGGATCGCCGATCATTTTCGGGTCGGGCACGCTGTACAGCCAGCCCTCAGGCGGCTTCACCAGCCAGTACGGCTGCGAATACGATTCGCCTTCGGGCACGCCAACCGGAATCACGTAGCGCGATGGCTGGTTGTTCTCGAGCACCGCGGCGGCGATGTCCGGCGCCGGCGCCTGCTGCATTCCCGTGAAACTCAGCCCGACGATCGCCGCCTGCGCCGGCTCGCGAACCAGCGCCGTCGCGTCGACTTTGAAACTCCCGCCCGGCGCGACCCAGGCTTTGTCCGCCGCCGCATCCATCCATAACCCGGCGCAATCGGCGACGGTTTCGTCGAGTTCCTTCAACTTCTCCCGGGCCAGCGGACTCGCCATCGGCGCAATCATCGGCCGGATTCCGGTCAGCGGTTTCAAAAGCTGTTCCGGATGCGCCGGATCGAACGACTGCCGCGCTTCATCCACGGCCTTCGCCACAGCTTCGCCACCGGGCAGCCGATTCCATGTCGTGTCGATCCCGTCGAACACGTCGTGCGTGGCCTTATCACCCGCGATGGTCACCAGGTACTGCTTCTGCGAGCCCTTGAATTCCGGCGCGCCCATACCCTGGCTGCGATGCTCGCTGCGGCTCATGCCGGCGATCTCGGCGTAGGAAAATCCCAGTTCAGGATTGTACTGGCCCACGTCGATCACGATCCGGTCAGCCATCTTTTCGGCTTCCTTTTCCTGCTCCGCCGTGAAGGCGATGACGTTGTACATCAGCCGCTTCGCCTGCCAGGGCTCGACGCCCCGTTTGAGCTGCTCGGGGTAACGTGACGGATCGGCCGCCGCGGAAAAGGCTTCCTTGCCGAGAATCGCCGAGACCTGGTGCTGGCCATGGCCGTCGCGCGGAGTGCCGGAAAATCGCAGGATGATCACGTCGGGGCGAAAGCGGCGGATGTCCCAAACGATATCGCCCAAAACCTGGTCCCGCGGCCAGTGCGCGAAGGTGTCCGCGGCGGTTTTGGAAAATCCGAAGTCGATCGCGCGCGTGAAGTACTGCTCGGCGCCGTCGATTTTTCTTGCTGCCAGCAGCTCCTCGGTCCGGATCACCCCCAAGGCCGCGCCCTGCTCGCTGCCCAGAAGATTCTGGCCGCCCTCGCCGCGCGTGAGCGAAAGGTACGCAGTACGCATATGCCGTCCGCGCGCGAAGTACGCCAGCAGGGCCGTATTTTCATCGTCGGGATGCGCCGCGATCATCATCACGCGGCCCAGCGTCGCCAGCCGGTCCAGGCGCTGGCGGATCTCGGCCTCACCCGCGAGGTTCTTCTGCGCATGGGAAGGACTAAGCAGGATCCCCGAGGCAAATGCAGGCAAAAACAGGAACCTGGAAATGCGTTTTAGCGTCGATGTAATATGAGATCGATGGCGAGAAGAAGTCCTCACGTGACCTCATCTTAACAATCGGTCGCAAGCAGGCGCTTTGGGGGCGGGATGGCGGACGGCATCTCTAACTGGTGGAGCGGCGCGCGGCGCTGGATCGAGCAGCGCGCGCCCGGCGGCCCTCGCGAAACCCGCATCGGACTCGCGCTCGGAGGAGGGTTCGCGCGCGGCATCGCTCACGTCGGCGTGCTTCGCGCCTTCGAACAGGCCCGCGTCCCGATTCACTTCATCGCCGGCGTCAGCGCCGGATCGATCGTAGCCTCCGCGTTCGCTTCCGGCAGCTCCAGCCAGGAAATCGAGGCGGTCGCCCGCAGCATGCGCTTTTCCGACGTCGCGCGCTGGCGCATCAGCCGCCAGGGCCTGGTCGGATCCGACCCGATGACCAAGTTTCTTGCACGTCTTCTCAAGGTTTTTCATTTCGAGAAGATGCGCATCCCGCTGGCCGTGGTGGCGAGCGATCTGACTGCGGGCGCGCCGGCGGTTTTCAAGGAGCGCGGCGACGTGGTGATGCCCATCCGCGCGAGCTGCTCCTATCCCGGCTTCTTTCAGCCCGTCCGGTACATGAATCATTGCCTGGTGGACGGCATGATCTCGATGGACGTTCCCGCCGCGCCGCTGCGCCGCATGGGCGCGACGCATGTGGTCGCCGTCGCGCTGCCCACGCCGACCGAGACGGTCGATCCCCACAACATGCTCAGCGTGGTCACGCGCTGTTTCCAGATCATGACCGCGCGCACGGAGGCGCAATGGCGGCGCCATTCGAACCTGGTGATCGTGCCGGAGGTGAAGGAGATCGGCTGGAATTCCTTCGAGAGCGCGCACCTGCTGATCGAGGCCGGTGAGCGCGCCGCCAAGGCTGTCATCCCGCAGATCCTGCACTGGCTGCCGGAGGGGGCCGGCGAAACCGCGGTCGCCTAATCGACCGATTCGTTTGGCGCCTTCACTACGCTCGCTGACGCGCGCGGCTCTGCTTGGCGCTGCCGAGCCGCGACCGTGAGGGAGCGGTCAGCGTGACGGCCAGGCCTGTCGCGGAGTCGATGCCCGCCCTCACCACAACACGCGTTCGAGCGCCTCGCAGAAGAAATACTCGCCCCACATCACCGACTCATCCACGCCGATCCCCTTGTGCACGTGATACACGCCGCCCTTTAAAATTCCCTCCCACTTGGGATCGGACTTGGCCAGGTGCTTCTGGCACAGCGACGCCAGAATCTGCACCGCGATCGACCAGTACAGGTGCGCCTTCAAAGCGTCCGGCTCCAGCCGGCACAGCCGCAGCAGCGCCGCCGCGCAGATCGCGGCCGACGACGTATCGAGCAGCGTGCGATTCTCCGCCGGCGCGTTGAAATCCCACGGCGGGATTCCGTCAGAGGGTGAATAGGTGATGTAGTAATCCGCGCAGGCTTGCGCCGTGTTGAGGAAATGCGGATCGCGGCTGTACTCATAGCACGTGGTGAATCCGTATAGCGCCCAGGTGAGCCCGCGCGACCAGCAGGAATCGGCGCGATAACCCTGGTGCGTGGTCTGCTTCAGGAACTCGCCCGTGTCGGTGTCGAAGATGCCCTCGTGCGCCGTCGATCCGTCGCCGCGCACCAGCACCCGTCGCGTGGTGAGCGAATGGCGCACGGCGATATCGCGCAGGCGCCGGTCTCCCGTTTCGCGCGCCGCGTAGAAAATGATGCCCACGTTCATCATTACATCGATCATCAGCGAATTTTCGCCCACGAAGGACCGCAGATACTGCCCTTTTTCCTGGAAGCACAGGGCCAGCGTGCGCCCCGCTTCAATCAGCACCTCGCGCAGCGCCGGATCCTTGGTCAGCCGGTACCAGCGATAATACGTCGACAAAAACAGGAAGCCCAGATCGTGCACTTCGTGATCGTGCTTGCGCGGCTCGAGCGGCTTGGTGTACTTGATGGCCTGATCCTGCCAGAACTTCGCTTCCGGCGAATCGGCCGGGGAATGCTTGCGGAAGATCCACATCATTCCGGGGAGAAATCCGTCGCACCAGTGGGTCCATGCCGGACCTTCGTGCTTCCACGCTCCGTTCTGCGTGTATAAAGGATAAAACCCGGGGTGCTTCTCCACCAGCTTGCGCACCTGCTTCTGCGCGAAACCGAACGCCTGCGCGAACAAGTCTCCCGTTTCACTGGAAAGATGGATCACGATTTTCGAGTTCTCCAGAACATCACGATGCCGGGTCCCACGCGGCGGCCTTCGCCGCGCAGCACCAGCGCCGCGACAAGACGCATCGGTGTTTTATTATCGCACGGTGAAAATCCGTGCCGGCAAAGCGATCCACGGCGGTCGCATTCATGCGGCCCGAGGTGAACGCGGCCTCCCGCGCCGTCTTCGTGATGAAGGCAGCCGCATCTACAGTCTGAAAACCCAACGAGCCGCAGCCTAAACGGCTGCCTGACGCTGCCTCGCAGTTTCAACGCATTGCCAGCCGCCTCGCGTTAAGCGAGCCGGCTTAGAATGTCGGGTTTTCTAATAACCAGAAACCCAAGCGGTCCTTTTTCAGCAAGCCGCCTTCCAAAGTCGCCGTTTCTTCCCTCATCGCGTTCCCGGCGCAGTGTTAAACTGAGACTAGGCATGAGTTCGCTTTCGCCACGGCTGCAAGTCAGAGTCCAGCAAAAGCAAATCCTTACCCCTGGACTGGTCCAGATGGTCAGCCTGCTGCAGTTAAACAGGCTGGAACTGAAGGAGATGATCTCCGCCGAAGTTGCTCAAAACCCCGTCCTTGAAGAATCCGCCGAGGGCGGCGAGGAGCTGTCGCCCGAAGAGTTGCAACCGCTGCTCGAAGCCGAGCGCCTCGCCGAACCCGCCGATCAATCCATCCTTGAAGCGACGCCCAGCGCGGACCCTGAACCTCAGGAAGCCGATGCCGCCGAGATCGCCGCGGCCGCGCTGAGTAATCCCGAGCCCGTAGCCGTCGAAACCGCCGCGCCCGCGCCCGAAACCCCGGAGGCCCTGGAGCAGAAACCGGCTTCCGATCCCTTCGACGAGATCGATTTCGGCAGCTATTTCGACGAATATCTGGACCCCGGCTACAAGAGCCCGGCCTCGGAGAACATCGAAAAACCCTCGTTCGAGACGTTTTTGTCCTCGCCCGAGACGCTGAGCGGCCACCTCCACGATCAGCTCGCGCTGATCCCGCTCTCCGAACCGGTGCGCGACGGGGCCGAAGCCATCATCGGCAATTTGAGCGAAGACGGCTACCTGATGGTCACCCTCGAGGAGCTGGTCTCGCCCGGCGAATACACGCTCGAAGACGTAACCGAGGCGCTGCGGGTGGTCCATACGCTCGACCCGGCCGGCGTGGGCGCGCGCGATCTGCGCGAATGCCTGCTGCTGCAACTGGAAAGCCGCGGCGGAAAGGGCGGCGTCGCCTGGCAGATCGTCCACGATCATTTAAAGCTGGTGGAGCTGCGCCAGTTCAAGGAAATCGGGCGCCTGCTGCGCCGGCCCATGGAGCACATCCAACTCGCCATCGATGTAATCAAACATCTGGATCCGCGCCCCGGCCTGCGCTACTCCGGACCCGGCGCGCGGCAGGTGGAACCGGACGTTTACATTTCGAAAGACGGCGACGATTACCTGATCAGCGTCAACGACGAAGATATCCCGCAGCTTCGCCTGAATCCGCAGTACCGCAAGATGCTCGACCGCGATCAGGAGCCCAATCGCGAGGTCCGCAACTACGTCAAGGAGCGTTACGCCTCCGCGATCCAGCTCATGAAAAATATCGAGCAGCGCAAGCAGACCATATTAAAGGTGTGCCAGTCGATCGTGCGCCGCCAGCAGGATTTTCTGGAATTTGGAATCGATCAATTAAAACCGATGATGATCAAGGAGATCGCCGAAGAGATCGGCGTTCATCCTTCGACAGTCAGTCGTGCGGTTTCGAACAAGTACGCGCACACTCCGCAGGGCGTTTACGAGCTGCGCTATTTCTTCTCCGAGGCCGTGCAGGGCCCCTCCGGCGGCGCCACTCCGCTGCTGATCCTGAAACGCAGGGTGAAAAAGATGATCGAGGAGGAGGACGCCGCCCATCCCCTCACCGACGAACAGATCACCGAAAAGCTTCAGGCCGAGGGGATCCAGGTGACGCGCCGTACCGTCGCCAAGTATCGTGAAGATATGCGCATCCCGTCCACGCACCAGCGGCGCGTGCGCAACTAGCCCGGTTGCCGGGAGAGTCCCGATGTCGAGCCTTTCGAAAATCGCGGGCATTGACCAGACGATGGCGCGCGCGAGATTGAGACCACTCCCTTACGGTCGCGGCTCTGAAAATGATCGCAACGCGCTTCCGAGCCGCGCGCGTCAGCAAGCGGTTTTTCTTTTTCACGCAGACACGTCAGCACGCGGTTTTTCTGTGTGCGCCACGTCAACACGGAGGTCCTAACGCATGAAAGTCAGCTATCGCGGAATTCAAAAGGAATTGCCGCCGAAGCTCCAGGAAAAACTGGACGCCAAGTTCGCCAAGCTCTCCAAAATGCTGGAACGCAGAGGAGAAAAGGAAGCCCACGTCATCATCACCACGGAGCGTCATCTGCACAAATCCGAGATCACGGTGCAGTTCTACGATCACCAACTGGTCGGAGTGGGCGCCGACACGGATCTGTTCACCTCGATGAGCCAGGCGCTCGATAAGCTCGAAAAGCAGGCCGTCAAGCAGCGCACCAAGTGGCGCGAAAAGAAGCGCCACAACAACGGCGAAGCCGAAGCCGAGGAAAGCAGCGCCGAGGAGCCGGCCGGGGAAGGCGCGGCTCAGGCGCACGGCGAGGTTCACGTTTTCCCGGTGAATCATCACAGCCGGCGCAAGCCCATGACGCTCGAAGAAGCGCTGTTCGAGCTGGAGCACGACGATTCGCGCAACTACCTGGTGTATCGCGACGCCGAAAAAGAGTGCGTCTCGGTCCTGGTGCGCCGCAAAGACGGACACTTCGATTTAATCGAATCGTGAACCGCCGCCGGCTGCTTATCGAACTTTCAATCTCGGCTGCCTTTTAGGCCTTTCCGTCCGGGATTTTGGGCGAGTCTTCGACGGCACGGCCGGGACCTGCACCAAACGTCCGAATCGCGGAGGAACGGCGGCCGCACTGACGATCGGACCGGCGGCAACTAACTTTTTCCGGCGGGCGTCCACCTGGAGATTCAGACCTTCCAGGGCGCGCGCGCCGAGTAATTGCAGATCGCCTGTCTCGGCGAAAACGACTTCGTCCACGGTTTCCGACTTGCCCACCGTCAGTACGGCGTAGCCAACCGAGCGCGTGACAATCTGGCCGTTCGCAAGCTGAAACTGAAGATCCTTCTTGCGCCGCTCAATCCCAATGGACTCCAGTACGGTTGCGTCAATCCACGTGGACTCGGCGCCCGCGTCGACCATCAGCCGCCTTACCACCGCCGACCTGGAAGTCACCGGATTGCGGACCCGGCAGCCGACGTAAAAGAGTCCCATCTAGAGGCAATCATAACGCGCTGGTGCGGCGCAAAGACGGGCACTTCGATTTAATCGAATCATAGGCGGCCGAGCTAATTTGCCGAAATTTTCTGGCGCGATGAATCACCATATCGTCCGCCAGCAGCGGCGCGAGCGCACCCGCGTTGCCGGCCTGCATGACCTACTGCCCGATCGAATAGAATCGTGAAGTGACCCGCCAAGCCGCCGCGCAAAAAAATGAGCTGGTGATCATCACCGGCTTGAGCGGCTCGGGCAAAGGGACCGTCCTCAAGGCTTTCGAGGATCTCGGCTATTATTCGGTCGATAATCTCCCGCTCGATCTGATTCCCAAGTTCGCCGAGCTCGCCCGCGAAGCGCCTAACATTCATCGCGCCGCGCTGGTGGTGGATATCCGCGAGGGCGCCGCGCTCGCGCGCTTCCCCGCGATGTTCAAGCGCATCCGCCGCATCATCCCCGCGCGGCTGCTGTTTCTCGAAGCCGACGACGAAACTCTCATCCGCCGTTTCAGCGAAACCCGCCGCCCGCATCCGCTTGGCACCGAGCAGAGCGTCGCCGCCAGCATCCGCAGCGAACGCGAGCGCCTCGCGCCCATCCGCAAGCTCGCCGACCCGATCATCAACACCTCCAAGTTCAACGTGCATGAACTGCGCGAGACCATCCACAACACGTTTCGCGGGCACAAGCTCGAGCCCGAAATCCTGGTCCAGGTGACCAGTTTCGGCTATCGCCACGGCGTTCCGCCCGACAGCGACCTGGTCTTCGACGTCCGCTTCCTGCCCAATCCGAATTACATACCGGCATTCAAACACCTCAGCGGAAAGCACCCCAGCGTGGCGCGCTACATCCGTTCTTTCCCGCAGACGATGGAGTTCATCGAACGCATCTCCGAACTGCTCGTGTATCTGATTCCGCATTACATTCGCGAAGGCAAAAGCTATCTGACCATTTCGTTCGGATGCACCGGCGGCCAGCATCGCAGCGTGCTGATCGCGAACGAAATCCGCAAGCGCTTAAACCGCGCCGGATTCCGCGTGAAGGAAACCCATCGGGACGTGAAGAAATCGTAAAGCCCGTTCTGGAGCGGCCGCTTGTCCCCGTGAGAATGCGGTGATGCAATTAAGGAATGCCCGCTTCGTTGGACGCCTCCCCGTTCGCCGGCACGGCACGGTATTATCACCGTTTCCGTGCGCCGTACGCGAAAGCGGCAATCGATTTCATCGTCGAGCGCTACAATCTCACCGAGAGCGTGCGCGCCCTGGATTTGGGATGCGGTCCAGGCACCATCGCCATCCCGCTTTCTTACACGGTTGGTGAGGTTGTCGCCGTCGATCCGGATGCAGACATGATCGCGGAGGGGCAGCGTTTGGCTGCATCACGGGGCCGCCGGAACATCCGGTGGCTGCGGTGCAGGGCCGAGGACATTCCGCTCGGGGCAGAGCCGTTTCGAGTCGCCACAATCGGGCAGGCCTTTCACTGGATGGACCGCGACGCAGTGCTCCGGAAACTCGCGATCCTCATCGAAGAGGGAGGTGGACTGGCCATCGTGAACCCAGGCAAGCGACGTCCACAAGAGACCTGGGAGCCGTTAGCCGATCGGATCGTCGCAAAATTCCTTGGGCCGCGAGTCCGGCATCCGAAATCGAACCCACAAGAACCCGAACACGAACCAGCGCTGGTCCGGTCAGAATACTTCTCCCATCTCACGGCTCACGAGTTTCCGGGCACGATCACCCGGGAGATAAATTCGATCCTCGGATGCGTGTATTCAATCTCAAGTTCCGCCAGGCCATTGTTCGGCGAGAATGCTAAGGCGTTTGAGGCGGACCTGACCAAAGCGCTGCTCAGCCAGAATCCGGCGGGAGTTTTCAGGGAGCAGGTCGAGACCGAAGTCGTGATCGCGCCCAAAAGAGCGGGGTAGTTTCTTCGATTGTGATGTTGTTTCTCAAAGGCGATCAGCCCCTCGGCTGACCCGGCCGCGCCCGTTGCGGAACCGGGAAATAATCCTCCAGCCTCGGTCGTCTCTTACCTTGAGCGTGGCTGAGGCGATCTGGAGTTTGGCGCGGTCCGTATGTTATTGTGCCCGTTAACGTTGCTGGCGTGCCCGCGCGCGAGCAAAACGTGGTAATCTGGATCGAGGCCGGGGCAACTGTAATGCAACCTAAACCCCTGTCTTCGCATCGTAATAATTGAGGAAAGCTCTTCCTCTGGCTCAAAATAAAAACGAACAGGCAGCGGCTCAAAAAGCGAGCGGAAGCCGAAAAAGATGCAAAGAATAGAACAACATATGACTGATCCGGACGTGTCGCTAGCGATCGGGGTAGACGAATCGCTCGAATTCCACCCGGATGAGTTTCACGAAAACGAAGTAGAAGAACACGTCGAGGAAGCTCCTTCTACCGATGATCCGGTGCGCGTGTATTTGCGCGAGATGGGCTCGGTCCGGCTGCTCAGCCGGCAGGGCGAAATCGATCTGGCCAAGAAAATGGAACGCGGTAAGCTGCGGATGCGCAAGGTGCTTTCGCGTTCGCCGCTGGCCTGGCGCAGAATCCATGCGATGCAGGAAGACGTGCGCAAGTCCGAGGCGCGCCTCGAGGATTTCGTCGAGATGCCTCAGGAGGAGACTGCGCGCGCCAAGGCGCGGGCCGAGATCACGGCGCAGCTGACGCGATTTTCTCGGGCCTACGGGAATTATCAGGGAACGCTGCGCGAAATCGCTGCGACGCCGTTGCGTCATATCAACATCCGGGCGAAGCTCGAGCGCAAACTGCCGCGCCTGATGGTGAAGTGCTCGCAGACGATGCGGGTGATCCCGTTCCAGGTGGATGAATGGAACGAATTCCGCCTGGGCCTGGAACGCGCGGTCGAGGAGATCGCGGCGGTCGAGTTCAACGCGCCCATTCGCGATCGCAGGCGCCAGATCCGTAATCTGGAGCAATCCGCTGGAGCGAGCGTCGCGCAGATGCGCCGCTGGCTGAATACCGCACGGCGGGGCCACGCCGAATCCGAAGTAGCCAAGGGCGCGCTGGTAGAGGCGAACCTTCGCCTGGTGGTTTCGGTCGCCAAGAAATATGTCAATCGCGGGCTGCACCTGCTCGACCTGGTGCAGGAAGGCAACATCGGCCTGATCCGCGCGGCGGAAAAATTCGATTATCATCTGGGGTACAAGTTTTCCACTTACGCGACCTGGTGGATTCGCCAGGCGGTCACGCGCGCGATCGCGGACCAGTCGCGCACCATTCGTATTCCCGTGCACATGAACGAGACGCTCACCAAGTATCTGCGCATCTCGCGCGATCTTGAAAAAGAGCTGGGCCGCACGCCGCGCAACGAAGAGATCGCGCGGCGCCTGGAAACCACCGCGGATAAAGTGCAGGAGCTGCGGGCGATCTCGCGCGATCCGGTTTCGCTCGACCTGCCCGTGGGCCGCGACGGCGAATCGGTGCTGGGCGATCTGATCGAAGATCAATCGGCGGCATCGCTGTTCAGTCCCATGATGGCGCACGATGTTCGCGACGAAACCGCGGGCGTGTTGAAAGGGCTTTCTCCGGGCGAGGAGAAGGTGATTCGCATGCGCTTCGGCATCGGCTACGATCGCGAGCATACGCTGCAGGAGATCGCCGCGGGCTTCGGCCTGACGCGCGAGCGCATCCGCCAGATCGAGATGAAGGCGCTGCAAAAGCTGCGCAGTCCTGATAACGCGCACCGTCTGCGTCCGCTGATGACGCTGCAGTAGTTTCTTTCCGATCAAACCCCGCCCTCACGGGCAGGGCTGTCAGAAGCGGCGACAGCCCCGCCGGTCACGGCGGGGGTTCAGTTGGGATACACTTCGCCCCTGGTCTGCGGTTACCCTTGAAACGCGGTCAGCACTCCTTCATCGGGCGTTGCCAGCCGAGCTTGGCGAGCTGGGTTTCCAGAAAATCCAATCCCGATGCGAGCGTTTTTCGATACCGTGGGTCCGCGCAGGCTTCCAATTGATGCAGCACGCGCGTGCGTTGCAGCAGCAGGCTGTCGCGCTGACGCTCGATCTCCAGTTGCTGCGGATCGAGGCGCGGCAGAGGCCCGCTCTGCCGTTCACGCGCGGACCGGACCTGCTCCTCTACGGATTTACTTTCCCATCCGCGCGCCACGATTTCATTATAACGGTTACCTTCAGCGCCCGCGCATTCCGCGGCCCGCGCTGGACGGCGGAACGACTCCCTTGAGCCGCAGGTACACCGCAGCGTAGCCGTACTGTTCGTTGCTGTGCGCGATGATGAACGTCCACAGCAACCCGAATTCGTTCCTCTCGCCCATGCGGCCCATCTTCACGGTCTTGGTTGAATCGCTCTCCTTCAAATTCTCGAACACGCCGTCGCAGATCTCGAAGGAGTGGTTGAGCGCGGCCACCAGGTCGGCCTTGGCGGTCTTGCTTCCGGCGCTGGGCGGCGCTTCCGACCCGGCGGCCATCGAGCAGAAGCGGCCCTGCACGTCGGTCACGTGCGCGATCACCTCGCCGAAACTGCGGATCGCGGGCACGGGCTTGAAGCTGTACTGATCCTCGGGCATCGCTTCGGCGGCCTTCTGGAGCTCGCCTTTAACGGTCGCGTAAGCGGACTTCAACGCGTCCACTTCCGAAGCTCCCTGTTGCGCAAACAGCGATGAACCCGCGGCGAGCGCGACAATCAACATGGATTTTTTAATCACTGAATCCTCCCTCTTCTTGAAATCGAGTGTATTGTATCAAGGAAAGCCCGGCACGAGCCGCAGATGCACACAGATTTCACACCGATGGATTCTATCCGCGTGCAGCGGCGTGCATCTGTGGCCGTTCAGCGCGCGAATCACTGCCCTCCTTTTTCGCTCGACGGCGGCACCAGACCCTTGATGCGCATGTATGTCACTATGTTGCCGTAGTGCTCGTACATGTGCGCCGTGTTGAAATCGAGAATGGAAATCTTGGTACGCTCGCCGGTGAAGGTCTTCACCTTCTCGGCCGCCTGGGAATCCTGGAACCCGTTGTACACGGCATCGCAATAAGCGAACGCCTGCTTGAGCTGCGCGACGAGTTCCGCCTTCGAGGTGACGGTTTTCTCCACGTCCGACGATTTCTCTTCGCCTTTGACGGTGGAGCAGAAATAATATTGATCATCCGCGATGTGCCCCACGATCTGCCCGAACGTGCGCACCTCCGGCGTGGGCCGGAACGAATAATTGGTTTCCGGCATCTTTTGCGCCGCGGCGACCACATAGTTCTTGATCGCCGTGTACCAGAATTTGGAATCGCTGGCGAGCGGATTCTGTGCGTTCAACCCCGCCGCGCAGACCACGCCTATCATGACAAATCGGTTCATACGCACCCCTTTCGTGAGTCGATCTTCATCATACCTTTGACGGCGGCGCGGAAAATCGGTCACGCCATTTCGCCGTAACGGCGACGTTTTTCGCTCGGGCGCGAAAAAATGCCAGACTGAAAGTTGACTGAAGTAATTGGAATCGACCTGGGAACCACCAACTCGGCGCTGGCTTATTCAAGCGGCGAACGGGTGGAGGTTTTTCCCATCCCTCAACTGGTGAATCCCGGTGAGGAGCGCCCCGAGCCGCTTCTGCCTTCCTTTCTCTTTCTCGATGATCCGCCGATTGTTGGCGTTCTCGCACAGAAAAAAGGTCTCGAAAACGCGGGCCGGCTGGTCGCTTCGGCGAAATCGTGGCTGAGCCACTCGGGCGTCGATCGCACCGCCGCGATCCTGCCGCCCAACGCGCCCGAGGGCGTCGCGAAAGTTTCGCCCGTCGAAGCCTCGCGCCGCTACTTGCAGCATCTTCGCGAAGCATGGAATAAATCGTACAAGAATTTCGACGACTGCCAGGTGCTGGTGACGGTGCCCGCGTCGTTCGACGCGGTCGCGCGCGATCTCACGCTCAAAGCCGCCGACGAGGCGGGATACAAGAACGTCATCCTGCTCGAGGAGCCGCAAGCCGCGTTTTACGCCTGGATCGAGCGCCATCCCGACTGGCGCACGCGCGTGGGCGTGGGGGACCTGATCCTGGTGGTCGATATCGGCGGAGGAACCACGGATTTCACGCTGATCGCGGTGCGCGAGCGCGAAGGCGAACTGGCGCTGGAGCGCATCGCGGTGGGCGATCACATCCTGCTCGGCGGCGATAATATCGATCTCGCTCTGGCGCGGCATGTCGCTGCGGGAATCGCGCAGAAGCTTGACATGATGCAGTTCCACGCGCTGTGGCAGCAGTGCCGCGCGGCCAAGGAACGCCTGCTCGCCGCGGATCACCAGGAAAAAGACGCGCCGGTTACCGTCCTGGGCCGCGGAACCGGCGTCGTCGGCGGGACCATTAAGACCAAGGTGAAGCGCGCCGATGTCGAACGCATCGTGCTGGACGGATTTCTGCCGCCGGTTTCGCTCGACGCGATCCCCGAGCGCCGCCGCGCGGGACTGGCCGAGCTGGGATTGCCTTACGCCTCCGACGCCGCCATCACGCGGCACCTCGCGCATTTTCTCAATCGCCAGGGCGCGACGCCCTCGCACGTGCTGTTCAATGGCGGCGTGCTCCGCGCGGGCCTGATCCGCGACCGCATCCTGGAAGTGCTCAATTCCTGGCTCCCGCGTCCGGTGACCGCGCTGGTGGGCGAGGACCTGATGCACGCGGTGGCGCGCGGCGCGGCGTATTACGGCCTGGCGCGGCAGGGCAAGGGCGTGCGCATTCGCGGCGGCGTTCCGCGCAGCTACTACGTCGGAATCGAAACGGCGATGCCTGCGGTCCCCGGATTCCCCGCGCCGTTGAAGGCACTGACCGTTGCGCCGTTCGGGATGGAAGAAGGAACCGGCCACAAGTTCCCCAACCGCGTGTTCGCGCTGACGGTCGGCGAGCCGGCGCAGTTCCGCTTTTTCCAATCCAACTCGCGCAAGGACGACGCGCCCGGATCGCTAATCGAAGACGTGGGCGAGGATTTCGAGGAACTGGCCCCGATCGAGGTTTTTCTGCCCGGCAACGCGGGCGAATCGGTGCCGGTGACGCTCGAAGCGCTGGTCACCGAAACCGGAGTTCTGGAGCTGTGGTGCGTGGCGCGCGACGGGCGGCGCTGGAAGCTCGAATTCAACGTCCGCGCCGACGCCCGCGCGATGGCGTAGCCGCCTGAACCGCTCTGTCGAAAATACGCGACCGAACCCCCGCTATGACCGGCAGGGCTTTCCCCGCGCGGCGTTGGCGCTGGCGTCCACAAAATCTAATGATGCATGCGGCGTTTCAACCAGCGCTTCACATCGGGCAAAAATTCGGGCATCAGGTTCACCAGCCCGGTCCCGGCGATGCTGGTGCTCCAGTTGGTGGCGGCGGCTTTCACGGTGCGGCTCGCGGGAGGATAGTACGCATTCGACAGGCCCGCCATCATCGCGGTGCCCAGGACGTTGGCCCAGTTGAACGTCTCGTCCCCCGAATCGGTGCGGACGATGATGGACCGGCTGATGGCGTAGCCGATGCGCGGCCACAACCGATGCGATTCGCCGCGGCGCACGTAGCGGGTGTCCTCATGGAAGGCGGAAGCGAGCAGAAAGTCAGCGAAAAAATTCTGGCTGACGATATCGCCCACCGATGCGCCGAAGCGCTTGGGATAGGCGGAAGGCCAGGGATGCCGGCCATACAGCGGCGTGGAGCGGGTGACTTGAGAAACGCCCGCGTTGAACGCGCCCGCAAAAACAGTGAACGGGGTCCAGGTTTCCGCCCAGAAATGGTTCCATTTTTCATCAACCGAGGGCGCCTGGTCGGACGGCTGCACGATGGACGGATCCTGGGCGCGCGCGTATTGCAGGAACACGCAGGCGAAGATCGCCACTGCGGCTCGAAACCGGTGCTTCACCATGTACCCGATACGATCGTTTGTACATAAAAGCATATCGCAGGATGCCGCCGCGCGCGAATCACGCCGAAACGGTACACTGGGGCGTGGGGCTTAGATGAGAAGCATTTCCGCTGTCGGCGCGGCCTGCGCGACGGCACTGGTGGGAGCGGCGCTGGTTCGTGCCGACGATTTCAACGTAAGCAAGATCCTTACCGGCGTGGACCGGCACTATAACAGTGTCAAGACGCTGGAAGTCGCGTTCACGGAGAAATCGTCATTCCAGGGGCGCACACGCACCGAAAAGGGCGAGCTGTACCTGCGCAAACCCGGCCGCATGCGCTGGGATTACACGCAGCCCGCGGGAAAGCTCTTCGTTTCCGACGGCAAGTACATCTATATGTACACGCCCAACGACCATCACTATGAGCGTATGCCCATGAAGGAGACCGAGGACATGCGCGCTCCGCTCGCTTTCCTGCTGGGGCGGCTGAATTTCTTCGACGATTTCCGCAACTTCAAGACGCTTCCCGAAGGCCGCGGGAGCGTATTCATCACCGCCGATCCCAAATCCGACAAGATGCCGTATCGTCAGGTGACCTTTCTGGTTTCGCCCAACGATTCGGTGATTCACTGGCTGCGCGTGCGCGGCCAGGACGGGTCCGAGCTGGAGTTCGTCTTCGAGGCTGAAAAAGAAAATCCGGTGCTCAAAGACGGATTGTTCAAGTTCGATCCTCCTCCGGGCGCCGAAGTGATCGAGTCGCACAAATAATCAGAGAAGATTTAGATCCCTGGGTGGACGTCGAGAGTGGAGAGCAGGGCGTGCAGCCCGTTCCATAGGATCTGGATTCCGATGCACAGCAGCAGGAAAGCGGACAGGCGCATGATCACGGACATCGCCGTGGGTCCGAGAACTTTCGCCAAGCGGTCGGAAAAGGCGTAGCACAGGAAGATGCTGCAAGCGACGATCGCCATCCCGATCACCGCGGCGATGGCCGGCGCGATATTGAGACCCGCATGGCGCGGGGCGTTGGCGCCGAGCGTGATGGCGACGGAGATGGACCCCGGACCGACGGTGAGCGGAAGCGTCAGCGGATAGAACGCCTCGCGCGCCAGGTCCTGGTGGTTAAAGCCGCGGTGCACCTCGCTGCGGTCGCCGGTGTCATCATCGTCGCTCTGTTTGAGCATGGCCCAACCGCTGGCGATCACCACGAGTCCGCCGCCGATCTGGACCACCGGAAGCGAAATTCCAAAAAAAGACAGGATGTGAGTGCCGATCAGATAGGAGCCGATCAGCAGGAACAGGCTATTGAAGGCGATGGAGCGCGAGAGGGTCCAGCGCGCGTCAGGCGGGTAGTTGCGGGTGATGGAGAAGAAGATGGGGCTGCCGCCGAGCGGGTTGACGATGGGGAAAAGCGTGCTGATGATGAGGAAGATATTTTTGGCGGTTTCGATAAAGAGGTTCATTCGCCGGATAGATCAGTGTAGATCGAAATCCGCCCAAGATCAGATCGGCAGGGCTTTGAGGTAGGCGCGGAATTCGTCGCCGAGGTCGTAGCGCTTGAGCGCGAACTCGACGGTCGCCTTGAGAAAGCCGAGCTTGTCGCCGGCGTCGTAGCGCTTGCCTTCGAAGCGATACCCGTAGATGGGGCGGCTGCGCAGGACGTGCTTCAATCCATCGGTCAACTGGATTTCGCCGCCGCTGCCCGGCTCGATCGCTTCGAGGGAGTGGAAAATTTCGGGAGTGAGGACGTAGCGGCCGATGATGGCGAGATTCGACGGCGCCTCGCCGGGCTTGGGTTTTTCCACCATGTTGCGAACGCGGTACAGGCGGTCGCGGCCGCCGTTGTGGGCCACCGGCTCGGCATCGACGACGCCGTAGGCGGAGATATTTTCGCGCGGCACTTCCATCAGCGCGACCACCGCGGCGCCGTAGAATTCGTAGACGTCCAGCAACTGGCGCAGCGCAGGAACCTCGGCGTCGATGACGTCGTCGGAGAGGATCACGGAAAAAGGCTCCTCGCCGACGAGCTCGCGCGCGCGAAGCACGGCGTGGCCCAGACCGAGCGCTTCCTTCTGGCGCACATAGGAAATATCGATCATGTCGGACACCGCGCGGACGGTGGCGAGCAGCTCTTTCTTGTGCCGGGTTTCGAGCAGGTGCTCGAGCTCGAAGCTGACGTCGAAGTGATCCTCGATGGCGGTTTTTCCACGTCCGGTGACGATAATGATGTTGCGGACGCCGGACTGGATGGCTTCCTCGACCCCATACTGAATCAGCGGCTTATCGACCAGCGGCAACATCTCTTTGGGCTGAGCTTTGGTAGCGGGCAGAAATCGCGTACCAAGCCCAGCGGCGGGAAAAACCGCCTTGCGTACCTTTGCAATCATGTGTTTTTTCATTGTAGCGAAGGAGGGTAGCGGGGCTGGTCGGGCGAAGCGGTTACCCGGTTTCGGGTTGCTCCCGTCGCGCCTCAACGTAACGGCCTTGGCGCGGCGCGGCAGCGCGCGTTTCGTATGATGGAGAATCACCATGACGGACGCGCCCAAACCGGACAAGCTCGGCATCGTTCTGCGTGTGGGATTGTTCGTGCTGATCGGCTGGCTGGGGATGGTAATTTTCCCCTTCCTGATTTTTCCCGTCGCGGGACTCCTGGTAGCCTCGGCGCTATCGACGTTCGCGGCGGCCGCGGTCGCTAACGCGATCACGGTGCGGATCTATGAGCGCGGGCGATTGTCCGACCTGGGCCTGGCGTGGACCGCGAATTCGCGGAATGAGGCGCTGATCGGGTTCGCCGTCGCGGCAGGAGCAGCAGTGGTGATCCTTGCGGGACCGGCGCTGACCGGCTTCGCCAGGTTCGAGCCCGCGCCTATAGTAGAGCATCGCTGGGCCAGCTTCCTTTTCGTCAGCATCGTGCTGCTGTTCGGCGCCATCGGCGAAGAGATGCTGTTTCACGGCTACGCCTTTCAGTTGCTGGTGCGCACGCTGGGCGCGTTCGCGACCATCCTTCCGGTGAGCATCATCTTCGGCTTCGAGCACCTGCGCAATCCCAACGCGACGCTGCTCGGAGCCGTCAACACCACGCTGTGGGGCATCCTGCTGGGCTACGCCTACTGGCGCACGGGCGCGCTATGGCTGCCCATCGGACTGCATTTCGGCTGGAATTTCACGTTGCCGATTTTCGGAGAAAACCTGAGCGGGTTTACAATGGGCGTGATGGGATACACGCTGCACTGGCGCGCGGGCGAACTGTGGAGCGGGGGCGCGTACGGACCTGAGGGAGGCGTGCTGACCAGCGTGGCGGTGGTGGGATTGTTTTTCGTGGTGCAGCGCGTGTTTCCCGACCGTTCCGAGGATTGAGGTGTAATCATGAACCGGTTCTCGTGTGGGGCATGGATCGCGCTGGCGGCCGCGGCGTCGCTCAGCGCGGACAAGAACAAACTCACGGACGATCAGCGCCTGGAAATCCTGCGCGGGCTGGACGCGGAGTACGCGACGGTGAAGGTTCCGCTTCCGCGATCGAAAAAACCGCTGGACATCGGGACCGACGGCACCTACAACCAGCAGGAGTGGACCGCGGCCGGCAAACAATACGGCGCGGCGGGGCGCGTGGGCGACCTGGTGCAGATCACCCATGTGACCATCGAGAGCGACTCGATCATCATGGAGATCAACGGGGGACTGCGCGCCAAAGGTGCGTGGAAAGACCACGTCGCTGTGGGTGTGGGGATGCCGATGCCGATCGACGGAGGGCAGGTGGCGACCTCGCCCGGCGGCACCACCATCGCGCTGCGGTTCGGCGAGCCGATCGGGGAACTGTCGTCGGCCGACGTGAAAAAAATGCTCTTGCCGATTCTGGATTTCAACCAGCGCACCGTCACCGAGCAGTATTCCGCGACGCTTTCGCCGGAGGTGAAGGCGGCGATCGAAAACAAGAAAGTGATCGTCGGCATGACGCGCGATCAGGTGGTGATGGCGCTGGGGCATGCGGACCACAAGGATCGCGAAACCAAGGACGGCACCGAGTACGAGGACTGGATCTACGGAATTCCTCCGGGACGCGTGACCTTCGTGACGTTCGTGGGGAATAAAGTGGTGAAGGTGAAGGACACCTACGCGGGCCTCGGCGGATCGATCGCGCAGACGCCGAAGCAGTAGGAGCGTGAGAAAAGTCGAGGTCAACCCCCGCCGTTCCGCTCGCGCGCCGGACAGCCCTGGCCGTGAGGCCGGGGGTTCTCAAGCATACTCCGAAAGCTCACACCACCTGCGCCGAGCGCAGGCTGGCGATTGCCTCACTTGAAAAGCCGAGTTCCCCGAGCACCTCATCCGTATGCTCGCCAAGCGTAGGCGCGCGGCGGCGGATTCCTGCCGGGGTCGCGGACAGACGCAGCGCCGGAGCGGCGAGCGGCACGGGCTTGGGCGCGCCCGGATAATCCACATATTCGAGCAGCCCGCGCGCCTCCACCTGCGGATCGGCGAGCACTTCGGGCAGATCGTACACCGGGCCCGCGGGAACGCGCGCAGCCTGAAGCGCGGCGAGAGCCTCCGCTGTAGTTTTTCCGTTGAGCCATTCGTTCATTGCCTCGGTGATGCAGGCACGATGATCGGCGCGGGAAAGGTCGGTCGCGAAGCGCGCATCGCAGATCCATTCCTCGCGCCCCACGAGGCGCGCCCAGCGTGCGAACATGTCGCCTCCGACGGTCTGCACGACGATCCATCCGTCGGCGGTCGCATACGTGTCGGCAGGCGCGGAGTAGAATCCTGCATTGCCGCGCTGTTCCCGCGCGATTCCGACGACGCTGCGCTCGGCAAGCAGCGCCTGCATGAAGGTCACCGACGTCGCGAGCAGCGACCCGTCGACAATCTGACCCTCGCCGGTGCGCGCGCGATGATACAGCGCGACCATGATCCCGAAAGCGGTGTGCAGAGCCGTGCCATAATCCTCGAAGGAAACCACGGAGCGCACCGGCGCGCCCGGAAATCCGGTCAGCCGCATCGCGCCCGACATCGCCTGCGCGATGGAATCGAATCCCAGCCGCTGCGCGTAAGGACCGTCCGGCCCGAATGCCGAGACCCGCGCCAGAATAATCTCCGGCTTGATGGCGCGCAGCGCTTCGTAATCGATCGCCATCTTCTTCATCACCGCGATGGGAAGATTCGCCACCACCACGTCCGCGCCCGAGGCAAGTCTGCGGATGATTTCCGCGGCTTCCGGCTTCGACGTGTCGAGCGTCAGGCTGCGCTTGTTGCGATTGAGCGACAGAAACGCGCCGCCCTCGCCCTGTTCGGTGACCGGCCCGGTGTAGCGATCCTCGCTGCCCTGCCGCCGGTCCACGCGGATCACGTCCGCGCCCATGTCGGCGAGCAGCATGGCGCAGTACGGGCCCGCGATGAACCGGCCGAAATCGATGACGCGAACCCCGGCGAGCGGCCCGCTCAATTCCACTTGAGGCCCCGAAGCTGGTCCAGGTTCACGTTGCCGCCGCTGAGCACGCACACCACTTTCGATCCCGCCGGCGCCTGAATCAGCCCGTTGAGCAGCGCGGCCACCGAAGCCGCCGCCGCGCCCTCCACCACCAGTTTGCAGTGCGACATGATCCACAACATGGCGTCGAAAATCTGCGCGTCGGCGAGCGTGACGATCTCATCCACGTAATCGCGCACGATGCAAAAGTTGTTCTCGCCCACGCGCTTCACGCGCAGCCCGTCGATGATGCAGGCGATCTCGTCAAGCGTGACGAGTTTTCCCGCCTCGATGCTGCGCTTCATCGCCGGACCGTCGGAGGACTCGACGCCAATGATGCGAATCTTGGGATTGCGCGCCTTGAGCGCCATTGAGACGCCGGAAATCAGCCCGCCCCCGCCGATCGGCACGATCACCGCGTCAGCTTGCGGGAACTGGTCATGAATTTCCATTCCGAGCGTGCCCTGGCCGGTGATGAGCTGCAAATCGTCGAACGGGTGAATCACGGTGTAGCCGTGCTCTGCGGCGAGCTGCTTCATCTTTTCGTTGGCTTCATCCCAGATGCGCCCGTGCAGCACGACCTCGGCTCCGTAGGCTCGCGTAGCGTCGATTTTCGAAGGCGTCGCGTTTTCCGCCATCACCACGATCGCGCGAACGCCGTGGATTTTGGCCGCCAGCGCGACCCCCTGCGCGTGATTTCCGGCCGAGGAGCAGATCACGCCGCGACGCTTCTGCTCCTCGCTCAACTGCGGCAGCTTGTTCAGCGGCCCGCGGATTTTGTACGATCCGGTGCGCTGGAAAATCTCGGCTTTGAGGCGCACTTCGAATCCGGTGCGTTCGCTCAGCAGACGCGAAGTGAGCAGAGGCGTGCGATAGGCGTGCGCCGAGACGCGCCGCATGGCCGCTTCGAATTCCTCGATGCCGACGGCGATGCGCGCGCTGGGAGTGGTCATGTAGACAGGGTACAATGAGCGCTCGGGCCGATGATTCTTGCGGCAATCCTGATCTTCGGAATCCTCACGTTGTGGGCGCCGCGATGGGCGCTGAGCGCGTTCGAGATCGCGTTGTTCGCCTATGCGATCGTCGTGCTGGTCCGGCGCCGCGTCTCCTGGCATCCGGTCGCGCTGCTTCTCGCTCTCGCGGCCGCGTGGGGCGTGATGCAGATCGCCGCTCACCAGACCATTTACGAATGGAGAACCTGGGACGCGGTGCTCAACTGGACCGCGAATCTGGCGGCGTTCCTCGCCGCGTTCGAGCTGGGCGCCGCGCAGCGCGAAAAATTCCTTCGCGTCATATTGATCTTTGCCGCGATTCTGAGCATCGCCGCGAGCTTTACCGCGCTCGCTTCGCCGCCCGGAAAGATTTTCTGGCTGTTCGACGCCGGAACGAACCTTCCCACGCTGGGACCGTTCGTGTATCGCAACCAATACGCGGCATTCATCGAAGCCGTGCTGCCGCTCGCCATCGTCCGCGCGCTTCTCGACCGCGGCCGCTGGCTGATGTACACGCTGATCGCAGCGACGATGTTCGCATCGGTGATCGCGGGCGGGTCGCGCGCCGGGTCCATTCTGTGCCTGGCGGAAATTCTGATCACGCCGGTGATCGCGTTCGCGCAGAAGCGCATGGGCGGACGGTCGCTCACGCGCGTGCTCGCCGGGAGTGTCGCGGCGGTCGTGCTGCTGACGGCGATCGTCGGCTGGGAAGCCATCTGGAAACGGTTCGAGGAGCCGAATCCGTACTCGCTGCGCGCGGAGCTGGCGCGCTCTTCCATCGAAATGGTCCGCGACCGGCCGCTCGCCGGATTCGGCCTGGGCGCCTGGTCCGACGCGTATCCTGCCTACGCGCATTTCGACGACGGCAATTTCGTCAATCAGGCGCATAACGATTGGGTGCAGTGGGCGGCGGAGGGCGGCATTCCGTTTTTTCTGATCCTGCTCGCGATCGCGATATGCATGATGCCTCCCGCGGTCCGGTCGTTGTGGGGGATCGGCATCATCGCCGTTTTTGCGCATTGCGCGGTCGATTATCCGATGCAGCAGCGTCCGGCCCTTGCCGCATTTTTCTTCGCCATGATGGGCGCGATCGCCAGCGCGGGCACATTGTTCAAACAGGGCCGGGTTTTCAAGAATCATTCTTTC
>DATJVN010000111.1:0-106830 GCA_035501755.1 Bryobacteraceae bacterium | reverse complement strand
GAGACAGACTTTCGAGTTGATCCTGGGAATAATACTCGATCTCGATCCGCCCGCGCTGTTCGCTGAGCTCCACAATTCGAACCTTCGTCCCCAGCGCATTCTGGAGCTCCTCGATCGCCGCGCGCACGTTCGGATCGATCGCCGCTTGAGCCTTCTCCGATTTCTTGGGAGCCCGCTCCGAGGTCATCTCGCGCACCAGGGCCTCAACCTGCCGCACCGATAGTCCCTGCGCGACAGCCCGCTCGGCGATCTGAACCTGGAGATCTTCGTCGGTGAGGCCCAGAATGACTTTGGCGTGCCCCATCGACAGGCGCGAAGCTCCTACCAAAAGCTGGACTCTGTGGGGTAGCTTCAGCAACCGAAGATAGTTCGCCACCGAGGCGCGATCCTTACCCGTCCGCTGCGCGATCTGCTCCTGGGAAAGCCCCAGTTCTTCGGCGAGGCGCTCGAATGCGTGGGCGATCTCCATCGGCCCAAGATCTTCGCGCTGAATGTTCTCGATCAAAGCAAGCTCCAGAAGCTTGGCCTGCTCAACATCCTGAACAACGACAGGCACCTCCCGCAACCCGGCCTTTTGCGCCGCGCGCCAGCGCCGCTCTCCCGCCACGATCTGGAAACGGCTGCCGTTCCGGCGGACGATCAGCGGCTGGATGATCCCGTTGGCGCGGATCGAATTTGTCAACTCCTCCAGGCCGTCCGGATTGAAAACAGTGCGGGGCTGCATCGGGTTGGGCTCAATGACCTCGATCGGCAGTCTGCTCGCCCTCTCATTCGGTGCCCCGGCTGGCGCAGGCTTAGCCGGAATCAATGAAGACAGGCCCTTACCGAGCGCTTTGCGATGCTTGTCGTTTGCGGTGCTCATTTTCGAGGATCTCCTTCGCAAGCTTGATGTAGCTCTCCGCCCCGCGGGACCGCGGGTCGTACATCAGGATCGGCTTCCCATAACTCGGCGCCTCGGCGAGGCGAATGCTCCGCGGAATCACCGTGGAGAAAACCTGGTCGGAGAAAAATTCCTTCAGATCGTCCGCAACCTGCCGGGTCAGGTTGGTTCGGTCGTCGTACATCGTAAGCAGAATACCCTCAATCGCAATAGGGTGGCTAAAGCTCTCGCGAACTCGATCCAGCGTATCTATGAGCTGAGAAATCCCTTCCAGAGCAAAGAACTCGCATTGAATCGGAATCAGGACGGAATCTGCGGCAACCAGGGCGTTCAGGGTCAGCAGATCCAACGCCGGTGGACAGTCGATAAGGATGTACGCGTATTCGCCCCGAATCGGTTCGAGAATGCGACGCAGCCGGAATTCCCGGTCAGACAAGTCAACCATGTCCAGGTTGGCCGCAACGAGATTCTTATCAGCGGGAATGATATCAAGCCCGTCGCAGTCGGATCGGATAATCGCGTCGGCCAATGGTACCCCATGTAAGAGTGCATCGTAGAACGTTAATTTCTCAGGGTTTTTTTCGATTCCAAGCCCGGTAGTTGAGTTCCCTTGAGGGTCAGCATCCACGAGAAGAACGCGAAGATCGTTGGCCGCAAGGGATGCGCCGAGGTTGATGGCCGTCGTCGTTTTGCCAACTCCGCCCTTCTGATTCGTGATCGCGATAATCTTTCCCACGTCTTTGGAATGTTAACACGGGGAATGTTCCACGTGGAACATCGCGATGACTCTTTGGGCACCCCAGGGAATCGGAGTCAATTCAACTGGCTTCGGAAGGCCTTCGAGACTTCGCAAACTGGTTAGAATCGCAAATCGAGGCGCAAGCCTGCTCTTGAGTACTTCATTCGGCGCAACCGCCCGAGACACCACCCAGTCATAAGACTGCTGCCCCATTTCCTGGCGGTCAGAGGTCACGGAAACGTTCGGAATTCCGCGGGAGGCCTCACGCAAGAACACAGCTTTACGCCGATTAGCTTCCGCGAGTACGACAGTGCACTCAGGGCGAACAATCGCCAGAGGTATGCCCGGAAAGCCCGCCCCGGAACCAAAATCCAGGATCTTCAGCTGGCCCCGAGGAAGCAGTAACCCAAGAAACATCGATTCGCAATAGTGCAGTTGGACCATCTCCAACAGACTCGAAGATCGCGTTAAGTTGATTCTGTAATTCCAGCGCAGCATGAGTCGGTAATGGCTCTCCAGCGCGGCGAGCTGCGCCTCGGACAGATTGCCATAATCCGCCCATGCCGCGGCTAGGAGGTCCCGGAACATTCACCGGCGCAGGCTCAGATAGACGTCGAGAACCGCTATTGCGGCGGGGGTGACGCCGGAAACTCTGGCGGCCTGCCCCAAGCTCTCCGGTCGGACACGCTCCAGACTCTCGCGGACCTCGCGCGAAAGGCCTGGAATATCGGCATAGCAGAAATCCTGGGGAATCCCGCGCTCCTCGGAATCACGGAGGCGCTTCACCTGCCGTTCCTGCTGCGAGATGTAGCCAGCATACTTGACCTCGGTCTCGATCGTCTGCAGAAGACCGTGAACCGGCTCCTCGCCCAACTCGGTGACAAGCTGCGGCCGAAGGGCCGAAATCGATGCTTCCGGCCGCTTCAACCAGACAGATGCCGTGCCGGCATCTTCAACCGGTGCGCGATTGCGAGTCAGCCACTCCAGCACGCGCCTCTTTTGCTCCTGTTTCTTGCGATAAAGCGCCCAGCGCTCCTCACCTGCCAGACCGACCCGGCGCGCAAGAGGAGTGAGCCGCTCATCGGCATTATCGATGCGCAGATGGAGCCGAAACTCGGCTCTCGAAGTGAACATCCGGTACGGCTCATCCGCTCCCTTTCCGACCAGGTCACTGATCAGAATGCCCGTGTAACCTTCGGTTCGGCTGATGATGATCGGATCAGCACTACCGATCTGGCACGCTGCGTTCAATCCGGCCATCAGGCCCTGGCATGCGGCCTCCTCGTATCCCGAGGTTCCGTTGATCTGGCCTGCCAGGAACAAACCGCGGATGGAACGAACTTCTAACGATTGCGAAAGCTCGCGCGGATCGATCGCGTCGTATTCGATCGCATAGCCTGGACGGATCATCTCCGCGGCCTCCAGGCCCGGGATTGATGCAATCATGCGGGTCTGCACGTCGATCGGCATGCTGGTGGACATGCCGTTTACATAAATTTCATTGGTATCGAGACCCTCAGGTTCCAGAAAAATCTGATGCCGGGATTTGTCCGGGAACTTGACAATCTTGTCCTCAATTGAAGGGCAGTATCGCGGACCGATCCCTTCGATTTGGCCGCTATAGAGCGGCGAGCGCGGGATGCTCTCTCGCAAGATCTGATGCGTAGTTTCATTCGTATATGTAATGAAACAATGAACTTGCTCGCGCTCAATGCGATGCGTCAAAAACGAAAATGTAGTCGGCTCGGGGTCGCCTGTTTGGGGTTCAAACTGGCTCCAATCGATGGTTCGGGCATCCAGACGAGGTGGAGTTCCGGTTTTCAGACGCTTCCATTGCAGACCGAGGGTCCGGAGTTGATCGCCCAGAAGGTTCGATGGCGCTTCGCCGCTTCGGCCGCAGCTGTACCTTTGCTCCCCGACATGCGCGAGACCATTTAGGAAGGTTCCGGTTGTGACTACGACGGCATCGCTTTCAATGGTTCTGCCGTCGCGCAGGACGACGCCGCGAACCCGGCCGCTGGAGATGGACAACTCGGCGACCTCGGCCTGGAGAATGCGGATATTCGCCTCTTTTTCTAGGATTTCGCGCATCTTCAGCCGGTATTGCTTCTTGTCGCACTGCGCGCGAGGCGACCACACCGCCGGGCCCCGGCTGGTATTCAGGAGCCGGAACTGGATGCCGACTGCGTCCGTCAGCTCGCCCATGATTCCGCCGAGCGCGTCGATCTCACGAACCAGGTGGCCTTTGGCGATACCTCCGACCGCGGGATTGCACGACATTTGCGCGATCAGATCGAGGTTCATGGTGACCATCGCGGTCTTCAGACCCAGTCGAGCGCAGGCGCGCGCGGCTTCACATCCGGCGTGGCCGGCGCCGACCACGACGACCTGATAACGCGTTTGCATCTAAATGCTATGATGCCAGTCTCGGGAGGCCCCAGGCTAGCGCACCTTGAAGATCCTCGTCATCGGCAGCGGCGGGCGCGAACACGCGATCGCGTGGCGGCTCGCGAAAGAAGGCCACAAGATTTTCGCCTGGCCCGGCAATCCGGGAATCGCGCAGGTCGCCGAAATCAGGCAGGACGTAGACGCGGATCTCACCGTCGTCGGACCGGAGGCTCCGCTGGCGGAGGGGATCGTCGACCAGTACCGCGCCCGCGGGCTGGCGATTGTGGGCCCGAGTCGCGAGCAGGCGCAGCTTGAAGCGAGCAAGATTCACGCGAAGGAGCTCATGCAGCGGCTGGCGATTCCTACGGGCCGCTTCATTCGAGCCGAAAGCTGCCAGGACGCCGTCGATTCGCTGACGAATTTCGAATATCCCGTGGTCATTAAGGCCGATGGGCTCGCGGCTGGGAAGGGAGTCGTGATCGCGCGGGATCGCGGTGAGGCGGAAAGCGCGATTGAGCGGCTGGGGCCGCGGCTGGTGATCGAGGAATTTCTGCGTGGGGAAGAAGTGAGCTTCATTGTGCTGAGCGATGCACGCGATTTCGTTGCGTTCGACGCCACGCAGGATCACAAGGCGGCGGGCGATGACGACACCGGGCCGAATACTGGTGGGATGGGCGCTTATTCGGATGGGCGGATTCTGTCGAGCGCTGATGCGGGACGCGTGATGGAGACGATCATTGCGCCGGTGATCCGCGCGACCGGGTTCACCGGGTTTCTTTACGCCGGGCTGATGATGACGGCGGAGGGTCCCAAGGTGCTGGAGTTCAATGTGCGGCTGGGCGATCCGGAGACGCAGCCGCTGATGCATCGGCTGGACTGCGAGTTCGCGGAGATCCTGATGCGCGCGGCTACCGGATCGCTGCGCGGAGCGGAGCTGCGCTTTAAACGCGATCCTTCGGTATGCGTGGTGCTCGCCGCGGCGGGATATCCGGGGACGGTGCGGAGTGGCGACCCCATTGAAGGAATCGAAAATTGCGGAGCGCAGGTTTTTCAGGCAGGGACGCGAGTGGGGCCGCGCGGACTTGAAACAGCGGGAGGGCGCGTGCTGGGAGTGACGGCATCGGGCGCGGATCTGGCGGCGGCGATCCGCAACAGCTATGCGGCGGTGAGCCGGATTCATTTCGAGGGGATGCATTATCGGCGGGACATTGGGAAAAAGGGATTGAAGCGATGGGCTACAATTGAGGGTAAAAGCTGGGGACGTAGCTCAGATGGATAGAGCGGTCGCCTCCTAAGCGACAGGTCGGCGGTTCGAATCCGCCCGTCCCTACCAGAAACCGGTAGTAGGCAGTTGGGCGTGGGGATTGGGGTGTGGTTAAATGGGAGTTTCACCCCCTGCCATCAGCGGTCCAGGCAACAAGTGAGACTCTTTTATGGCTTATGTAATCGCGGAACCTTGCGTTGGAGTGAAGGACACGGCGTGCGTGGACGCCTGCCCGGTGGACTGCATCCATCCGAAAAAAGACGCGGAAAAATTCCCGACCGAAGACATGCTGTTCATCGACCCGGTGGAGTGCATCGACTGCGGCGCGTGCGTTCCGGTATGCCCGGTGTCGGCGATTTTTGCGCTGGACGATCTGCCGGAGAAGTGGGCGGATTACGCGCAGAAGAACGCCACGTTCTTCGGAAGATAGCCTCGCGCCACCTCGCTTTCGAATCGGCTATGATAGCCGGTACTCGTCAAACGGAGGTGGAGTCATGTTGAAGTCGATCGGCGTCGTGGTGGGCAGCTATGTGCTGTCCATTCTGCTTGTGATCGGAACCGACCCGCTGCTCTCGCGCATGTTCCCCGGCGATTATGTAGCGGGGCGCATTCCCTCGGACGCAGCCCTTGCGGCGAGCACGGGAATGTTCGTCGTCGTCTCGATCCTGTGTGCGTGGCTGTGCGCGCGATTCGCCCCGCAGCCGACTTCTCGGCACGTGTTGTGGTTTTTCATACTGGGGGAAGTGATGGGGATCGTGTCGATCATTCCCAACTGGAGCAAGGGCTGGCCGCACTGGTATTGGCTGTCGTGGCTGCTGACGTGGCCGGTGAGCTGCTGGATCGGGGTGCTGCTCGCGGGGCGGCGGGCGGAGAAGGCGGCCCTCGCGTAGCTTAGGACGATCGTTATGCCCGGTAGGCCGCGCTCTGGATTTCATCAAGCGAAAAGCGGCGCGAAAGATCCCGGGCGAGTAGATGCTGTCGTCGAACCGCTGGAGTGCATCGCGCGCGGCGCGTTTTCCGACGGATTACGCGCAGAAGGACACTTCTTGCATGGGAAGTAACGCTTTCGACTCACGCTTAGTGAAGTCCGTCTGAGAACTGCACTAGAATAATCCTCAGACGATGCTGCTGAATAGGATCAGGCTAGAGAACCTCCTTTCGTTCAGCCAGGCGAATCTTGAACTGCTGCCGCTGAACGTGCTCATCGGCGCGAACGCTTCGGGCAAGTCGAACCTCATTCGATCCATACACCTTCTGAGGTCCCTACCGAAAGGCATCGGAACAACGATTGCGGAGGGCGGCGGCATTCGGGATTGGGTCAATAAGCGTACCGAAGGTATTGCGTCGATTGCGATCTGGAACGCGAGTGGCAGCAAATCCGATACCGGGCATGAAGCCGACCCCGATTACGAGATCTGTCTGCGCGCCATTGGCCAAGACTTTGAGATTCCGCGAGAAGTGCTGAAGGGTGCATTCAGCCGCGCTGGATCGAGACTGAATCCGTTTGGCCCACTCGTTAGTAAAGATGATTTCCTGCCCAACCTGCCGCAGGCTGCTTCTGTCCTTGAGATCTTTCGCTCTCCACGCGAGGAGAAAATCTGGCCTCTGGCGCAGCGCCTGGAAGCGATTCGGCTTTATCGCGAATTCCAGACCGGACCGGGGACGCCAACTCGAAACGGCAGCTCTGCCAGTGCCTTCAAGGGCTACCTCTCCGAGGATGGTGGCAACCTCGCCGGACTCTTGGACAAAATGCGTCATCTTGGCGAGTCCGTCAAGATCAACGATTACCTTCATCGTTTCTATGAGGGCTTCACCGAGGCCTACGCGTATAGCGCTGGTGCTATCACTCAGACATTCGTACGGGAGAAAGGACTTGGCGCTAGGAACGCGGTGTCGGCGGTCGCCCTTTCTGATGGCACGCTGCGAGTGCTCTGCCTACTCGTGGTTTTGTTAGATCCCGAGCCGCCGCCGCTAGCGTGTATTGAGGAGCCGGAGATTGGTTTGCATCCCGATGCGATCCGGATGATCGCGGAACTGCTGGTCCAAGCATCCCAGCGAACTCAATTAATCGTGACGACGCATTCGCCAGCTTTAATTGATGCCCTCTCTGATCGTCCGGAGTCCGTGGTAGTCTGTGAGCGCGACTTTGACGGGTTCACGCAGTTCAAGAGGCTCAAGAGCGCGGATCTCGAGAGGTGGCTGGAGCGGTATTCGCTTGGCGAGTTGTGGCAGAAGGGCGAGATCGGCGGAAATCGGTGGTAGCCGAGATCCGCATCTACTTTGAAGGAGACAAAAAGCTCCGCGAAGGGTTTCACGTATTTCTCGCGGACATAATCGACAAGGCACGGGCAAGACGCGTTCGAGTCGAACTGATCGCCACTGGCGGGACTCCGGAAAAGGACTACCAGATTGCCGTTCGGGCTCATCCAGGGTCGTGGAATGTGTTGGTTCGGGACAGCGAGGGTCCGCTTCCTTCGGAGAATCATGACTCAAAATTCTGGATGGTTCAGGTGATGGAAACATGGTTCCTCGCCGATCCGGAGAGACTCGAAGGATATTACGGGGACGGATTCAAGAAGGCCGCGCTGAAGGCGAATCGCAAGATTGAGGAGATCCCGAAAGCTGACGTACTGGCGTGCCTCAAGCAAGCGACGAAGGGGTGTAAGGCGGGCGAGTATCACAAAACGAAGCACGCGCCGATGATCCTGAAGCGGATCGATCCAACAAGGGTCCGCAAGGTTGCGCCAAATTGCGCCCGACTGTTTACCGCGCTGCTCGCTGCGCTCGATTAGCCGCGGTAGGTCGCGCTTTGGATGTCGGTTTCCCAGATTTTTACTTCGCGGATGCGGATGGGGACCGTCGTTTTTAGCGACTGCGACATTTCAGTGAAAAAATATTCGGCAATGTTTTCGGCTGAGGGATTTTTTATCGTGAAGGGCTCGATATCGTTCAAAAAGACGTGATCCAGGCGGTCGATGATCGCGCGCATCGCGTTCTTCACGTCGATGAAATCTACCAGCAGACCGGTTTCGTCGAGTTTTTCGCCTTCGATCACTACCTGCACTTTGAAATTGTGGCCGTGGACGTTTTCGCACTTGCCTTTGTAGTTGCGCAGGGCGTGGCCGGCGGCGAAGGTTTGTTCTACTGACACTTCATACATGATCGAAGAACCTTTCTACATCTTCGCGCTTCGTGGTGAAGGCGTAGTCGGGGAGGCTGTCGAAAAAAATCTGGCCGTAGCGCGATTTGGTGATGCGATTGTCCAGCAGCGCAAGGACGCCGCGGTCGGTGCGGCTGCGGATCAGGCGGCCGAAGCCTTGCTTCAACGCGATGGCGGCTTGGGGGACTTGATAGGAGTGAAAGGCGTCGCCGCCATTGTCTTTGATCGCAGCTACGCGAGCTTCGACGATGGGGTCGCTGGGGACCGCGAAGGGGAGTTTGTCGATGATGACGCAGCTTAACTGGTCGCCGGGGACGTCGACGCCTTGCCAGAAGGAGGCGGTCGCGAAGAGGACGGCGTTGGGGGTCGCGCGGAATTCTTCGAGCAGGGCGCTGCGGGGGCCAGTGCCTTGCAGCAGCGTTTGAAACGGGACTTCGAGCGAGACGCGATCGTAAATCTGGCGCATGGATTGATTGCTGGTGAACAGAACGAAGGCGCGGCCGCGGCTGAGGAAGAGAAGCTCGATGATTTCGCGCGCGGCGGCGGAGGCGAACGCCTGGCTGCGCGGATCGGGGAGCGATTGCGGGACGTAGAGTAACGCCTGCTCCGAGTAATCGAAGTGGCTCGGAACCAGGAGGGTTCTGGCGTTGCGCAGGCCCAGGCGCTCTTTGACGAAATCGAAACCGCCGGCTACGGCGAGAGTGGCGGAAGTGAGGACGCAGGTATCGATGGCGTCGAAAAGTTTTTCATCGAGGATTTGGGAGACGTCGATGGGGGTCGCCTGCAAAAAAGTTCCGCGGCCGCGGCGCTCGATCCAGTAGACGTACTTGCGGTCGTTCGACTCCATGAAGAATTGGAGACGGCGGGCGATTTCACGGGCGCGGAAGGCTAGGGGTATCGCTTCTTCCGGCGCGGATTTCAGCAACTCGAGATGCAATGCAATAAGTTCGAGGCCGGCTAGGACGTCGCGATAGATCTCTTCGTGCTTGATGAGGAACGCTTCCTGGGCGCGGAAGCCGGTGCGGCCGTCGGGAGCGTTGAACAGCGATAAGAAATGGATAGCGCGCTCGGAAAGAGCCATGATGACGCGGTCGAGCTCTTTCGATTCGAAATTCTTGCGATTCGCGAGCGCGGCGACGTCGCGGGTGAGTTCTTCGAATTGATAGCTCGAAACGGAGACGCCGAAATATTGGCCGGCGACCTCTTCAATTTCGTGGGCTTCGTCGAAAATTACGGTTGAATAATCGGGGATGATGCCGCTCGATTCCATTTCGCCCTTAACGGCGAGATCGGCGAAGAGGAGATGGTGATTGACGATGATGAGATCGCTTTCCATCGCCTTCTGATGCATGCGGGTGATGAAGCAGCGCTCGAACTGCTTGCATTTTTGGCCGGTGCAGCGGTCGCCGCGGGCGTCGATTTTGGCCCATGTGGAACTGGATTCGGGGAGGGTTTTGATTTCGGCGCGATCGCCGGTTTCGGTGGATTTTTCCCAGTCGCGGATGATCTGGAAATCGGCGACCTCTTCGAGTCCTTCGAGCACCGGTTCATTTTCGGCGTCGTAGATTTTCTGGCGGCAGGCGTAGTTGGCGCGGCCTTTCATGTAGCAGGCGCGCAGGGGGCCGAGATGGCGCTCGAGAAAGGGAATGTCCTTGAAGAAGAGCTGCTCCTGGAGATTTTTGGTTCCGGTGGAGATGACCACGCGTTTGCCGGAGAGAATCGCGGGGACAAGATAGGCGAGCGTTTTGCCGGTCCCGGTGCCGGCTTCGACGATCAGGTGGCGCTTGTCGTTGAGGGCGGCCTCGACAGCTTCGGCCATTTCGAGCTGGCCGGAACGGAATTCGTAGTTGGGGTGCCAGTCGGAGAGCAGTCCTTTGCGGCCGAAGAACTGGCGAAGCGTGAGGGCTTTGGTGGGCACCTGAAAGTCGATTTTAGCAGGGAGTACTAAAATACCTGCGCGATCGCGTTCAGGACCGGGGCGGGGTAGATGCCCAGCCAGATCACGATCAGGGCGAGCGCGGCCAGGACGATTCTTTCGGCGAAATGCGGCGCGAGCGGGGTTTCCTGCGTCGGCGCGGGCGAATACATTGCGACGACTACGCGCAAGTAGTAGAACAGACCGATGGCGCTGCCCACGATCAGGATTGTGATCAGGAGCCACAGGTTCTGGTCGGCACCGGCGGCGACCAGGTAGAACTTGGCGATGAAACCGGCGGTCACGGGAAGGCCGGAGAGCGAGAGCATCATGATGGTCAGGATTCCGCTCACGATGGGGTGACGCCAGAAGAGGCCGCGATAATTTTCGACGTGATCGGCTTCGCGCTCGATGCGGGAGACTACGGCGACTACGGCGAAGGCGCCGAGCGTGGTGAAGGAATACGCGATCAGGTAAAAAGTGACGGCGCGGTCGCCCATGCTTCCGCCGGCGAGCAAGGCCACGAGGATGTAGCCGAGATGAGCGATCGAGGAATACGCGAGGATCCGTTTTACGTTGTCCTGACGGAGAGCGAGAAGATTGCCGGCGAGCATGGAGGCGATGGCGATCGCGCTCAGAATCACGAAAGGGGCGCGGCCGGCTGCGGCGGACATGTAGTATCGCAGCAGCACGGCGAAGACTGCGGTTTTCGAGACCGTCGCGACGAACGCCGCGACTGGCGCGGGAGCGCCTTGATAAATATCGGGCGTCCACATGTGGAACGGGACGAGCGCGAGTTTGAAGCCGACGCCGACGAGAATCAAGACGAATCCGATGGTGACTAATGGTCCGGAAGCGTTCGCGATTTGGGCGAAGCTCATCGTGCCGAGTTCGAAATAGACCAGCGCCATTCCGAACAGCAGAAACGATGCCGAGGACGCGGCGAGCACGAGATATTTGACGCCCGCTTCGATGGAGGGTTCGATGTCGCGCTCGTAAGCGATCAGGCCGTAAAGCGAGACGCTGAGGATTTCCAGGCCCAGAAAGAAGGACGCGAAGTGGCTGGAGGAGGCGAGCACGGCCGAGCCGAGCGCCGCGATCAACAGGAGCACGTAGAGTTCGTCGGGATGCTCGGCGTGATTGCGGAAGTAGCCCCAGGAGAGCAGGACGCAGCCGGCGGTGACGGCGACGATGATGCCGATGTAAAACAGCGCGTAGCGGTCGATGATCAGAATCGGGGTGACGGGGCGGGGCGCGACGCCGGCGGCGATCCAGAGGGAGGCGAAGGCTGCTGCTAGACTCGCGAACGAGATCGCCGGTGATGCCGGACCTCTTCGAACCATGATGGCGAGCATCACGAATAGCGGTGACGCGGCCAGGATCAATAAAGGAAGCAGGGCGACGAAATCGGCGGAGGTCATCTGGCCCTCCACGGTGCGTAGATCGCGAGCCTGGTCATGGGAGGGCGGAACAAGTCGATCACCGGGCGGGGATACAAGCCTAGCCAGAAGACGATGGCGATCATCACGGCCAACACCAGGCTTTCGCGCGGCAGCACATCCGGAATGCGCCAGTGGTGGACGTTGGGACCGCGGAAAACGCGCTCGATCATGCGCAGGGCGTAGAAGGTGGCAAGCAACACGCCGACGGCGCCGAGCACGGCGAGGATGCGGCTCACCTGATAGGTGCCGAGGAGCACCAGAAATTCGCCGACGAAATCGCCCAGGCCGGGGAGTCCGAGCGAGGCGAGAGCGAAGAAGAGCGTCGCGCCGGAGAGTCGCGGCGCGGCGTCCCACAAGCCGCCCATGCGGGCGAGGTCGCGCGTGCCCATGCGTTCCTGAAGCTGGCCCACGATCACGAACAGCGCACCGGTGCTGATGGCGTGGGCCATCATGGTGACGATCACGCCTTCGAGCGCGAGCTGATTCCAGGCGAAGATGCCGAGCAGAACGAAGCCCATGTGGCTGACGCTGGTCCAGGCGATCAGGCGCTTCACATCGGTCTGGCTGAAGGCGAGGACGGTGCCGTAGATGACGCCGGCCACGCCCAGCGCCATCGCGATGGGCGCGAACTGGTGCGCGGCATCGGGGAACAGGGGGACGACGAAACGCAGCATTCCATACGCGCCGGTTTTGAGCACCAGGCCCGCCAGGATGACACTGCCGGCGGTGGGCGCTTCGGTGTGCGCATCGGGAAGCCAGGCGTGCAGCGGCGGGACGGGCAGCTTCACCGCGAAAGCGATGAAGAATCCGAGCATGATCCACATTTGTGTGGACGACGCGAGCGGAGTGCGGAGCAAATCCTCGTATTCGAAGGTGTAGACGCCGGTCGAGCGATGATGCGCGAAGTACAGCGCCAGGATGGCGATCAGCATCAGCAAGCCGCCGAACTGGGTGAAGATGAAAAATTTCACGGAGGCGTAGATGCGGTGCTCGTGTCCCCAGATGGCGATCAGGAAATACAGCGGGATGAGCATAAGCTCCCAGGAGAAATAGAACAGGAACAGATCGAGGGCGAGGAAGACGCCGCCCATGGCGGCGACGAGCCACTGCAGGCACAGATGAAAGAAGCCGACCTGATACTGGATTTCGGTCCAGGAAACCAGGACGGAGATGATTCCGAGAAAATAGGCGAGCAAAAGGAGCAGAAGGCTGAGGCCGTCCATGGCGAGGTGGAAGTGGATGCCCCATTCGGGGAGCCAGGTCCAGTCGATCTGCGCGAACCAGCTTTGAAATTCCGCGTTGCGATTCGCGATCCACAGCCAGATCATGGTCGCGAGACCGGCGGTCATTCCGGCGAGGGCGATCCAGCGCGGGGCTTGTTGACTGAAGCGTCCGGCGATCCAGGAAAGAAGTCCGGAGGCGAGCGGAAGCAGGATCAGGAAGAGCAGGATCATAAAAATATCGCCATGGCCACGAAGACCACGGCGCCCGCGGCGATTCCGGCGGCGTACCAGCGCAGCTTGCCGCTTTCGGTGTAACTGAGGCCGCGCCAGAAGAGCGAGGTCAGATTGGATAAGCCGTCATAAATGGAATCGAGCAGGTCGCCGCGGATGATCCAGGCGAGACGCTCGAATGGACGCACGAAGAGGCGGTCGTAAATCCAGTCCATCGCCCAGTCGGAAAACCAGAAGCGACGGAGCGAGGCGCCGACGGGGTTCGATGCCGCTGCGCGCGCCAGCTCCGGCTTACGGAGATAGACCAGCCAGGCGAGGAGCACTCCCGTGAGAAATATGGCCGCGGTGATGGCGCTGGTCACGGTCTCGGTGAGTGCTGCTGGGGCTGAAGATTGGGGGAGCTGCGGAAGTGCGCCCCCTACGAATGCGAGGAACGGTTTTTTATCGTAGCCGCCGACGATCGAGAGCGTGGCCAGCGTGACCACCGGAATCGTGACGGCGAGTCCCGGACGATGCGAGACCGGAGTGCGAACTTCGCCGAAGAAAACCACGAAGATGAGGCGGAAGGTATAAAACGAGGTCAGCAGCACTCCGAATAGTGCCACGGCCCACCATGCGATTCCGCCCAGTTGAGAGGTTCCCGCGCTCCAGATGATGAAGTCTTTGCTGAAGGAGCCGGCGGTGATGAGTGGCAATCCGGAAAGAGAACAGCCGCCGACGAGAAAGGTCCAATAGGCGATGGGAAGCTCACGATGAAGGCCGCCCATGCGAAAGATGTTGTGCTCGTCATGGAGAGCGTCGATCACGATGCCCGCGGAGAGGAACAGGAGAGCCTTGAAAAAGGCGTGCGTCATGAAATGAAAAATCGCGGCGCCCCAGGCTCCGACGCCCAGAGCGAGAAACATGTACCCGATCTGACTGATGGTCGAATACGCGAGGATGCGCTTGATGTCGTACTGCGTGAGCGCGCTGAAGCCGGCCACGAGCAGCGTCGCGGCGCCGATCACGGCGACGGCGAACTGCACCGGCGGCGCGAGCTCGAACAGCACGTGCATGCGGGCGATCAGGTACACACCCGCGGTGACCATGGTGGCCGCGTGGATCAAGGCGCTGGTGGGCGTCGGGCCGGCCATCGCATCGGGGAGCCAGACTTGCAGTGGAAGTTGCGCGGACTTGCCGATTGCGCCCCCGAGCAGCAGCGCGGCGGCGGTGATCGCGATCGCCGATCCCGCGGGCCACTCGATTGACGCCTGGTGAAGCGCGGTTTGAATCGTCAGCGTGCCGAGCTCGGTGAAGATGAGGAACAGGCCGACCAACATCACGGTGTCGCCGACACGCGTCACGACGAATGCTTTGATCGCCGCGCGTCCGTTCGCGGGATCCTGATACCAGAAGCCGATCAAAAGATAGCTGCACAGTCCGACGCCCTCCCATCCGAGGAAGAGAAGCAGGAGATTGTCGGCGAGCAGCAGCGTCACCATCGACGCGACGAAAAGATTCATGTAGGCGAAGAAGCGGCCGTAGCCGGGATCTTCGCGCATCGATTCGGCCGAATACAGGTGAATGAGGAAGGCGACGAAGGTGACGACTACGATCATCACCAGGGAGAGCGGATCGAGATAGAACGCGATCTGCGGACGGAATCCGGCGACGCTGATCCAGGTCCACAGGATTCGCGTGTAGGGCGTCGCGTGGGCGAGGTACGCCGGAACCATCGCTAGCGAGAGGATCGCGGAGAGAGCGATCGATCCGACGCCGGTGATGGCGACGAACTTTCGCGAGACGGTGCGCGAGGCGAGCGCCAGAACGAGTGCGCTTGCAAACGGGATCGCCGGGATTAACCAGACGAGGCCCAGCACGTCAGCCTCGCATCTCGCTGGCTTCGTCGCTGTCGAGCGAGGCGAAGCGGTGATAGAGGCGCAGCAGCAGTGCCAGGCCGACCGACACTTCCGCGGCGGCCATAGCGAGGATGAACAGGAACATCACCTGGCCGTCAGCCTGGCCCCAGCGTGCGCCGGCCGCGATGAAAGCGAGTCCGGCGGCGTTGAGCATGATTTCGAGCGACATCAGGATGAACACGAGATTACGCCGGGCCATCACGCCCGCCAGGCCCAGCGTGAACAAAATCCCGGCCAACACTAACGCGTCCCTCACGGGTATGCTCTGCATCTTGAACCTCCGCCTGCTTGCGTTTTCGAACACCGAGGTGATATGCGGCTACCATGCCGGCCAGAAGCAGCATCGAGGCCAGCTCGACGCCGATCAGGTAACCGCTGAACAAAACGATTGCGACTTGTTTCGGCGTAACGGCGCCCCCGGCGTTTTGCACTCCGGCGCCGCGAACCATGAGATCGATGATTTCGGCAAGCAGAAGGCTCGCCAGAATCGCGGGACCGATCCAGATTTGCGGTGTTTGGAGTCGCCGCTCGATGGCGGTCGCGCGCTCGCCGAGATTGAGCATCATCACTACGAAAATGAACAGGACCATGATCGCGCCGGCGTAGATGATGACTTCGAGCGCGGCGACAAACGGCGCTCCCAGTGTGAAAAACACGACCGCGACCGCGAGCAGCGACACGATCAGGTACAGCAGCGCGTGAATCGCGTTGGCGCGGGTGATCGTGAGCAGGGTGGCCGCGATGGCCACCGCGCTCGACACGTAGAATGCAGCTTCCATGGCAATCTCAGGGCATCAGAGTGTTGACATCGGTGGGCGGGGCTTCGCGCTCCGCTTCGCCTTTCGCCTTGCCGCCGATCTGGACGCCGGCGACTTTCCAGAAGTTGTAGCCGGGACGCTTCCCGGGGCCATCGATCATCAGATCTTCCTTTTCGTAAACCAGATTCTGCCGATTGAATTCGCCCATCTCGAAATCCGGGGTGAGTTGAATCGCGTAGGTGGGGCAGGCTTCCTCGCAATATCCGCAGAAGATGCAGCGAGAGAAATTGATGCGGAAAAATTCGGGATAGCGGCGGCCGGTTGCGTCTTCGGTAGCCTGGAGCGCGATGCAGTCTACGGGACACGCGACGGCGCAGAGATAGCACGCCACGCAGCGCTCGCCGCCGTCGGGATCGCGGGACAAAATAATTCTGCCGCGATATCTCGGCGCGAGGTACGGCTTCTGTTCGGGATATTGCACGGTGATCCGGCGATGGAACATGTGCAGGAAAACGCGCCAGACGGTGGAAAGAATACTGAACATGTCACAATCTCCAGGCCAGCACCACGGCGCCGGTCGCGAGCAGGTTCACCAGCGCGAGCGGCAACATGAGTTTCCAGCCGAGCGCCATCAACTGATCGAATCGCGGACGAGGCAGCGCGGCGCGCAGCAGAATGAAAAACCCGATGCACGCGGACATTTTGATCAGGAACCACAGGATCGGCGGGAGCCACGGTCCCAGCCAGCCGCCGAGGAACACCGTCGCGACGATGGAGGAAATCAGAGTAATTCCCAGATATTCGCCGATGAAAAACATGCCGAATTTCATGCCCGAATATTCGGCGTGATAACCGGCGATCAATTCGCTTTCCGCTTCCGGAAGATCGAAGGGAATACGGCGGGTTTCGGCGAGTCCGGCGATGAGGAACAGAACGAATCCGGCGAATTGTGGCACGATGAACCAGAGATGGCGCTGCGCCTCGACGATGCGAACGAAATCGAATGATCCGGCCAGCAGGACGGTTCCCATCAGCGAGAGTCCCATAAAAACTTCGTAGCTGAGCATCTGCGCCGCGCCGCGCATGGCGCCGAGCAGCGCGTACTTGTTGTCGGAGGACCAGCCCGCGAGCACGATGCTGTAAACGCCGAGCGAAGACATGCCGAGAAAGAACAGCAACGCGATATTGAGATCGTCGACGACGATTCCCGGCGCGACGGGGATCACGGAGAACGAGAGCAGAACGGTCACCAGGAGCACGGCGGGTGCGCAGATGAAGACGGCCTTGTCGGCGAACGGAGGGACCCAGTCTTCCTTGGTGAACATCTTGATCGCGTCGGCTAGGGTTTGAAGGACGCCGAAGGGTCCCACGCGGTTGGGTCCGTAGCGGTCCTGGAACAGCGCCAGGACTCGCCGCTCCACCCAGGGCAGACCGCCGGCGATGGTCAGAGCGCCGAGCAGGATAGCGATGATCGACCAGATGGGATGCGGGCTGGTCATTTCGATGCTCCGATGGTCCCGCGTTGGGGCAGAGATAGTCCGGCGAGCGGCGGAATTCCGGCTGGAAGCGCCGCAACGTGCGGCGGGAGTTCGGTGCGAATGCGAACCGGAAGGCGGAAGTGCTGGCCGTCGATGCTGATTTCAACTTCGCTGTTCTCGGCGAACGTTCTTTCGCCGACGGCGATGTACGGTTCCGGCACGAGCTCCGCGATCGCGGGGGCTTCACGGCTCAGCTCGTCCGATCCGAAGATGTGGTGAATCGGGATGATGAGCCATTCGCCGGGTTCGAGCTGGCGCGGCTCGCCGGGCGCGTCGAAATACGGCGCGGTGTTCGATTGCGGCGGCTCGATCAGCCGCACGCCGGGATCGCCGCCGCGCAGCGGGCCGCCGATTTCTTTTTGATACGTGTTGGTCGCCTGGATCGAGTTCCAGCCGGGGGACCAGAAGAAGGGAATAAGCGCGGCGGGAGGCTTTTGTTCGTTTCCCTCCATGGAGAACGCGAGCGCCGAATCGGGATCGTCGGGAGGTTTGGGCTCCGAGACATGGATGTTCGCGAAAATCGCGGTGCGGCCGCTTGCACGATGCGGCTCGCGCGGGATTTTCGCGCCGACGATTCGAAACTTCGCCGAGGGCGCGGCATCGCGTGCCGGTGCGAGCTGCGGCCATTGAACCGACATCTCGGCCGACACGTCGTCGAGGCTGGACCAGCGGCCGCCGCCCAGCCAGCGCCAGCTTTCGATCACATCACCGTCCGGAGGGAACACGGCGAAGAACCTCTGCGCACGAGCTTCAGCGCTCACCAATGTTCCGGCGGATTCGGCGAAGGTGGCGGCGGGAAGGAGCAGCTCGGCGCGTTCCGCCGTGGGGGTCAGCAATGAGTCGAGGACGATCAGGTGTGGAATGTTTTTGAGGAATGCTTCGACATCGGCGAGAGGCGCGCGGCGATACAGGTCGTTTTCGAGCACGATCACGGTGTCGGCGTGCCCGCCGGCGACCAGGTCGAACGCGGCGCTGAGCGGCTGGCTTTCCGCGATTGCGGATCCCATCGAGTTCGCTTCGGGAACGATGAAATACAAAGCCGCGCCGCACGCGCGGGCGACATTAGCTGCGGCATGCATGACGGCTTCGCTACCGGAACTCACGCCGGAGATGATCAGCGGGCGTTGGGCTTGCTTCAGCGCGCCGGCAATTTCGGAGGCCGCGGCATCTTCGGGGCCCGGCGCCGCGCCGTCGAGTGCGTGCGCGACCGCGAAACCGAACTGGGCAATTTCTTCCGGGGCGCCGCGAAAAACTTTGGTTGCGACGTCGTCGAGGCGAGTCGCGAGCGAAGTGGCGACGAACAGCGGCGATCTCTGATCCTGGCCGGCGTCGCGAACTCCATTATCGAGCCATAGCGGAATTTTGAGCCGGTTCGCGATTTGGAACGATCGCTGCCGGACGGCTTGGCGCAGCGTCAGCGCGATTCGCGGCGCGGTGTTGGTCACGTCTTCGCCGAGCACCAGGACGGCGTCGGACAATTCCATCTCGTGCAGTGTCGGAATAGGGCATGGGCCGTGACGGTAGATGTTCAGAGCCAGTGCGACCAGGTCGCGTTCGCGATCCGCCATGCCGGAAAAGAATCGATCCGGCCCCACCAGCGTGCCCAGGGCGAAATTCGATTCAAGCGATGCGCGCGGCGAACCGATTCCAATTGCCCGGCCCGCGCATAGCGTGTTCCGCAGAAATTCCAGCGCCGTTACGAGCTCCACCGGGTTTCCGTGGAGCATGGGTTTTCGGACGCGGCGCGGGCTGTTGACAAATTCGTAGCCGTAGCGTCCGCGGTCGCACAGAAAATAGCCGTTGACCTCGTGGTTGTAGCGGTTGACAATGCGGCGCAGGATTCCGTAGCGTTCGCCCGCGCTGATGTTGCAGCCGACGCCGCAATGGACGCAGATGGAGGGGGCGAAGGTCTGGTCCCACTTGCGTGTGTAGTGATGCTTCAAAGTTTTGTCGGTGAAAACGCCGGTGGGACAAATTTCCACGAGATTGCCGCTGAACTCGTTTTCAAGAACGCCGTCCTTATCGCGGCCGAAAAAGACCGTGTCGTGGATCGAAAACGAATTCAGATCGCGGCCGCCCGCGTAGTCGCGGTAATAGCGCACGCAGCGGTAGCACTGAATGCAGCGGTTCATCTCGTGATTCACGAACGGACCCAGATTCTGGTTGCGGAAGGTGCGCTTTTCGAAGCGATAGCGGCGATGCGCGTGACCGGTCATCACAGTCATGTCCTGCAAATGGCATTCGCCGCCTTCGTCGCACACCGGACAGTCGTGCGGATGGTTCAGCATCAGACCTTCGATGACGCCGGCGCGGAAGCGAACGGCTTCCGGATCGTCGATGGAGATGCGCGTTCCCTCGGAAGCGGGCGTGACGCACGCCATGACGATTCGCCCGCGCCGGTCGTGCTCGTCCTTGAACTGCTTCACCGCGCACTGGCGGCACGCGCCCACCGAACCGAGCGCGGGATGCCAGCAGAAATAAGGAAGATTGAATCCGAGCGAAAGGCACTGGTGCAGAAGATTCTCCTGCGGATTCACCGGGTGCGGTTTGTCGTCGATGTAAATCGTGGCCATGGCGGTTCAGGAATAGGGGCAGCGCTTTTCGCGGATGTGGCGCTCGAAATCTTCGCGAAAGTGATGGAGCGCGCTCTGTAAGGGCTCAGCCGCGCCGGGGGCGAGCGCGCAAAATGTATGTCCGGGCGCCCACATTCCCGCGAGCTGCTCGAGCTTTTCGATATCGCCCGCTTGACCCGAGCCTTCCTCCATCGCGCCGAGCAGTCGGGCGGACCACGCGAGGCCGCTCCAGCATGGAGTGCACCACCCGCACGATTCGCGCGCGAAAAACTGCATCAGGTTGTGCACCATTCCGACCGGACAGGTGCGGTCATCGAGTACGATCATGGTTCCCGTTCCCATCCGGCTTCCGGCTTTGGCCAGGCCGTCGAAATCCATGGGCAGGTCGAGATCGGATTCGACGATGAAATCGGTGGAGGCACCGCCGGGCAGCAGGCCGCGGAATTTCAGACCGTCTCGCATTCCTCCCGCGTAGCCTTCGAGAATTTCGCGAACGGGCGTGCCCATGGGAGCTTCCCACAGGCCGGGATTCTTGACGTTGCCGCTCACGCCGAACAGCTTCGTTCCGCCGTCGTGAGTGCGGCTCAATGCGCGGAACCACTGCGCGCCGCGATTGACGATGTGCGGCACGCAGCTCAGCGTCTCGACATTGTTGACCACGGTCGGTTTGCCGAACAATCCCGCGGTGGTCGGATAAGGCGGCTTGAGGCGCGGATTGGCGCGCTTTCCTTCGAGCGCGTTCAGCAATCCGCTTTCTTCGCCGCACATGTAGCGGCCCGCGCTCACGTGAAGATACATCTCCAGCGAATAATCCGAACCGAAAATTTTGTTTCCCAGATAGTTCTTCGCGTAGGCTTCGGAAAGCGCTTGCGACAGCCGCTCGGCTGAAAGGCGGTACTCGTTGCGCAGAAAAATGAAGGCGACGTCCGCCTCAATGGCGTAGGATGCGATCATCATTCCTTCGATCAGTTGGTGCGGATCGCGCTCCATCAGAAGGCGATCTTTGAACGTTCCCGGCTCCATTTCGTCGGCGTTGCAGACCAGGTAAGTCGGGTTGGGAACGTCGGGGCCGAGCGGCACGAAGGACCATTTCGTTCCGGTCGAAAAGCCCGCGCCGCCGCGACCGCGCAGCACAGCGTCTTTCACCTGTTGAGTGACTTGCCTGGGCTCGATCCCTCGCAGCACTTTTCGAATGCCCTGATAACCGCCGGCGGCCTCGTAAGCTTCCCGATCGAGCGGCGAACCGTCGGAATGCATTCTCCCGGTGAGCGGATTTTCGATCGACGCGGTCATTTGTATTTTTCAAGCTCCGCCGCGACGTTATCGGAGTTGAGGTGAACGTGCAGCTCGCCATCGACGAGCATCGCCGGAGCGCGGTCGCAGCAGCCCAGGCACACGATGGGCAGGAGGGTGAAACGTCCGTCCGCGGTGGTTTCGCCGAATTCGACGCCCAAATGTGCGGAGATCGCGTGGTGCACGCGCTCGTAACCGACGATCCAGCAACTGACGCTGTCGCACAGATGAATCACGTGCCGGCCCACTGGCTTGCGGTAAATCAGGTTATAGAAACTGGCGATGCCGTCCAGATCCGAAGCGGTCATCCCGAGATATTCCGCCAGATCGCGCACGGCATCGTCGGAAACCCAGCGCCGGTGATTTTGCAGAATCCGCAGGGCGTCGATGGAGACGGCCTGGCGCGTGGGATAATGCGCGGCCTCCGCCTCGATTTCATGGATTTCTTCCTGTGTCAGCATCGCGCCTCCTTTCAGCGGTCGATATCCGCGAGTACAAAATCCAGACTGCCGAGAATTGCGAGCAAATCCGGGACCATCAATCCGCGGCACAGCAGCGGCAAGGTTTGCAGATGCGCGAATGATGGGGTCCGAATGCGCGTGCGGTAGGAGTGCGTGTCGCCGTCGCTCAGCAGATAGTAGCCGTTATTTCCCTTGGTCGCCTCGATGGCCCCCAGAGCTTCGCCGGGAGGAATCACCGGACCCCAGCTCACACCGAGAAAATGGGTGATCAAAGTTTCGATGTCGTGCATGGTTTCCGGCTTCTCCGGCGGAGTCGCATGCTCCGCCTTGTACGCGCCCGGCGGCATGTTCTTTACGCACTGGTCGATGATGCGAAGGCTTTGCCGCATCTCTTCTACTCGAACCGCCGCGCGATCGTAACAGTCGCCGGTTTTTCCGATGGGGATGTCGAAACTGAACTGCTCGTAGCCAGAATACGGCTGCTTCTTGCGAAAATCCCAATCGAAGCCGCAGGCGCGCAGGTTCGGTCCCGTCACTCCCCAGTCGATCGCCTCGCTCACGCTGAGCTCGCCGACGCCTTTGGTCCGTCCCTTGAAGATCGCGTTGCGCATGATTTCGCGGTCGTATTCGTCGAGCCGCTTGGGAAGATAGTCCAGGAAATCGCGCATCATCCGGTCCCAACCGCGCGGAAGATCGTCGGCGACGCCGCCGATGCGGAACCAGTTGGGGTGCATGCGCGCACCGCAGATCGCTTCAATGATGCCGAAGGCGCGTTCGCGATCGTTGAAGGTGTAAAACACCGGCGACATCTGCCCCACGTCCTGCGAGAAGGTGCCGTACCACACCAGGTGGCTGATGATGCGGAACAGCTCCGAGAGCATGACGCGAATGGTTTGCGCGCGCGGAGGAACCTCGATGCCGGCCAGCTTCTCCACGGCCGTCAGATACGCGAGATTGTTGACGACGCCGCCCAGGTAATCGATGCGATCGGTGTAGGGGATATAGGAATGCCAGGTCTGGCGCTCACCCATTTTTTCCGCGCCGCGATGATGAAATCCGATTTCCGGAACGGCGTCGACGATCTCCTCGCCATCCAGTTGCAGCGCGATGCGGATCACGCCGTGTGTTCCGGGATGCTGCGGCCCGACGTTCAGGAAAATAAAATCCTCCTGCTCCCGGCTGCGCGACATGCCCCACTCTTCGGGTCGAAAGCGCAGCGCCTGCTGCTCGGCTTCCTCTTTGCTTTCGGGCAATTCAAACGGACCCATTTCGGTGGCGCGCGCGGGATGCTCTTTGCGCAGCGGGTGCCCCTTCCAGGTCCTCGGCATCAGGATTCGCTGCAAGTGGGGATGATCGTCGAACACGATGCCGAACATATCCCAGGCTTCGCGCTCATACCAGTTGGCCGACGGCCAGATTCGCGTGATACTCGGAATCGAGAGCCGGTCTTCGGCGAGGCCGACCTTGATGCGCAGATATTCGTTCCGGTCGAACGAGAACAGGTGATAGACGACGGTGAAATCGCCGCCGCGCAAGCCATCGCGGTGTTCGCGTGTTCGCTCGTCGACCGCGGTGAGGTCGTAAAGCATTTTGTACGGCTGTTCGATATCGTCCTTGAGAAAACGCAGCACTTCGCGGACATGCTCGGCGGAGGTCCACAGCGTAGAGATCTGGTCCCTGGCGCCGTTATCGCGAATGAGCAAGCCAAGCTCGGTGGGGATCTCGAGGCCGGCGCCGGAAGCGGCCGTCATACCTGATCCGGTTCGCGCAAAACCGTGGTCCGCGCGCGCATGGGGCGCTTCAGGTCGCGCATCGAAGGCAGCGCGGGACGTTCGACGGATTGCGCCCCGACCACCCAGCTCAAAGGCCGCCGCTCGGTGCCGACCGCGTTGCGCAGCAGCAGCACGCCCTCCAGAAACGCGTCGGGCCGCGGCGGACATCCCGGGACGTAAACGTCCACCGGGAGAAATTTATCGACACCCTGCACCACGCTGTAGATGTCATACATGCCGCCGGAGTTGGCGCACGATCCCATGGAGATGACCCAGCGCGGCTCCATCATCTGTTCGTACAGCCGCTGGATCACCGGCGCCATTTTGATGAAGACTGTCCCGGCGATCACCATCACGTCGGCTTCACGCGGCGTGCCGCGGATCACTTCCGCACCGAAGCGCGAGATATCGTACTTGCTGGTGATGCTGGTGGCCATTTCGACATAGCAGCAGGACAGCCCGAAATTGAATGGCCACATCGAATTTTTTCGGCCCCACGCGACCAGGTCCTGAAGCGTCGCCAGCACGATGTTCCTGCGTACGCTGCGCTCGAAGGGCTCGTTCTCTCGAATTTCGACCAGGCCGGACGTTTCCGGGCGAGTTAAGGTCCACTGCATCGGGAAAGTCTCACTTCCGTCCGGAGCGCAATTCTCCGGACCAATCCAGGCCGCCGATCCTCCACAAATACGCCAATGCGATTCCCAAAACGCCGGCGAAAATCAAAATGTCCCAATACCCTGGCCAGCCCAATTCGCGCGCGGCAAGCGCCCAGGCGAAGATGAACACCGATTCGAGATCGAAAATCACGAAAAACATCGCCACCAGATAAAATCGCGCGGAGAGCCGGACGTGTGCCGAACCTTCGGAGACGATCCCCCCTTCGTAGGGCTGGCCCATCGCCGGAGCAGTATGCCGCTGGCCCGCAAGGTAAGAGATCGCCAAGATGGCGGCGGCCAGCGCGAGCACCAGCGCCGCGTACAACGCAAGAGACCAGGTCATCATCACGAGCTGCGACAAATTGGATTACGCCGTCGCGTGGAGAGTTTCACAAAGCGCAATGTGAAACGTGACAGATTCTTCTGCCGGCTCAGAAACTGTATCGCACCGCCAATGATGCGTACGAATTCCGGCGAAACTCGCCGATGAAATCGTTCATGTCTCCGCGAATCCATGCGACGCCTGCCGTCGCGCGCCAGTGCTGGCCGTAGGTTTGCGAATACTCGAGGCGCGTGAACGATCCACCGCCGCGGACCGCTGCCTGAATCGCGAGGCTGCGCCGCGGATCGATGGTCCACGCCGCGCTTCCCACCAAGGAGCGCGCGAAGCCTTCCTCCGGCTGAAACTCCAGCGGATTTCCGGCCTTCGTCAGAACCTCGCCCGCATAGCCGCCGGAGAACGACCATTCTTTGACCTGGCGCTCGAGCTGGATCACGTACAGCGCGTACTGATCTGTGTCTGGGGTGGTCGAAGAGAAATACGCGGCTTCACCTTTCACGGTGAACCATGCGAGCGGAATCGCCGCGTCGGCGCCCACCAGGCGCAGCTCCGGATAATAGCGTTCAATCGCCACGCGGTCGGCCGCCGCATTGAAGGCTGAGGAAAACAGCGGCAGATTATTGTGACCGTCAAACGCGGACAGCGAAAACTCGTAGCCGGATCCGATATGATGCCAGCGCGCGCCGAAATTCGATCCGCCCGGATAGCGCGCGCCCAGATCCTCGATTCCGATTCCCTGCGCTTGTTCCGGAATCACGGTCCAGCGCTGGTCGAGCAGCGGCGTCCGGCTCGGCGTGAACCACGGCTGCCATACCAGGTCGAGACTGTCGTTCGTGGTCGCTTCCACCGTCATTCGAGCCGCGATCACGCCCAGAAAATCCGGCGCGATGACGTTGCTGAGGTAATCTTTCGGCGCAAAAACGTCGGTGGGGTTCAGTATGTCGGCAGCGCCCCAGCGGATGAACTGGCGGCCGATCTCGGCTGTGACGCGGCCCTTGTGAAGGATCGCGCTGAAACGCCGCGCGGAAAACGCCGGGCGCTGGATCTCGCGGCCGTCCCAATCGAGATGCCAGTCGCGCGCGACCTGGCGGTGCGAATCCGCGTCCGCGTCGAAGGCCCCGTAGATTGCGAGCCACGGCGCGATTTTGTAGGACGCTTCGTAGCGGATGAGAAGCTCATCGACCAGGTGGCCGCTATCGCTCGGCGCGGACTTTGGATAAACGTAGGTGTCGTTTTCGATGAATCCGCGCTGCTCGAAATTCTGCGCGAGCACCAGCGCCAGCAGCGCCCCGATCATGACTCGCGCCGTAGCGCGTCCACGGTGAAATCGTCGCTTTTGAGCGGCACGTCATATTCGAGCTTGTCGAACTTGAGAATGGTGCGGCTCTTGCGCGCCACGTCGAGCACTTCGGTGGTGCGTGCGGTCCAGATGTTGTGGTCGAGCTCGAAATCGCGGTACTCGATCACTCGCGCCAGTCCTTTTTTGTTATAGGCCTCGACTTTGGTAATGGTGTAGTTGTCTTTTTTCACCCACAAATACTGGTAAGTGTACTGCGAGCTCTTGCGCGGCCGCGATTCGATCTTCCACTGGCCGTTTTCCTCGCCCAAAAGTTTGTAATAGAACTGATCGACGTCGCGCTCTTCCAGGTCCTCGAAGCTGAAATCGGTACCGAAAAAGCGCGTGGAACGATCTTGCAGAGCGATCCGCTGCTCGCGGCCGATCTCCGGGCGCCACATCCACTGGTCGCTGGCTTTATCGGGATGATTGATAATCAGCAGCGCCACGCCTTTCACTTCGGGAGGCGCGGTGAAGCGCAGAATCGCCTTGCTCGCGCCGAACGAGCCAATCCGTTCGAACACCCATCGCTTGGTCGCCACGCGATTCTCATGGCCGATGACCTGGAGCGTGCCTTCGTAGCGCTGCGAATCGGAATACGTGCGCTTCTGCACTTCCTGGATGATCTGGCGCGGGTCCTGCGCGCGGGCCGCCGCCGCGAAGATCAGAAGGAACGCCAGACCCCTGGCTGTCATGTCGAACACTCGCTCCATCCACAATCCCGCAGTGGTCGGCGTGCCGTCGCGGCTACGCGAAGGGAGGCGTAGCCTACTCATACTCCAGCGCCTCCGTCAGCGAACCCCGCACCGCGCTCTCTGCCGGACCAATCGCCGCCAGAAATGCGGCGGCCAGAATCACCGGCGCAAGCGCGAGTGCGGTCGTCAGCGGATACGAATATCCCAAATCCATTCCGACCAGATCGCGTCGCGAAATCTCGACGGTGTAGTAAAGCTGCACCGCGCCCAATGCCAAACCCAGTGCCAGCCCGATCGCGCCGATCGCCGACGCTTCCATCCACACCGTGTGCCGGATTTGCTGACGCAATCCGCCGACCGCGCGCAGGACGCCGATCTCGCGGCGCCGGTCGGTGATCGATACGGTCAGCGCGTTGACGATCCCCAGCACCGCGACCAGGACCGCGACCGCGATCTGCACGTAGGTCAGCCCGAACCACTGATCCGTGATGCGCGAAACGAAACTGCGCAGATCGGCGTTGGTTAGCACGAACAGGCGCTCGCGTGATCCAAAGCCGTCGAGGATTCGCTGCCGCACATCCGCGCTGCGCGCGCCGGGCGCGAGGTAAATTCGAAAAATGTTTACCGAATCGTCGTTCCAGGCGCGCACGAACACGTCGCGCGAAATCAGCAGGCTGCCCTGCTGATCGGAAAAATCGCGCACGATTCCTACGACCGGCTCGCGCAGGTTCCCGGTGGGCGCGGGAATATCGAGAACTTCACCCAGATGCGCATCGTGCAGCCGCGCGAAATTTTCCGACGCGATCACTCCCTTGCCGGCGGCGGCCTGCGCGTACATCTGATCCTGATTCCCTTCGATTGCCGGCAGCTTCGCGCGTTTTTGGAGATCGTTGATGTCGACGGCAACCAGCATAATGGGCGTATTCTTTACGAGGACGCGCACGCTGCGGACAAGCTGCACGGCGCCTACGCCCTCGACCTTCCTCAGTTCGTCTCCGAGCGAGGCGGGAAAAACAAAGCTGCGCTCGGTCACGCTCTCCGCCGTGGTGACGAACAAATCCGGATTCAGGGCGATGCGCATCCAGTCGCGAATCGCGTTGTAGCTCGAGCGCGCCAGCCCTCCCAGCGAAATCACCAGAGCGAGCGACAGCATCAGCGCCGCCACTGTCCCCGAGGTTCGCCGCGGCGCCTGAATCAGACTGTCGGCCGCGAGCGTTCCTTCCACCGGACGAATGCGCTTGAGGATCGGCCGCAGCAAGTGCGCCAGGCCGAGCGCCATCGCCGGCGCCAGCAGCACCGCCGCCAGCACCACCAGCAAATATCCCCCGTAAAAGATCACCGTATAGCGATTGAACGCCAACGCGACCATCCCACCCGCCGCGCAGACGATCGCCCAGTTCCGGCGTGTCCGGCTTTCGCGCTCATTCAACATTTGATACGCGCCCTTTTGCAGCGCCTTCACGGGATCGACCAGCGCAGCCGCGCGCGCCGGAATCGCCGCGGCCACCAGGCTGGTCAAGAGGCCCATCGCGATCGCAACCCCGATCAGCCAGGGCGCCACCGAAATCTGGTCGGTGTTCTGCGCCACGCCGTAAACTTCTTCGAGCAGCCCTCCGATGTAGCCCGCCATCGCGCGCGCCATCACGATTCCGAATCCCACTCCGGCGAGCGTTCCGGCGAGCCCCGCCATCGCACTTTCTGTGAGAAACAGCGTGCGGATCTGCGCGCGCGTGGCGCCCAACGCGCGCAGGATTCCGATTTCCGCACGCCGCTGCGTGACCGCGATCGCGAAGGTGTTGTAGATGATGAACATTCCGATGAACAGCGCGAATACGCTGGTGATGTTCGACCCCAGAGCGTAAATCCGCGAGGTCGCCTCGAACTGCTCGCCGCGCGAACTGGGCGGCGCGATCTCGAATCCCGGCCCGATCGCCGCGCGCAGCTTGGCGATGCCCTGGTCGAGCGTCACGCCGTCCTCAAGCGCGACATCGATGCGGTCGAACCGCCGGCCGCGGCCGAAAATTTTCTGCGCGGCGTACACGTCCATCACCGCTAAGTTTCCGCCGAAGGCGCTGGCCAAGCCGCCGGGCTTCATGATGCCGCGGATGGTGAACGTTTTTTCGCCCTGCATGGTCTGCATGGGAACGCGGCTTCCGATGCGAAAGCCGTGCTCAGCGGCGAAGGTCCTGGTCACGATCAGCGAATCCGCCTGCGCCAGAAACACCAGCGGATCGTCGAGCGCCGCGTCGGTGGTGTCCAGATCGTAGCTGCGCAGGTTGCGGTCGCCGAGCATATCCACGCCCAAAATCAGCAGATTCGTGCCGGCGACGGAAACCGTCGCCTCGATCACTGGCGCGGCCGCGCGCACCTCGCTCACGTTCTGCACCTTTTCGAGCACACCTTCGGCAAATCCCGGCTCGCCCGCCGAGATTTGAAGCTGCGTCTCGCCGGCGATACGGTCGATGGTCTGGCGGAACGCGGCGAGCACGCTCTGATTCGCGGTGTGCATCGCCACGAATACCGAAACGCCCAGCACGATTCCGGCGGTGGTCAGCAGCGTTCGCAGCAGATGCTTGCGCGCGTAAGGCCAACTGATCAGGCGCAGCAGAATCATTGCCGGACTTCTCCCCGGCGAACGTCCTGAAACACGTGGCCGTCGCGAATGTGGATGGTTCGCGCGCAGCTTTCCGCTACCGCCAGGTCGTGCGTCACGATCAACACCGTCGATTTGAGCCTTTCATGCAAGTCCCGGATCAATTTCAAAATATCCAGGCCGGTGGAGGTGTCCAGGTTGCCCGTAGGCTCATCTGCAAGCAAAATGGGAGGATAAACGCTCAGCGCGCGTGCGATCGCCACGCGCTGGCGCTCGCCGCCGGAAAGCTCGTCGGGCAGATGATCCATGCGGTCGCCGAGTTGCACCAGCTGCAACAATTCCTTCGCTCTTTCTTCAATCTTGATCCTCGGCCATCCTCGGAGATGCAGCGGCAGCGCGACATTTTCAAGCGAGGAGAGCGTCGGTAGCAGGTTAAAAAACTGAAAAATGAATCCGATTTTGTCGCGTCTCACGCGCGTAAGCGAATCGTCATCGAGTTTAGCGAGTGCTGCGCCCTCGATCTCGATTTCGCCTTCGCTGGGCCGGTCGAGCCCGCCAATCAGGTTGAGCAGCGTCGATTTTCCGGATCCCGACGGTCCCACGATCGAGACCATCTCACCGCGCTCGATGGAAAGATTCACGCGCTCGAGCGCGGTCACTTTTCGCTTGCCGTCGAATGACTTGGATACCCCGCGGAGGTGAATCAATCTCCATGATGACAAAATTCACCGAACCGAATCCGCGCGAATTCGTCCTTACCTTTATATGGATTTGCGTGCACAGTTCTCTAAGCCCAGCGGGCCGCTCGGCTGGCTCGCGGGGCAGATCATGGCGCGGAGGAATCGCGAGCGCAGCGAGTTCGTGCTGGCGCTGGTCGATTGCGCGCCGTCCGATCGCGTGCTGGAGATCGGTTTCGGACCCGGAATGGACATCCAGCGCCTCAGCCGGACGGCCGCTTTCGTCGCCGGTGTCGATCATTCAAGCCTGATGCTCAGCCAGGCCGGCCGACGGAATGGCGCGGCGATCCGCGAAGGCCGCGTGAAGCTCGAATTGGGAACCGCGAATGCGCTGCCGTTCCCGGACGCGCACTTCGACAAGATTTTCGCCATCAATTCGGCCCAGTTCTGGAAGGATCTGGCGACGACGCTTGAAGAAGTGCGCCGAGTGCTGAAGCCGGGGGGTATGCTGGCTCTGGCGATCCAGCCGCGCAACAAGAACGCGACAGATCAGCACGCGTTTCAGGCGGGCAAAGGATTCGCCGACGCGATGAAGAAAGCGGGCTTCGAGAACATCGTCTCGGAATCGCGCCAAACTGCGCCGGTGTCGACGGTTTGCGTGATCGGCCGGGCGCCGGTCGGGGTGCCGGCCGTCAGCGAGCGCCGAAGCTGAGCCGCGCGCGTAAGCGAGCCGGCATTTTCGACGGGAGAGCGTCAGCCGACTTCCACCGGCACCAGCGGGAAGCGCACGCAGAAACGGGCGCCGCTGGTTTCCCGATCGCCTGCGCCGTTTTCCACCCACAGATCGCCGCCGTGCGCCAGGATGGTCTGGCGCGACAATGCCAGCCCGAGCCCTAGTCCGTTCTTGCCCGCGTTGACGAAGGGCTGAAAGAGCCGGTCGCGAATTTCGGGCGGAATGCCGGGGCCGGTGTCGGCTACCGACACGACCACCTGGTCGGCGCGGCGTTCAGCCTCGACAGTTACGGCGCCGCCGTGCGGCATGGCTTCAAGCGCGTTCTGGAGCAGATTGACGAACACGCGCTCCACGCGGGCGCGTTCCAGAAGCAGCTCGATACCCGGATCGATGCGCGATTCGATCCTTACGTTGAGCTGCTCGGCGAGCGGCATCTGCGCCTCGACGGCCGCGCCGACCACTTCGCTCAACGCGCAGCGCTCGGGGGCTTGAATGCGGCCGCGCGAGACATCGGAAAGTTGCTGGAGCAGGTCCTTGATGACGCGCGAGGCGCGATAGATGTTGTGGGTCACGCGGCGCATCTGCGTCTCATTCAACTCGCCGTCGACCATCATCTCGGCGCCGCCGTAGATCGCCGCCAGCGGGTTGCGCAGGTCGTGGACGATAGAGGTCGCGAGGCGCGCGATGGTGCTGATGCGTTCCTGGCGGATGAGCTCGTCGCGCGCGGCGCGGATGGAAGCGCTCATCTGGTTGAAAGTGCGCGCCAGGCGCGCCAGCTCGTCGCTTCCCCGCTCCGGGACCCACGCCGAATAATCCTGCTGGGCGATGCGCGCCGCTGCTCGATCCAATTGCTGAATGGGGCGGAGGATGCGCAGCGCGATCAGGCAACTCGCCAGCGCGGCCGCCAGAATCGCCGTCCCCCAGATCCAGACCAGGCGGCGCTGCAAATTGCGCACGCCCGCGCGCACCGGTTGATAGCTGCGGACCATCAGCAGATCGCCTAAGGGCTGCCCGTCGATGTCTTCGAGCGGAGTGCTGAGCGCAGCGAGTTCCTCGGGTGTTTCGATGCGCGCCAGGCCGGGACCGCGCACGTTGTGAGCGAGGATGGCTTCGGTTTCCTGAGCCAGCATGGTGGAGACAGTGCGCGCTCCCGGAGCGCGAAAGATAAAATCACTCGCGCCGGTTCTCTGCTTCAGATCCGCGGCGAGCGCCTGGTCCACCTGAAAACCCGCTACCAGCACGTCCAGCAGCCCGGGACCGGTGGTGGTCTGCACGTAAACCGGTGTGATCACCAGCTCGTACAGCGTCCCGTTCTGCACCGAAAAACCGGTGGGCTGATGCGGAAACATGCGCGATGCTTCGCGCACGATGGCGAGGTCGGTGGCCTGAATGGGACTTCCACCAAGCGACGCGATCACCTTGCCCTGCGGGTCGGTGACCAGGAAAATCGCGCCGGATTGCGATACGCGCGACCAGATCTCGCCCGCCGTATCGCGGATGGTCGCGCCGTCGTTGGTTTCAAACGCGGCGCGCACGTCCGACATGGTGCTGAGCACGGTGCTGATGGAGCGAAGATTGTCGGCGCGCGACTTCCACAGCGACGTGTACGCGTCGAAGCTGGCGCGCAGCGACATCTCCAGGTCGCGCGTCAGCGCTGTGACCATCTGCTCTCGTACGAACCATGCCGTGAGCGCTAATACGATGGTGACGGTCAGCGTCGTCGCCAGCAGGATGCTCCACAGCAGTGGAAGTCGCGAGGGCCGTTCCGAAGCTTTCATTTTCGACCGGCGGAATACGCCGGGTCTTCCCCCGACCCCGGCGGGTAATCCTTGCCGTATTTGTTCTTGTGCGACGCCGCGACGTAGCCGGATTCGGAGATGACGATGGGCGGAAGCTCCACGCCGGCCTCGCCCACCGTGATGCGGCGCGTGAGCGAGCGCAGCGTGGCGTCCGTGGCGCGCTCATGAAAGACGTTGAGGTCGTATTCTCCCGGAGGCGTGTCGATATGGAAGGAGCCATCGAGCCCCGTGGTGGCGAAAAACGGCGTGGTCAGCACCAGGATCACGGCGCTCATCGCGGGATGAATGTTGCAGAACACGCGCACGATTCCCGGCCGCGTAAAGCGCACCGAGCGATTCTCGCCGGGCGGATACAGCCCGACGTCGAAAATCTGGCCGCTGTAACTGGAAAACGCGCTGTGAAAGATGGGATCGGCGTTGGGAAAATCCACCGTGGTCCCGGCGACGATCGGCAGGATGTGCGGCGTGAACGTCTTGTCTTTTTGCAGCATCCGGCAGCGGTGCGCGGGCGCGGGCGCCACGGTCCGACCCACAGGCGCGAGCGAGATCACTACTCCGGAATAGTTGTCGCGCTTCTTGACATCTTCGACGCGCGAATCGCGCAGGGCGACCTTGCCCGAAACCGGGGCGGCTGAAACCGCGGCCGCCAGCGCCAGACTAAAACAGATAAGCGAGCGCCAGGTCATAGTGATTATTTTGACGCAATCCGGAAAGCAGATAAGACGTGCGCACCTGCGAGATTTCGAAACCGGTGAGAACGTTGGGCGTCAGCCGCCACATGGCGTTGGCGCCGTAGATCAGGTTGCGCGAGATGGCGTTCCCGATCAGGTCCTTCGCGCGATCGTCCTCCTCGCCCGTGAAGAAATGGAACGACCAGCGCCGCGACGCGTTGATCGTGATCTGTCCCCATCCGCCGTAGCCGTGAATGGGAATCACCTCGCCGGGCCCAAGGATGCTGAAGCCCTGGCCGAGGCTGCCCATTCCCGCGAAATCAAATCCGCCGAACCACGCGCCGCTGAAATCCCACCACGACGACGGGCGCACCAGCCAGTCGAGCGAGGCGGCCCGGGAATCGATGGACTGTCCGACCACATGCGTGGTCGACGCATGATAGCCGGGGGCGATCTCGAAGCGCTTCTCGCCGGAGGAGTAGCTCAACGCGAGGCGCCCTTCGTAGGCCGGCCGCCATCTCTCGACACTCGCAGCGTAAGCGGCGGGAACCGCGGCCTCGGTGTCGTTGTCCATGTACACGCCGCCTTGCGCGCGGACTTCGGTTCGATCCGTCAGCGTGAAGCGCTGCTCGATGCGGGCCTGCGGCTCCCACAGCCACAGATTGCCCGCGGCGGCGAGCGGCGAGTACCCCACCTCGGCAAGCGATACAGGCTCGCGCGGCGCGATGATCGGCTTGTCCTGCCCGACGGTGATGGTCGTGTTTTTCCAGCGCAGATTCACGTCGGCCGTGCGCAGGCGGAACAACTGGTCGTAGGGCTCCGTGCCGTTGAAAAAATCCATGTAAACCGAGCCGTCCACCGTGCCTCCGCCGGGCAGTTGCGGGCCGTAAAAGGTCAGGCCGAGAGTGGTCTGACGGAGCGTCGCGCCGGAGAAGCGGTCGCCCGCCGTGCTCGAAGCGGTGACCGGATCGGAGAGGTAGCTGCCGGAATAGGGCCCGTTGGCGAAGGCGTTGAACAGCAGCATGCCGGTCAACTGCAATGGCATTTTCTGGGAGGCCTCCACTTTTTTCTGATCGAGCTCGGCGGTCCGGCTCTCCTGCACCGCCAGGCGATCGTCGGTCTGCTCCTGCTGTGCCTGAACCGCGCTCGTGTTGGCCTGCGCCGCGGCGAGTTCCTTGCGCAGGTCGGCGATTTCCTGGGAAAGCCGCTGATTTTCACTTTCGAGGCGATCCAGGCGATCCAGAAATTTTTGGGCATCCTGCGCTCCGATGGGAGCTGGCGCGGGATGGGGAGAATCGGCCGGCGCTTGCGCGGCAAGGCTCGCCGCGGCGACCAGCATCATCCTCCCGGCTTGCCACAATCTTGTCAGCACAGCAGTTCCTCCAGCTTTTTTCGCACCGCGGAGGGTGAATACGGTTTGGAAAAGTAAGCGCTCGCCCCGTGGGACAGAGCGATTTCTGAAATGCGCGGGTCGCTGTCGCCGCTGATCAGCACGATGGGCACGTGCGCGAAGCGGCCGTCGCGGCGCAGGCTGCGAATCAGCTCGAAGCCGTCGTATTCGGTGAGATGCAGATCGGTGACCACGGCCGCCAGCCGCGCCGAGTGCCGCTCCAGAATGGGCCAGATCCCGCGCGGATTCGAGCACACCTGCACCTCGATGCCGGGCAGCGTCTCGAACGCGATTTCGAGCGTCTCCGCGCAATCCCCGCTGTCCTCGATCACCAGGACAACCCGGCGCGCATCCTCCGTCATGGCAGAAACCGATAGCCGACCTTGTGCAGCGTCAGAAAATGACGCGGACAGTTGGGGTCCGCCTCCAGCTTCTGCCGCAATCGCACCACGTGCGCGTCTACCGTGCGGGTGTTGGGAAACGATTCGTATCCCCAGACCGAATTCAGGATCAGGTCGCGCGACAGCGGCCGGTCCGCGTTGTGCAGGAAAAACGTCAGAAGGTTGTATTCGGCCGGAGTGAACTTCACCTCGTGGCCGTTCCTGGTCACCACGCGTCGCTCCAGGTTCACCTGCACATCGGCGAACCCCAGCACGCGCTCCGATTCCGGACCCATGCGCCGCAGCACCGCGCGAATTCTCGCAAGAAGCTCTCGCGAGCCGAACGGCTTTACCACGTAATCGTCCGCGCCGATCTCCAGCAGCAGCACTTTGTCCACTTCTTCGCCCGCGGCGCTCAGAACGATGATCGGCGGACCCGCGCCCTCCCGGCACAGGCGCTTGCAAACCTCCACGCCGCTGATGTCCGGCAAGCGGAGATCGACGATGATCAAGTGCGGCCGAACGGTCAATGCCAGATCGAGGCCCGAACGTCCGTTGGATGCCTGAATCACCTCGAAGCCCTCGCGCTCGAGCAGAATGGCGATCGTCTCCCGCAGATTCTCATCATCGTCGATGATCAGAATGGTTTGCACTTGTTGCGATTTTAGCGAACTTGCGGGCCGCCGGACGCGCTACAGATGCGCTCGCGGCGCGAATTTACAACTCTTTGACAAATCGGCAACAGGCGACGAAGAAGACGGCAGTGTGCGACATCGCGCACACTGCCGGAGGAAGGAAACTGGCATCTATCGAACTGCAATGGTCACCGCGGAGGTGGTGGTAATGCTGCCGTCCGCAGTCATGATCTGGAACGAAACAGCATCGCCCGTCGGCGCATTTTGGGGGATCGTGATATTGACTTGCGACACTCCCGGATATCCCGGCGCCTGGCCCGCGAAGCCCACCTGCGCCGTCATTCCACCGACCAGCACGACCGGGTAGACGTTGGTCTGATGGTTGACGGCCGGAGGTTCTAGCCCTCCATAGCCGTCGTTCAATGGCGGAGTCATCGCGCCGAGACCGGTCGCGTAGAAGAAGGCGTTGGTTCCGCGCGGAATGGCCGCGATCGGAAAATTGATGCTGGCGGAGAGCGACGGCGGCCCGGCGATTTTGACGACGCCGTCGGCTGGATCGGTGAACACCAGAACCGCGTTGCCCTGCCCGGTGGGCGGAATCGTGAAGATTCCGGGCGCCTGCAAGAGCAGCGTGGTTTGCTCGGGCGCGGAAGCGACGCCGTTCACCGAAACAACGACGTTCACCACGGCGGTGTTCTGACCGGTCGAGAGCGCTTCATACGGCACCTGCGCGGTGATGAACGGAAACGCGCCGGTGGGAGAGACCAGGTCGAGGGGCGCGTTGACGTTATTGATGGTGACCTGCACGTTGCCCATGTTTGTCGACAGCGGCACGGAGTCGGCGACCGCGAACGAGGCGCCGGGAAAATTTCCGAAGATGGCCACCAGCGCGCCCGGCGCGACGGCAGCCCCGGTGCCGTCCGGATTCTTCGAGAAGCTGGCGGCGTTGACTACACCGCCGGTCGCTACTGATGGAGCCTGCGCGAACGAAGTGGCCGCTGCGAGAAACCCGATGGCTCCCACGATCGGCCCCGATCGAAGAAAAAGCCGTATCATGCGCCCATCATATTCGCGAAGGGCGGCGTTTGAATAGAAAATCCGGACGCGATTGGTACGCGTTTAGCGAGCCGTTGAGCGCACGTGTAAACCCAAGAAGCCGCAGTCTTACGCCTGGTGGCTAACGGCGTGCTAAAACTGCCGTCGCGCGTCGGCGAGCGGCTCAGCGCGCCTCCGATTCTGGTGGGACATCTTTGCCGCCATCCCGCTCCGCTGCCGCGTGCGCTTCCGCCGCCGCTTCAGCGTTGCGGCCTTCCAGCGCGAACAGACGAGACAAAAGCGAGTGTGGCTTGAACCAGTTGGGCGCCGCTTCAGCTGAGGCCCGCAGGCTCTCTTCAACGTTTCGCTGATCTCCCTCGCCGGCGTAAAAGGAAGCCAGGTTCACGAAGGCGTTCATGGGATCGTCCGCGGTCGCGGGCGCCGACCGCGCTGCCTCCATCGCGTCCTTCCAAGCCATGAGCCGCGCGACCGGATCGCTAAAGTGCGCTGTCAGCAGCCGCCGCGAAAAATAGATATCGGCTGTCGCGCGCCAGCTTCGCGCGCGATCGAGCATCCGCGCGGCTCCCGCGGCGTCGTTGCGGTCGAGCGCCCGGGCCGCGGAGGCAAGCATCGCGTCGCCGATCGCGAGGTATGCCGCGAAACACACCAGCGGCGCGGCCAACGCCCAGCGCAGTATCGCGTGCGGTGCTCTTTCAACCGACAGCTCGCATGCTTCCGCGGCGAGAATCGCGATCGCAACGTAGAAGTACAGTTCCGTGGGAACAGTAAAGGCGGTGAACTGCTGGCTCACCAGCATCGCCACGAAAGAGCCACCGATCGCTCCGCGGGCCAGAACCACGCCAAACAAAGCCCACGCGCCCAGCACGATCAGCCCCAACGCTCCTTTGGATACCAGAGCGTCGAGAAAAATATTGTGCGGCGACTCGTGATAGAAATCCGGATAAGCCTTGGCGAGCCCGAGCGATTCGCTCGCGGGGAACTCGACGACGAAAGTCTCAGGACCGTAGCCGGTCATCCAATGTCCTTCGGCCATGCGCAGCGTATCGCGCCACAACAGCAGGCGCGCTCCGCCCAGCCGGTCGTCGAGCGACCAGTGCACGCGCGCGCGCAATTGCGCCCCGGCGGGCGACACGTAGAACGCGCCCAACACAGCAAGTGCGGAAGCCGCGCCTGCTGCGATTTTGCGCAGACCGCTCGTGTTCACGCCTTCGCGCAAAGCAACGAACAGCGCGCCGGCGATCGCGCCCACGATCGCGGCGCGGGTTCCGCTGAGTAAAATCGCGAATCCGGCAGCGCCCGACGCCGCAATCGCCATCGTTTTCAGGACGCGGCTGGCTTCCCCACGGGCGACCGCCGCGCCCGCAAACAGCGGGTACAGCAGAAACGTCGCGAAGTAGGCCGCGTGAGCCAGCGTAGACGGCGGACGCACAATCTCGAATTTCCCCTCGCCGAAATGGTACGCGGCGCGCGAAATCCAAGGGTCGATCCCGAAATATTGCGCGATTCCATACAGTGAGACGGGCAGCGACGCTATTACGGTGACGCGCAGGAAGCTTGCGATGCGCCCCCGATCGTCAGAAAGAAACGTGAACACGGCGGCCGCGGCCGTCAGGATCGCAAGCTCCTCGGGTAGTCCTTCTTTGCGCCAGGTGCTGCCGAAAAACGACAGCGCGCGATGCGTGGAAAAGACGGTCGCCAGCACGGCCGCCCCCGCCTGCGCCGCACACAGCCAGAGAAATCGCCTCCCGCGCGAAGATTCCGGGACGCGCCAGAACCTCGCGCAGGAAATCGCCAGCGCGGCGATCGCCAGCACCAACGCGATTTTCGGAATCACGTCGAAGTAGAAGGACCAGCGCGGCAGAATGATAATCGGGACCGCGGCGAGCAGTACGGGAAATAAAACTCCCATAGCCGTACGCTAACGCCGCCGGCTGCGCTGGTTCTAGAAGATTCTTTACCGGCGCATCCCGCCCGTTACATCTTTTCCATACCCGCTCCAATTCCGCTATTCCCGATTTTCCGCCGTGTTTCATAATCCGGACTGAAGAGGTGCGGGTGTTTGAGGTAGGCGAGCGCGCGTTTGTCACGGACGATTCTTTTGAAGCTCGCCAGTTCCTGCGCTTTCTCCGGCGCCACGCGCGATTCATTTTCGTGGTCGCCGCCGCGGCGGCTCTGCTCGCTCTCGGCGTCAGCTTGATTCTCCCGAAACGGTACACCGCGGTGGCGCGCGTGCTGATCGACCCGCCCGCCACTACCGATCCGCGCACGGCGGTGGTGATGAATCCGGCGTATCTCGAATCGCTGCGCGCGTACGAGCTTTTGGCTTCGAGCGATTCGCTGTTCCTGCGCGCGGCCGACCAGTTTCACCTGCGGAACGGCTCATCGGGATCGCTCGACCGGTTGAAACGCCGCATACTCCGGGTCGCGCTGGTTCGCGATACTCGCGTGCTCGAAATCCAGGTGACCCTTCCTGACCCGGGACAGGCGCAGTCGGTGGCGCAATTTCTCGCCGACCAGACCATCGCGTCGACGCGCGCGGCGAACCAGCAGAGCGATGAAGATCTGATCGACGCAGCCGCGGGAGTGCTTCAGAACGCGCGGGAGTTTCTCGAACACCAGCAGGCCGCCTGGATCGAGTTCAACGCCCGCAATCCCGACCAATCCCTCCAGGGCGAGATCGACGCGCTGGTCGACGCGCGCGAGGACCTGCAACGCGATCTGCTCGATTCGCGCGCGGGAGCGGCCGAGTTCAGCGAACAGGCCCGGGTCGCCGAAGTGCGCGCCCGCATTCAAAATCTGGAGCAGCAGGACGCGTCGCTCGAGAAACGCATCCGCGAGAAATCGCAACAGCTTTCCGGGCGGAACGCGCTGGCCGACCAGCTTCGCCAGCGCCGGGACGCGGCACAGAGCGGATTCGACGCAGCTTCGGCCCGCGTGCGCGAGATGCGCGCCATGCGGGGCACGCGCGGCGAGCGGTTGCGGATTTTCGATCCCGCCGTCGCGCCCGACCGTCCCAGTTCGCCCAATGTTGCGCTGAACGTGGGGATCGCGTTCCTGGCGGCGCTAATCTGCGCGGTCGCCTATCTTGCGGTGGTGTTCGAGCCGCGGCGCGATTCCGAATGAACGCGGTTCCGGTCGGCGCGAATTGGCCGCGCATCGCACTGGTTGTACTGCTGGCATCCTACGCGGCGGCGATCGCAATTGCCGGTGTGCCCCTGCGCTTGATTCTCGCGGCGCCGCTGGTGCTGATTCCTCTCGTGCACTGGAGTGTCGTCTCGCGCTGCGCGTGGCTGAATGCGTTCTTCGTGAGCGTGCTGCTATTGCCTCCGCTACCGGTCGCCTTTGGCAACTCCGGCCCACATCCAGCGGTTTTTCTCCCCGCAGTGGGCGTCGGCGTTGGTTTCCTGCGTCTCCGCGAATGGCGTTTCGAGCGGACTTTTCTTTCCGCTGTATTGCTGCTCGTTGCCGTTGTCCTGACGCTCAGCGCGGCGGTGGCCGCTCTGTATTCCGGGATCGCGATCGGCGCGGCGAGTATGGCGCGCGCGGGACTGGCCGCGATCTCCGTCTATGTTTTTTTCTACATTTCCGCCGGACCAGCGCGGCGCACGCACTTCCCGATGGCGCTGATCTATGCAGCCGCCGTCGCTTCGGCCGCTTTCGCCTGTCTCGATTTCTACTACCAGTTTCCCGCCCCCGCCGGAATAGGACGCCAGTTCGTGTGGCTCGACAGCGGGGTGTATCGCCGCGCGCAGGGATTGTTCTACGAAGCGGGAACGCTGGGGAATTTCTGCGCGTTTTTCCTGGTGATGAGCGCGGTGGCGCTGGCGCGGCGTGCCGGCCGGAGGCTCGTGCCATTGGCCGGCTGCGCGATCTTCGCCGCGGCGCTGATTTTCTCCTACTCCCGCGCGTCTGCTCTGAACGTTTGCATAGCGCTCTCCGCGCTCACCTTCCTGGAGCGGCGCCGATTCACGAAACGCGGAATCTCTGCCGCGGCAGGCATCGTCGTCACGGGCGCCGTGCTGGCTTTCGCGGTCTTTCCCGGGTACGTAACCGCGTTCTGGGCGCGGCTGTGGGCTTCAGCAACCGGCTTGTTCTTTTCTTCCGACGTGGTCCTTAGTGGACGCCTGGAATCCTGGGGGGCGCTGCTTCAGTTTCTTGCTGCCAATCCCTGGCACGCCGTCCTCGGCGTCGGTTACAAAACGCTGCCCTATTCGAATTTCATCGGACAAACGGTGGTGGCCGACAACATGTATTTGAGCATGCTTGTCGAGACCGGAATCGTCGGCTTGGGCGCGCTGCTCGCCTTGAATCTCGCGATTCTGCGCGCGGCCTGGCGCGCCGCGAAGTCGCCCGATCCTGAGAAAGCGTTTTTCGGCGCGGGCATTTTCTGTTTCTGGATGGGACAGATGGCGCAGATGTTTTCGGCCGACGTGCTGACCTTCTGGCGGCTGTTGCCTCTGTACTTCGCCGCGCTGGCTCTGGCGGTGCGGCGATGAAGATTTTGTTTCTCGAGCAGTTCGGAGAAACCGGCGGCGGCCAGCGCTGCCTGCTCGACCTGCTTCCTGCCATCCGCGAGCGCAGTTGGAGCGCGACGGTCGCGGCGCCCGCGGGTCCGCTGCTCGATCTGGCCCGTGCTGGAAGCGTTGGAACCACCGCGATTTGCATGGGCACCTATCGGAACGGGCACAAATCCGTGCGCGACACGCTCGCCTTCGCTCTCCACACGGCGCAACTGGCGCGTTGGATCGCCGCGCGCGATGCGGATCTGATTTACGTCAACGCTCCACGTCCGCTGGTGGCTGCCGCGCTCGGCTCACGTGGACGGCCGGTCATTTTTCATGCCCACCACTTTTTGGAACAGGGCGCGGCGGCGAGGGTCGCGCGCTGGGCCATCCGACGCGCGCGAGCGACCGTGATCGCCAACTCGCGTCATGTCGCCGGCCAATATAGCGGCGAACGCTTGCACGTGATCTATAACGGCGTGAACCCGATTCCCTTTATGCGAAAAACATTCGCTCCCGGAGGCTGCTGGCGAATCGGCGTCATCGGACGAATCGCGCCGATGAAGGGACAGACCGATTTCCTGTGCGCCGCCGCGGCAATCGTCGCCGAGCGCGCCGCGCACTTCCTGATCTGCGGGGAGCCGATGTTCTCCCAGCCCGATTACTGCAATGAAGTGCGCCGCCTTGCCGAGGGCCTTCCGGTGGAATTTCCCGGCTGGCGCGAGGACATGGCGGTGGTGCTTGCCGGGCTGGATCTGCTCATTGTTCCCTCGACCGCGGCCGAGTCGACCACGCGCGTCATTCTCGAAGCCTGGTCGGCCGGCGTGCCGGTGGTCGCCTACGCCGCCGGCGGCATTCCGGAGATCGTCCGCGATTCCGTGGACGGATTCCTGGTTCCCGAATGCGAGCCTGGGGCGCTGGCGCGAAAAATTCTCGAAGTCACCCGGCTGGATCTGGCGCCCGTCGCCGAGCGCGCACGCGTCCATTTTGAGCGGGGGTTCACTCTCGACCGCTGGCAGCAGCAGGTAACCAGCGTGATCAGCGCATGTGTGTCCACCACCGCAGACTCGAACCCAGCGTGGGAGCGAAAAGCCGCGCGTGCCGCGCGACGCGCGAGCTGACGTAGGCCAGGTATCGTGCGCGCTGCTTCGCCGTTCTCCATAACGTCATCTGCCCGGGTGGGAGATGCACCGCATCGACCGGTCCGGGAAGGCCCGCGGGAATCAGGCGGCGACGCAGGATCCGCAAACGATCCGCGGCGTTCTCCACCAGGCTCAGGTGCAACAGGACCTCGCGCTTGTTCGGCCGGAACATGGCCTGGACCGGCGACCAGCCGTGCAGGTCGAACCAGCGGCGGACGGATTCGGGAAGCGCGGCGATCTCATCGCGCACCTGCGCCGGAAGATCACAGCCGAACCATTGCCAGGCGAGCAGGAATCCCACTGACTCGACGCGCCTCAGCGACGGCGAATGCTGCCGCTTCCATGTCCGCCAGAACGCGGGGACGCGATGGGTGTGCAAAAATCGCGCCACTTCCCACACCTGAAACACGCGGAGATTCCCGCGCAGCAGGTGCCGGCACAAATGCAGCGCCGCATAGCCGAGCGTATCCACCGGGTCCAGCCGCGCGCCGCTGCGCCGCGCCCAGAAATCGTCGAGACCTTCCGGAAATAGACGCTCCGTCGCTGGATCCCAGAACTGAAAATGAATCTCGACCGATACCGGAATGTCGGGATCGAAATAATCGCCGCGCCACTCCCATCCGGTCTTGCGAATCATGGGAGGATGATGGTCCATTGCCAGTTTTTCCATCCCCGCTACCGGTTCGTAACCGAGCGCTCCGAGCGCATCCCGCGCCGCGTTCACTTGCTCCGGCGGAACGAAGAGATCCAGGTCATACTGCACCCGTAGCCGCGCGTCGTCAACGAAATGGGGCACATGGGTGAACCCCTTCAGCACCACATGCTCGAAGGCGGGCGCGATCTCCGCGTAGGCGGCCGCGACGCGCGAGACGCGAATCGTGTTGCGCTCCAGCGCCGCTGAGGCGCGAGCCCGCGCGAACTCGGGCAGATCCAAGCGCGTGAGCAGCGGCGTCAGTTGCGCGCGGTCGGCGAATTCGAGAGTTTCGACGTCCAGCTTGTCGAGCGAAACCGGCCCGCGGTCGAAACGCAGCCGATGGAGCAGCGCGCAAACGCTCTCCGGAACTCCGCTTCGCGCCTGTTCGCTCATCCGTTCCATTTTCCTGGAACCCGCAGGCGTCCGTGCCGCCGAGATGTAAAAACGCTGTAAACAACACCCGCTTGGGGCGCGGTATTGAGCGTTTAGCCCTTTTACAGATTTTTTATAACTTGTCGAAGACTGATTCCCTCGCATGCGGCTAAATTTTGGGTGAGACGAGCCATGCTTACCCCCAGAAAGCCGATCTTATGAGCGCCGTTCCCTTACCCATCTCCGAAGAACGCAATTGTGCTGCCGCTTCCCTGGCATCGCGCGAAGTGCCGGGTTTTCACATCGTCGAAAAACAATTCCCCGCGGGACTCACGCTGAGCCGCCACGCGCACGACCGGGCGCACCTGGTCTACGGACTGGAAGGCTCCTACGTGGAATCCTACGGCGGCGGCCGAAGCGCGATCTACGAGCCCGGGCTGCTGCGCTACCTTCCGCGTGAACTGGAGCACGCCAACACTTTCGACAACGATGCGCGGTGCCTGATCGTGTCGATCGACGGCGCGTTGCTCGACCGCATCGCGGGAAACACCCGGACTCTCGACCGCGCTATAGAAATTCGCAGCATTGCGTCGAATTGGCTGGCCCAGCGGCTGCACTCCGAATTCCGCCGCAACGACCCGTTTTCCCCGGTGTCGCTCGAAGGAATTCTTCTCGAAATTCTGGCCGAGGGGGCGCGCGATTCGGGCGCGTTTCATCCCGCCATGACGGTGCCGCGCTGGCTGCGCATGGCGCGCGATTACATGGAAGCGAACTTTCTGCGCAATCTGCGATTATCCGAGATCGCCCGCGTCGCCGGCGTGCACCGGGTGCACCTGGCGCGCGAGTTCCGCCGCCACTTCTCCGTGACCGTGGGCGAGTTTCTGCGGCAGAAACGCGTGGAACACGCCTGCCGCCTGGTTTCGACCACGCGCGATCCGCTGGCCGACGTCGCGTTGGCCTGCGGATTCTCCGATCAAAGCCATTTTTGCGCCACCTTCCGCCATCACATCGGGCTCACGCCCGGCCGTTTCCGCGAAATGGCCCAGTCGCGCTGATCGTCAATACGAACAGCTCAGCGGCGCGTATTCTAAGGGTTGTTCGGCCGCCGGCGTTGCGTCCGGAATCGCCGACCATCCTTCAAGAAGAATCGAAAGAAGCCGTTCGACTTCGGCCAGAGGCTTGTCGGACTGGTTCGCGTTGGCCTCGATCAGCCGGCTGGACATGTAAGCATAAAGCTGCGCCAGGCGCGCAGCGATCTCGCCGCCGCGTTCGCGGTCGAGCGAGCGCAGCAGCTCATGCACGACGCGCAGGGCGCGGGTAATCTCGTGCGACCGCCCGCGAATGTCGCCCTCACGCAGTCGCGCGCGCGCCGCCGACACCGCCTCGATGGCTGCCCGGTACAGCATCCGCACCAGCTTCAGCGGATCGGCGCTCATCACCTCATTACGCAGGTATTGATCGTATGTATTGGGGTTCATTCGCTTGGCGGATTACCTTCCTTTGCTCTCTTCGGCAAGACGCAGCAGATATTCGGCAGGAATCTGCTCCACCACTTTTCCGTTCTCGCTGTTGACGATGCGTACCACCATGCGCTTGGCCTGGCGGTCCATCACAAAGGTAATTTCCTTGTTTTCGCCGAAGACTTCCGCGGCGTTGACGGCCTTGACTGCCTGGATCAGCGCGCGCTGTTCCTCGGTGACCGGGGCAGGCGCGGCCGGTTCGGCTGGCGCGCCGAGAGAATGAACTTCACTGGCTAAGGAAATGGACATACCGTCGCCCTCCGGAGAAACTCGGCGGTTTCTCCGATGTGCTTATCGGCAACCCGCGCGGAACTGTGAGCGCGCGTGCAGCCGCCATAATCAAGCGCGAATCATCTCTCGATTAAAATTGGGGTTACGCCAGGTTGAGGACCTTCGCCACTACGTTGGTGTCCTGCTCGATCTTTTTTTGCAGCAGCATGATGGCGTAGATCAGTTGTTCCGGTCGCGGCGGGCACCCAGGAACGTACACGTCCACCGGGATCACCTGGTTCACCGGGACCAGCGCGTAATTGGAAAAAACGCCGGTGGAGGTGGCGCAGGCGCCCATCGAAATCACCCACTTGGGCTCGGGCATCTGCTCGTACAGGCGGCGGATCACGGGCGCCATCTTGTTGGACACGCGTCCGGCGATAATCATCAGGTCGGACTGCCGCGGCGAGCCGCGCATCACTTCCGCGCCGAAACGCGAAATGTCGTAACGCGACGCGATCATCGACATCATCTCGATGGCGCAGCACGCCAGGCCGAAGCTCATGGGCCAGATGGAGTTTTTACGCGCCCAGTTGATGGCTTTATCCACCGTGGTGGTGACGATCGATTCGCCGTAATCGTCGGGCAACGGCTCCTGGTCGATGCGCGCGAACAGTTCCGGCGGCTGGCTCAATTGAAATTTCGGTTCAGCGTCCACGACTTCATTATCTCATGGCATACACTGGGGATTGGCGATTTCGCGCGACCTGCTCACCGCCTTCGGCATCGAGCCGGAATACATCGACATCTGGGGAAAGGTCCACTCCACGCCGGACGACGTGGCGCGGGCGATCCTGCGCTCGCTGGGCGTCGAAAACATCGAGGACGCTGTCGAAAAGCAGCGCGCGCGGAGCTGGTCGCGGGCGTTCGATCCCACCTTAGTGGTGCGCGAAGACGCGGATTCGATTCCGTTGCGCATTCCCGCGGCGCGAGGGGGCGAGTCGGTTAAAATCGAGTTCCAATGGGAATCCGGCGAGATTGAGCATCGCTGGTTCTGGCTTCCCGAGCTGCGCGAGCTGGAGCGCGCCACGCTCGACCGGGCGGAGTTCATCGCCAAGCGCATTCCGCTTCCGCCGCTGCGGACTGGCGATCACCGCATTCGCGCGTCCTGGATGGACCCGCCCGATCTGAAATTGTTTTCGGAAGCGCGCTTCATCGTGTGCCCGCGGCGCGTGCTCGAGCCCTCGGGCCGCATGGCCGGCGTCGCGCTGAGTCTGTACGGGTTGCGGTCGAATCGCAACTGGGGCTGCGGCGATTTCACCGATCTGCGCGCGGCGATCGATGCGCTCGCGCCTGCGGGCGTTCAGTTTTTCGCGCTGAATCCGCTGCACGCGATTCCCAATCGCCAGCCGTATAACACCAGCCCGTACCTGCCGCAGTGCTCCTTTTACCGCAACTTCATTTATCTCGACGTGGAGCGGGTGGGCTCGGACGTGGGTCAGGCGGCGTTGCCCGCCACCGATCCGCGCGAAATTGAAGCGCTGCGCGCCGCCGAATTCGTCGAGTACGAACGCGTGGCTGCGTTGAAGCTGGGCGCGCTGCGGTCAATTTTCGACCATTTCGCGGGATCGCCTGAATTCGAGAAATTCGTGGGCGGGGAAGGCGCGCTGCTCGACGACTTCGCGGTGTATTGCGCGCTCGACGCGGAGATGCACCAGCGCGACGCCAACGTATGGCTATGGAGGGATTGGCCGCGCGAATATCACGACCCGCGGTCGCCCACGGTGCAGAGTTTTGCCGCGGAACATTCGCGCGATGTTATGTTTTATAAATTCCTGCAATGGCAGATCGACGCGCAGCTTGCTGCGACTCAGACGCACGCGCGCGAGCGCGGAATGCGCATCGGACTGTATCACGATCTGGCGCTCGCCACCGACCGCTGGGGCACGGACCTGTGGGCCAATGCGAGCTTCTATGGGCGCGGCTGCCGTGTGGGATCGCCGCCAGATGATTTTTCGCCCAACGGGCAGGATTGGTCGTTCCCTCCGCCCAATCGCGACGCGCACCGCGACGACGGCTACCGGCTGTTCCGGCAACTGATCCGCAAAACCGCGCGTCACGGCGGCGCGTTGCGCATCGATCACGTGATGCGTTTCTTCCGGCTGTGGTGGATTCCCGACGGTTTTCCGGCCACCGACGGCGCCTACGTCTTCGATTACGCCTCGGACCTGCTGGGAGCTTTGGCCCTTGAAAGTGCGCGCGAGGGCTTCATCGTTATCGGCGAGGATCTTGGCACCGTGACCGGGGAAGTTCGCGCGGCGCTGGCGGAAGCGGGGCTGTTGAGCTATCGCGTCCTGTGGTTCGAGCGTCACCCCGACGGTTCCTTCAAAAAGCCTGAAGAATATCCGGAGCAGGCCGCGGCGACCACTTCTACGCACGACCTTCCCACGCTCGCCGGATTTTTCGAGTACCGTGACATCGAAGCGCGGCGCGCGGCGGGGTTGATCGATGACGCCGCTTACGAACGCCAGAAGGAAGAGCGGCGTGGCGAGATCGAGCGTTTGAAGCAGGCCCTGCGCTCGGCTGGATTCGAAAACGATCCGCTGGCGTTTCTGCTCTCGACGCCGTGCCGTGTGGCGATCGTGAATCAGGAGGACCTGACCGGCGAGACCGAGCAGCAGAACCTTCCCGGCAGCACCTGGCAGCATCCCAACTGGCGCAGGAAGATGAAGGTCACGGTGGAGGATTTCCCTCGGCTCGCGGAGAAATTGCGCGGGCTGATCGAGCGCACCGGGCGTCTTCTCACAGGCTGAAGCCTGTGCCACTTGGCTGCCTTTTACTGATCGCTCAAGCCCGGCGGATGGACACCTGGATTTCCTCGCCGCCGAGTGTCAGCTTCACCGCGCCGTTCGACGGAACGCCGGGCTCCAGGTGCGTGGCCAGCAGCTCATTGCGCAGGTAATCGGCGTGCGCGGCGATCGCTTCGGCGACATTCGGCGGCGCGTGATAGATCACCGCGATGCGATCGGAAACCTCGAAATTCTGCGCTTTGCGCTGATCCTGAAGCAGCCGGTTGAAATCGCGCGCCAGACCCTCCAGCTTCAGTTCCGGCGTCAGCGTGGTGTCGAGCGCCAGGAACGTCCCTTGTTCGAGCATGGCGACCAGGTTCGGCGGTCCTTCGAAGCTGACGATGATTTCCTCGGGCGCAAGCTCGAACGGCACGCCGTCGATTTCGACGGATTTGGGCGCGGCGGTTGCGTTCTCGAGCGCGTGCGCGATCGCCTTCAGGTGCTTTCCAGCGCGCGGGCCGATTTTCTTCGCGTCCGGCTTGAAATGCAGCTTCACGAGTTTGGTTTCATCGTCGATGAGCCGGAGTTCCTTGATGTTGGCCTCTTCAAGGATCTGCGCAGCGTAATCCGGATTTTCCAGAACGCGGCGGTCGGCGACGTCTTTCGGCCGGATGTACAGCGTGCTCAGCGGCTGGCGGATTTTGGTTTTGGCGTTGGTGCGCAGACTCAGTGCCAGATTCTTGATGCGGATGACGGCGTCGATGCTGTGTTCGAGCCCGGCGTCGATGAGCGAATCGTCGGCGACGGGATACGAGGTGAGGTGCACCGATTCGGGCGCGGAGGGGTCGGCCGAGCGCACCAGGTTCTGATAAATTTCTTCGGCCAGGAACGGCAGCGCGGGCGCCATCACGCGCGTCACCGTGCTCAAAGCGGTGAACAGGGTGTGATACGCGTCATTTTCGCCGCTCCAGAAGCGGCGGCGGGAGCGGCGCAGGTACCAGTTGGAAAATTCCTCGTTGAACGCCTGGAAAGCTTCAATCAAACGGAAGTGCTCGAAATTGTCGAGGGCGTCGCGCGCTGCCGCGGTCATGCGCTGGAGCCGGCTGAGGATCCAACGGTCGAGCTCGTGGGTGGGCGCCGGCGCTATTGTCGAGGGCTTCCATCCGTCCACCGACGCGTACATCACGAAAAAGCTGTAGCAGTTCCAGAATTGCAGCAGTTTTCTGCGCGCTTCGGCGTCGAGCATGGGACCCGCGCCTGCCGCGGGATGCAGGTCCGGGAAATTGAGATTCTGCGCGGTCTTCTGCTCGACGTAGAGGTAGCGCATCACCTCTGCGCCGAGAGCTTCGGCGGCTTCATCGAAAGCGATGGCGTTGCCTTTGGATTTGTGCATCTCATCGCCGCGCGCGTCGCGAACCAGGGCGTGCCCCAGCAGCGCCTTGAACGGAGCCTGATCGGCAAGCATGGCGCTCATCGCCAGCATGGAATAAAACCAGTTGCGGAACTGGCCGGGAAAACTTTCGAGCACCAGATCGGCGGGGAACCATTTCTGCCAGTATTCGCGATCGGTCGCGTAGCCCATGGTGCTGAACGGAACGATGCCCGCGTCGAGCCAGGGGTTGCCCACATCTTCGACGCGCGAGGCGATCGCGCCGCATTTTTCGCAGCGGATCTTGACGGCATCGACGTAAGGCCGATGCGGCGAATTGCCTTCGAACGTGTCCCAGCCTTCGACGGCTTTTGTTCTCAGTTCCTCGCGGCTGCCGATGACGCTGAATTCGCCGCAATCCGCGCAGACCCAGATGGGCAAGGCGAGTCCCCAGAAGCGTTTCTTGGAGATCATCCAGTCGCCCATGTTCTTGAGCCAGTCCTGCTCGCGCGCCTCGCCTTCCGCCGGAATCCAGCGGATCTGCGGAACCACGCGCTGGATGCGATCGCGCCAGTCCATACGGATGAACCATTCGTCAACCGGCCGGAAGACGAGTTCGGATTTGCAGCGCCAGCAATGCGGATAAACGTGGGGATATTTTTCGCGCGCGACCAGAAATCCGCGCGCCTTCAGCTCAGCGACGACATCGTCGGCGACATCGTTGGCGTTCTTGCCGGTGAACGGGCCGAAACCGTCGATGAAAACGGCGCTTTCATCGAGCGGCGCGACGAATGGCAGGTCGTTCTTTTTGCCAAGCTCCTGGTCCTCGGCGCCGCAACCGGGCGCAATATGGACAAGCCCGGTTCCTTCCGCTTCGCTCACTTCGTCCCACGCGATGACCACGTGCGCTTCCGCGGATTTTCGCCCACCGCCGGTTGCTCCGTACGCGAAAACTCCGCCGGGCGCGTTCTGCGCGGGAAGATCGTCAAAAGGTCCCGTATACGTGAGGCCAAGCAGGTCGCGGCCGGGGAGTTCCTCGACCACTTCCACCGCGCCGCTGCCCTTGAGAATCGTGCGGATCGAAGGCAGCTTGTGCGCTTCGCGCTTGCCCTCCACTTGCAGATCCTGAAGACGGTCGCGTTCGTAGTTGCCCTTGGCGACGTAATAAAACCAATCGTCGTTACCAACGTGATGGCGGACTTTTAAATAGGTCAAGTCCGGATTCACCGCGACGGCGACGTTGGAGGTTAGCGTCCAAGGCGTGGTGGTCCAGATGAGCAGCGCGGTTTTTTCGGCGCCTCTAATGGGGAAACGGGCGAAGACCGACGTATGCGCGGTGATCCGCCGTCCTTCGGCGACCTCCATTTGCGAGAGTCCGGTGCCGCAGCGCCCGCACCACGGCATCACGTCGTGGCCGCGATAAATGTAGCCCTCGGCGTGGCATTTCTTCAGGAACGCCCAGATGGTGTAGTTGTTTTCGTCGGAAAAAGTGAAATAGCTGCCGCCGTATTCGGCCGAGCCGAGTTTGCGGATGATCTCGCTCGCCCGCGCGGTTTCCACGCGACCGCTGGGCAGCTTCGCGGTAATCACGGCATCGCCGTCGGCGAGCGCATCGCGCAGCTTGAGCAGCAGCGCCGGATCGTCCCAGTCGCACCAGTAGCCCAGGCGGATGGACTGCTCGGTCTGGCGCGCGGCATAGGTGAGCACGCGCTCTTTGCATGCGCGCACGAAATTTTCGATCCCGTAATCGCGGATCTCGCGCTTGGTCCGGATGCCCAGCGTCTTTTCGACTTCCACCTCGACCCATAGCCCCTGGCAGTCGAAGCCGTTCTGATAGCGAAGCTGCTGGCCCTTCATGGCGTGGTAGCGCTGGTACATGTCCTTGAGCGAGCGTCCCCAGGCATGATGAACGCCCATCGGATTGTTGGCCGTGATGGGGCCATCCAGGAACGACCAGCGCGGTCCCCCGGCGGTCTGTTCGCGCAGTTTATCGAAAATGCGATGATCCTTCCAGAAGCGAAGCAGGTCGCGCTCCATGGCCGGAAAATCGGGGACACGGGGAACAGGGCGATAAAGATTCATCAGGGCTAACTTTTAGGGTAACAGCAGTGTCGATTTCCGCGACGCTCGTTCGTCGCTATGATAAGGAGAAATCAACATGCCTCAGTACATGCTGTTGCTGTATAACGATCCGTCAACGTTCGGCAAGATGAGTCCCGAGGACGGCCAGCGCGCATTCGAAAAATACATGGCCTGGACCAGAAAACCGTTCACGGTCGATTCCAAACGGCTTGGCCTCGACAGCGGAAAGGTGCTGCGCGGCAAGCGCGTGACCGACGGTCCTTACAGCGAAACCAAGGAGTTCCTGGGAGGATATTATCTGATTGAAGCGGCGAACTACGAAGAAGCGGTCCAGCGCTCGCTCGACCACCCGACTTTGGAGTACGGAGGAAGGATCGAGCTGCGCGAATTGTATCGGGAGTGAAGACGCCGGGCTCCCGGCCTAGGCTGGCGCGGCTTCCAGAATTTCTTCGCTCACCTTGCCAAATTTTTCGAAATTCTTCTTAAATCGCGCGCTTAAATCCTCCGCGGCGCGATCGTAAGCGGATTTATCTTTCCATTGTGCCCGCGCGTCCAGCAATTCCGCCGGGATTCCCGGCGCGCTCTTGGGGACCAGCACGCGAAAAACCGAATGCGGCTCGACCGCGACATTGTCCAACTCGCCCGCGATCGCCGCGTTGACCATGGCTCGCGTGTATTTCAGGCTCATGCGTTCGCCCACGCCGTAAGCGCCGCCGACCCAGCCCGTATTCACCAGGTAACATTTGGCGTTGTGACGCGTGAGGCGCTCGCCGAGCATCTTCGCGTACAGTTCGGGATTGCGCGGCAGAAACGGCGCGGCGAAGCACTCGCTGAAAGTCGCGGAGGGTTCTTTGCCGAGGCCCCGTTCGGTTCCGGCGAGCTTGGCGGTGTAGCCGCTGAGGAAATGATACATGGCCTGCTCGAGCGTCAGGCGCGAAATCGGCGGCAAAACGCCGAACGCGTCGGCGGTGAGAAACAACACGTGACTGGGATGGCCGCCGATGCCGGGAATCACCGCGTTGTCGATGAAATCGATCTGGTACGCCGCGCGCGTGTTTTCGGTGAGCTCGTCAGAATTGAAATCGGGCACGCGCGTTTCCGGGTCGACCACCACATTTTCGAGCACCGAGCCGAAGCGGATCGCGTTCCAGATCTGTGGCTCTTTTTCGCGCGAAAGCTTGATGCATTTCGCGTAACAGCCGCCCTCGAAGTTGAACACGCCGCGATCGCTCCAGCCGTGCTCGTCATCGCCGATCAATCTTCGATCGGGATCGGCCGAAAGCGTGGTCTTGCCGGTTCCGGAAAGGCCGAAAAAGAGCGCCACCCCGCCGTTCGATCCGATGTTGGCCGAGCAGTGCATGGGCACGACGTTCTTGAACGTCAACAAGAAATTCAGGACGCTGAAAATGGATTTTTTCATCTCGCCGGCGTACTCCGTTCCGGCGATGATCACCATTTTCCTGGCGAAATTGAGAACAATGGCGGTTTGCGAGCGGGTGCCATCGACCGCCGGATCGGCCAGAAATTCGGGCGCGAAGAAAAGCGTGAATTCGGGGACGTGATTCTCGGCTTTTTCTCCATCGGGGCGGATGAACAACTGGCGCGCGAACAGCGCGTGCCAGGCGCGCTGCGCGATTACGCGCACGGGCAGCTCGTGCGCGGGGTCCGCGCCGGCATAACAATCCTGGACGAAGACGTCCTGGCCCTCGAAGAACTCAAGCAGCCGTTTCAACAGGCCGTCGAAATTCCGCTCGCTCATGGGCTGATTGACTGACCCCCAGTTCACGGTGGTGTCAGTCCCCGATTCGCGCACGATGTACTTGTCCTTGGGCGAACGTCCGGTGAACTGTCCGGTGCGAACCACCAGTGCGCCGTCTTCGGCGAGGATTCCCTCGTTACGCCCTAGCGCTTTTTCCACCAACTGCGCGTTTCCAAGATTCCAATAAGCGGTTTTAAGATTGCGTAGGCCGTGGCCGCTCAGTTCGTGCCGGCTGGGACGTACACCTGCGTTCTGCATAAGATGTGTCCAGTCTATCATGTAGATATGGGGTCGCGACGTTTGCTGGTCCCGGCGATCGGCCTGTTCATCGCCGCGGCCCATGCCCAAGTAATTGAATTTGAATCGGGTGGTTTGAAATATAAGGCGCTGACGCATAATGGTGTTACGGTCATGTTCGCTCCCATCGCGATGCGGATTCACGATTATGCGATCCTGCAAGTGGCTATCTCCAATGGTTCGCCCATTTCGTGGTCGGTGAAACCGGAAGATTTCCGGTTTGAGCGCGCGGATGGAGCCAGGCTGCCGGCGTCCTCGGCCAGCAGCGTGGTGGAAACGCTGATGCAACGAGCCAGCCGCGGCGACGTGATGAAGCTGATGTCGGTGTACGAGGCGAGCTTGTACGGCAACGCGCAGATTCACTCGACCAACGGCTTCGAAGCGCGGCGGCGGAACATGATGGCCAACGGAGGATCATCGAAGCTGAACGCGGCCGCCGCGGCGTCGGCGATCGCGCTGGGGCCGATCAAGCTGAATCCGGGGCAGTCGACCGATGGGGCGATTTTTTTCGCCAACCAGGGCAAACCGCTGGGCGCGGGCAAGCTGGTGGCGGACACGGCGGGAGAAATTTTTACGTTTGCACTGGATGCGGAGCCGGCGAAAGCTCACTGACCACGGCGCGTGCGCCGCCGATGGTCAATTCCGTTCCCGGTTCGGCCGAGAGCATGCGCACGTAGGCCAGCGCAACTGATTTGTTCCGAGCCGGCGAAAAAGCCGAGCTGGCGATTTCGAGCGCTTCGGTCTTGGTTCCGGGCGCGGGAGGGTCGGCTGTGTCGATTTCGAGGCGCCGCAGGATGCGATGAATGTGCGCGTGGCTGCGCACACGTTCCACGATCTCCTGGCCCAGGTAGCATCCTTTACTGAAGTGGACCGCGTGGAGCTGGTCGGTTTCCTGAACCAGGTTGCGCTCGGTAATTTCTTCGCCATATCGCGGCCGGCCATTTTCGATTCGAACCGTGCGCGCATCCTGGGCGAATACGTGCGGAACGCCAAGATCGAAGCCGTTGGACCCAGAGTCCGTAATGATAAAAAATCCCTCCGAGCCGGTGCTGTTGATTGTGGCGATGATGCGATCCTCCCAGCGCAGCCAGGAAAACGTCCGGGATGGGATCGGGGCGCCGAGGTGACGAAGGATCGCGGCGGATTGGGGACCCTCGACTGAGATCGTTGCGAGTCGGTCGGACCGGTCTTCGATGGTGACGTCATCCGCGATGATGTAGCGGTCCAGATGTTCGAAGAGCTTGACGCGCGTTTCAGGCTCCGTATCGAGCAAAAAATGGTCTTCGAAGCACAGGATATTCGCGTCGGCGAGGATCCGGCCCTGGGCGTTCAGGAAAAATGTGTAGCAGCCTTCGCCGGGTTTGAGCTGCTCGATGTGATTGGTGGCCATCGCGTGCAGCAGGCGTGCGCGATCCTCGCCGGCCATCACGATTTTGCCGCGCCCGCGCAGATCGATCCATGCGGCGCGCTCGCGCAGCGCGCGATAGCCCTCGGTCAGGTGAGCGAGATCCATCGCAAATATCCCGCGATCGCGACGATTACCGCGCCCCAGATCGCCGCCCGGGTGAGCGAGCGCTGTTTGCCGTTGCGATAAAGCACCACCGCCGCGAATACATCTAAAGCGAGCAGGACCTTGATGCCGAACCATATTTGATAGTGCGGCGGGTAGGAGGGTTTGCTCAGAAAAAGATACAATCCAGACACCAGGATTGCGCCGATGGCCACGTATGCCATGGGCTTAAATCTCGCATCCATTTCACCAGCCACGAAGCGGGCATACACCACTCCGCCGATCAGTACCGTGATGGAGAGCAGATGCATCCAGCGCATCGTGATGGGCACGATCGCATCCATACCCCGAGTATACAATTCAGGCCGAGCGAACCAGCGCCACTCCTGATATCGTGTTCCAAGAGGAGAATTTTATGTCCCGGCTTTTCGCTATTGCTATTGCCTTCGCGTGGCTCGGATCGATCCAGGCCGGAGACGTCGATCCCAAGATCGCCCTCATCACGCCGCCCGATCAGATCCAGTGGCGCAAAACTTCCGCGGTGGATACCGCGGTGCTCGCGGGCGATCCTACCAAGCCCGGCATCTACGTCGAACTGATCAAGTGGCACCCTCATCACATGAGCCGGCCGCATTTCCACCCCAACGATCGCTACATCACCGTGCTTTCGGGAACGTGGTGGGTGGGAACCGGCTCCAAATACGATCCCGACAGCACCGTCGCGGTCCACGCCGGCAGCTATGTGAAGCATTTCGCGAAACAGATCCACTATGACGGAGCGAAGGACGAGGAAGCCGTGCTCGAAATCGTCGGCGAAGGTCCGGAAACCATGACGCCTGCCGAATCGAAGCAATGATCCACGAAATTCTTCCCGTGGGAATGCTGCAATGCAACTGCTCGATTTTTGGAGACGAGCCGTCGCGGGAAGCCATCGTGATCGATCCGGGCGATGAGATCGACCGGATTCTCGCCATTCTGGCGAAGCATGCGCTGAAGGTGAAGGCGATCGTGATCACGCACGCGCACATCGACCACATCGGTGGGGCGGCGAAGCTGAAAGCGGCAACCGGCGCACCCGTGTACATGAATCAGAACGATCAGGAACTGTACGATCATCTGGACATCCAGGCGGGCTGGCTGGGGATGCGCACACCGGAGAAGATCGAGATCGACGCGAACGCTGCCGAAGGCGAGGCGCTCAAGCTGGGCGAGGCCGAATTTCAGGTTCTGCACACGCCCGGCCACACGCAGGGGAGCATTTCCCTCTGGATTCCGGCTGAAAACAAGCTGGTCGCCGGCGACACTCTGTTTCGCGACAGCATCGGGCGGACGGACCTGCCCGGCGGCGACGGAAAGCAGATCCTGCGCTCGATTCATACCAAGCTGCTGCCGCTCGCCGAGGATGCGATCGTGATTCCGGGCCACGGCCCCAACACAACGATCGGCCGCGAGAAGGAACGCAATCCGTTCCTGACTTGAAACGCGAGCCCTTTGCGCGCGGCTTATTGCGCCGGCTTCGGGTCGGGGGCAAAACGGGCATGAGCAGCAAAAGTGTGGCGGCAATAAGGCGCATCCGCACACCATACACTACGGCTGTGGATGCTAGCGTGATGCCGTTTTCTGAACAAAAGCTCGCGCGCCTGTTCGCGTAATCTCGAATCTCAGGACGTATTCTCTGGACCTTGCATCAGAGCGGGTAAAGCGCCATTTGCGGGCTGCTTCCGCAGCCAGGCGGCCAAAATACCGCGAGCCACTCTGTTCGCTCGCGTGTACGACTTCGCCTGCTGGATCCACCCCAACCTTGACGACCACCGTCGCCTTGCCGCGAATCGTACGCAGCGCCTTGGGTGGAATCTCCGGAAGCACTTCCCTCAGGACCTGATCGATGCGAATGGCGGCGCGGGCGTGCGGCGCCGCTGGTGACGGTGGACGTACCGGCTTGGCTTCAGTATTTTCCGCCGGCTGGGATTGCACCGGGACAGGAACGGCGGTTGGTTGAGGCTTGGCCGCGGCTTCGGGAGCGACCGTGGGTTTCGCCGTGCTCCGGCTTCTGAGCACAGCGCCGATCCAAAGGACAACGATCAGAACCGCCGCAAGAAGGACGGCCATCGCGGTCGGCGTGGGCTTAACGCGAACCGGCGTACGCGGACTTGCAACGCTCGGCATCGCGGGCTGGTCACTCTTTGAGGGGCTGAGCCAGTCCGCGAGGTCGCCCGCAGTCCATTGCGAGCGGCCATCCGCTCCCAGACACCTCCGCACCATTTCCCGAAAAGGCTCAGGGAGGGAGTTCGCAACGCCATCTCGCGCCCCGATTCCAGGCTCGAGAGCCTCGATGACGGTACCACCCAGCGCCCTAAGATCGAGCGAAGTGTCCGCGGATGCGATCGCGTCGCTTGAAATTTTCAGCACCTCCTGAACCGCAAGAATGTTGGAGGGCTTCAAGCTTCCGAGCGCCAGTCCCCTGTCGTGCAGAAAGACCAGCACTCGCGAGATCGGCCGGAGCATTTCAGAAATCTCTTCCGGGCTGAGAGCTCGTTCCGCGAGAACTGTCGCTAGATTCTCTTCCGCATACTCGCTGACCACGTACCCCAGGCTCATGTTCGCTCTGGTCCAGCTTCCGGAAGCAAGAATTTTCAGCAGGTTCGGATGATCGAGGGCGGCAGCACGCGACCAGCGGGCGGTCAGTTTGGCGAGTTCCTCGTTCGGTGCAAGTACGACCTTAATAGCAGCCGGGCGGGAGCCGATAGACGTGAGAAAAACCGCAGTACTCCTGCTCGACCCCAGCAAGCTTTCGAGACGATATTGGCTGTCGACAGTTTCGCCTTGCCATTGTTCCCAATCCGGCTTCAATTCAGCGGCGGTACTTCTGTTCACTTCCTGTCAATTATATCGCCGCCGCTCAATTCGCCAGCGGGTCGGGCCGGATTTGAAAATGCACCACCTTGGGAAACGTTCCTTTCCCGGTTTCACTGTGGAACGGCGTGCGCGTTCCCCACGTGGTCCACACGCCCTTGCCTTTCCAGCCCGTGTTGGGATCATCGATCCTTCCATCCATCCCCTTGGCGAAGAATCCCAGCGGATACGGCACGCGCAGGATCACGAATTTTCCGTTGACCAGAGCGATCAGCGAGTCGGAATCGTTGCCCGTCACGATCGGCGTATTCTTCCCCAACCCGAGCGTGTCGAATTGATCCACCCAGTCGTAGTAATGCGAATCCACGCTGCCCGAATCGGTCACGTTGGCGAACTTCGGACCGGGCGTCTGATATAGCGTCCAGCCCTCCGGACATTGCTGCCCGGTCGCGTTCGGCCCGTTCAGCGTACCTTTGCACTTGCGCCGGTCGAAACTCGCGAGGTGCCCGCTTCCGAGCGCGACCCACACCACGTTGTGGCGATCGATATCCATCCCGCGCGGCGAGTAGCCCTGTACCGGCGCCTTCGGATTATTGAACGGCACCTCGTAGTATTCGGCGAGCGCCGTCTCCGGCGGATTCGATCCCGGATTCAGTCGCACGACGCCGCCCGGAAATCCCAGCACCGTGCCCCAGATCATTCCGTCCGTGCCGATCGCCAGCCCGTAGAATGCCGCGTTCAGGCGCGTGTCCTTGTGCGGATCGGGAGCGGCATTGAGCGCCTTCGACGTCCCCAGGCTTTCGCCGCTCGGCGCCGTCAGCACGCGCTGCTCGGCCTCGACGTACGCGTCGCGCTTGCCGTTGCCATTGGTATCGAGCACCAGCGCGGTCCATCCCTGCGATTTTGCCGCGTCGTGCGTCTGGTCCCACATCTTCGTGTTCAGCCATCCGACCACCCCGCCCCCGCCGCCGCTGCTGGTCCACAGCGTGTTGTTGGCGTCCTCGGCGAACAGCAGGTGATGCGTGCCGAAACACGTGTCGATCATCCCGGTTTTTCCTGTTTTCGGATCGTATACCGCAAGCTCGCGACCGGAGCGCTCCGTCGGGGTGAGCTGCGCTGAAATGAGCGGCGATCCCGCTTTGCAGAAATCCGGATTGTTCACCGCGCGAATCCGCGAGGTGTACCACAAGCGTCCCTGCGCGTCGAACATCGGATTGTGAACCGTGGTATGGCTATCCCAGATGGCTTCGTCGCCCCAGATCGGCGAAGGTTGAAGCGGCTTAGGCTGCCCCGGCGTATCCGCATCGCGATACGGAATCGTGACCCGGCTGAGCTTATTGTGTACGGGGTCGAGCACCGGCAGATAATCGCGGCTCTCCTCCGGTGACCCGTAAATCAGGCCATTCGCATTCACGCGCGGATTGCGTTTGTCGGTGGAGATTTCGTCGTGCAGGTACGCTTTTGGATCAGCCCAGTCCCATTGCGTGATCACCACGTTGCGCTCGACTCCGCGCGGACGCGGCGGCGCTTCGTGGGGAAGCTCGCCATGCGCGATGCGCGTCGACCAATCCGCAAATTCGGCCGTGGCGCGCTGGGCCCCAAGCTGATTGATCCCTCCCATCATCGCGTTGCCCGCCTGCCCGGATTGGATCCGCCGCATCCACGCCTGCGCCGGCGAATCGAGGCTCGCGAACATCTCTGGAATCGTGCGCGTGTACTTGTTCCCAAGCTGATGGCAGGATTCGCAGCTATCGGTCTTGACCAGGTGAATCCACTGCCCCTGCGTCTTGACGTTCGGCGAAATCCCGTTTCCGGCCGGTCCGGTGCCGGGAAACTCGCTTTTTTCCGGAATCTTCATCAATGCGTACCAATAGTTCGCCGGATAAATCTGCGCCGCGGTTTTCTTGTCCGGCGCGATCGTCGGCTTCAGATCCACCCGCTTGCCCGGCGCAGTTTCGACCTTTGGTGAATCCACCAATCCGTAGCCGCGCGCCCAGACCCGGTAATGCGCGCTGGGCAGATCGGGAATCAGGAACCGGCCGCGATCGTCGGTGACCACCTCCTTGATGTAGCCGGTCGGCAAATCGCTGGTCTCGGCGATCACCCATACGCCAGCTTCCGGACCCTTGGGGCTCGAAACGACGCCTCCAATATCGCCGGGTTTGATTTTGATCGACGCGGCGGGTTGCGCGAAAACAGCGCTGGCAAACACAACCGCTCCGGTAATCCGCAGTAGCTTGAGATTCATTTTGCACCCCCAAATCTCGCATCAGTATATCCAAGAGGCATCTCGCGACCCGCGCGATCACTTGATCTTCGCGACGCGGCCGGTTGTCGGAAATTTGCGGAATTGCAACGCGTCGTGGCCCGGCACCACGCGGTCGGGCGAACCCGCGAGCTGGATCATCCGCTCCTGGCTGGCAACATTGGCGGCGTGATCGTCTTTGCTGAAAGTTTCGCCCGGCTTGTGCTCGGAGAGATTGCGGTACAGATACACGTTGTCCGAGGCCAGCACGAACGGCAGGTGCCCATCGATTCGCACAAACTGCGAGGCAAAAGTGTGGCGCCCGCCGGTGTATGCGCGGATGCCGGGAAAAATTTCGACGTCGTCTCCCGCGATCAGCCGCACCCGGCCTTGCGTGTTCAGCCGCACCAACTCCTGCACGTCATCCGGATCGATGCCGCCGTGATGGCCGCCCGGTTGCCACGCTGGACCGGTGTAGTAGCGGAACTCCTCGCTCTGGATCCACACGGTCGCCTTCGGGAAAAGATTGATGCCGCCCATGTGGTCCCAATGCGCGTGGCTGACCACGATGTCGGTAATCTCCTCCGGCTTCACGCCGGCCAGGCGGACGGCTTCATCGGGCCGCACGTAGTCTTTGATGGTCCATAGCTTGAACCAGCGCTCGCGATGAAAGCCGCTGTCGAACAGGATGTTGCGTCCGCCGCCGCGGATCAGCCAGACCGCATAAATCGTGTCGATCTTTTCGGTGCGCGGCGCGCCGATCAGCATCTCCGCCAGGGAATCGCCGGGCGAGTTGGCGATCAGGATCGCCTCGATCGAATATTCGGGAGTGGGCTGAGCCGCCGCCGCGAGCGCCGGCAGCAACGCGATCATCAGAACGCGCCTGAGCATGTTCATCGAGACGAGTGTACGGCATCGGCGGGCTACAATAAAGCCAGTGGAAAAGCGCCGCATGTGCCCGAACTGCCGGGCCTTCATCACAACCGACGACAAAATCTGCCCGTATTGCCAAACCGAAGTGGGACCGCGCGCGGTCGACCGCAGACCATCGCGCGACGGCGGCGGCCTCATCCCGCAGGCGCGATTCACCACCGTGGTGATCATGCTGATCAACTTCGGCCTGTACATCGCCACGGTATTGTACGCTTCGGGCGGCGATCTGGCGCCGACCGGCAACGCCCTGGTCGCTTTTGGAGGTAAATATTATCCGGCCATCGCCGCCGGCCAGTGGTGGCGATTGATCACCGCCGGATTTCTGCATGGCAACATCCTGCACATCCTGATGAACATGTGGGTGCTGTTCGACCTCGGCGCGCAGGTGGAGGAAGTGTGCGGCACGGGTCGCTTTCTCACCATCTACCTGATCTCCAACATCACCGGCTTTCTGGCGAGCTTCCTGTTTGCGCCTTTCTCGCTTTCAATCGGCGCCTCCGCGGCGATCTTCGGGCTGATCGGCGGAATGATCGGCGTGGGCGTGCGTGATCGCACTTCTTACGGCCAGGCGATCCGGCGATTTTTCATGCGCTGGGCGATTTACGGCCTGGTGCTCAGTTTCCTTCCCGGCATCGACATCTGGGCGCACATCGGAGGCATCATCGGCGGATTCATCGTCGGATTTATCGCCGGCACTCCGGGCTATTCGGCCGCATTCGAGCGCGTCTGGCAGATCGCCGCGGGCGTGATGATCGCCATCACGGGGCTCGCATTCGTCTATATGGTCACGAATCTCCTGCGTCCGGCGTGAACGTCAGCCAGCCGGGACACGCTGCGCGCGTACGATGAAGCGCTTCGGCGCCGGGCCGACGTAGTAGAAGGGATAACAGGTCACCAGCGTCAGGCTGTCGTGCGGCGTGGGAAGAAGCACCTGATTATCCTGAGGGCCGACGATCTGGACCGAGGTCACACGATAAGAGTAGTACCCGCGCAGGGTCTGCACGTCGATTGCGTCACCCTGACGAATCCCGCGCAGCGGGCGAAAGTAGGTGTCGCGATGCGCGGCGATTCCCATGTTTCCGGGCTGGCCAGGAAGCGCGGTTCCGGGAATGTGGCCGGCCGCGCGTTTGAGATCGTGGCCGTCATCGCCCTCGACCACCATCACCGATAGCGCCAGCCGCGGGATCTCCAGGCGTCCCATGATCTGGCCCATTTGCGGCGTGGGCGCCGGCGCGCCGGGCGCGGCCGGAGCGTGAACCTTCAGCTCGAAACTCCGCTCACCGGCGATCTGAAACAGTCTCGCCTGGATGAATACGAAAGCGCAGTAGCCCAACAGCAGAACGCCCGCCGCCGTGAGCGCATTCGCCAGATAATTTCCTCGTTTCGAGGACTTCATCGCCGCGACTCCCCGGTTTTTCCCTCCGCCGACGCCATGTAACCGGTCCGCGTGCGCACCACGTATTTGGCGTGATGCGGACCCGTCGCCTTTACCTGAATCGAACGGTAGCCGCTGTTGAAGTTTTGGTTGGAAGGAAGATATCCGATGGTGTACTGATTGCGTATGTCGCGCGCGATTTCGTCCGAAATCTCGACGACCTTTGCAATCTGCAACGGCAGGAAGCATTCGCCTCCCGTGGCGCGCGCGATCTTCTTGAGCACTCCCGGATTGCGGTCCTCGTCGTATTCGTCGAACAAGCCCACAGTGTAGATGATGACGTTGGAGCGCTCGGCTGCTTCGAGCACCTGCGGGAGCGTGTGCCGGCTCGCGTTATCGCCGCCGTCGCTGACCACGATCAGGACCTTTTTATCCAGGCTACTTTTCTTCACATGATCGAGACCCATCAGGATGGCGTCGTAGAGCGCCGTTTTCCCGCGCGCCGGAACTCCGTTCAACGCCTTTTCGAGATCCGCCACGTTGGCTGAAAACAGCTTGGTGTTTCCCAGGCCGAACGTGGGGTTCTCGTTGAAGTTGATGATGAACATGTGGTCCTGCGGATTGCTCGCCTGGACGAAAGATTCAGCCGCCGCTGTCACATCGGGACGCTTGGGCCGCATGCTACCGCTATTGTCTACCAGCAACCCGACGGCCACGGGCACGTCCTCGTGGCTGAAATACTGGATCGTTTGCGGTTTGCCATCCTCGAACACTTCGAAGTTCTGCTTGCCGAGATCCGAGACGAAACCGCCTTTTTTGTCGACCACGGTAGCGTGCAGCACCACCAGGTTCACGTCGACCGAAAAGGATTGCGCCGAAACCTGGACCGCCGCGGCAAGCAGCGCGAGCGGAATCGACACAAACTTCCACTGGACCGAAATCGCGGTCATGCTTTTCACCCGCTTTCATCTTAGCGGGTGCGGACGCCGTTATTCTGGTGAAACCGCACCAATCTCGCAGACCGAAGCCTGTGCCGATCCGTCACGCGAACCCGGCCGGCACCGGCTTCAGCCTGCGAGTTCTCGATTCTTACTTCGATCTCGCGATTCGTAACCGGAGCGCACCCGCCGCGCTCAGGGATGCCAGTCCGATCAACCCGATCAGCGGCAGTGAGCTGGCCGTGTGCGGCAGCGGAGCGGCATTAGCCGCACTATTGGCCGGCTCGGGAGGCGGCGTGTTCTGAGCCGTTTCCTCAGGCGCCCGGCGATGATGATGTCCTCCCGGAGGCTCCGGGAAAACCTCGGTTATCTGGACTTCCTGCTTCGAAGGCTGCTCGGCCCTCAGCGGAGTTGTCTTCAGCTCTTGAACCGAAGCTTCATTCCCCGTCTTGGCCGGCTTGGTCGTGTTCGCCGCCATCGCAGCGGGCATCGACGCCACGGGCTGATTGTTCGCCTCGGCCAGCGCTAGCGCCTTGGGCTTCCCGTAGACGAACTCGTGTCCGTAGTTATCACCGGGATAGAACCATGCCTTCACTGCCGGAGGTGCGCCTGCCGCGCGCTCCTCGAACGTGATGATGGTCTTGCCGCTAGGCCTGAGATGATAATCCGGAATCGCCAGGAACGTTCCGTACAGGTGCGTTCCGTTCTTGTTGAACACCTGCACAATGTCGCGGTCGGATAGCGAATTGAGCAGCTGAAACGTGTAAGTGCCCGCAGAGAGCACCTGGCCGGGGATCTCCACCGGCTGGCTGAATGTGAAGGTGGTCTGTTCGTTCCATTGGTCTGCCTTGACCTGCGACGGAACGAGCAGCAGCGCGCCGGCGCACACTAGTCCCAGTATGGTCGCTTTCTTCATTGAATCTCTCCTTTCGAAAAACTAGGAATGTCGTTTTGGATGCGATCGCTTGCATTTGCATCCGCCCTCCTCAAATCCGGATGATTTGAGCCGGCCCTCCAGAGTGGGGCCGTGTCACGGCGAACTCTATAAAATAGACTCGCGGCGTTTGGGGAGTGATTCGCGGGAATTTAGCTCGCACAGCGCGTGACCGTTACGCGCGGCGCCGCTGCGAAAAAGCTGATTGTGGGGCAAGCGCATGAACCGGTTGGGACGCTTTCCGCACGGGATCTCTGTCGAGATGCCCGGCCCGCGGCGGAGATGTGACGTTGCGTTTTACCGCGCGAGCCACCCGCCGTCGATCGTGACAATTGACCCGTGCATGTAATCGCTCGCGCTCGATGCGAGGAACACCGCCGCGCCCGCGATGTCGGCCGGCCGTCCCCATCGTCCTGCCGGAATGCGCTCGAGAATCTGGCGGCTGCGCAGCGGATCGCGATACAGCGCCTCAGTCAGATCGGTCTCGAAGTATCCCGGCGCGATCGCGTTCACGTTCACACCCTTGGGCGCCCATTCGTTCGCCAGCGCCTTGGTAAGCTGCGCCACTGCACCCTTCGCAGCGGCGTAAGCCGGAACCAGAATGCCGCCCTGAAACGAAAGCAGTGAAGCGATGTTGATGATCTTGCCGCGCCCCCGCGCCAGCATGTGCTTCCCCGCAAGCTGCGAGAGCTGGAAGACCGCGGTGAGCTGGACCCGCAAAACATCATTCCAATCTTCCAGCGAATAATCGGCCGCCGGTGCGCGCCGCACGATCCCCGCGTTGTTGATCAGAATGTCGATCGACACGAATTCCCGTATGGTTGCGTCGATCAAGTCCTGCGGCCCCCGAATCTCGCCCAGATCGGCGGCGAAGCTCGCTGCCTTGACGCCCTTCGCCCGAATCGCATCGGCCACGCCATCGAGCCCCTGCGCCTTCGATCCGTGCACCATCACGCTCGCGCCGGCCTCTGCCAGCCCCAGCGCCATCGCCGCGCCCAGACCTCTTCGCGATCCGGTCACCAGCGCGTTTTTTCCCTTCAGGCTGAATGCGTCCGTCATGCGGCGATGTCCGCCGGCTCCAGGCGCGGCGCGAGCGCATGGATGATCACCAGCGCCAGCAGGTAAGCCGACGCTGCGATCGCGAACATCGGCATGTAGCTGTGCGTGTACTGGAGCACCAGCCCGGTGAGCGTCGACATCACCACTCCCCCGATGGACCCGCCGAATCCACCGATCCCCACCACGCTCGCCACGGTGCGTTTGGGAAACATGTCGGAAGCGAGCGTAAAAATATTCGCCGACCATCCCTGGTGCGCCGCTGTCGCGATTCCGACGAGCATCACGGTCACCCACAGGTGCGTCGAGGTCGCGGCGAAAATCACCGGCGCCACGGCCACGGCGCAGATCGCCATGGCGGTCTTGCGCGCCCGGTTCACGCTCCAGCCCAGTTTCAGAAACATCGCCGACAGCCATCCGCCGCCCACGCTGCCCACCGTGCTCACGTTGTACACCACCACGATCGGCCAGGCCAACGCCGTGAGCGTCAGCCCATAGCGCACGGTCAGGAACTTCGGGAACCAGAACATGATGAACCACCAGATGGGATCGGTCATGAACTTGCCGATCACGAAGGCCCACGTCTGCCGGTGCGCCAACAGGTTCGTCCACGGAACCTTGACGCCGGGCTCAGGAGGTTCGCTCTGAATAAGCGCCAACTCGCCCGGCGAAACGCGCGGATGCATCTGCGGCGGCCGGTAAATCATCAGCCACGGGACGATCCACAACAGGCTGATCGCCCCGGTCGCCAAAAATGCCGACTGCCATCCATAACGGTTGTTCAGCCACGGTACCAGCAGCGGCCCCACCACCGCGCCGATGTTCGCCCCCGAATTGAAAATTCCCGTGGCGAGGGCGCGCTCGCGCTTAGGAAACCACTCGGCGATGGTCTTGATGGAGGCCGGAAAATTTCCCGATTCGCCGATGCCCACGAAAAATTGCGCGAAACCGAAGCCGAATACTGTCCGTGCCGCCGCGGTGGACATGATCGCCACGCTCCAGAACCCCACCGCGCAGGCGTAGCCGATGCGCGTCCCCACGCGATCGATGAACCGCCCCGCGAGCAGCAGCCCGATGGCGTAAGCGAGCTGGAACGAGTTCACCAGCGAACTGTACTGGATCTCGTTCCACCCGATCACGTGCTGCAATTCCGGTGCAAGCAGGCTGAGCACCTGCCGGTCCGTGTAATTGACGGTGGTTGCGAAAAAGCACAGCGCGCAGATGCGCCAGCGATAGCGGGTGATAACGTCGTTCGCTGCCTGAAGGCCCGCCGCAACTGGTTTGGACGCCGCCACGCCTCGAAGCCAAAGACATGTTATCAGGACAACGCCGGCGAGTGCCAAACTTTAGCGCTCGCGCCGCGATCGGCTAGATTGGAATATGGGATGACTTCCTTCCGCATCGCGCTGGCCAATCTGCGCATTCCCGCGACCCGCGACGAATCCGTCGCGCTCGCTGAACAGGCGGTCGCCGAGGCCGGACTCGCTCGCGCCGGCATCATCTGCTTTCCCGAGTGCTTCGTCCCCGGCTACCGCTACCAAGACAAGCCCGCCGCGCCGCCCGACCCTGCTTTCCTGGACCGCGCATGGTCATCAATCGCCGCGTCCGCCCGCAAAGCGAACCTCACTGTGATTCTCGGGACCGAGCGCGTCCTTGAAGACGCCCTGCTGGCGACCGTGCTGGTGATCCGTCCCGACGGATCCTTCGCCGGCTTTCAAGATAAGGTTCAGATCGACCCGTCGGAAGAGAGCACCTACGCGCCCGGTTCCGGCCGCTGCATTTTCGAAACCGGACCGCTCAAATTTGGCATCGCCATTTGTCACGAAGCCTGGCGCTACCCCGAAACGGTCCGCTGGTCCGCCGTGCGCGGCGCGCAGGTCGTGTTTCACCCGCATTTCCACGAAGCCGGTCCGGACCGCTACGCGCCGTCGTCTTTCGCCGATCCGGCCAACACTTTTCACGAAAAAGCCATGTTGTGCCGCGCGGCCGAAAATACCTGCTGGTTTGCCTCTGCCAACTGCGCCAGCCCCGGCTCAGCGACTACGTCCGCCGTCATTCGCCCTGACGGAACTGTGCTCTGCTTTCAGCCATACGCGAAAGAGGGCCTGCTGATCGCGGACATCGACCTTGACGCCGCCACCGGCCTTCTCGCCAGGCGCTACAAGCCGCAATAGATCCGAGCTTTGTCCTATCGCCGCCCGCCGAGCTCCTGTTTCATCAGCAGATTGTCGCGATACGCCTGATTCTGCATGGGACTCTTGATCCCCGCCGATTTTTCCACGAGTTGTTGGCCGGCCTGCATCCTCGTGCGGTCGTTAATCTGCTTTCCGAACGAATACTTGCAGAAGCCCAGCTCGTAGTAAGCGACTCCGAGCTTGGATTCGTTGCCGGCGAGGAGCGGAAGCGCGGCGGTGAGGTTCTTGTCGCAGTCGACAAAGGAGCGCCGCTGTCCGTCAGCGATACCTGCGTAATAATAGCCGTTCGCCAGGGCTTCGTTCTTCGTTTTTTCCCACTCTGCTTCGGGGATGTTCTCCGGTCTCGGCTGCTTCGAAGCGGCAATCAGCTTGTTGGCGTAGTTGAGCTGTCCGGCGCCGCTGGTTCTTTCCACCAGAACCATCAGCGCGACGATGTTCTCAGGACGCCCCGCCGCGATCTTGGCCATCCCCGCCACCTGCTTCGCCGACCCTCCCGATTTCCCCAGCGCCACCAGGAAGGCGTTGGCGAACGGCTCGTCGATGTATTTGCTTTTCGGATTCTGCGCCAGGAGCATGTCGGCGAACTCAACGGTAGTGGCCGGATCGCCCGCCTGCTCCGCCATCGTGCTCAGCGCGTATTCCGTGTACAGCTCCACTTCTTTGCCGTACTGGACGCGATTCTCCCAATCCTTTTGCTCGTCGGCCGCAGCAGGCTTGGGAGCGTCGATCAGCGCCTTGGCCCCCTTCACCACGTCCGGCTCCACGGCCTTGACCGCGGCGGCGTCTTTCTTGTCCACGGCGGCCTTCAGCTTGGCGTAGGAATCGTCGAGTTCGTCGGGCGCGGCGCACACCAGCCCGGCCAGGGAAAACATCGCAACGGCGGCAATCGAGAGTCTCATAGAAAACAGATTATACATCCCCAAGAGCCCCTAATCGAACCGGATCGACCCGACGATGATTCCCCGCTCCCGGGGGTCCTGCTCATCTGGCGCCAGCGCCCGGTCGAGCTCGAATTGGATTAGCTCGCCCGCTTTCACGTGCCGCACGATCGTCTCCAGCCCCGGCCGATCGAACACCGCAGGCGCCAGCGCCTTCCGTCCCGCCCGGATCGACAACGTTAAAGGCCGAACCACCGCTTCCGGCGGAACGTACACGTTCAGCGTCACGCGCGACGGCGCGGCGCCTTCGGCGAGGGCGCGAATTGAAAACGATCGTTCGGTCCAACGCCATCCGCCCGGCTCCGCATCGTTCCATCCCGCGATGAGCGCGACGTTGGCCAGTCCCCACTCGCTGCGCAGCAGACAATACGCGCGCTCGTCGTGATCGAGGCTGGTCGCGTCGGAATCCGCCGTGTCGCCCACGCTGCGATACGCGCAGATCCTCCAGCGCGCGCGCTTCAGAATTTTTTGGAGGCCCGCTTCGGAAAAAATCCAGTAATTGCTCTCATCCGCGTTCAATTCGTCCGGATCGAGCAGGTACGCCACCGCCGCACCCTCCGGAATCCGCCCGATCAGGGGAAATCGCCGCGCGATTCGCGTGCTCATCACGCAATATTCCGAGCATTTCGCCAGCGTTTCCAGGATATAGAACGGATTTTTTACGTGATACAGCGCGCCCAGAAACAGCGTCAGCCCGAAACGCCTGTCGGGCGTGGAAAACTGCGAATCGAGGTCCACTTCGCGAATTTCCACGCGCGACCCCAGCACTTCCTTCAACCGCCTCACCCCGCGCATCCCGTTATGATTCGGCCCCGGATGATCGATCGCCACGACCTCGCTTCCCAACCGCTCGAAAAAGAACGCCAGGTCGCCGTCCCCGCAGCCGACGTCGAGCACTCCCTTTTCCCGCGCCAGCGCGAGCTGTTCCTCTCCGAGCATTCCGCCAATCGTTTTCAGGTTCGATAGCGAATCATAGCGGTACCACTCGAAATCGGCGTTCGCGCGATTGCGCGCGTCTTCGAGCACGCGCGCAAACTCCAGCCCGGCCTGCATCAAGTCCGTCATCCTGGCCGATTGTAACTGGAACCCGGTTCCCGATTCCTGGCCCTACGTCGCGGAAGCCGGCAGGCAGGCGGTGATCGTTTCGTGAGGAGGGTGAAGTTGGGAGGGAAAAACACGTGGGCAGGTGCGGCCCTCGAGTATTCCCGCGAGCCGCACCTTTGCTGTTGGCGAGAGCCTATTGGGCGTGTACCGCGCCAACGGCGAACTGTGCGCCGGAACCGTGGCAAACGTTGCAAGCTTCGCCAAGCGAATTGGTATTCGATAGGAAATGAGCTGCTTCAACCTCCGATACGTGGCAGCCGCTGCAAGCATTCGCAAAGGCCCCGCTCGAAGCGATCCAGCCCTGCGGATCGGTGACCTGATTCAGACCGGTCGATGCGAGGTCGTTCTGCTCGCTCGAATTCACGTGGCACAGCGAACAGTCTTGCATGTAGGTGGCGGAGCCCGTCGGGCTCATTGCGGGAAAGAGGGTGCCCGAGAAGTTGTCGATGCTGCCGCCATGGCCCACCACGATGTAGGGATTCTTGGGATTGTCGGATGCGGCATTCACGCCGTCGTGGATGCGGTGCGCCAACAGCGCGAAGTTGATCCCTTGCGCCGGTTGGGTTTTATAAGGCGCGGCAGCCGATGCGCGCGTGCTGGCATCCGTGTTCGACGGATTGTGGCACAGGACGCAATAAGTGGCCTGATTGCGGAGGCCTCCGTGCAGCGACAGCGCCACGTGGCAGTTGTTGCAATTGCTAAGCTGAACCACGGTGCGGCGAGCCGTGACGGGCGAGCCGTCCACCGAGAAGTTGAGTACCGGATTGGCGGCGCCGAGCTCGAATGTCTGCGCCGCAGTCGTTCCCGCCAACACCGTTACGCTCATGCGCGCCTCACCGCCGACGGTGTAAGTACCCGTTGCGCCAGATGGAATCGCGTGCGTAAAAGTATAGGAGCAAACACCGTTCGCATTGCAAGCCGCCCCCGTAGCGCTTTCCGTCACGTATCCGGGAGTGCTGGACGTGCCGGATCCGAAGCTGGTGTAGCCATAGTCTGTGGTAGGACCAGCGATCGTGAACTCCAGCACGTCAGGTGTCGATAACGGGATGTTGTTGCCGCCGTTGTCCTGCAGCGTGAAGGTCACGGTCGGTGGGCTTCCAGCGGAGGTGTTGGTGATGCCCGTGATCGCCAGGTTAATGCCGGCGACCAACGTGTCAGGATTCTGAGGATAAGTCGCCGCCGTATCGGTGGGAACGACGTGCGCTCCCAGAATCGAGGCGTCAAATGGCGTTTCGCCTTTGGCGATGTGGCAGTTCGCGCATTCCGTGTCGTCTGCCTGCGGCCCGGCGGCATGGTTAACGCCGGTGGCGAAATTCACGTCGTCATGGCAGGCTCCGCACGCGGCGCGCGTCGGTTCTTTCATGAACGCGGTCGCCTGCGCGGCGCCAGTGGTCTGGTCGTGGCAGACTTCGCAGCGGCGAACATCGGCGGGGTCGACCACGGCGGAGAAATCATTCTTCGAGTTCATGTAGCCGACGATATAGTAGTCGCCGCCTGCAACCACGCTAGGCAGCGAGGATCCCATGTGAATCTTATGTGCCATCACTTTCAGGTCTAGCGAATTGCCCGTACCCGGATCGACATTTTGCGGCTGGTGGCACATCACGCATTGCGCGATGCCAAAAGCATGGCCGCCATGCTCGGCGAGCTGATCGTGGCAACGGTTGCAGCTTGCGGTACGGATGACGTCGCGCGTGACGGTGACGGCTGAGCCGTTCGGCACGAAGTTATAGGTTGCGCCGGCGTAGCTGGTGGCGAGATTGAACGACGTCAGGTCGCGGCTGCCGCTCATGCCGATGGTGGTGGTCACTGTCGGATCGAATCCGGATGGCGCCACGGTTTTCATGACGTAGGAATACTGCCCGTTTCCTAACGACGTGACCTTCCCGCCGCCTTCTTCAAAGGTCGGACGAGTCACCGTGCCCAGCACGGCCCCGGTCGCGCTCGCGGTGGTGTACGACACGTATTGTTCCTGCCCCTTGGGAATATAGGCGGCAAAGTACGTGAGCGAAACCGCTCCGGGAGTATTCACGCCGGCCACATCCAGGGGCAGCCCCGACGGATCGGCGATTGTATAGTTGACAGTGATCGCCCCGGCGTTGTTGATGCTTGCCGAATTAATGGTAATCACCAGGCCCGGGCGAACAAAAGCCACCAGGGCCGGATCTGCGTAAAAAGCCTTGTCTCTTGGACCGTAGGCGAATTTCTTACTTTGCGCGGTCAGGCACAAGGCCAGGAGCACGGCAAACGCCGCGACCCGGAAGATAAGAGAGAGCCTTTTCATTGGTTATGTCCTTACAGTTGTCTGCGCTATTCGGGCCGGCCTTTTAACGCTGGGGCGGCCAAAAAAAAAACAAAACCCACATGAGCAGCTTCGAGCGGTGCGAGCGCCCATCGGAACGGACGGGCGCGGCGAACCGGACTGGCTGTAATGAAGTGTGCAGGCCCGATTCCCAACGGAATTGTGTTTTGCTTTCTGCAATATGCCGAAATGGAACGAAAATACGTCGCGAAACCGCGCCGACTTTCTTCGGATTGGTGGGGGAATGGGCGCAAAGTCTCGTGGCGATGGGTGCTGCGGCGCAAACCGAATCGCTCAAGGAGGAAAAAAAAGAAGCGCCGGACGCGACGCAGGTGCCGCGTCCGGCGCTGTTTTTTCAAAACGGAACCAGGCTGGGTCTAGTTGCCGGTCGAAGTGCCGGATTGGGTGGCGCTCAAATGCGCGATGGAAGCCTTCAGCAGACCCACCGTGTACGCCATGTTGTGGATCCCCTTGCTGCCATCGTTGGTGACGAACAGCCAGTTATACGCCGCTTCCAGTTGCGGCTTGGTCCAGGTCGAATCGATGCTCAGCGAGGTCTTCGCCTTGCCGACCGGCGGAAGCATGGCGCTCAACTGATCGAGCAGGTATTGCACCTCGCTCTGAACGCCCTGAATGTTGCCGGTGTTGTCGTAGTCGAACAGCGGGAAGTTGAAGGTGGTGATGTCCGGACCATGGCAGGTCTGGCAGATGGCGACGATATCCTCGGGCGAGCTGGCGCCGGCGGGCGTCGCGCTCATCTTGAACGTGTGGTCGCCGGCCAGCATGAAGGCCGGATCCGTCGACGCGACGGTCTGCATGTGGCAGCCGACGCAGGTGTCGGTGACGGCCCATTGGTGGGCGGAAGTCGGAATGGTTTCGCCATACGTGTAGCCGTTTACGCCCTCGAGCATGTCGGCTTGCGGCCCTTCATGCGGGCCAAAGTGCGCGCTGCCGGGCGTGCTGTCCACATAGGTCGACGCGTTCACGCGAGCCTGGTGGCATTCCATGCACAGCGCACCCGCGCCGGCGTCGCTCACCTGGGTGCCATCGGCGAGCTTCACCGGTCCCATGTTGCGAATCAGGTGAACCGCGGTCGAAGGGGTTGTCTCGCCATGAGGTTCATGGCAGGTCGGGCATCCGATGGCGCCATAAGTCGTGTCGAGAGTAGTCGCACCGTTCATGCGGCCGATGAAGCCGTTGTTGGTGTGGCATCCGACGCAGGTCGCGTTGCCGGCCGGATCGGTGGTGGTGACGGCGTGCGCGGATTGCTCCCAAGTCGCGGTCTTGATGTGATGCGTGGGTTCATCGTGGCATTGGGAACAGGCCCCGGTTCCGGTCGGTACGGTGATTTCCATGGGCGTGCCGCCGGATACGGCGTGCAGGCTTCCCGGCCCGTGGCAGTTCTCGCACTGAATATTAGCGACGTTCTGCAGCGCCGCGGGCATACCGGTCCAGGCGGCGGCGTTGAGCGTTGTGGGCTCGGTCCAGCCCAACTGCGCCATGATTTTGTCAAATCCGCCGTTCTGCATGGGATCGTTCAGATCGTATCCAACCGTATGGCATCCCCAACAGGTGGTTGGATACGTGGTATTGGCGTTTGCTCCTGTAATCTCGTTCTTGAAGATGCTGGCGTGCTCCGTTGTGGACCACGTTGCAACCTTGTTGAGCGCCGCAAATGCTCCATCGTGACAGCCGGAGCAGGTGGAAATGCCCGCGTAGGTGGCTCCGAACACCGTCTGGCCGAGAGTCGCGGTTCCCTCGCTCGCGGTAGTGACGGTCGCGCTAACTTCGTATTCGCCGACCAGGTCCGGACGAAGAAGCGCGCGTCCGGCCGGCTGAAGCACCAGCCTGTCCGAAGGCTCGAACACCGGTATGGAAGCCGTCAAAGGGCTGGTGGCGATGCTCGCGTTGGAACCGCCGGGAACATTGACCAGTGACCAGGTCACGCTGACGATGTCCGAGGCTGGAATCGCGAGGTTGATATCGACTTCGAGATACGCCGGTTGTCCCAACCCGGTATTATTATTGCCGGGCGAGGTTTCGGTGGTCGAAGGAAGTTTGTAAGTAGAGATCTCTCCAGGCGTCAGCGGCCGAAGCACCAGCCGCGCGTTAAGAGGGGTCTGAGTCTGGGCACTGACGAGGGGCGCCGCGACGATTATCGCGAGCAGCACTCCGATAAGTATGGATGTTTTTGATCGCATTTCGGGCATGAATTCAAACCTTCCTCATGAGCGCTAAGCACGCGCACGAATGCCTTTGAGAACGCAATTGTCGAACCAGATTCCGGTTTCCGGTCCATTAGTACTAACAACTTAGGGGAATAGGATAAGGTGATTGTCGTTATGATTCAATCTGTTGCAAGCACGCGGTAAGGCGCCGCGTTCCGGAAAGCATGTGCGGGTCCTCAGGTGCGTGACTCGCCGCTTAGTGTCTCAATTCACACATTGCGCCGCGCCAAAACTGGGTCTTTTCGAGTCATCCCTGCTCACGTTTAGCAGTATTGCCAATAGTTCCGATCCAGGCTACGATACTGGACCGCCTCGGCCAAATGCTTCGCGCCGATGCGATCTGTTTCATCCAAGTCTGATGCGCGCCACTTTGAGAATTGGATCGTGCGCGCGGGCGGATAATCCAAGGCGACGGACTGCCATTTCGAGCGTGCGCTCACCGGCGTCATCGAGAGCGCCGCCATCGCAAGAATCGATCTATTCAGGGAACGCATCGTTTAGTCTCCTTTTCAGTCGCTTTCAAACGCTTACACCCAAAGCGCGCAATCCGGATGAGAAATCCCTACCGCTCAGCGAGGATTTTTGAATGACGAGCCGGCTTCGCCCTGAATAAACTGGACCGCCACTCGCAGCCCGAGCGGCAGAACGTTGGCGTCAGGCTGCAAGCGAATCAGCGTCTCCAGGACGTCTCGATCGGTTTTCTCGGCGGGATCGCCGGTGAGGACGGTCTTCCGGCCTAATGCTGGATAAACCTGTACCACGGTTCCCTTGAAGGTCCGATTCGGGAACGCATCAGCCGAGATTTCAACAACCTGGCCAGGCTTTACCAGAGCGATATCGCGCTCGTCCACTTGCGCGCGGACCCGCCGGGCCGAAACGTCGGAGATCGTAAACAGCGGGCGAGGCATCAGTGTGCTGAACGACTCGCCGGGCTTTGCAAAGCTTCGCGTGACGGTGCCGGAAATGGGAGCGCGAACGGTGCACTTGGCGAATGTTTCCTCAGCCACGAGCACCTGCGCCGCTGCGGCGTCGAGTTCAGCTTGTGCGCGCTGCGTATCTTGCTTCATCGGAGGCGCATCGATCAGGCGCTGGTTGCGAAGTGCCTCTTCCACCTGGGACCGGGCGACTTCGAAATCGCGGCGCGCCTTATCCAGCGCGGCCTGCGGAATATCGTCCTTGGCCGCGAGCACCTTCATTCGATCGAAGTACCGTGAAGCTTCGTCGAGAATTGCTTCCGCGGTCTTGACCTTCTGAGCGACCAGCTGTCGTTCTTCCGGCCGGCTCCCCGCCAAGACCCGGGAAAGCCGCTGTTGAGCGGCTTCCTGCTCCGCGGTCGCTTGCTTGAGTTCTGCTTCGACGTCCATACACGCGATTTGCGCCATGACACTGCCTTTTGCGACGAACTGTCCTTCTTTGACCAGAACGGATTGAATCACTCCGTCCGCGGCGGCGCCCACTTCCACCGGTTCGGAAGCGCCTTCAACCCGGCCGGGCGAAGCGGCAGCAATTCTCGGCTCCGTGACCGCTGGCGCGTCGGGCTGCCTCGTATTTGTCGACGCGGAAATTTTTCGCTCTGACATAAACAGAGCGGAAGCGGTTAGGGCGCTGCCCAGCGCCATCCAGAAAAGTGCCGTGCGGATCTTCATTGGAGTGCTCCTTTGTTGATTTTCGAGACGACGCCGTTCGCCAGAACGACGGTGCGATCGACGAACGAATCCCATCGCTCATCGTGGGATACGACCACCACAGTGCGGCCATCCTGATGAGCGAATTGCTGAAGCAGACTGCAAATCTGCCGGCTGGACGCCGGATCGAGCGAGGCGGTCGGCTCATCCGCGAGCAGAATCGAAGGATTCGTCATTAATGCTCGGGCGAGCGCTACGCGCTGCTTTTCGCCTCCGCTCAACTCATGCGGCCGCAGGTGGCACTTCTCTTCGAGGCCCAGCTCCGATAACCGTTTCCGCGCCATCTTCCGGTCCAGCACGCCGCCATCGAGTTCGCCCACGACGGCCACGTTGTCGAGAGCGCTAAGCGAACGAAACAAACGGAACGCCTGAAAAACAAATCCGACTGCGCTGCGCCGTAGTCGGGTGCGTTCCGGGTCGGACATCGCGGCGGCGTTCTTATCTTGAATCCAGACCGATCCAGAATCTGGCTGACGCAGCGCGCCGAGCACCGCCAGGAGGGACGTTTTCCCACTCCCTGACGGGCCTTTGATGAGCGTCAGCGTGCCCGGTTCGAAATCCAAAGAGACGTTCTGGAGCGCGCGAGTCTGGCTGCGGCCCGAGCCATAAGTCACCGCCACGTCTTCCACTGCCAAGAACCGGTTAGACACGGAACACCTTCCCGGGATCTACGACCATCGCCTTGCGAGCAGAGATCAGGGAGGCGGCCGCACACATCAGCAGCCCCGGAATGAACATGGCAAGCGGCAGCCAGTCCGGCATCAAAATCCAGGAAACGGCTGCCCGCGCGGCACGAATTGCCGGACCCGAGACGATCATCGCAAGCGAGCATCCGGCGACTCCGCAGGTAAGCGCCTGGGTGAGCACTACTTTCGCGATATAGGCGCGGCTGGCGCCCAGCGCCTTGAGCGTGGCGAATTCCTCGATATTTTCCATCGTGGCGGCGTAGATGGTTTGGGAGACGATCAGCAATCCGATGATGAAACCGAGGACCGCCGACGTCATGACCGTGCCGCCCGCGCCCGTCTGTTGCAGCCAATACGCGCGCGCCTGCTTGCTGAACTCTGCTTTCGTCCACACCTGGACATCAGGAATGCGCGCTTGAAGCGCACTCTTGAAAGCCGCGCTATCCAAGCCGGGTTCCAGACGAATGAGCACGTACATCGCGTCTTGCGGGCCGAAACCCAGCCATCGCGCGGCGTCTTCATATGACGAAAACACGTAGGGGCTGCCCAGAAATGAGCTGAACCCTTCGATCTCGCGCAGCACACGTACGCGGTGCCCGTTGATTTCGGTATCCCATGGCAGCGAGGGGATGTTGAACAGCGCAGCGCTGCTGCGATCGATCAGCACGCCGTCGTTTGCCAGCTTTGTCGCGCCGTCGATGGTCGGCGCAGGAAACCGGAGTCCAGTGTTCGGATCGGCGCCAATCAGCGCGACGACTTGATGCAGCCCTCCCGGCTTACGGAATTCGAGGAATCCCATGCCGACCCTGCTGATGGAAGCGACGCCCGGTACCATCCTTGCCATTTCGATGAACCGGCGCCCCAGCCGCGCGGAAAAATCGAAGCACGTCACCCCGCGAGCGGTGATCCAGATGTCGGAATCGGTCGCATCGACGACCTTGGACGCCGCCGTTAGGAAGCCGTTCAGAAGGCTGCCCTGGAAGGTCATCAGAAATGCTGCGAAGGCAATGCCCGCCGTGGCGACCGCGAAGCGGACCCGATCATGAAGGATATTCTGGATCGCGAGTTTCATGGGAATGGTCTCGTCTACCGGCGCGCTTTCGTGACGAGCAAAAACGCGATCGCATCGTCCGGATCATCGAAGATCTGATAATCCGCGACCGCGCCTGCGGGAAGCGCTTCGATCAGCTTTTCCATGTCGGCGTGATTGCGATAAATCAGGCGCCAATCCATGAACGATTCCATGTATCCCGAATCGAGCATGCCGGTCAGGAAATTGGGGATCAGCATCGATCCGCCGGGGAGCGTCATTTCGAACATCCGCGCCGTGAGCGCGGCGGCCACCGGAGCGCTGAGGTAATCGAACAGCCCCGCGGCGTAAACAAAGTCGAATTGTCCGGGATTCGATTTACCCGCAAGAATCTGACGAACCGAGCCGGGCATGGTCCGGATTCCCAAATGACCGTAGTCCCGAGCGACGATCCCTAGGCTGGCTTCATCCTGATCGAACGCGACGAACTCTTCGAGCCGGCGGTTCTGCGCCGCCTGCGAGAATTCCACTTCACGAAGGTGGCCGGCGGCGATGGCCAGCACCCGCGACCCACCGGACGCGCAAACGCGATCGATCAACCGGGCCAGCAGATGCCGGCGATATCGGACCGCCTTGGCGGCCGACTGCGTCCCTAAGTGTTTGAAGATTGCACGGCCGACCGGCGTCGCCGTGCGGGCCGCTTCGGGAGCTTCGCCGATGCCGTAAATGTAATCCATCATGACGGCATCCCCGGCGTAGCCGCGCGGCTTGGAATAGGCTCGGTACGTGAATGGATCCTGGTGGAGCAACGCACGAACCGGATGGCTCAGGCACCCCCGAGCATAGGCCGGCCACGTCTCCGGTTCTTCTTCGCGGCGCGCGCTCAGGTCTTCAAACAGGTAATCGATTGCCGGAGCGATCTGGCCATCGCGAAGCTGCTGGTAAACGATATCGAGCACCGGCCTGGTTTCAAGCGCGGGCGCCACTGACGAAAGGATGATGTTGGGTAAGGTCTGCATTTTTTCTGCCTCCGATCAGTAAAGCGCAGGAAGTTCGCGAAACCCCTACGCGACAGCGCGTTTTTCTTATAATTGCGATCTAGGCATTTAAGAAAGCCCGTTCGATGGTGATTCGCGCGTGAATTGGCGGAGGGAAACCGTATGACGCCAGAGCGTTTTCGACTCCTATCCGAGCTGTATGACGCTGCCGCGGCCATGGACGCCGAGGAGCGGACGCGGTTCATCCATGAGCGCTGTGCCGGCGATGACGAATTACGGCGTCATCTGAAGGCCGCCTTTGAGGAATCCGCAGCCGGATTCACGGGTGCCATCGAGGAAGCGGCGGCCGCCGTCGTGGATGCCTCCGACTCCGGCCGTCGTATTGGCAAGTACCGCATTATCCGCGTCGTAGGCGAAGGCGGAATGGGAATGGTTTACGAAGCCGAGCAGGAGCAGCCCCGGCGAATTGTGGCTCTCAAGGTGATCAAGCCGGGTTTGGCGAGTGCGGAGCTGGTGCGGCGGTTCGAGAGGGAGTCAGAAGTGCTGGCGCGGCTCCAGCATCCCGGCATCGCCCAGATCTATGAAGCCGGCGCGGCGGACGCAGGTTTCGGACCGCAGCCGTATTTCGCCATGGAGTTCATTCATGGCGTGCCGCTCACGGACTATGCGGCGGCTCGCGCGCTGACCATCCGGCAGCGCTTGGAACTGATCGCGAAGGTTTGCGATGCGGTGGAGCATGCACACCAGCGCGGGATCATCCATCGCGATCTCAAGCCGGGCAATATTCTGGTCGACGATACGGGCCAACCTAAAATTCTGGATTTCGGCGTCGCGCGAGCCACGGATAGCGATACGCAGGCCACTCGGCAGACCGATGTCGGGCAGTTGGTGGGAACGCTCGCGTACATGAGTCCGGAACAGGTGACTGGAGATCCGCTGGAACTGGACACGCGCAGTGATGTGTACGCGCTGGGTGTGATTCTCTATGAACTGCTGGTCAATCGTCTTCCGTACGAGTTGAGTCAGCAATTGCCCGAAGCCGTTCGGACGATCCGGGATCAAGACGCGACCAAGCTGAGCTCGATCAGCCGGGCATACCGGGGCGACGTGGAAACGATCGTCGCCAAGGCGTTGGAAAAGGATAAAGGCCGGCGTTACACGTCGGCAGCCACACTGGCGACCGATATCCGCAGGTACCTGGCGGACGAACCGATCATGGCACGCCCGGCCAGCACGACCTACCAGCTACGGAAGTTCGCGCGGCGGCATAAGGCGCTGGTCATGGCGACGGCAGCGGTATTTGCGGTGCTGGTGGCGGGCGTGATTGTGAGCACGAGGGAAGCGCTGAGGGCGCGCAAAGCCGAACAAACGGCTCAGGCGGTGAATGAATTCCTGCAAAACGACGTGCTGGCCCAGGCCGGTGCCAGCACCCAGGCATCGCCGAGCACGAAGCCTGATCCGGAACTGAAAGTGCGCACGGCGCTGGACCGGGCCGCCGCACGGATCGGAGGCAAGTTTGCTGGGCAGCCGGAGGTAGAAGCAAACATCCGGAGCACAATGGGGCAAAGCTACGAAGATCTCGGTCTATTTCCGGAGGCGCGGAACCAGTTCGAGCGGGCTCTTGATCTGTACCGTCGCGCATTCGGAGGAAACAATCCCAGGACCCTGGAGGCCATGAGCCGTCTTGGCAATATCGCCGAGATTCAGGGCAAATACCCGGAGGCGGAGACCGTCCTTAGCCGGACTCTTCCGATCCAGCGCCGCGTGCTCGGACCCGAGCATCCCGACACGCTGCTATCGATGAATCATCTGGCCAACGTCTACTACTACGAGGGCAAGTACCCGCAGGCTGAGGCGCTGCATAGCCAGATTCTCGAAATCCGCCGCCGCGTCTTGGGTCCTGACAATATTGAAACGCTTGGGTCAATGAGCAATCTGGCCAGCGTCTTCGACGAAGCGGGCAAGTACCCGCAGGCTGAGTCGCTCGACCTCCAGGTCCTTGAAATGCGTCGGCGCGTGCTGGGTACCGAGCACCCCGACACGCTGGCCTCCATGCAGAATTTGGCCCACGTCTACGACCATGAAGGCAGACTCGCCCAGGCCGAGGAGCTCCACAGCCAGTCCCTGGAGATAAAACGGCGAGTTCTGGGCCCAGAGCATCCCGATACCTTGGTGTCGATGAATAATCTTGCCAATGTCTACCTCGAGGAAGGCAAGTACCCGCAGGCCGAGGCGCTGTACGGTCGGGAACTGGAAATTCAGCGCCGCGTCATCGGTCCCGAGCATTCCTACACACTGATGTCCATGGGTAATCTGGCCGCCATTTATCTCGAGGAAGGCAAGTACCCACAGGCTGAGGAACTCCAGAGCCAAAGCTTCGAAGTCGCACGCCGCACACTGGGTCCCGAGCATCCTTTGACCCTAGCCTTCATGGGAAATCTGGCCCTCGAATACGGCATGGAAGGCAAATATGCGCAGTCCGAGGCGCTTTTCAATCAGAGTCTGGAGATCATGAGACGCGTGCGCGGCCCCGAAAATCCCTCCACGCTTAGCCACACTTCGGATTTTGCGTTCGTGTACCTGCTACAGGGCAAATACGGGATGGCGGAAACGTACGCCGCGCAGGCACTCCAGGGGCAGCGGCACGCCTTAGGCTCGGAACATCCGGATACGATGGCCTCCGAGGCCAACCTGGCGCTTGCGTATGTGTCACAGGGGAAGTTCGCCGAGGCTGAGCCGTTGGCGCGTCAAGCGCTTGAGACGGCGAAGAAGGTCCAGCCCGATGATTGGCAGCGGTACCGCGCCGCGAGTCTACTGGGCGCCAGCGTGGCGGGACAGAAGAAATACGCCGATGCTGAACCGCTGTTAGTCGAAGGCTACCAGGGCATGCTGGCGCGCAAGGATCGGATCGGCGGCCCGGACCGGTATTATCTGGACCGCGCCCACGCTTGGGTGGTACAGCTCTATCAAGCTCGGGGCAAGCCGGAGAAAGCGGCAGAGTGGCGCAACCGGCATTGACGATTCACGAGCGCAGCGTTGCGCGTTCCGTTTTTACCTTATAATTCCGCTAATGAGGACTGGAGAATCGCCAGAGCCACGGGTCACCGTGCTGCTTGAAAGCTGGCGGCAGGGCGATGCGTCTGCGTTCGCGCAGATCTCCGAAATGGTCGACCGCGAGTTGCGGCGCTTGGCTGCCTCTTATCTCCGCCGCGAGCGGTCGGGCCACACTCTTCAGCCGACGGCCCTCGTCAACGAAGCTTTCATACGACTGATGGACCAAGGTGAACACAATTGGCAAGGCCGCTCCCATTTCGTCGCCATCGCCGCCCAGCACATGCGCCAGATTCTGGTAGACTACGCCCGACGTCGTCAGGCTGCCAAACGCGGCGCAGGCGCGACGATGATTTCGCTCGACGATGCGGCGGCCGCCGCGAATCCACGGCCGGTAGATCTGCTGGCTCTCGATGAAGCTCTCGAAAAACTGGCGGCTGTCGACGCTCGCAAGGCACGTGCCATGGAATTAAAATATTTTGGCGGATTGGAAATGGCGGAAATTGCCGGGGTTCTCAACTTGAGCATCAAAACCGTGGAGAAGGATGTCCGCCTGGCGGGCGCATGGCTGCGCGCGGCGCTCAGCAGCCCAAGCCCATGACACCGCAACGCTGGCAACGACTGGAGGAATTGTACGACGCAGCAGCCGAACTCCCGCCGCTCGAGCGCGCACGCTTTCTCGACGAGCAGTGCCAGGGCGATGAGGACCTACGCCGCGAGCTGACGACCATGCTCGGCGATGTGGGCAGCGGTTTCACCAATGCAGTGGAACACGCCGCTACCGCGGTCGCCCAGGAGACAGGCGAGTGGACCGGACGGAGAGTCGGCCCCTACCGCATCGTCCGCCTGATTGGACAGGGCGGCATGGGCGCCGTCCACGAAGGCTTCCGCGAAGACGCATTCCAGAAGCGAGTCGCCATCAAGCTGGTCAAGTACAGCTTCGATTCCGACTTTGCCCGGCGGCGCTTCCAGCAGGAACGCCAGATCCTCGCCAGACTGGACCACCCCAACATCGCTCGCTTGCTCGACGGTGGCGATCAGGACGGCCTGCCCTACCTTGCGATGGAGTTCGTGGAGGGCGAGCTTTTGCTGGCCGCCGCCTCCAGGATGAACATCCCCGCGAAACTCCGGATGTTCCAGCAGATTCTCTCGGCGGTGTCCTACGCGCATCGCAATCTGATCGTTCATCGCGATCTGAAGCCGGCGAACATCCTGGTCTCGGGAGACGGTGAACCAAAGCTGCTCGATTTCGGAATCGCCCGGCTGATGGAAGAAGATCCATCTGGGCCCGGCACGCACACGATGACGGCGGCGGCGATGATGACTCCGGACTACGCCTCGCCGGAGCAGGTAAAAGGACAACTGGCCGGTATTGCCAGCGACATCTACTCGCTGGGCGCCATTCTCTTCGAACTCCTCTCCGGTGCGCGCCCGCATCGTCTGGAGTCGTATTCAACGGCGGAAGTCTACCGTGCCATCTGCGAAGATGAGCCGCTCGCGCCCAGCGCAGCGGCTGCCGACCCGCACATTCAGCGTGAGCTGCGCGGAGACCTGGATACGCTGGTGCTTCATGCCGTGGCCAAGGATCCGGCGGCGCGCTACGCGTCGGCCGAAGCCTTCAGCGACGAAATCGAACGCTATCTGGATGGCCGTCCGCTGACGGTGCGGCCGGCCTCGGCGTTCGAGCGCGCCTGGAAGTTTGTCAAACGAAATCGGCTGGCAGTGGGCGCCGGCGTGGCCCTGGCAGCCAGCTTAATCGGAGGCATCACCGCCTCCACCATCGAGGCGCGTCGCGCGGAACGCCGCTTTGCCCAGGTTCGGGAGTTGGCGAACACCTTTCTCTTTCAGTTCTACGACCAGGTGACGCCGCTCCCAGGATCAACCGCGGTGCGCGCATCAATCGTCGCTACTGCGCGCAAATACCTCGACGGCCTGGCGAAGGAAGCGGGAAACGACAAGGGCCTGATTTTGGAACTGGCCCAGGCCTACGGGCGGCTGGGAGATGTGCAGAGCCGCACGGGCACGGCCAACGTCGGTGAGGTTGAAGAAGCGCGCCACAACTATCAGCGCGCTCTGGAACTCTATGCGCGAATACCGGTGAATCGCGGATCGCCGCCGGATCTGCGCCTGAAACTCGCGAATGTGTTGTGGGCCTTAGGCCGGCTCGAATACTTCGCTAACCATGAGGACGCTGCCGAGCCGCTTGCGCGCCAGTTACTAGAGCTCATCGGGGACCACCATCCCGACGCCAAGGCTCGCAGGCTACATGCGTCGGGAAGGCGCTTCCTGGGCGAGATCCGTCTGATTCAAGGCCATCCAGCAGAGGCTGCGGCCTTGATGGAGTCTGCCAGGCAGGAGTTTATCGATTTGATGTCGTCGGGCAGCGGTGATCCCAGCCTCCCCGGCCGGATTGCCTTTGCCGAGTCGAAATTGGCGACCGCCAAGGCTTCCGCGGGAGATCTGGACGGCGCTCTAAATATCTACCTGGAACTGCTTCGAAAAAGCGCTCCCTGCAACGAGCAGGGCCCGCCTGGAGCTGCGTGCTCGACCTTGGCCGATCGGCTGATCGGGACCGCCGATCTGTACGCATTGCCTTCCCAGCCCAATCTGAATGAACCCGGCAAGGCGGCCATACTTTATCAACGAGCGGTGGACATCGTGGAGCGCATCGTCGCCCTGGACGATCACGACCGGCAGTCGCGGTTCAATCTGGCCTCGTATTACGGCAGGCTGGGGAGTGCGCTGTGGAAAGACGATCCGCAGCGGGCTCTCGCATTGTTCGAGCGCGCCCTGACCACGGCGAAGGCTCTCGCTTCGAAAGAGCAGTTCGAAACGCTGAAAGACATGTACTTAATGGCGGTGGGCCGTCCCCTCATCCAGCTCGGCCGCACCGCCGAGGCTTGACCGAGGAATTGCAGCGGGCCAAGACGGATGGCAACTCGCTGTATGCCGATCGTCTGGGCGAGGTCGAGGTGCGCGCGATCTGGCCGAGCCTGTTGATGGCCGAGGGCAAGCGCGTGGAAGCTCGCCGGGCGCTGGAGGACCTCATACGGGACACGGAGGCACTGCGCGCGGGTCATCGCGAAGATTTCATGCCAGTTTACATACTCTGCGACTTATACCGGACGCTCGCCGGAATGACCACAGGGCAGGAACGCCGAGAGGCGCTGTTGCGTAGTGCCGCCACGTGGCGTGCGTGGCCTGCCACCAGCTACACCAGGCGCGAGGAACAAAAGGATCTGGCGGCTGCGAGCCAATAGCTGCCTTGGGTCCTCGATTACGCCGCGGGCAGAAAAGCATCCTGAGTGCCGGCGAGCTGGACCCGCCGGAACCATTCCTGAATTTTTGGAAGTGCGGCCAAGGCGGCGGCTTCCCCAGCCTGAATCAGTTGAGGGCCGCGGCCGAAGGCGCGCCAATCGACTCCGCGCACGTCGGGAGCGATCACAAGATCGGATTCGGTGCGCCACCTGTTTTCGGAGCGGCTTTGCAGGATCTGGAAACAGCGGTTCACCACCTGGAATGCGTTCCTCGGCAGCGTGCTTGGACTGGCCGACGGAAGGGGCACCGAGATCACATGCGTGGCGCCGAGCTGGCGCGCCAACGCGGCAGGGATTTCCATGCTCATGGCGCCATCCACGAGAAGCCGCCCGAGGTGGCGTACAGGCTGAAACAATCCGGGATAGGAGCAACTGGCGCGAATGGGGTCGAACACCCTACCGGTTCCGGAAAAGGGCACCGGCTCTCCGGTCGACAGGTCGGTGGCTAACACGCCCAACGGGATGCGCATCTCCTCGAACCGGAAGGCCTTGAGTAGCCGTTCCAGGAAGCGATTCATGCGCTCGCTGCCGAGTAAACCCAAGCGGCCGAGGCTCCACCGCCCGACATCGCCGAAGCGCATCGAACACCCCACACGGGCGATCTCATCGGTGGTCACGCCGCTGGCGTACGCGGCGGCGACGATGGATCCGGCGCTGACTCCGGTAATGCAGTGAATCGGGATGTGGTGCTGTTCAAGGACCCTGAGGATACCGGCGTGCGCGATGCCTCGCGCGAAACCGCCGCCCAGTGCCAGACCGATGCGAACCGGTGTTTCGCTGGCCGGCCAGTTCGGTTCTGCCGCGCGGGACAACAGCGAATTTGATTTCTGATTGCTCCAGGTCGGAAGGAACGATGAGATCGGCTTGTTGGCTGGATTTTTCATATTGGCCTCTTGCATCGGAAAGCGTGAAATGGAGGCGAAATCCCTATCTGGACGCAAAGCGCCATATTGGGCTAAGCATCTCAACGTCTGCCGATGGTTTCTAACCGTTGAAGCTCGCGCCCTTTCAGTTGAGATCGCCGTCGATCAACAAACGTGAACGTAGCTGACGGCCTTCAGCCGGTCAAATGTCCGCAGGGGACCCTCGCAGGATCAACTCGAAGTTCTTTTAAAACAATCGCTTGGAGCGTTGCAGGCAGCCGCCCGAGCAGGTTCAAATTTCTCCCTGCGAAAAAAACGCCCGCGCGCGCACTAGACTTCGATGGCCCTGTTTCGCACCCAGTCCGCGGCTCTGTTCGGAATCGACGCACACCTGATCGAGGTGGAAGTCGACATGTACCCGGGCATGGCGCGCGACATTATCACCGTTGGCCTGCCCGACGTCGCCGTAAAGGAGAGCCGCGAGCGAATCAAATCGGCGATCATCAACTCCGGGTTCGGCTATCCATCCAAGAGCGTGACCATCAATCTGGCGCCGGCGAATCTTCGAAAGGAAGGCGCAGGGTTCGACCTGCCGATGGCGCTGGGGATTCTTGGGGCGATGGGCGTCGTTGCGAGTGCGGAACATCATCTGTTCGTCGGGGAGTTGTCGCTCGATGGGAGCGTTCGCGCGGTCCGCGGTGCGCTGTCTGTGGCGGCGTGCGCACGCAAGCGCGGCATTCGGAAACTCGTGGTCCCGATGGACAACGCTGCCGAAGCGGCGGTCGCCGACGGTGTGGACGTGTATGGAATTCGCCATCTTTGCGAAGCGGTCCGCTTTCTTCGCGAGCCGGCCGAGTTCAAACCGCATCCGCGAAACGGAGCCGCGCCGCCGCAGGAAACCGGCGATGTTCTCGATTTCAAGGATGTCCGCGGCCAGGTCACCGCGAAGCGAGCGCTCGAGGTCGCAGCAGCGGGCGGACATAATGTGTTGCTGATCGGACCGCCGGGATCAGGGAAAACGATGCTCGCCAAGCGATTTCCTGGGATCCTTCCACCACTGACTTTCGCCGAGGCCCTCGAAACGACGCAGATCCACAGCGTCGCAAGCGTATTGCCGAAAGGCACTGGTTTGATGCAGGCGCGTCCCTTTCGCTCGCCGCATCATTCCGTATCGGACGCCGGACTGATCGGCGGCGGAGCAGGAACGCCCCGGCCCGGCGAGGTGAGCCTGGCGCACAACGGCGTTCTATTCTTGGACGAATTGCCGGAATTTCCGCGAAATGTTTTGGAACAATTGAGACAGCCGCTCGAAGACGGCACGGTGACGATCGCTCGCGCACAGGTCACACTCTCCTTCCCGGCATCTACGCTCCTCATAGGCGCAATGAATCCGTGCCAATGTGGATTCTTCGGGGACCCGAGCAGGGATTGTCGCTGCACAGGAGCCATGATTCAGCGGTATTTGGGACGAATCAGCGGACCATTGCTCGATCGAATCGACCTGCATATTGAAGTTCCAGCTGTGCCCTATCGCGAACTGCGCGGCAAAGGGGACGATGTGAGTTCCGCCGAGATTCGAGCAAGAGTCGAACACGCCCGGACGATTCAGCAGGCGCGCGGGTTCTATAACTCCCGAATTCCGGTTCGCGAGCTGCGGAAATTATGTGCGTTGGACGATGCAGGCGAGCGGACGCTGGAAATGGCGGTTCGTCGCCTGGGGTTGTCGGCGCGCGCACATGATCGAATTCTCAAAGTGGCGCGCACGATTGCAGACTTGGACCAGGCCGATCGAATCAGCGCAAAGCACCTCGCCGAGGCTGTTCAGTATCGCAGTTTGGATAGGAATTACTGGCAGTAACGGGTTATTCGCTCAGCGTGAACTGTTCGCCCAATCGCGGCGATCTCGATCCCCCATGGCCGAACGAAAATCGGCCACGCAGTCCGCGGGATTTCGAAAGATTTGCGGCCTCAGAAACCGCGCATTGGCGCACGCTGCGCAGCGAATGGTGTAAGAATATAGAAATGTCCAAGGCGGTTTGGGCTGCGATTGCGCTGCTCTACACTGCGTTGTCTGCGCTGGGGCAGCGGACGACGGCGAGCCCGGCAGCAGCGCAGGAGTCGAAGCTGCCGCCCGAAGAGGGCATTCCCGTCACCGACCCGCTGGTGATCGCAAGGTGCGGAGGTTGTCACACGCGCGACGCCAAAGGGAACATGCTGCGGATTTCCTGGGAGCGGGCCACTCCGGAAGGCTGGGAAGAAGCCATCAAGCGCATGGTGCGTTTGAACGGCGTGAGTCTGGCGCCCGCCGACGCGCGCGCCATCGTGAAATATCTCGCAACATATCACGGTCTGGCGCCCGAAGAGGCGAAGCCGGTGATGTACTTCGCCGAGCACCGGATTCAGGACGAGACCAACATCCCCGATGATGCGGTGCGGGGAGCCTGCGCCAATTGCCATGCTTTCGCGCGGCCGTTATCGTGGCGCAGGTCGGCGCAGGATTGGAAGTTGCTCACCAATCTGCACGTGGCTTTGTATCCGACCGCTGACCAGGCCTTCCGGCGAGGTCTGGCAGCCGGCGGGGGTGGATATGTGCCGCCGCCGCGAGCCCCGGGCGCTGGGCCGCCGCCGGAGCCCGTCGACGAAGCGCTTTCCTACCTCGGCAAAGTTGCTCCGTTGCACACTCCCGAGTGGGCCGCCTGGCGGGCGCGCATGCGTGCGCCAAAGCTAGCGGGCCGCTGGATGGTGTCCGCGCACGTGCCTGGAAAGGGAAATTACTACGGAGAACTGTCGATCGAACCCGGCGCTTCCGACGATGAATTCACTACCAGCGTGAAGCTGCGGTCGGCGCGCGACGGCTCGATGCTGGTTCGTTCCGGACAAGGATTGGTATACGCGGGCTACTCCTGGCGAGGACGCTCGAAAGGGAATGGCGCGGCGGGCGCCGTGGATGATCTCAATCAGGAAGCTCGCGAGGTGCTGTGGTTTTCGCCCGACGAATCGGAAGCCGAAGGGCGGTGGTTCTGGGGACAGTACCAGGAATTCGGCATGGATGTGAAGCTGCGCCGCGCCTCCGCGGATGTGAAGCTGACCGGAGTGGATCGAACCGCTCTTAAGGTAGGTTCCGAGGCCAACCGCATTCGCTTGTTCGGGGATAATTTTCCCGACCGAATCGCGGCGTCGGATCTCGACCTAGGCTCAGGAATCAAGACGCGACGCATCGTTTCGCGGACGCCCTCCGAGTTGGTGGCTGAGGTGGATGTCGCCGGCGACGCTGTACCCGGAATGCGGGATATCGTATTGGGGCAATCCGTGCTGCCCAGCTCGATCGCCGTCTACGACAAGGTCGACTATATTGAGGTCGTTCCTCAAGCCGCCATCGCGCGTCTCGGCAGCGACGTGCATCCGAAGGGGTATCAACAGTTCGAAGCAATCGGCTTCCAGCGCGGCGCGGATGGCAAACCGCACACTGCCGACGACGTCGCACTGGGTCCGGTGGATGTCACCTGGTCCGTGGAAGAGTTCTACGCGGTCTATGGCGATGACGACAAGAATTTCGTCGGGCACTTGAGTCCCACCGGCCTGTTCACGCCGGCGCTCGACGGTCCCAATCCCAAGCGGAAATTCAGCCGCAACAATTACGGCGATGTTTGGGTGGTGGCGACCGCAAAAAACGAGAAGGACTCTTTTGGAAAACCGCTGGTGGGGAAATCGTATCTGGTGGTCGCGGTGCCGATGTACGTCCAGTTTGACCAGCCGGAGGTGGGCCGGTGACAGCCGCCGAAGCCATTGTGTGCCGGCTCGGCGAGTTTCACGCCTTCGAAGCGGGCGAGAAACGGTTCCTGTATTTAGTTCCGGCGGGCGCGATTTTTGAAGTGGATCGCGAAGCAGGCATGGTGATCGACCGGGTGGCGGATGGCGGCCTGTCCTTCGGCGAATTGGCGTCGGATTTGGTGCAGCGCGGCGTTCCCGGGAGCGAAGCGGGCCAGTTAATCGGGGAACTGCTTCAGGCCGGCGTGATCGTGAGCGGCGCGCGACCGGCGGATGCGCCTCAAAACGCGCCGGCGGTGTTCCCCCTCCAGACGTTGGTTCTCAATCTGACCAATCAGTGCAATCTTTCGTGCCAATACTGCTATGAATTCGGCGCGGACAAGGTCGCGACACCCGAAGGCAAGCCGAAGTTCATGGATCTGGAAACCGCCAAGGCATCCGTGGATTTCCTGCTGGCCCAGTCGGAAGGGCGCCGTGCGATCCACATCACATTTTTCGGCGGCGAGACGCTGATGAATTTTCCGCTGCTCAAGCAAGTGGTTGCTTACGCCAATGACCGGGCGCAGGCGCAAGGCCGAAGCATCGACTTCAGCCTGACCACCAACGCCACGCTGCTGACGCCCGCCATCGTCGAATTTCTTTCGGAAAATCGGATCGGGGTTACGGTGAGCATGGATGGGCCGAAAGAGATGCATGACCGGCTTCGCGTGTTCGCGAACGGTCGAGGCAGTTACGACATTATCGAACCCAAAGTCCGTTTCCTGATCCAACATCATCGCACCCGGCCGATCACAGCGCGAGTCACGCTGACCTCTGGCGTTACAGACGTGGTGAAAATTTTCCGCCACTTGACCCAGGATCTGGGTTTTCACGAAGTTGGCTTCGCGCCCGTCACCACTTCGCCCAACCAGCTTTACGCGATTGAGTCTCGCGGTATGGACCGGGTGCTCGACGAGTTCCACTTGCTGGCCGGTGAGTATCTCGAATACGCCCTTCGCGGCCAGATGCACGGTTTCACCAATGTGAGCGATACGCTGGCCGAATTGCATCAAGGTGTGAACAAATCGCATCCGTGCGGAGCCGGGCTGGGATTGATGGGAGTGGGGCCGTCCGGCGATATCGCCCCGTGCCACCGTTTCGTCGATTCCGACGCGCACGCCCTGGGGCACATTAGCACCGGCATCGATCGCCAGAAGCAGGCCGAGTTCCTGCAGCGCGGCCACATCGATTCCAAGTACGATTGCCACTCCTGCTGGGCGCGTCCGCTGTGCGCAGGCGGCTGTCATCACGAGGCCTTCGTGCGATACGGAGATACGGGCCATCCCAATCTGCACTACTGCGATTGGATCCGCGACTGGACCGACACGTGTTTGAAAATTTACGGCGCCGTCAGCGCCGCCAATCCGCATTTTCTAGAGCGCTTCGCCGAAAGGAGAGTATCGTCATGAGACACTTGCGGCCATTGAACAAAAAGGCGCAACGCATCGACGATTTTATCGCCGCAAAGGATGAAGACGTGGTCGGTTTGCAGAATCCCGGCTCCAGGCAGGATCAGCGCCCGCACGTTCCCATGGGCTGCTCTCTGATGTTTTCGCCGGGATGGGAAGTGGACGCGGCGGGCGGCGCGGCCGGGCTATGCCAGCCCGTTGAACGCGATATCTACGATTGCTACGTCACGTGCTATTGGCCGGCCCAGGTTCCCGACCACTTGAATAATTCGCCGGATTGGACCAGCAAGTGCGCTGCGGCCACCAAGGATTGGCGAAACCTGGATCTGGTCTTCCCATAGACGGCCATGAAACAGCTTTTTGCGATACTGCTGCTCTGCGCGAGCGCCTCGCTTGCGCCATGCGGCACCATTTTCCTGGGTGGGTATCCCAACTCCATCCTGGTGATCGACGAGAGCCAGGGAAAAGTGGTGGACAAAATTCACCTGGAGACCGGCCTGCCAGTCAGCATGCACCTTTCGGAGGATCGCAAGAAGATTTACGTGGTCACCAACGACCACAGCGGAATCGAGGTGATCGACGTCGCCACGCGCAAGGTGACCAACCACTTCGTTCTCAATACCCTGACTCAGTCCTATCGCTTCAGCGGCGGGACGGCCGATCCTCAGGACAAAATCTTCTATACGGTCACCACGGAAATCGACAAGAAACTCGAGCATTACGAAATCGGCAAGCCAAAGTACACCGTCATCGACCTGGCGCAGCACAGAATTGTGAAGACCGTGGACGTTGCGCCCGAGGACGAGAACGACGCCTCGGGCGGCTTCGGACGCAATGCATTCGAGATTTCGCCGGACGGAAAGTATTTGTATCAGTTCCGGCGCCAGGTGGTCATCTTGAGCGCTGACGATTTCAAGGTGGTCGACCGGATCGATTTGTCCAAGCCCGATCTTCCGGGCATGGAGAATATCGGTTTCGGCGCCGACCTGGATTCGATTGTCGAGCCCGGCAAGCACATTTCGCTATTCAACGCTTCCGATCCGATCGTGCATAATCGGGTCTTCGGGATCGCGCAGTTTGATCTGAACACTCGCCAGGTCAGCTTCGATCCGATCGGACCGTCGCCTTCGGGAATGGCGGGATTGCAGGTCACGCCGGACAAGAAGCTCGCCTATACGGTGGTCGCCAACGGAGCGCACGGCAACAAGCGGTGCGAGTTCTGGTCGTTCGAGCTGGCCACGGACCGGCTCACGGATCGGGCCGAGGTGCCCTGCCGCACGCGCTTCAGTTTTGGAATATCGGGCGACGGAAAGAAGCTGTACATTTTCGGAGCCGGGTTCGAAATCGAAGTTTACGATGCCGCCACGCTCAAGTATGAGCGCACCTGGGATCTGAACAACGATGTGACCATGGCCGGCATGGTCGTGCTGCCTTAGTTTGTTGTGGGAGATGGCGAAATTCCTGACGTTATCGTGCACGGTGACGGAGTCGCGGCGACGTGTTGCGCCCATCTCTTGGCCACAGCGCGCGTCGCGAACGCGCAGATGCCTAGACCGAGGCTGCCCGCGCTGCTGCTGACTCCCGGCGCTCTCGGATTAATTCGCGACGTGTTCGGAGCCGGTGACCTGGTCGGCAACTCCCATCGGATACGACGCCGAATCGTGGCCTGGGGTCCACATGCCAGGCCGCTTACGTTGGATCACTCCGCCGCAGTTATATCGGAAGACGAACTTCTCCAAAGCCTTCAGGAAGGAGATTCTGCTTCCAACAACTCGCGTGCCGATCATGGGGCTTGGAGCGTATTTGCCTCGCGTCCGCTGCCGCCCGCGGCAATCGAACACGCGTTTGGTTCCAGGCCGGCGTTCACAGCGCAAGTCAATTTGAAGAAGACCTCCGATAGTGAAGCTTGCTGGATTGAATCTCTGGACGAAGGCTGGTTATTTCTCATCTCCTGCGCCGAGCGATGTGGACTGCTGCTTTCCGTCGGCTTCGAACCCGATCGTTTGCTCAGCCGGAGCATCCTGATTGCGCGCCACATCGAAGACGTGAGCTCGCTTGTATCCCGGTTTCCGGCCTATCCGCGAATCGTGTCGCCTTTATGCGGACCCGGGTGGCTCGCGTGCGGTTCGGCAGCCATGGCTTTCGATCCGATTTGCGGTGACGGGACTGCTCACGCGATCCGTCAAGCCATTCTTGCGGCGGCCGTAATCCGCGCGGCCAGCTCGAATGAAAAGGATCAGCTCCTTTCGCATTACGAGGCGCGTCTGACGGCCGGATTCCAGCGCCATCTCATGTTGTGCCGGCAATTTTATGCTTCGGGTGGCGATGGGGCGTGGTGGCGCGCGGAACTCGAAGCGCTCGAATCGGGGATAGCCTGGTGCGACGCGAAGCTCAGTGGCGCGCGTTTCAATTACCAGCTCGACGGGTTTGATTTGCAGCGAGTATGAGAGACCAGCAACTGATTCCATTGGCGGGATACCGGCGCGCGCTCGAATTCATCACGCCCTACTGGCGGCGGCTTGCGTTGATCGTCGCAGCCGGTGTCGCGTCCACGGGTTTCGGTCTGTTGCAGCCTTATATATCGAAACTTCTCATCGACGATGCCTTGCTGAAGCGTAATATGCGGATGCTGCTCATGGTGAGCGCGTTGATGTTCAGTGTGACCGTTCTGGGGTTCGCGCTGAATATCCTGTCGAGCTATACGTACGTGCGAGTCTCGGCCGCAGTGCTGTTCGATATGCGCCTGGCGCTGTACCGGCATTTGCAAATGCTCTCGCCGCGATTCTGGGCGCGGACCAAACTGGGCGACGTGATTTCGCGCATCAACAACGACATCGCCGAGGTGCAGCGCGTTTCCGCCGACAGCCTGCTGAGCGTGTTATCGAATATCGTATTTCTGGCTGGCAGCGTGGGTATCATGATCGCGCTGAGCCCGCGCCTGTTTCTGGTGAGCGTCGCGGCCGTGCCCGTGAGCCTTTGGGCCTTGAAGCATTACCAGCGCCGCCTGGCCGATCGCGTGCGGACAGTGCGCGAGCGCAGTGCCGATATCGGCAGCTTCCTGCTCGAAACACTACTCGGCATCCGCCTGGTGGTTTCCTCGCAAGCCGAATCGCGCGAGGTCGAGCGGTTCCGAGCGCGCAATCAGAGCTTCCTGGACGCTCTTCTTTCGATGCAGCTCACCTCGTTCTTATCGGGAGCGGTTCCGGGCACGGTCCTGACGGTCGCGACCGCGGCGATTTTCCTTTATGGCGGCAAACTGGTGATCGACGGTGCACTGACCACCGGCTCGCTGGTGGCGATCATGGCTTACCATATGCGGCTGCTCGCGCCGGTGCAGAACATGATGAGTCTATATACGAACCTCGTTTCGGGCGGCGTGGCGCTCTCACGCGTTTGGGAACTGTTCGACACCAAGCCCGAAATTGGCGACCGGCCCGGCAGCATGCCGCTGGTCCAGGTGCGCGGCGAAATCGAGTTTGATCGTGTCTCCTTCAACCACGAAGGGAATGCCGTCCTCCAGGACCTCTCGTTTCACGTGCCGCCGGGAAAGATATGCGCCATCCTGGGCCCGAGCGGTGCGGGGAAATCGACCCTGGCGGATCTGTTGATTCGTTTCTACGATCCTGACGCCGGCGCGATCCGTATTGACGGCCGCGATCTACGCGATATGCCCCTCAAGGAGCTGCGGCACCTGATCGTGCTGGTGGATCAGTCGCCGTATTTGTTTCAGGCGAGCGTGCGCGAGAATATCGCCTACGCCCGGCCCGATGCGAGCCATCAAGAGATTCACGAAGCGGCCAGCGCGGCGTGCATCCATGACCGGATCATGGCGCTGCCCGAAGGATACGACACGATCATCGCGGAGCGCGGTCAGACGCTTTCGGCAGGCGAACGCCAGCGCATCGCGCTCGCCCGGGCATTGCTGGCGAATCCGAAAATCCTGGTGCTGGATGAGCCGACGTCTGCGCTGGATGAAGCGAATGAGCGCGCCATCGCTGAGGCGCTCGTGCGCGTCGCCGATGGCCGCACCGCCATTTTGATTACGCACCGGCCATCGCTCGCGCGCATCGCGCACCAGACGGTGATGTTGGCGCCGTGAAGATCGCGATCATCGACAGCGGCGTTTACGCGGATCATCCTCACGTGGGCGGCGTCGCGGGAGGAGTCCGCGTCACTGCGCAGGGGCTCGCCGATGATTTTGTTGATCGTCTGGGCCATGGAACCGCGGTCGCCGGCGCGATTCGCGAAAAAATCGGCATGCGCGCGGAGTTGTACGCCGTGCAGGTGTTCGAGAGCCGGCTTTCGGCGACAATCGACACCATCGTGCGAGCGCTCGCGTGGTGCGTCGAGCAGCGGATGGATCTGGTGAATCTGAGCCTCGGGACGGCAAACCAGGCGCATCGGGAAAAGTTCGAACAGGTCTTGAGGGATGGGCCGCTGGTGATCAGTGCGGCCCATCGGCTTCCCGGGGATCTCGCGGACGTCATCGGCGTCGCCGAGGATGCGGATTGTCCGCGCGATGCATACCGTTATCGGAACGGGGTGTTTTACGCATCTCCGTTCCCGCGATCCATTCCTGGCGTTCCTCGGGAGCGCAATCTGCACGGTGTGAGTTTCGCCGTCGCAAACATGACCGGATTGGTGGCGCGCCATCTCGCCGATATGGGCCAATCGCCTTCGGGCTTCGAGACCCGACATAAGCTCCTCGCTCGATTGATCGCGTAGCCGAGACAGGGAATCGCGCTGCGATAGAATCGGAGACTCCGGGAGGTCGAATGGCGAAACAGAAGATTGCGATTCTCGGCGGCGGAGTCGGGGCGATGACTGCGGCGTTCGAGATCACCGACCAGCCCGGATGGCAGAATCAGTACGACATCACGGTTTACCAGCTCGGATGGCGGCTCGGCGGGAAGGGCGCGAGCGGAAGGAACCACGCCATCGCGGACCGTATTCAGGAGCACGGCCTGCACGTGTGGATGGGATTCTACGAGAACGCGTTCGACGTGATGCGCCGTGCCTATGATTATTGCCGCAACAACAACCTGACTCCCGGAACTCCGTTCCCTTCGTACCTGGACGCGTTCACGAAGATGCCGTTTCTGACCGTCCCCGAGCTGGTGAATGGCGAATGGAAAATCTGGCCCGTCTACTGGACGCCGAACAACGACATTCCCGGACAAGATAATCCGACCGATGCGCCGTCGCCTGCGGACGGCACGCCGTGGGGCTACATCCGCGCGATTCTCCAATTCATTCGCGCCGATTTCGACCGGCTGTGCGACGGCGAGCCGCTGATCCAGGGCATTGTTGACGACTTGTGCGATGCGTTGATGGCGCTCGACGAATACAAAGGAACCGCGGGCAAAGACACGCTGCTGCATCGCGTGGAGAACTTCGCCGCGGCTCTTCCGCTGGACCCGGCCAAGCACCCGCCGGGATCACTAGACCTGCTTCTGAAAAGCTTGGGGTGTTTTCATGACAAGCTCATCGAGTTGGCCGAGCCATCCGCGAAGAGCAACGATGACATCCGGCGCCTGCTGATCATCATTTCCACCGCGTGGGGATTCATTCACGGCATCGCGTGCGACGGAATTCTCGAGAACGGCTTCGGCGCGATCGAAGACGAGGATTTCGAGCAGTGGCTGGCGCGCAACGGCTGCAAGTACGTTCCCTCGCCGCTTACGGTTTCCATGTACGACGCGGCGTTCGCCTATCAACATGGCGATCCGCAGCAGAAGCGTGGCGGCGCGGGTAGTTTTCTGCACGGCTGGCTGCGCTTGATGGCGAGCTATCGCGGGTCGCTCATGTGGTGGATGAACGCCGGCATGGGCGACACGATTTTCACGCCGATATACAAAGCCCTCGCGCACCGCGGCGTGAAATTCGAATTTTTCCGCAAAGTGACGCGGCTGGTGCCCTCCGCCAGCGGCTCGATCGATGCGATTGAAATCGATGTTCAGGCGAATGTCCGCCCGGAGGTGGGGACGTACGATCCACTTGTTCCGGTAAAAGGACTCCTGTGCTGGCCGTCTGAGCCGAATTACGATCAGCTCGTCGAAGCCCGCCAGCTCCGCGATCCCAAGTACATCAATCGCGACCTGGAATCCTGGTGGACGGACCTGCCGGCGTTCGGCAGCATCAGGCTTCAGGCCGGCCGCGATTTCGACAAGGTGATCCTGGGCATTTCCTTCGGCGCGCTCAAGTACATCTGCGCGGATCTTCCGGCGGCCGACGCGAGCCGCGGATGGCGAGGCATGCTGGACAACCTCCAGGCGATCCGCACGCAGGCGTTCCAGCTCTGGCTAAACAAGACCAAGGAAGAACTGGGCTGGAATCCGGGCCGCAACGACGATCCGGTGATGTGCGGGTACCTTGAACCGTTCGACACCTGGGGCGACGAGACTCACCTGATCGTGCGCGAGAACTGGACGCCGCAAGATAACGTTCAGCAGAATCCGTACTGGTGCAACTCCGCGCCAGACGATCCTCAGCAGGCGCCATTTTCCGATCCTAGCTATCCCGCCACGCAGCTCCAGATCGTGACGAATAACGCGGCCAATTTCCTGAACGGTCCGGTGGGCGCGCTGTGGCCGAAAGCCGTGATCAACGGGCAGTTCGACTGGGGCCTGCTGGTGAATCCGCTGAATATTACGCCGCCGATCGCCTCGCAATGGATTCGCGTAAACATCGACCCCAGCGAGCTGTATGTGCTGACCGTTCCGGGTTCGACCAAGTATCGGCTCGCGCCGTGGGATTCGCGCTTTGAAAATCTCATTCTGGCCGGTGACTGGACGCTGACGGAGGTGAACCTGGGATGCGTGGAGGCCGCGGTGCAATCGGGCAAGATGGCGGCCTACGCGCTGACGGGATCGCCGACATTCATTTACGGATCGTACCGGCGGCAGATCCCGATGAAGGAAGCGCCGATGCGGGTGGTCGCGCGGGCGGCGGCTCCGTAGTTACCGCTTGGCGTTGATCTCGTCGCTGCGAAAGGGCGGAATCCATTCAAACGGCGCGGCGATCTGAAAGGCGACGCAGTCGCTGAACTCGCCTTTCTGCATCCCGGGGATGCTGTCTTCGAAAACCTCCACGACTCCGCGCAGCTCCTCGATCAGGCAGTGGTCCCATCCCCAGAAATAATCCACCAGGACGAAGCGTCCGCGCGAGAAACGATTGATGTGCGGGTTGTTAAGAAGGTTCCTCCAGACCGCAAACTCCGGAAAATCGGAGGTCGCTCCTGGCTGACCCGCCGGCTCGAATCGTGCCCGCAGCAGCGGGCGGCCATGGATGAGCGATTTCACGATGAAGCTCGTTTCCGTGGTCTCGATTCTCGCCCAGCGTTTGGGATAGAACGCGAGCAGTCCCAGGATGGTCGGATACAGCCGATTCAGAAACAGACGCGGAAGATAGAGAAACGGTCCGCGGTAACCTGTCGCGTCAGAATCGGCCAGCTCGACTCCCGGGATCGCGAATGCGAACTCCAGATAATTCACGCCGCCCTTACGGGTCCACATCTGGCGGAGATCCTGCTGGTAACCGAACAGATAAGCGACGGGATACTCGCCGCCCGCGGTGAGCAGCGCGTCGTCGAGCTTAAGACCAGGATCGAGCAGATTGCGCAGGGCGGAGGCAGGAACGCGGTGGAAGACGGCGGCGCCGGTAAACATGCCGCGCGAATCGAGCCGGGAAAGTGGCACCGCGGGCGGAGATTCGAATTTCAGCGGGTATTCAACCGGCGGATAAAAACATAAAGCTTCGCGCTGCCATGAGCGGAAGAATTGCGGAGCGCGATTCAGGCCCGTAATTGCGTAGATCGCCGACATCCCAAACCCGGCGAGCCCCCAGAAAAAACAGTTGAGCACCCTGACCGCGCGATTGCAGGCCAACGCCATGTACACCGCATGGAGCAGCTTCGCCATGCGTCTATCGCGGACGGAATCCGTTGGTGTGCAGCCGAAGCAGCACTTCCAGATCGGCGACGCCTTCCCGCGCCGCCCACGCGTCGACCTCGGCGCGCAGCCTGCTCCCCTCCTCGCCTCCGACCAACTGTGCCAGTTTCAATTTCATCCCCGCCGCACGGGAAATCATTCCGATCTCCTCATAGCGGCGGATCGCGCCGCGCGCCAGCGCGACGGCTTCCTCCCGATTCCCCCTCTGATCGGCGAGCGCCGCCGCCGCGTTGCTCCCGAACGCCGGCCCGTGCGGATAACGCTCGCGCATGAGCGCCCGTGCGTCTTTTTGGGCGATGCGGAGGTATGGCCGCGGATCGGCGGCGCGCTCGGCTAACATCAGCGCGGTTTGCGCTCGAATGTCGGACCAATGGATGCGGATGTTGGGATAGCGATGCATCTGCGCTTTCCGGAACCGCGGCCATGCCTCATTCAGGCGATCCCAGGCCGCTTGTGCATTGCCCTCGGCCATATCCGCCGTCGTCAGCAGATTGGTGGACATGAGATGTTGCAGGTGAAAGCCTTCCTGAGTCCAGCGGCGGGTGTAGGCGCGCGTAATCTTGCGCGATTCGTCGGGACCCTTGAGGATCATGGCCGCGGCGGGAATCGCGTAGACGCCGAGACTGACGGCGAGATACAAATTGCCGCGTTGCTCGGCGTCTTCAAGATATTGCTGGCTGCGGTCCCACATATCCGCCCAGCGCCCCAGGTCGCTGAGCGAGAAGATGAGGAAGGTTCGCGTGGTGTCGAGCTCCCAGGCGACACCCTGGCATTGCTGGGAGAAGATCCGCTCGGCCTCCTCGGCGATGGGAAACGCGCGCGCGAACTCGCACCAGCTGTAAAGCGCCCCCGCGCGGGAAAGCTTGGAAAGAGCGCGCGCGGCCGGCGTACCAACCTCTTCGGCGAGTTTCTCAGCGGTATCGAGCAGCTGGATCGGGTACGCTCCCAATGGCTTGTCGCCGATATGGGAGCTGACGGCGTGCATCGCCATCGCGCGGTGTGTGCGGACCGGATCGCCGGCTTTGAGAGCCAGCAGAAGGCTTTGCTCGAGCGGAGCCATGGCGAGCGCCAAATCCACCATGCCGAGGCCGGTCCCGACGGCGTAAGTCGCGTCGGCGCGCGCGGCCAGATCCAGCGGGATTTCGTCCGGGCGGCGCCGACGGAACTCCAGCCCGCGCCATTGGATGCGCTTCCGGTAATACAAATACCTGACTATCGCTCCGAACTGTGTTTTCGGCAGCTCTTCGCGGGTGCCTGCGAGCAGGCCGCGAAACACCGCGCGGCCTTCATCGATATGTCCGCTGGCGAGATAGTGATAGCCGGCCTCGCGCCGAAGGGCGGTGGCTTCCGGGCCGCCCGTCTCATCGGCGCACCGCGCATAGACCTGGCCCGCTTCAAACGTCCGGCCGGCGAGGGCGAGCGTCTCGGCCAGTTGCACGCGCAGGGAGTGAATATCGGGCTCGCGCGCGAGCAGGTCCACCGCTCGGGCGTACTGGCCCGCGGCACGATCGAAAGCGGTAACGGCGCGAGCGTGCGCGGCCGCCGCGGCGTAATGCCGGCCGGCGCGGAGCGGCTCGCCTGCATGCTCGAAATGAAACGCGAGCATCTCATCATCGCCGCGCCCGGATTCGATCAGCGTCGTGGCGAGATTGAGGTGATGCCGGGCTGCTGCTCGCGAATCGAGCGACGCGGTAACCGACTCGCGAACGCGATCGTGATAGGTCTCGATCCAGTCTTCGGCGCCCGTCCCGGCGCCCTTCACCAGGTTCTTGGAGCGCAGCAGCACGGCGATGCGCGGATCGAGGCTGTGGAGTCCCGCGGCACGAAAAGCGTCGGCCTGCGAAATGCGGCGTCCGGCGATCGCGATCACTTCCAGTACGCCGCGCGCTTCTGCGGGAAGTTGATCGACGCGCGTCCGCAGCAGTCGCTCGAGGGTCGGCGCTTCGTCGATCGCCACGCCCGAGCCGGCGTGATGGGCGAGTTCCTGGATGAAAAACGGATTCCCACTGGACTCCCGCGCGATGGCTTCCGCCGATCCGCGCCGGCCGGTTTCACCGAGAAGCTGTTGCGCCAGGGCGCGGGCGTCTTCGGGGGTCAGCGGTTTGAGTGGAACGGGTATCGCCTCGATCCCCTGCGCCTGGCAGAACTCGACCAGCGGCGGCAGAAACTCGCCCGATTGCGCAGCCGGCCGGAAGGACACGATCAGCAGCATGCGTGGCGCTTCGGGCTGCCGCAGCACTTCGCACAACAGCGCTGCGCTGTCGGCGTCGCCCCACTGGGCGTCATCGATGGCGACGACCAGGGGCACGCGCGAACGCAGGCGCACGAAAAGCTCGCGCAGCGCGCGGAAAGCCCTGCGCCGCGTTTCGAAGACGTCGCCGGGCTCCGGTTCAAAGCCCGGAAGCAGCCGCAGCACCGGAAATGCTTTCGCCAGAGCTCCCGCATCCGCCGGACGAACCGATTCGAGCGCTCCCGCGCTCAGTTGCGACAGAAAGTTGCCGACGCCATCGATGACCGCGTCCATCGCGCGAAACGGCACGGCTTCGTTTTCGTAACAGCGGCCCGCGAAAACCAAAGCGCCGCCAGCCTCCGCGCCCTTCAGAAATTGCTGAACCAGCGCGCTCTTGCCGACGCCCGAGGGACCTTCGGCCAGCGCGAGCGCGGCTCCCGATCGCGCCAGCTCGAGCGCCTGGTGCAGCGTGGCGAGCTCGAGACTCCTTCCGACAAAAAAGTCGGAACGGGTTTCGACGGCCGGGGCGCGGGTACTCCGGTCTCCGCGCAGCACCCGCAGCAGTTCCGCCGCGCCAGGGCGCCGCGACGGGTCGCGCGCCAGCAAGCCCGCACACAATTCGTCGAGATCGGGAGGAATGCCTTCAGCGAGAGAGCTCGCCCACGGCGCGATGCCGGTTCGCTTGGCTTCGAGGATCTCGGGCTGGGTGCCTTCAAAAGGGAGACGGCCGGTGAGCGCGCGGAACATCATCACTCCGAGCGCGTACCAGTCGCTCGCCGGGCTCAGCGTGTCGACGGCGCTTTGCTCGGGCGACATGTAGGCGAGGGTACCCTTCAAGCGGCGCCCCTCGTGCTGGCCGATGGCGCTGTCGAGCTCGGCCACCAGGCCGAAATCGAGAATCGTGGCGCGGCCTTCAGGAGTCACCAGGACATTCGAGGGTTTGATATCACAATGCAGCTTTCCGGCAGCGTGAATCGCGCTCAACCCGTCCACCACCTGGGCCGCGATGCGCCGCAGCTTTTCCGCGTCGCCTGGACGTTCACGCTCGCGAATCACGCGCGGATCGAGCGATTCGACGGGCGCCGTCAGCGTCGGCTCGTCGCCAGTCGCCGAGGGGGTGGGCATCGGCGGGTATTCGCCGCTTTGGACCGCGGCGAGAAAATTCACGCCGTCGATGAACTCCATCGTCATGAACCACTCGTCGTCCTGTGCGAAAAGCTCGTAGAGCGTGACCAGGTTGGGATGGGTGATGCCGGCGAGCAGGCGGAACTCGCGTTTGAACTGATAGATCGCCGAGGGGTCGATCTTTGGCAGTGTCTTCAGCGCGACGATCGCCTGGCGTTCCAGATCCTCGGCCTGGTACACGATGCCCATGCCTCCCGCACCGAGACGGCGGAGGAGCCGAAATCGGTCGCTTCGTGAAGGCCGCGGGGTCACAGGCTTCTTATTGTATTCCCGCAGGTGGCGGAGGCATCGAAAGCGATGCGATCGGGTCCGCATGGTACACTACCTCACGCGAGAAGAAAAAAGACGATAACATTGTCACCGAAATGTAAAGAATTTCCGCATTAAAGGAGGCAATATGCCGAACGCGAAAAGGAAAAACGCGAAAGAAACATCTCTGCCGTTTAAGCCAGTGGGGCCGCCACGTTTCGCGGCGGCCGCGCCCGTGAGCGAAGCTGCCACGCCCTCCCATCCCACGCTGGCTGATGTCAAAAAGAGCTATTCGGCTCCGGCGAAAAAGAGCGCCGCCAACGCGCTGGGGGACGCAACAGAAACACTCGAAACGTTCACGCTGGCGGACCTCGCCCAATTTACGAAAGAAGCAACCTACTCGACCAACGCCAGCAAGGACGTTCATCTGTTCTATGTGGGCCGCGACGACGTTCACGACATTCTGAAATATCTGCTTTCACGCGTCAGCGTGTCGCTGTACCTGAATATGTTCGGCTTCGACGACCCCGAGCTCAACAATATTCTGATGACCAAGGCGCTGGATCCGTCGGTCACCATGCTGATCACGCTCGATGCGAGCCAGGCCGGCGGAGTCCACGAAAAAGCGTTGCTCGAAGCTGACCAGCAACACAATCTGGCTGCTTATAACACGCATTTCGTGGTGGGGAAGTCGGGCACGGGACAGATCAGCCACACCAAGGGCTTCGTGGCGGACGGGCGTGTCGCGGCGGAGGGATCGACGAACTGGTCGAGCTCAGGAGAAGGAACGTTCGTCGTCACCGGCAAGCCTGGCGGCACCGGCTACAAAGCGCAGAACAACACGCAATCGGTGATCACCGACCCCGACACGATCGTCCGCTTTCAAACCGAGCTGATCTCCGAGCACATGATCGCCCAGGCGCACGCAGCCGCTTCCGGCACTGCCAAACAACTTGCGCCTCCAACAGCGCCGCCCAAAACGCCGCGCGCCAAAAGCAAGCCTGCTAAAAAATCGGCGCCGGAAAAGCGCATCGCCGCGACAGCATAACTCGGAAGGGCGCTTACGCTCCTTTATAGTCGACCACGCCGGCGCGCTCGAGACCGCGCCGCGCCTCCGGATTTTTCATGAACGTGTTCCAGACGAACCCGGTTCGAAGATTTTCCGCCATCAGCATGGTGATGCCGGTGTCGATGCCGATGACGTCCGTGTCAAACCAGGCGCTCAAGAGATTGAAAGCGTCAACGAAACCATAGCGGCTCCAGCAGCGCGAACCATACTTGGCTTTCATGCTCTTGAGCACGCGCAGACAGGGCCGCGGAAGAAACGCGAGCGAGCCTCCGGTGGCGCTGGGGACCACCGTTCCGTCGATCGGCCCGATTTCCGGCGGACCACCCCAGATCACGTAACCGTGCGCCGAATCCGATGCAGTGATGCCCCATAAATCGTCGCTGTAGTCTGGAAATTTCCTGGAAAGGTCGAGGCAAAAGCGCCAGTGCGCCTCGGTCGCAATCTTTGAATTCTCAAAATAATCCGCGTAGCGGTCGCGTTTTCCTCGAAAATCGAACCACGCCTGCGAGTATTGATGAACAAACAACGGCGCAAACGAGCCGATGTAGCGCAGCCCGTCGTATTCGAAGGTGGTCCGCTTCCAGGCATTCCACGTCCCGGGGGCCAGAGGGTGCGTCGAGGACCCTATCCCGAGCAGGTACATCATCATCAGCTCGCTGTAATAATCCCAGCGGTACGGCAGGAATCCGACTTCCGGCGTCCAGCCCATGGGGAGCAGGGTGGTGTCTTCAGAAACCCAGGTCCAATCCACGCGATCGAAAATGTAGGTCGCCAGCCGGACGATCTCAGGCGAGCGGAAATGCTCGCGGCAGGTGAGCACTCCGCATAAAAGGATGGCGGTATCGATGGAGGAAACTTCGGCGTCCCAGATCCGTTCGCCGGTGTTCACGTTCGCCCAATGGTAGAAGAATCCCCGGTGCGTAGGCATTCTCTTCCACAGGAACTCGAGCGTGGCTGCCACGCGCTCGCGCGCATCGGCGGGCGAAACATAGCCGCGCTTCTCGCCGATGCACATCGCGGTGAGCCCGAATCCGGTGGCGGCGATGCTCGCGGCGACATCCCTGGGGTTCGGTGTTCGCGCGTTGCAGCGGTCCCGGACCAGGCCCGTTCGCGGGTCTCCCTGGTCCCAAAAAAACTGAAAATTGGATTTCTCGATCTCTTCCAGGAACTGATCGTCCTCCGGCGACAGCACGGCCGTTTCTTCGCTCTCCCGGCCGGCGACCTGCGCCATGGCTTGAGTCGCGGTAAATCCGGCAACCCGCTGTAACAGTTTTCGCCGCGAGAACATTGGCGAGGACTCCATCTTTTGAGATAGCGGCTCTGTTGCGCTCTGTTGCGAAACGCCTCCATGAAACGCTGTTTTAACGGTGACTCCCGGTGACTCGGAATCGCATCCTCCTGTTGACGGTGAGTGCTGGAGTCATCGGAACCATTCTCGGCGTCGTGCTTTTTAATACCTTTCCCCCCCGGCACATCTCTGTTCTGACCGGATGCGTCCTACGCGCCGATTCCGATCCCCGCAAGCAGACGGCGATTCCCAATGTCGACATTCAGTGCGATTTCGCCATGGCCGCGGTTGGCACGGAATCGTCCGGCCTTTTCCATTTAAAGCTGCGTCCCGGAGTCGAGCCGGGCCAGACCGTCGTGCTTCGTTTGCGGCATCCCGATTTCGAGCCTCTGAACATCTACGAAAACGCCTCTGGCGATCTGTACGTCCTGCGTATGACGCCCCTTCCGCGTGCCGCTCCGCCGGCTCCCGAAGGTCCGGAAGTTGCCGTGGGCAACGTGCGCATCCGCTACGCCGAGATGTCTACAGCCACGCTTGACGTCGGCAGCGCGGTCAAGAGCTTTGAGGTAGTCAATACCGGAAACGTTCCCTGCGATCACGCGAGCCTGTGTTCGCCGGACGGGAAATGGAAGGCGGCTCAAGGGGGAACCTCTCTGGACGCGGGTGAAGGCAACCAGTTCAGGGGCGCGCGCCTCACCTGCGTGGCCGGGCCCTGTCCTTTCACCCGCGTTGACGCGGACAATTTCTCGGGAGGCGGACGGACAATTGGCGCAAAGGTGCGCGACTGGTCCGATACCACCAGCTTTCTGCTGGAGGCCGAGGTGGTCCACACAATGGCCGGCGACGTCATTCAGGTTTCCTACCCGGTGAAGTTCGGCCGCGCCATGGATTTCACTCTGCCGGCGCGCGCGGAAGGGCCCAGCATCGAAGCCGAGGTCAGCGGCTCGGACATCGTCTACCCGCTGGGACCCACTCTCGCTGTGCCCTGGGCGACCTGCATGCTGACGGTGGACAAAGATCGCACCCGACTGTATCACTGCGACCTCAAACCGGGATACCACTTTCAATAGTGATCACTTCACCGCGAATTCGGCCGGAGTGCCGCGCGTTGAATCCGGAGCGATCCACGCACGATAACCGCCAGATTCGGCGGAAAATTGCATGCGGTCGTTGTAGTAAGCCAGATCGATCCGGCGAAGCGTGAATTCGACCGTCTTGGTCTGACCCGACTTCAGATGGACGCGTCTGAATCCCTTCAACTCCCGCACCGGCCGCGCTACGCTGCCTCCCTTGGGACCGCTCACGTACAACTGGACAACTTCATCTGCATCGCGCGCGCCTGCATTGGTCACTTCGGCGGAGGCGCTCAATGATCCCGAGGAGCCCAAGCTCGCGGCGGAAAGGCGCGTCGCCGAATATCGGAACGTGGTATACGAAAGCCCGTAGCCGAACGGATACTCGGGCGTGAAGTCCAGGTCGATGTATCGGGATGTGTAGTCCTTTGGATTCTCCGGCGTGCCCATGGGAACTCCCAGGTCTTCCGCGACCGGAGGCCGCCCGGTACTCAGATGCGCGTAGTAAATGGGCACCTGTCCCACGGCTCGCGGAAAAGTGACGGTCAGTTTGCCGGACGGCACGGATTCCCCGAATAACAGTTGCGCAATCGCCGGACCGCCCATGGTCCCTGGATGCCAGGCGTACAAAATCGCGTCGAATTTTTCAGCGGCTCGATGAAAAGTCAGCGGACGTCCGGCCATGATCACCGCGATCAGCGGTTTTCCCGATGTTGCCAGCCGCTCGACTAGCTGCTCTTGCGCGCCGGGCAAGTCGAGAAACGCGCGCGATCGCGCTTCGCCCGACATGTTTGCCGACTCGCCCAGAAACAGCAGAACGGCATCTGATTCCCGTGCCGCACGCAGCGCTTCCGCGAATCCCGCGGTCGACTGATCGCCACTGCTTTTCAGCCCCGGCGCGTAGGCGACACGATTCCCGCCGAGCATTTCCCGCAGCGCTCGAAGCGGCGTGCGCACTCCGCTCACATCGCCGTCCATCGACCAGGTCCCCATCTGATCGGCGGGGCTGTCCGCCAGCGGCCCGATGACCGCGACCTTGCCGATCGTTTTCTTGAGCGGCAGCGCGCCCCGGTTGTTCTTGAGCAAAACCACGCTCTC
>DATJVN010000110.1:0-6105 GCA_035501755.1 Bryobacteraceae bacterium | reverse complement strand
GGACTACCATCCGCGTTGAGGCAGACAGCGTTCAACGTAGGGTCGACGATCCCGAAGTTGTCGTGCTCGCGGAGGAAAGTCTGTTCGTAGGTTATGCCCGCCTTTACGTTGTGAATGCCCTTCACGTAGGAAAACACCGCGTGGGCACCAGCGTTTGTGAGCGTCCGGTTTTGAGCCAGCGTTTCCTGTTGAAGGTTCGACGGGCCGAGGTCAGCGAAGGGATTGCCACTCGGATAGTAGTTGTACTGATCGTGACGCACGAACCCGCCAACGGTTAGGACGGTGGAAGAGTTGATCAAGCGCGTCCAGGTAGGGGCGATGTTGTAGGTCTGAATCTGCGAGCGTTGGTCCGTGACTCCAACCACGTTGCCAAGCGGATCGAGCCCGCCGTTATCGACCACCACGCCACTCCATGGCGTGGCGAATTGCGAGTCGAACGAATTGGGCGTCTGAAACCAGGAACGGGTGTACTGGAAATTAAGATGAACGGAGTCTTGTTTGGAAACCTGGAAATCGAAGCGGTCGAACAGGTTTTCTTCGTTGCCCTTGTCATGAAACACCGTGAATTCCGGAGGATCGAGGAACCGGCCGCTGTTAAGGCCGCTCGCAGAAATGAAGTTCCCCCAGTTCTGGCCGCCATAGCCGAGATTGAACCCGCCGTTGACTGAACCGAATGAACCATAATCGGCGGTGATGGTGCCGTGAGGCGTGGTCATGCCCTGGCCGGAGCGAGTGGTGACGTCAATGACGAGGCTGGTCTTGTCGCCGTATTCCGCTGGCGGGGCGCCGGAAATGACCTCCATGGATTGAATGGCATCCACGGGGAGTTGATTCGAGAACACCTTGCTCTGCTGATCGGTGATCGGCTGGCCGTCCACGGAAAACGAATTTTCCGCGTGATCTCCCAGACCGTGAAACAGCCCGTTTGAGTCGGCAGCCACGCCGGGGGTGGAGAGCGTCACGAGGGAACTTACCGACGACGACGCGCTTTCCAGCGGCAGTTTGTCGAACAGCGCGCGGTCCACGTCCGTGTGAAATGTCGAATCGGTTTCGAGCAGATCGCCGGCAGCCTCCACGGTCACGGTGCTACTCGCGCCGGCGAGCTGCAAACTGATCTTGACGTTGATCGGCACCGACGAGCGGACGTCGATGTCCTGCGCGTAGGCAGCGAACCCTCGCGCGTCGACGCTCAGGTGGTAGGGATTGAAGGGCACGTTGGCGATGCTGAAATCGCCCGATCCGTCGGTCGTGGTAGTGCGCTCGAATCCGCTGACCGGGTTGTGTAGCGTCACCGTTGCTCCCGGGATCACCGCGCCCGTCGGATCAGCCACGGTTCCCGTAACGGCGGTTGAATTGCCTGCGTTCTGCGCCACTGCGGCCGGTCCCGCCGCGAGAAAGCAGAGTGCAACCAGCAGGATCCCAAGTAATGCAGTTCCGAATCTCATGAAGTTCTCCCTGTATGAATGCGGCCGCCGCGGGTTCCCGCGCTCGGGCTCGGTAGGAATGTGGATATCCGCACGCCGCGCGACAGGCGCCGCGTGCCGGGAGGTTCGATTTAGGTTGAAGGAGTGGTTCTAGGCGGGCGGAGCGCGCGGGATGCTGGGAGTGCCGACGAAATCGAAAGGCGGCGCGGATGCGTCGCCAATCGCGAAGCGCGCGACAAGAACCGGCGCCTGCGCGGCCACTTGCGGGACCGCTTGCGGAATGGCCGCATAGCCGGTGTGGCAGACCTGGCAGTGATCTTCGTCGTAGGCGTGATCGTGCCAGTGGGCGACGGCGTGGGTGGCCAGCAGCGCCAGCGCCAGCAGCGCGGCGACGGCCAGCAGCCGGCGCGCAAGGCTCGCGGATTGTCTTCGGCCGGTCAAATCACACCCGCAAAATGTCTCCGTCTCGCGCGACCATCTCGTACACACTGCCTGCAAGAAGCCCAATTCCAATCATATAGCAGACGCCCTTCCCGTCAAATGGGTTGCACAAGCGAGGTGCGGAAATCGCACCGGTGCGCCCGGCGCAGCGGCGCTCCCGCTTAGTTGGTTTGTTCCAGCGCTTTTTCGACCAGCGCGACGCACTTTTCCACGCGCTTGCGAAGCGGGCCTTCGATCTGCTGCTGGCGATCGCGCAGCGCGAAGAGCTCGTCGGCGATATTGAGCGACGCGAGCACGGCGACTTTGAGCGAATCGACCATGCGGGTCGCCGCGGCGATCTCGCGCATTTTGCCGTCGACGTAGGAGGCCACCTCGCGAAGGTACTCCTCGTTGCCGTCCGCGTTCACGTTGTACGACTGGTCGTAAATTTCGATTTTCATGCGCGCGCTCCCCGTGGTTGGTGTCGCCGGGCTGGGGCCATTGTCGGCCATCGCGGCCGCGCGCGCAACCGCGTTTGGCCCCGCTGGCTTTTTAGGGGGTCGGAGCTTTCAGCTCCGACATGAAGCCTCCTCTCAACGCGCTTTAGCGCCTGAGGGCACTCCTCGGGACTTCTTCCAGCACCTTGTTTAGCCTAGGAGGCGCAAATCAGCTGGCGCGGAGGGTGGCGCCGAGCTTCGATTCCAGCGCGGCGACGATGCGCGCGGAGAAATCGTTGATCTGCGCGTCCGTGAAGGTGGTCTCGCCGCTCTGGAAGGTGACGCGAACCATGAGCGAGAACTTGCCCGGCGGCATTTTCCCGCCGCGGAATAGGTCCGCGGCTTCGATGGCGCGCAGCTCCGGAATTCCCAGGGCGCGAATCGTGTCCGCCACTTGCGCGAACGTCGCACCTTCGGACAGCACGAGCGAAAAATCGCGCTCGACCGCCGGGAATCGCGGAATCGGTGCGAATTGTCGCGCTGCGTCCGCCGCTTCGATTGCGGCAAGGAGCGGCTCGAGCGGCAGTTCTGCCAGGAAGATGTCCTGCCGCAGTTTCAGCTGATCCGCCACGCGGCGTGCGAGCTGCCCCATAAACCCCAGCTCGATGCCTCCGGCTGAAAGCCGCGCCGCGCGTCCTGCGATCAGCCAAGCCGGTCCGCCGGACTGCCAGGAAAATCCGCCCGCGAGAGCGCCGATCCTATCCAGATCGCCTTTCAAATCCTCGAACCCGAATTCGCGCGCGGCTTCGTGAACGGTTTTCTCGCGCGCCTGCCCGCTGGCGCCCAGCGTCAGCACGCGCGTCTCGACCGGCTCGCCGTCGCGCATCGCGTACGTTTTGCCGATCTCGAAGAGCCGCAGATCGCGCTGCCCGTGATTCAGATTCCATTCGAGCGCCCCGATCGTGCCGACGATGCCCGTCGAGCGCATGATCGAGGCATCTTCCGCTAGCGGATTGCCGATCACCGCGGGTCCCGCGCCTGCGGGGCGGAAAATCTCGTCGCGCCGCGAGTCAACCAGGGGAATCGCCACAATTTCCTGGTAGCCCAGCGCCACCACGCGCTCGACCAGCCGGTCGTGCGCCACGGCATGCGGCAGCCGGTGCGCAGGCTGCTTCGCCGGAGGCAGCCGGGGCGGAAACTTGCCGTAGCCGTAGTGCCGCGCCACTTCCTCGATCAGGTCGATCCCGCGGGAGACGTCGCGCCGCCACGAGGGCTGCGTGCATGTCCATCTCGCCAGCGCGCCATCGCCTTCGCGCTTCGGCTGAAATCCCAGCGCGCTGAGAATCTCCTCGACGTCACGGTCCGGCACGTCCGCGCCCATCACGCGCAGCAACTCCCCGCGCGAAAGCTCGATGGACGGCGCAGCCGCGCGGCCGGGATAGACGTCGACGACGCCTTGCGGAATTTCTCCGCCGGCGAGCTGCTGGATCAGCTCCGCAGCGCGCCGCGACGCCAGCTCCGCCATTTCCGGATCGGCCCCGCGCTCGAAACGGTAGGAAGCCTCGGTGCGCAGCCCCAGCGCCTTCGACGCGCGCCGCACGCTGATGGGATCGAACCACGCCGCCTCGAGCAGCAGGTTCCGGCTCGCAAAGCCGATCTCGCTTTCCGCTCCGCCCATCACGCCGCCCACGCCCAGCGCGTGCGCGCCATCCGCGATCACGCACATGTCTTTTCCGAGCGCGCGCTCGAGGCCGTCCAGCGTGCGCAGCTTTTCGCCGGCTCGCGCGCGCCGCGCGACAATCTTGCCGCCGCTCAGCTTGTCGAGGTCGTAGGCGTGCAGCGGCTGGCCCAGCTCGAACATCACGTAGTTGGTCACGTCGACCACGTTGTTGATCGAGTTCTGCCCAATCGCTTCCATGCGCTGGCGCAGCCAGTCCGGCGACGGCTGCACTTTCACGCCCCGCAGAACGCGCGCCGTGAAGCGCCCGCAAAGCTCCGGCGCGTCGATTTCCACGCGCACCGCGTCCGCCGCCTTTTGCGCCGATTCCTTCAGCTTCGGCGCCGGCGGCTTCACCGGCAGCCGGTAGATCGCCGCGACCTCGCGCGCCAGCCCGTAGTGCCCCAGGCAATCGGGACGATTCGCGGTGACTTCGATATCGAGCACCGGGCCTGCCGCCGATTCTTCGAGCGAGTCGACCGCGAGGCCCGCCAGCGAAAGCCGCGAGCGCAGCTCCGCCGCCGGCGCCGGGGCGTCGACGAATTCCTTCAGCCAGTTGTAGACGATCTTCATTGATCTTTAGGGGGTCGGAGCTTCAGCTCCGACATAAGCAACCGCGCGCGCAGCGCGTCCTATGCGCTGCCTCGGTCGCGGCAAGTGTTCCCTTCGCGTCTCGCAAGCCCTCATTCCAGACGTCCGTAGTACACGTGCGTGTCGTATTCGAACCGCACGCGGCCGTTTTCCGCATGCGTGTCGAACATTCGCCGCAACTCCGCGAGCATCGGCGCGTGGTTCGGGTGCCCCGGCGCCGGCGCATAGGACGAGCTCAGCAGCCGCCCGCGCAGCGCGTCGTAATCCATGCGCTGCTCGTTGGCGAAAATCCGGTGCTGAAAATTCCCCGCGCCGAAAAAAGCAGCCATGCGCCCCGGCTCCGGATACGTCCCCGAAACGGTGTTGTAATCCGTGCCGAACGTGCGCAGAAGCTGTTCGTACGCTTCGGCGAACGGCCCCAGATCCTTCTTCCGCTCGTTCCAGATCACGGCGACCCAGCCGCCCGGCCCGCCACGGCGGGCAGGCCTCAGGATGCGCGCGAACTCCGCGCGCGCCGCCGGCGGATTGAACCAGTGAAACGCCTGCGCGGCCGTCACGAAATCGACGCCCGCGGCCGGCAGCGTGGTCGCTTCGGCCGGCGCCGCCACGCTCCGGAATTTCGGATACGCGGCGAGGAATTCCTCGCCCGCCTCACGCATTTCGGCGTTTGGCTCCACGCCGTAGACGAAATTCCCGTTGTCGAGAAACAGCTTCGTCAGGATTCCCGTGCCCGACCCGACGTCCGCGATCACCGATTCCGGCGTGAGCCCGCATTCCGCGCGCAGCAGCTCAAGAACGCCCGCGGGATACCCCGGCCGGTAGCGGATGTAATCCGCCACGCGGTTCGAAAACCTCTCTTTCGAATCAGCCCTGGTTGTCATGGAAACTGCCGCAGAAAGCGCACGTCGTTCTGCGTCAGCACCGGCAATTCGCCGATCCCGTACTTCATCATCGCCAGCCGATCCACGCCCATGCCGAACGCGAAGCCCGAAAGCTTCGCCGGGTCGTAGTCGCCGCCCACGAACCCGTAGACCGCCGGGTCCACCATTCCCGATCCGAAGAGCTCGATCCATCCGGAAAACTTGCACACGCGGCAGCCGCTGCCGCCGCAGACGTGGCAGCTCGCGTCCACTTCCGCCGATGGTTCGGTAAACGGGAAGTAGCTCGGCCGCAGGCGCGTCCTGGCCTTGGGCCCCAAAAACTCGCGCACGAAATATTCCACCGTGCCCTTGAAATCGCAGAAGGTGATGTCCGTATCGACGGCCAGCCCTTCGATCTGGTGAAACATGTAGCCGTGCGTCGAATCGGGATTGTCGCGGCGATAGACTTTTCCCGGCACGATGATGCGCACCGGCGGCTTCTGCTTCTCCATGGTGCGGATCTGCATGGGCGAGGTGTGCGTGCGCAGCAAATGCCCGGCGCGCGAGCCTTCGATGTAGAAGGTGTCCATGTTGTCGCGCGCGGGATGGTGCTCGGGAATGTTGAGCGCCTCGAAATTGTAGTAGGGCGTCTCGAT
>DATJVN010000109.1:0-21531 GCA_035501755.1 Bryobacteraceae bacterium | reverse complement strand
GGGAATCTCGGGGATGACCCGTCCGGTAAAGGTCATCGGCTTCCTGGATTTTTTCGGCGCCTGGGATGCCAGTCTGGCGTTTGTGATCGTGGGAGCGATCGCGGTTTACTTCGTTGCCTACCGCTTCAGCAGGACGATGCCGTCGCCATTGCTGGCGCCGGACTTTTCTCTCCCTAAACGAAGCGACATCGATGCGAAGCTTGTTCTGGGTGCGGCGGTTTTCGGCGTGGGATGGGGCCTCAGCGGCTTCTGCCCCGGACCCGCACTGACGTCGCTCGCTTCGGGGGCGCCCGCCGTCGCGATCTTCGTCGCCGCGATGGCACTCGGAATGTATATCTATTCGTGGGTCTCGGAAATTCGCGCGGCCACCCGAACCTTTGCGGCGGCACCGTCGGAAAGCATGCAGGATGCGTAGGTCGCTCGACGCGTCTTGCGCGAGATCGGGTTGAAGTTTTCCATCACTCGAAGTTCCAGCGATTGTGATCGTTGTACTCGCGGTCGCGACGCCATTTGCCGCCATCAATTCTTCAGAACCGGCGGACTGTACCTGCTTTCGCGGCGCAATGGACAGGCGGACGCGTGAGCGCCGCTGAAACAAAGTAGCGAAAGGTCCGTTCTGCGGGAGGAGTAACGGCGCCTGCCGTCGGTAGAAAGTGCACGCCTCTCCTGGAAAGCCACCGCATATCGTGCTCGCGCTTGCAGGGTTAATGCTCGCGGCGATGCCCGCCGCCAAGGTGCATGCCCAGCAGGCAACGCCTACCGCCGAGCCGTCGGCGAGCACCGTCGCGGCCCAGGACCTGGCCAAGAGCACGCACAATCCATTTGAAGACTCGATCAAGGTGCCGTTTCAAGCGACGACCGGATTCAGCATCGGCCCGCATCACAACGCCGCGGAGAGCTTTAACATCGAGCCGTTGATCCCATTGCGCCTGAACAGCCAGTGGGATCTCATCACCCAGCCAAATCTGACCGTGACTTACCTGCCGAGTCCGCACGAGCAGTACGGGCTCCAGGACGTGCAAACTTCATTCTTCCTGACCCCCCACAACGCGCACGAGTGGCTCTGGGGTATTGGCCCGATATTCCAGTTTCCTACCGCGACCGCGACGGAACTGGGCACCGGCGGATGGTCGGCCGGTCCAACCAGCGCCGTGATCTACTCCAACGGGCCCTGGTTCAACGGCGTCCTCGCATACCAGCTCATGTCTTTCGCGGGCAATCGCGATCGCGGTAGCGTCAACCAGACCTTTATCGAACCCGAACTGAGCTACAATTTCGAGAGCGGATGGTATATCGATTCGAATCCCTCGATCACCATGGATTGGACGGCCGACGCCGCCGACGCATGGACGCTGCCGGTCGGCGCAGACGCCGGCAAGGCATTCACCACCTTCGGCTCTCAAGCGATGAGCATGCAGGCCGGTTCGTACTATCTCGTAGAGCGTCCCGCGGGCAATCCTCAATGGATTGTCCGCGTACAGCTTACGCTTCTCTTTCCCACGGGAAAGTAGAACTTTACCGAGACCGGAACCACGCCCGATGGATGGAACGCCGATTGCATAGTCACTAGTATCGTCCCATTTGCTTCCCAGGAGGCCGTGTTATGAACTCGAAATGGCTCGCTGCCGCACTGCTGGTGCAAATCGCGCTGGCGCCGATACCCGGCGGCAGAGCGTTTGCGGCGCCTCCCCTGGCGCCCACAGCGTCCCAGATCGATCAGAGCGTGTCGGCCGCGCTGAACAACCTTTACGCGCAGAACGCGGCCGCCAGAGCGCTTGGAGCGAAGGCGAAGGCGATACTCGTTTTCCCCGACATAAAGAAAGGGGCCTTCGTCGTCGGCGCGCAATGGGGCTATGGCGCACTTCGGAAGGACAAGAAAACCGCCGGCTACTACAGGACGGCGGCGGCGTCTTACGGATTCCAGGCCGGAGTGAAGAAGTTCGGCTACGCGCTCTTTTTCATGACCGATTCGGCGCTCGCGTACCTCGACAAGAGCGGAGGCTGGGCCATCGGCACCGGGCCGAGCATCGTCGTCGTGGACCAGGGCATGGCGCGGTCGCTGACGACGACGAATCTGCGCTCGGATGTCTACGCCTTCGTTTTCGATCAGAAGGGCCTGATGGCTGGCATCGGCATCGAGGGATCGAAAATCACCAAAATCAGCGCCGCCGACTAGGGTCTTTGTTGCATGAGATCCGTCGTTTGCCATCAGGCCTCTCTCAGCAGGCGGCTCTCAATAGGTTTCGGGCACAACGTTGTAGCGGCGGTTTCGCGGCTCCACGTATCCATGTGGCTTTTGCCGCTTGGGAAGTTTGGTCGGCTCCTGCTTGATCGCTTTATAAGGAATCAGGCTCAGCAAGTGTGAAATACAATTGAGCCGCGCGCGCCGCTTGTCGTCAGCATTAACGATATACCATGGAGCGAACGGAGTGTCCGTGGCCACGAGCATATCGTCCCGCGCCCGTGAATAGTCATACCAGCGCCGATGCGATTCGAGATCCATCGGGCTCAGCTTCCATATCTTGCGCCCGTCGTTGATTCGGCTGAGAAATCGGCGCGTCTGCTCTTCCTGGGTGACCTCGAACCAGTATTTGATCAGGATAATACCTGACTCGACCATCGCTCGTTCCCACACCGGGCATAGCTCAAGGAATCGCGCGGCTTCCGGCTCGGTGCAGAATCCCATAACGCGCTCGACGCCTGCGCGGTTATACCAACTGCGATCGAAGATCACGACCTCTCCGGCCGCCGGCATATGCGGAATGTAGCGCTGCACGTACATCTGCGACTTCTCGCGCTCGGTCGGCGCCGGCAATGCCACGACGCGGAACACCCGGGGACTGACGCGTTCCACGATACGCTTGATCACCCCGCCCTTTCCGGCCGCGTCGCGCCCCTCGAACACGACGACAACCTTGAGACCTTTGCTCTTTACCCAGAACTGCAGCTTGACGAGTTCCGCCTCCAGCTTTGCCAGGTGGCTTTCGAACTCCTTGTTCTTCAGTTTCGGAAGCTTCTGGCCGGACGCCTTCAAAAGCGGCTTTGCCTTAGCCTTCTCCGTCGGCTTCTTGCGCAAGAGACTTTGTCCTCCCCTGTTCCCTAAGATTGTTTCGAGAGCGAACCTTGTCAAATTCGTGCGGCAATGCGACAACTCCTGATGCGGTCATAAAGGCGCTCGAGCTTTGCGACTTTCGTTCTAGTCTCGGCTTCGATGGCTTCGTTGAGGGTGAAATTTCGTGCTGTGATTTGCAGATCGGTTTGCATGTTCCGCCTCTTAAGTTCATGTGCGCCATGGCCCGATAAGCAGGATTGGCGACCTACCGCGCGGTTTCGACCGGGACCTTCTTGACCATTCCTTCATCGAGCAGCGGTATCGTGACTTCGACCACGCCGTTCTTGAACGTGGCCCTGGCCTTGTCGGCCTGCGCTCCCTCCGGCAGGATCGTGCGCCGTTCGAATTCGCCGTACGAAATTTCGCGCCGAAAGTAGTCTTCCTTTTTGACCTCCTGCTTTTCCTCGCGCCTGGCCTTGATCGTGAGGACGTTGCCGAGCATGTTCACGTCTATGTCCTTGGGCTCAATCCCCGGCACGTCGGCGCGAACCACCACACTTCCGTCCTTGACATAACTCTCCACCGGAAGCTTGTATTCCAGCTCTTCCGACTCAGCATCCTCGAACAGGTGCGGAAAGCGCGTCTCCAATCGCCGCGCCCAACGCTCGAGATCGGAAAATGGCCGCAGTTCTCTCATGGTTCGGTCCTCCTGTTCCATTGCCAGATCAAGAGAGCAATCATCGAGCCACCAAATGTGCTGAAGGGGATGAGCGGCCCGGCAAAAATCCCTTGTCCGCAAGGCGTTTGGTTCCGATGGAGACATCTCGGAGCGTTCAGGGTGTTTCCAATCGAGGCATAGAAGCGCCCGCAATCTGTGACGCAGAGGATCTGCCGTGGCTTTGCGAAGCGGCCGCCGGCGGCTTCCGGTTCCGAGTCGTTTACAAGTAGCCCAACTCCCTAGCCCGCTGACGCAGCGCGTCCCTGAAATCCGGGTGCGCGATCGCTATCAGCGCTTCGGCCCTTTCAGGGCTGGATTTACCGCGCATGTCGGCGACGCCGTATTCGGTGACGATGTATTGAGTGTCGGCGCGCGGATCGGTGGCCGGTCCTTCGATCTGCGGGACGATACGTGAGACCTTGTTGGCCGCGGCGGTCGAATAGGCGGCGAGAATCGACTTGCCCTCGCGCGAAAGCTGCGCGCCCCGCACGAAATCCAGTTGCCCGCCCGGAGCGCTGTATTGCTTGCCGTTCACGGTTTCCGAATTGACCTCGCCGTCCAGGCTCACCTGCAGAAACGCATTGATCGACACCACGCGATCGTTGCGGCCGATGATGTAGGGATCGTTCACGTAATCGACCGGATACACTTCCATGCTCGAATTGTCGTGGAGGAACTCGTAGAGCCCGGCGTCGCCGGCCGCCAGCGTATAAACGTTCTTGAACCTGTTGATGTTCTTGTACTTGTTGGAGACCGCGCCCGACTGGATGAGCGCGGCAACCGACGCCGTCATCAACTCGGTGTGCACGCCGAGATCCTTGTGATTCACCAGAGCGCTGCACACGGCGTTCGGCACTCCGCCCACGCCTATCTGCAGGGTCGCGCGGTCGGGCACGAGGTCGACGATGTATTTGCCGATCGCGCGATCCAGATCGTTCACCGGGCGAGCCGGCAGTTCGGTGAGCGGGCTTTCGTGCTCGACTATCGCGGTTGCCTCAGAGATGTGCAGCGACGAATCGCCAAAGACGCGCGGCATCCGCGGATTTACTTCGAGGATGAGCCGTTTCGCGATGCGCGCGGTCGGGATCGTGTAATCGCCGTTCGTGCCGCAACTGAAAAATCCGCCCTTGTCCATCGGCGCGACCATCACCATGAAGGCGTCGATCCCGATCTCGGCCAGGATCCGCGGCATGCTGCTGAAATTGCCGGGCATATAGAACAAGACCCGGCGGTTCTCCTCGAACCCCCGGCGCGCCAGTTCTCTCTCAATCACCGTGGGAAAGAAGGGATGGGGCTTGATGACGTTCATGTATTCGTACTTCAGAATCGTCATCATCGCCGCCGGCGCCGAATGCGAATAGTAGACTCGCAGGTTTTCGATCTCCTCTGCCCTTATCCGCGCCTCCAACGCCTGCAGCAACGCTGGAGGTTCGCTAATCGCCATCCCCATCGACAGCGTGCCGCGCGCCGGGACGAGCCGCACGGCAGCCTCGGGCGTCATCAACTTCGACCTGTACTCCGCTTCGTACATAACCAGACTCCCCCAAAGCCTGCGGAACAGCATAAGCCGTGCCAAAGCATAATCGGCCGCCAGACCGCGTAGGCAGACTCGCGACACATCTTCCGCTAAGGTTGCGGCCAAAATGACGCCGAAACGGGCGTCCGTTGCCATCCAAAGCATAATGGAGAGGAATCAGCTGATGGAGCCCGACCGACCGTCCGACCTTGCTCGTACCACTCTTCAACTGCTTGCACTTGGGGCATTGATCGCTGCGAGCCTCTGGATCATATGGCCATTTCTGGTCGCGCTGGTCTGGGCTGCCACCGTGGCAATTGCCACCTGGCCGCTCCTGTTGCACGCGCAATCATGGCTTGGCGGCAGACGCGCTCCCGCAGTTGCGCTGATGACGATTCTGTTGCTCCTTATCCTGATCGTGCCGCTCTACTTTGCGATTACGGCGATCTCGGGAAATGTCGGGCAAATCGCAGAATGGTCCAAGTCGCTGGCGAATCTCATCCGGTCGCAGCCGCCCGCATGGATTGGAAGCCTTCCGCTCATTGGCGGAAAGATCGCTGCGCGCTGGCGTCAAATCGCGGCCGCGAGTCCTTCGGAAATCTCGGCGCATCTCGCGCCCTTCGCGCGTACGGCCACACTATGGTTCCTGAGCCGGGTGGGTAGTCTTGGGATGCTCGTGCTGCAGTTCCTGCTCACCACGATGATCGCGGCGATTCTTTACGCCAACGGCGAGACCGCCGCTCGCGGCACGTTAATTTTTGCCCACCGGCTCGCGGGGCCGTCTGGCGAGAAAGCGGCACATCTTGCCGCGCAGGCAGTCAGAGGTGTCGCGATGGGCGTCGTGGTCACCGCCGTTCTTCAGTCGATCCTCGCCGGTTTAGGACTGCTCGTGTCCGGCGTGCCATTTCCCGCGCTACTGACGCTGGTGATGTTCCTGCTTTCGGTCGCGCAGATCGGCCCCGCGCCGGTGCTCATCGGCGCGATCGTTCTGGTCTACTACCAAAGCGGCGTGCTGTGGGGCAGCGGGCTGCTCGTATGGGGGATTTTCTGCGTGACCTTCGACAACGTTCTGCGCCCGATGCTGATCCGGCGGGGCGCCGATCTTCCGCTGCTCCTGATCTTTGCCGGAGTGATCGGCGGGCTCATCGCCTTCGGCGTCATCGGCCTGTTCATCGGCCCCGTCGTGCTTGCCGTTGCGTACACGCTACTGGTCGACTGGGTATCCGAAGGCGACGTTGCTCCGGTGAGCGCCGCGGCCGAGCATTGACGCGCCTGGCCGTGCCCGGAGGCGCCGACGCATCACAAGCCGGCTCAGCGCACCCACGCTTGCGGAGGCGGAAGGGTGCTGGTTATGCGCATTGGCACCTGCACGCGATGTCCATTGCGCAGCAGGTTCAAATAGACAACTTCGCCGGGCTGGACTTCGCGCATGCAGTAGTAAAAGTCCATGAAGTTGGTCACGCGCGAACCGTCAACTCCGATTATCAAGTCGTAGGCTTCGTTAAGCGGAACGGTTTGCATGATCGGCACTATCACTGCCGCCGGCGGAAATGCCATCGCCGCCAGCATACCCACGCCCTGCAGAATGTCTCGCGTGGGCTGCCGGTAGGGATGTAGCCCGGCAAACGCCCCGGGACTTCCCGGCGCGATATCGACCACCAGCAGCCCCTGGATATCCTTTTCCGCCTTGCGATGCTCTATCCGAAGGTCTATTCCGTAAAGCGAAATCTCCTCGCTCTCGCCGAGATACTCCTGCATCCCCGGCGGCTCCACCTGATTTGGGTTGGTCTGATCCATTTGGTAGGTCGGGGCGTCATTACCGGGCGGAGCAGTCAGCGGTTGCTGCGTTTCGATTGTGCTCGCCTGCGCGGCCGGCTCTGACGTAATCTCTGCGCTTTCGCCCGCGAATGACCGCGCCGCAACCGCCGCTCCGATTAGCAGTCCGGTTGCGCAAAGCATCGGGAGTATCGGCTTTAGCGCTCGCATCTGGTGGGCTCAACCGGGCCGCCTTCGCTGCAGCCGGCGATCGATGATCGCTCATCAAATCACGTCACAACGCGTAATGCTACCGAGCGCCCGCCTGCAAACCACATCTAAACATTGCACACTCTCTACGATATAAGTGAACCGCTCTCGCAGCGGACGAAAAGTCCGTCCTAACGGAGAAGATGAACTGTGAATCCGATGGTCATCAGCTGGATCGTGTTCGGATGCGTTTTCGGCGCGGCGATGCTCGGGATGGTCCTCCGATCGGTCGTGCCCGAGCATCACCTGAGCGCGGATTCCAAAGATGTGGTGAAGCTTGGAATGGGACTGATCGCGACCATGTCGGCGCTGGTCCTGGCCCTGCTCATCGCCTCGGCCAAGGGTTCGCACGATACACAGAACGGCGAAGTGATACAGATGTCCGCCGATTTCATTCAGCTCGATCGCGTGCTGGCTCACTACGGACCCGAGACCAGGGAAGCGCGTGCGATGCTCCGCGACGTAATTGCGCGCGGGTTTGGCGTGGAGACCGGGTCGAACAATTACCGGCCCGAGAGCCTGGACACCGCGGCGGTAAAAGCCGGCGCAAACAATTTCTACGAGAAGATCCAGCAGCTCACGCCGGTCAACGAAACCCAGCGCGCGCTCCACTCCCAGGCGATGGAACTCGGCGCGGAACTGGGCCGCACGCGCGCATTGCTGCTGGAGCAGACCGGCGGCTCGATCCCGATGCCGTTTCTGATCGTCATGATTTTCTGGTTCACGATGATCTTTCTGACCTTCGGGCTCTTCGCTCCTTCAAACACCACCGTGGTCTCGGTCCTTCTCGTCTGCTCGCTCTCGGTCGCCGGCGCGATTTTCCTGATCCTCGAGCTGGACCGGCCATTCGAAGGATTGATCCAGATCTCGGAAGCTCCGATGCGCGATGCGCTCTCGCGTCTGCAGCAGCAGGCGCCGTAATCCGCGCGTCCAAGGCCCGCCCGCAAGCGTCCGCCGGACGACGCGTACTTGCGCCGCCTCACCATTTCTCGCCGAAGGGGCGGATCTCTTGCTCGAATGTCCACGCGTCTGGCGGCTGCCGGTAGAGTTGCCAATACGCCTCCGCCACTGCAGCCGGCCGCATCAGCCGCCCGGGTGCAAGCTCGTTCAGCGCATCTTCACCTTCCTTCTCCCTGATTCGATCGCGTACCCAGGCCGTATCCACTCCCGCATCGATTATGAGATGGGCGACGTGGATGTTTTTCGGCCCGAGTTCGCGCGCGATGCTTTGAGCAACCGCGCGCAGCCCGAATTTAGCGCTGGCAAAGGCGGCGTATCCGGCCCCGCCGCGCACGCTCGCCGTGGCGCCGGTGAAAAAGAGACATCCGCACCCATGCGGCAGCATCAAGCGGGCCGCCTCGCGGCCGGCGACAAATCCTGCGTAGCAGGCCATTTCCCAAACCTTGCGAAAGACGCGTTCGGTCGTCTCCAGGATTGGGAAGTTGACGTTGGCCCCAACGTTGAAGATGCAGACTTCGAGCGGCGCGCACTGGTCCGCGTCGCGCAGGAACGCGGCGACCTCATCTTCCTTGCGCGCATCCAGCGAGCGCCCGACGATTCGTCCGCCCGCGGCCTCGACCTCCGCGACGAGCGGCGCGAGTTTTTCGCCATTGCGCCTGCCGGCGAAGAGGATGAACCCTTCCGCCGCGAACTTCTTCGCGATCGCGCCGCCGATGTAATCTCCCGCGCCGATCACCGCGGCCGTCGCTTTGCGCTGTTCCAAGGACAATCCTCCATGAGGTTACTGATCGCCGGCCTCGCGGCAGTTGTGCGGCCGGTTGCGATCGATTCGATCTCCGCGCGCCATCAGGCATTCGCGCGACCCCTGGGCGCCGACGCACGGCGCCTTACAGGCCGGCGACCCGTCGCCACTTTGCCTAGCCGCTTCTCTGCGGTCTTCAGGATCCGCCGCGAGAGAGCCTCGTCGTTGACGGCCCGCGCAAGGACCACGGCGCCCACCATGCAGGCAAACGCAGCGATCGCATCCTCGTAGCGCCGCGCCGAAATCTCCTCCGGCATCAGCCCGCTCAGGAATCCTAACACTTGCTTCAGCTCTTCCGTGAACACCCGGCGGACGGCCGGCGGCTGCCGACCGATTTCGCAGCTGAGCGCCGCGACCAGGCATCCATCGCCATGCGCGTCGCGATGCTCGCGCGAAAGGTAATAGCCGACGATATCGGCAAACGCTTCATCCTGCGCCTTGCCTTCGGCGGTTCGCCGCCACCGGCGCCGAGAGCGCGCGAGCGCGAAGCGCACCGCCTCGGCGACGATCGCCTGCTTGGAGCCGAAGTGGCTGTAGAGCCCGCCGTGGGTGAGGCCGGCGGCCTTGGTGATCGAATCGACGCCGGTCGCGTCGATACCGTTTTCGCGGAAGAGGCGCGCAGCCGAAGTCAGGATTTGATCGCGGTTGCGCGCGGCTTTTTCTTTCGACACCCGCATCGGACTTCCTTCGCCATCGCGATGGCGCTTGACATCTTTAATTACGAGCGCCATTAATATCTCAAACGTGACGAACGTCATCAATAGGCCGACGAGCCTTGTCATCTAGACCGCTCCGCTTGTTACGGGGCGCAGCCTGAATCAGGGAGAGCTAAACCGGACCGTCAAGCGACGCTCCGGCCGACCAACGATCATGAACGAACCCTCGAACAAGGTATGCGTGGTGATCGGAGTCGGCGAGGGCCTCGGCGCGGCCCTCGCCCGCCGCTTCGCCGCCGGTTACAAGGTCGCGCTCGTGGCGCGAAGCCCCAACGTGATCGAGCCGATCGCGGCCGAAATCAGGTCCGCCGGTGGCGTCGCGCTGCCGCTCTGCGCCGACGCCACGGTCGAGGCGCAAGCGGCCGCCGCGTACGATCGGGTGACCCGCGAGCTTGGTCCGGTCGAAATCCTGATTTACAACGGCGGCCGCCGCCCGATGGGCCGGCTGCTCGAGACATCGCCCGAGGTCTTCGAACAGACCTGGCGGCTGCATACTTTTGGCGCGTTCCTGTGGTCGCGCCAGGTCGCGCCCGCAATGCTCTCGCGCAAAAGCGGTGCGATGCTCTTCACCGGCGCGACCGCGGGCGTGCGGCCGTGGCCCAATTCGGCGGCGTTCGCCCCGGCGAAATTCGCGCTCCGCGGACTTTGCCAGGTGATGGCCCGCGACCTCCATCCGCAGGGCGTGCACGTCGCGTACGTCAATGTCGACGGCGGCATCGACATGCCTTTGCTCCGGCAAATGCGGCCGCAAGCCGGGGATGAGGATTTCCTTAAACCGTCGGCGATCGCGGACGCGTTCTGGTACCTGGCGCATCAGGATCGCAGCGTCTGGAGCCACGAACTCGAGGTCAGACCCTATACGGAGAAGTTCTAACCCAGGAGCCGGAAACCGTTGATGGCGCACGATTTGACTTTGTGGGGAGCGGGTACGTCGCGCACGATGCGCGCGCACTGGATGCTGCTCGAGCTCGGACTCGAGTACGATTCCCATCCGATCGGGGCGCGCAGCGGCGAGACCCTCACAGCGGAATTCCTGCGAATCAATCCGCGGCACAAGATTCCGGTGCTTCGCCACGGATACTTTGTTTTGACCGAGAGCGCCGCGATCATCCAGTATCTCAATGAGACCTTTGCCGATTCGGCGCGGCTTTATGTTCCGCGGGACGCCCGGGAGCGCGCCGCGCTCAGCGAATGGTGCTATTTCATCGCGACCGAGCTCGACGCGGCCGGGTTGTATATTATGCGCCGCCACGACGCATTGAAAAGCACGTATGGTGAAGCGCCGGCCGCGGTCGAATCGGCAAGGCAGTACTTTGAGCACAATCTCGAGGCGATGGCCGCGCGCGTCAACGACGGCGGTGCATACCTGTTCGGTGAGCGCCTGAGCATCGCGGACATACTCCTGATGACGTGCCTCGATTGGGCCGCGTCGTGCAGCATCTCCGTTTCCGACACGTTCTCGCGCTATAGCCATCGCGTCGCCGCCCGCCCCGCCTATCAAGCGGCGCGCGCGCGCAACTTTGCCGCGCAATAACGCGGACGCGGCTGCCGGAGGTCAAACGAAATGCCAGGTCCCTTCGAAGGTGTTCGCGTGCTCGACTTCACGTCCATGGTCGCAGGTCCCGTCGCGACCATGATGCTGGCTGACCAGGGCGCCGAAGTGATCAAGGTCGAGCCGCCGCGCGGCGATCTCATGCGCTATCTCGGCCAGGGCCGTAACGGATCGTCGGCCTCCTTTCTCTGCTGCAACCGCAACAAGCGCTCGCTGGCGATCGATCTCAAGACTGCCGAAGGTCTCAATATCGTCAAAAAACTGATCGCCACCGCCTACGTACTGGTGCACAATTTTCGCCCCGGAACAGCCGAGCGCGTGGGGCTTGGAGAAAGTGCGGTGCGCGAAATCCGGGGGAACATCGTGTACGTGTCGATCAGCGGCTTTGGCGAGAACGGTCCGTACGCGGGACAGCGCGCCTACGATCCGGTGATCCAGGCGCTCTCTGGTCTCGCGGAAATCCAGCGCGATCGTGACACCGGCCGTCCGCGGATGGTGCGCACGATTATCGCCGACTACACCACGGCGCTGACCACCGCCCAAGCGATCGGCGCCGCGCTCTTCGCCCGCGCGCAGTCCGGACTAGGTCAGCACGTGCGAATCGCGATGCTCGACGCGATGATTGCCTATCTGTGGCCCGAGGCGATGGCGACGCTGACTTTCGTCGGCAACGAGATCGACCCCTCCGAGGCCGACCAGGGCCCCGACCTGGTGTTCGCGGCGCAGGACAGATATCTCACCGCGGCGGCGCTTTCCGACGACGAATGGGCCGGCATGTGCCGCGCGCTCAACCGCGAGGATCTGATCGGCGATCCGCGCTTCAGGTCGGCGCGCGACCGCTCCATCCATGCCGTCGAGCGGCGAGAGATCGTGTCGGCCGAGCTGGAAAAATGGACCGCGCACGAAATCCTGCCGCGCCTGCTCGGCAACGACGTCCCGTCCGCCCCGGTGCTCGGCCGCTTTGACCTGCTTCAGGATCAGCAGGTGCGCGACAACCGCATCCTGGAGGAGTTCCAGAGCGAGGCGTTCGGAAAGGTGCGGATGCCGCGGCCGGCGGCGCGCTTCGATCGGACTCCGGCCGGCGTGCGCGCGATGGCGCCGCGGCTAGGCGCGGACAACGCCGCGATCCTCCGCGAGCTGGGATACGGAGAAGCCGAGGTCGCGCGCCTCGAGCGCGAGCGGACCGTCAGCAACCCGCCGTCCGATGCGTCCGTGCGATAGTTTCAAACGCCGACCATGGAGGAGACTATAGTGCCCGATCCCAGGCCTGTGGCAGTCGTAACCGGAGTGGGTCCCGGAACCGGCGCGGCGATCGCGCGGCGCTTCGCGCGCGGCGGCTATGCGGTCGCGATGCTCGCGCGCAACCGCGAGCGGCTAAATGCGCTCGAGCGGGAGATCGCCGGCGCGCGCGCCTATCCGTGCGACGTTGCTGACGAAACCCAACTCGACGCCGCGCTCGACGCGGTCCGCGCAGAGTTGGGGACGCCAAAGGTGCTGATCCACAACGCCGTCGGCGGCGCTTTCGGCAACTTCATGCAGATTGATCCCGAAGTGCTCAATCGAAACTTCCGGGTCAACACGATGGCGCTCTTGTATCTCGCGCGCCGCCTCGCGCCCGCGATGCTCGCCGCCGGCGAAGGCACGATCGTCGCGACCGGCAACACCGCGGCGCTGCGCGGCAAGGCCGGGTTTGCCGGCTTCGCGCCGACCAAGGCGGCGCAGCGGATTCTTGCCGAGGCGATCGCGCGCGAGGTCGGGCCGAAAGGTGTGCACGTCGCCTACGTTCTCATCGACGCGGTCATCGATCTCGAATGGACGCGCAAGCGATCGCCCGACGCTCCCGATACGTTCTTCATCAAGCCCGCGGCGATCGCGGACGAAATATGGCACGTGGTGCATCAGGATCGCAGCGCCTGGTCCTTCAACGTAGAGGTGAGGCCATTCGGCGAGACCTGGTAACCGGCTGCCGATCGTCGGCGCCGCATGAGCGAAATTGCCGCCAGGTATGGAGACAAGATGGTGAGTCAGCTTAGGATTTTTTCCTACCTGCCCAATCCGCGCATCTGGAAGGCGACCATCGCCGCGCGGCTTTGCGATGTCGAAGTCGAGGTGCGCGGCGCCGCGCCCAAGGAGCTGCAGACGTGGCTCTGGGATTTCGACGCGCGGCCGCTCTCCGACAGCGAGCGGGCCCGGCTTGGCGAAGGAGCGGCGGGCAAGATCGGTTTCAAGGGCGCGCTGCACAAGACCGGCGCGTTTATGGAGGCACATCCGTTCGGCACCGTACCGGCTGCTTTCAGCCCGGACGGCAAGGTAGGCATCTTCGAATCGAACAGTATCATGCGCGCTGCTGCGCGGCTCGGCGAGGACAGGTTTCCGCTTTACGGGCGCAGCCCCTACGAAGCCGCCCGAGTTGACAGTTTTCTCGATGCGAGCCTCGTCTTCGCGCGCGACGCGCAGCACTATCTGCTGGCGTTGATAAACGGATCGGTCGCGGCCGAGAGCCACGCACGGGCGCGCGACGGCTTTGCGGCGTACGCGGCCGGAATCGACCGGGCGCTCTCACCCGATCGGGCGTATCTGGTCGGCGCAAACGTTACCCTGGCGGACATCTGTTTTGCCGCGGAGTTGAGCCTCTTCTTCAACGAAATCCATAACGGCGCCGCCTTGGAAAAACACGGGCTCGCGCCGGTCCTGCAGAGCGGAATCGGCGTGCAATATCCGCGGGCCTTCGCGCACTTCGCGCGCCTGCGCGCGCATCCGGCGTTCGCTCCCGACCTCGCCCCGTACCTGGGCAAATTCGAGCCCGCGCTTTCGGCGTGGCTCACCGCCGCTTAACGGCGCACGCGTCCGTGAGCAGAAGGTCCCGGTCAACGCGATTGACGCTGCGACTATAGATGCATATACATTGGTCTATGAAGCAGGCTATCCAGCGGATCGGCCGCGAATGTATCGGCTTTCGGGTCCGGATGCTGAACCGGATCGTCACGTCGATTTATGACGACGCGCTGGCAGACCTTGGCCTCAAGGCCAGCCAGTTCAACCTGCTGGTCGCGGTCGCCAACCGCGAGCAGGCCCGGCCCGCGGAGCTGGCGAAGATCCTCGAAATGGACGAATCGACGGTCAGCCGCAACGTCGAGCGGATGTGCGCAAAGGGCTGGTTTCGGCGCGAAGAGGGCGAGGATCGGCGAAGCCACCTGATCAGGGTGACCGAGAAGGGAATCGGGCTGATTCGCAGAGGCTATCCAGCCTGGCAAAAGGCCCAGGAAGATGTGACCCGTCGTCTGGGGCCCGCAAGCATCGCCGATCTGAAGGCGGTGCTGCGCAAGCTCCGCGGCTGAAAGCCTTTTTGCTGGCACACTGCTTGTATATGCAATTGGCTACTATTTCAAAATGGACATTTTCACCGAAGAACAAACCAGCGCGCGATTCGCGGATGGCCAAACAAATCGCGATTTGCGAGACGATGTGGGTGCCGCGGAAATGGACTTGCGACCCGATTCGGAAACTCCGCAGCTCGAGGCCCTCAGACCGGACGGCGGCGAACGTTACCGGCACGTCGAGTTGCCCGCTGCTCCCGCCAAGCGGGGCGGCGCCGCGGGCCGCGGCGGTCCGCGGCTGCGGCGCATCGGCTGGCGGCTCGCGCTCGCGGCCGCGGCGCTCGCGGCATTCGGCGCGATCGCGCCCTGGGCGTGGAACTACCTGCAGTCGTACGAATCCACCGACGACGCGCAGATCGACGGCCATATCGATCCCCTGAGCTCACGGATCAACGGCACCGTCATCCGGGTTCACGCCGAGGATGACGACCGCGCGAACGCGGGCGAACTGCTGGTCGAGATCGATCCGCGCGACTATGAAGTCGCCGTGGCGCAGGCCCGGGCACGGCTGGAACTCGCGCTGGCGCAGGCCGCTTCCGCGAAACAGGACTACGCGGCGGCGCTTGCGCACGTGCGCGAGAATGATGCGGCGAATTTCAAGGCGCAACGCGACGCGCAACGGTTCGCCGTCCTGCTCGACCAGCGGGTGGTGGCGCAGAACGAATACGATCAGTACATCGCCACGGCCCGGGTTGACGCGGCCAAGCTCGATTCTGGGCGCGAAGCGGCGGGGTCTGCGCTCAAAACGATCGCCGGGCGCGAGGCGGACGTCGACGCGGCCCGCGCCGCGCTCGACCAGGCGCTGCTCAATCTCAGCTACACCAAAATCTACGCACCGGCCAACGGCATCGTCGGCAAACGGAGCGTCGAACTCGGCTCGCGGATAGAACCCGGGCAGACCCTGATGTTCGTGACCGAAACCGACGAGATATGGGTCACCGCGAACTTCAAGGAGACCCAACTCGCGCGCATGCATCGCGGTCAACGAGTCACCATCCACATCGACACCTTCGGACGCAACTACCGGGGCTATGTAAAGAACCTCCCGGGTGCGAGCGGCGACCGTTTCAGCCTGCTGCCCGCCGAAAACGCGACCGGCAACTACGTTAAGGTCGTCCAGCGCCTGCCGGTGCGAATAGTCTTCGCGCCGGGCCAGGACCCCGACCATCGCCTGCACCCCGGAATGTCGGTCGAGCCGACCGTATGGCTGCGCTAGGCACAGCGCGCGCCGTGGCACGTCCGTCCATGCATCCCACGGCGCCTGCCGCGGCGACTCCGGTCAAAGCGCCCGCCGCGCGGCTAACACACAACCCGTGGGCAATTGCGCTTACGGTAACGATGGCGACGTTTATGGAGCTGCTCGACACGAGCATCTCCAACGTATCGCTCCCGCACATCGCGGGCGGCCTGGGAACCAGCTACGACGAAAGCACCTGGGTGCTGACAAGCTACCTGGTGGCCAACGCGATCATCCTGCCCATGAGCGCGTGGCTCTCTCGCGTGTTCGGCCGCAAGCGCTACTACATGATGTGCGTCGCGCTGTTCACTTCGACCTCGCTGCTTTGCGGCGTCGCGCCCAGCCTCAAGATGCTGATTTTCTTCCGCGTGCTGCAGGGGATCGGCGGCGGTGGCCTCGCGCCCGTCGAACAGGCGATCCTGGTGGACACGTTCCCCAAGGAAAAGCTCGGCGGAGCGTTCGCGCTCTATAGCATGGCGATTGTCACTGCGCCGGCGATCGGACCGCCGCTCGGCGGATGGATCACGGACAGCTTTTCGTGGCGCTGGGTGTTTTTCATAAATGTTCCGATCGGTCTCTTGTCGCTCCTGCTTTCGAGCCGGCTGGTTCACGATCCGGCGGAGTTCATCGAAGAACGGAAGGCGGCGAAACGCGGCAGCAGGCTGCGGATCGACTACGTGGGAATCGCGCTCATAGCCCTCGGATTCGCCTGCCTGGAAGTTGTGCTCGACCGCGGGGAGCGCGACGATTGGCTGGAAAGTAGCTTTATCGCGGCTTTCCTCGCGATCGCGGTCGTGACGATCGCGGCCGCGATCTGGTGGGAGTGGCGTCATGACGACCCGGTGGTCGAGTTGACCCTGCTCCGCGAGCGGAACTTTGCGATCGCCAACCTGTACTATTTTCTGTTTGCGTTCGGGCTATTCGGCAGCACGGTGCTGATTCCGGAGATGCTGCAGACGCTGTTCGGTTACACGGCGACCGACGCGGGCCTGGTCCTGGGTCCGGGCGCTGCGGTGATCACGCTTCTGGCGCCGTTCGTGGTCCGCATCGTGCCGCGTATCGGCGCACGGCGCCTTCTCGCCGCGAGCTTCACGATCGCGGCGCTTTCGTTTTTCTACTATGGCGGGATGACGACCGCGACCGACTATACGCACTTCGCGATGGCGCGATGCTTCCAGGGCTTCGGCTATGCGTTCATGTTCGTCCCGGTGAGCCAGCTGGCGTACTCGTATCTGCCGCGCAACAAGAACAACAAGGGTTCGAGCCTGACGAATCTCTGCCGCAACTGGGGCGGCAGCTTCGGGATCGCGTTCGTTACGACGATGCTGGAACGCCGGACGCAGTATCACCAGAGCGTGCTGGTGAGTAATCTGACTTCCGCCGACGGCACCGTCCGCGAGTTCGTGAGGACCTCGAGCCATTACCTGGTGACTCGGGGCGCCAGCACCCCGGACGCTATCCATCAGGCCTACGGACTCGCCGCCAGCATGATGACGCAGCAGGCGGCGATGCTCGCGTTCATGGATTGCTTTCGGTTGCTGGGAGTCATCGTACTGATGGGCCTGCCGCTCGCGTTCATCATCCGGCGCTTCCAAATAGGCGCGGCCGGCGGCGCCGCGCACTGAAAGCCGGGAGATCGAAAGTGTCAAATGTCACAGCGGAAGCGGGATCGTCCAGGAGCGGCGTGAGCCGCCGCCAAAGGCCGGCCCTGCGCCTCGAAACGCGGACCGCTGCTACCAGCCCATGAAGCGACTCAAGACGAAGGCGGCCACCAGCGCGATCCCGAATTCGAACTGCAACTGTCCCGAACGCGCCATCGCGCGATTGTGCGCCTCGGCGTCGGCCTCGCCGGAAACCAGCTGCACCTGATCGATCGCTCGCGGCAGCGTCACGAACGCAATGAGCGCGAGAGGTGGAAGAACCCACCAGAGCACGCTCGCCAGCACGATCACGTACGCGAGCGTATCGCACGCGACGAGTTCGACCATCGCGGCCCTGCGGCCGATTATCGCGGCGAGCGTCCACTTTCCGTGCCTGCGATCGTTCTCGATGTCGCGCAGGTTGTTGACCTGCAACAGGCTCGAACAGAGCAGCCCCATCGAAATCCCGACCAGCGCCGAGGGCCATGAAAACTCGAGCGCCTGCACATAATAGGCGCCCATCACGTACCCGGGACCCATCAGCGCGAACACCATAAAATCGCCGAGCCCATGATAGGCGAGACTGAGCGGCTCGGCGGTGTAGAAATACGAACCGAGCGCGCCGATGAGCCCCAGGATCAGCACCGGCCATCCGCAGGCATAGACGAGCGTCAGGCCGAGCGCCGATCCCGCGGCGAAAGTCGCCAGGCCGGCGATATGAATCTGTCGTGGACTGAGCAAACCCTGCTGAATCACCAGGCCCGGCCCGAAAGCGTCGGGCGATTCCCAGTTGTTGACGTCGGTGCCTTTGATGAAATCGTAATAGTCGTTGATCAGATTGGCGGCGGCCTGCAGGAGCATCGCCGCCGCAGCGACCGCCAGATATTTAGCCGGCGAGAAGCCCGCGCCCGCGTAAAACGCAAGGAACGAGCCCACGGTCACGCTCATGAACGGCATCCCCAGCGTGAATGCGCGGCTCGCCTGCATCCAGATGCGAATTCGGCCCGGGCCAACGCGGCCCGGGGGGGCCATCACTCCAGCCTGATCCATCGGTCTCCACTCGCTACGGTAAAATTCGCTCGCTGTAACGCGTTCGATCCTAGTGCGCGCGGATTCTCGACGCCACCGCATCGCTTATGGGCGCGTGCTGCGGAGTGCGCACGTTTGCCCGATCTGTGCGGCGGACGGCAAACCCGGCAACAAAGTCCACGATCACCGGCGCATGATCGCTCAGGCCCGTTCCGATCCATTTCGCATAAGTACCAATCGCCACTCGCTGCAACAGGGCAGCCGCCGTCCGCGGCACGAAGACATAATCGATATGAAACTTCGGCCCGTTGCGCGAGCGATTGCGCCAGTAGAGCGTATGGTGGCGTTCCGCGCCCTGCTCCAGTGCGAAGAAAGCGTGGTAGGCGCTGACCAGGCCCAGCGCCGCGCCTGCCGCCATGGTCGCCGCGTGGTTACTCGCCTTGCCCGGCCGGTCCCATCGGACGTGATTGTTCAGATCGCCCGCCACGATAGAAGCGCGCTCGATCAGAAAATCTTCGAACCGGGCGAGCGCGAGCAGCACCGGTCCGGGCGAGCCTACTCTCACAGGGGCCTTTCCGTAGTGCGCCCAGAGCGCGAGAAGATTGAACGTGCACGGCCCCGACACTCGTGCCGCAAGCGCGTAGGTGATTGCGGCATCGTCGCGGGCGGTGCGCTCCAGCCGATAGCGTCCGAACGAAAACACGCCGAGCCCGCGATTCGGGCTGTCACCGCTCCACAGCGCGTCGGCAGGCGCGAATCCCGGCGTTTTGCGGACGAGCGTGTCGAGATCGGCGCACTCCTGCACAATCGCCACGTCCGGCGCGAGCGCACGTAAGGCCGAGAATTTGCGATGGAAGCCGCCGCCACAGTTCCAGGTGACGAGACGCATTATCCGGATTTCCCTCGCGGGGTCGTTCAAATCACCCGATTGACTAAGCATCTGACGCTTGATGATTGCGTGGCTGGCGCTGTGCCTACCGAAAAGCTCATCCCGGATGACGCGCGAGTGGGCGTGTGGTAATGAAGCGGTCGATGGTCGCGTTTCTGACCCAGCTGCTGCTTGCTATCCGGTCGCGATTCACGCGGCGAGCGCGGCTTGAGGCCGAGAATCTTCTCCTGCGCCAACAGCTGGTGCGCCTGACAAGGTGGAGGTCTTTGGACGCGGCGTCCGTTACATCGAGGACAAATGGGACGCACTTGCGCGCTATCGCTATTCAATTGCGATCGAGAACTCGAATAGTCCTGACTACTGGACAGAAAAGATCGCCGATTGCTTTCTAAGTTGGACACTTCCGCTCTATGACGGTTGCCCCAACATAGAGCACTATTTTCCCGCCGACTCTTTGATTCGAATTGATGCCAACGATCATTTTGCAACCCTCGCGAGGATCGATGAATTGCTCCGCCGTGATGAATGGGAAGGACGACTACCCGCGTTGCAAGAGGCGCGGCACCGAGTACTCGAGACGCATCAAATGTTCCCCTTTTTTACACGCATGATTCAAAACTACGGAGGCAATGAACGGGAGCGTATATTGGTTAACATTCCGGCGTACACTGGTGCGCTGTGGAAGAACCGCCGCGACGATCGATCAGACGCAGGGATATCACCGAGGTACCTCGTTAGTGAAATTTAAATCGTGCACGCAATGAGTTAAACGGCCTCTCGACGCCGTAGTAACTCACCATCGTCATCGCGATCATAGCCGTGAGCGCCAGCGGAAAGGGCGCCCACCGTGCATTGCCACCGGGCGCATCGATAAACGCCACCTCCTGCCACAGATACAGACTGTACGAAATCGTACCTACACCAACTAGTAACCGATGATGCAGAATTCTGCCGAGTAAATCGTCGGAGTGCTCGACCACGTAGTTGATCACCAGGGCGATCGCCGCGCTCAGTATCGACAGTTTCAAAAATCCGAGATGCAGCCGCTTCAAAGGCATTAGATCTAGTAACCCACCGAGCAAAGCCGCGATTACGACAGCGCAGATCAGAGGCGTGAGCGGCGTTTGGAATATTCTGCCCCGGAGCCGCGTTAGCCCGGCCGGGGTCGACCGCATTATCGCGAGCGCGCAGCCCGCCAGCAGCGGATCGCAGTGAAGATCAGTCCGTGCCGCATTCCAGAGCATGCCTCCGCCCGCCAGCACATAATTTAGCTCTCGCCAAAAGGGCGCACATAGGAGCAGGGAACAAATGATTGCCATCCGCATACGTAGAGAACGAATCAAAAGCAGCGCCAGCGGCCAAAGAACATAGAACTGCTCTTCGATTGCGAGCGACCAGAAATGGCCGGTAGTGAAGGAGGCTCCGCGCGGAGCGTAATTCCGGATGAACGTCATGCTCGAAATGACGTCCCATCGCGTTATCTGGATGAGTCCTGCAGAATCAAGCAGTGCGAAGATCGCGACGCAAAAGCTCGCCGGCGGTAGGATTCGCAACGCTCGTTGCGTGTAGAATCTGCCGATATTCAGAGTGCCGGTCTTACCCTCTTCTCTCAGCAGCTACCAGGTAACCAAGAATCCCGACAGCACGAAGAACATATCGGCGCCGAAGGTCGCATTCCTCCAAAAATCAACTACCGGCCCGGGCAAATGGTAGCTAGCGAGCGGAATCGGACCGTGATCGAAAAAGTGATGTGCCAATACGCGAATCACTGCGAGTCCTCGCAGCCCGTCAAGTCCCGGCAGGCGTCGATTGCTCTGCGAAATCGCGTTCGACTTGGCCTGTGTCTGCCGAAAACTAGACCCTGACATAGTGATGGTGTAGTCCGCCCAGCAGAGCCTGTGCCTATCGAAAACCCTAAACCCGGACGTATTGATGATGGAGCCCGCCGAGGAACGGTATCGCTGCGACACGGCCGGTCCTCTGTCTCCGTCGAAAATCCGGAGCATCTTTATCCAAAG
>DATJVN010000108.1:0-12030 GCA_035501755.1 Bryobacteraceae bacterium | reverse complement strand
CGTGGATTCGATGCTGCTGCGGCCGCTTCCCGCGCCCGATGCGGGGCGAATCGTCGAAGTGATGTCGACGGTGCCCGGCGCGCCGTACGGGTTGCTCTCGTATCCGGACTATAAAGACCTTCGCGATCAGACCCGGACGCTTTCCGCGCTCGCCTGCTACGAACTGATGCCCATGGGCCTCAGCGCGAGCCGCGACGCGCTGGCGCAGACCACGCTGGGGGTGGTGGCGAGCGGGAATTTTTTCTCGACACTCGGAATCAAGATTCCATTGGGGCGCGCGTTCCGCCCGGACGAGGACACGACGCCGGGGCGCGACCTGGTCGCGGTGATCAGCCACTCGCTATGGGAACGGATGTTCGCGTCGGATCCGAATGTCGCGGGCCGGAAGCTGAGAATCAACGGGGCGGAATTCACGGTGGTGGGCGTGGCGCCGGCGGATTTCAGCGGTCCCGAGGCGTTCGTGCTGCCGGACGTGTATGTGCCGTTGAATTCCTATCCGCAATCGATTCCCAACGAGGATGCGGATTTTCTGACGTCGCGAGCGCATCATTATTTCACGGCGTACGGGCGCCTCAACCCGGGCGTGAGCGTGGAACAGGCGCAAGCCGAGGTGGGGACGATCGCGCAGCGGCTTCAAGCGCAGTATCCGGACACCAATCGCGACCGCGGCGCGGCGTTGATGACGTACATGCGCGCGCGCTTCGAGCGGGACACGATCGACGCGACGCTGTCGCTGATGATGATGGGCATCTCCGCGCTGGTGCTGCTGATCGCGTGCGCCAACGTGGCCAATCTGATGCTGGGGCGCGGCACGGCGCGGGCCAAGGAGATCGCGATTCGCATGGCCATCGGTGGAAGCCGCTGGCAACTGGTGCGGCAGTTGCTGACCGAGAGCATGGCGCTGGCTATCGTGGGCGGGATCGTAGGGCTGGCGGTCGCGTATGGAACCATGCGGGTGTTTCAGTCGGTCCCGCTGCCGTCGGATTATCCGCTGTCGCTGGGACTGCGGATGGACACGCGGGTGCTGGTGTTCAGCTTCGCGGCGGCGATCGCCACGGGACTGCTGTTCGGGCTTCTTCCAGCGCTGCGCTCGACCGGCGGCGACCTGGCGAGCACGATCAAGTCGAGCGATCAGAGCCCGGGGCGCAGATTCTGGGCTGGACGGCTGGCGCCCCGGAATCTGCTGGTGATCGCGCAGCTCAGTTTTTCAGCCGTGCTGCTGATCCTTTCGGCGTTCTTCGTGCGCGGATTCGACGCCGCCCGAAGCGTCGGGGCGGGTTTTCGCGTGGACCACACGCTGTTCTTTTCGATGGACACGACGTTCGGCCGCTATGACGAAGCGAAGACGCGCGATTTTTATCGAAAACTGGAAGACCGGCTGCGCGAACAGCCCGGCGTGCAGGATGTGTCGCGATCATGGACCATTCCGTTCAATCCCAGTCAGCAGACCTGGCAGCGGCTGATCGCCGAGGGGAATCAAAGCAAGCCCGGCGAACAATATCCGCTCGCCTGGGCCAACTGGGTGGACGAACATTTCATGCCGCTGATGGAGATGCCGATTCTGCGCGGGCGCGGTTTCGATGCGCGCGACACGGCTACATCGCCGCCGGTGATGGTGGTGAATGAGACGCTGGCGAAACGAATGTGGCCGGGACGCGATCCGATCGGCCAGACGCTGCGGCTGAATACGCCTGATTCGAAGCCGCGCGAAGTGATCGGAGTGACGCGCGACGCAAAATATGTGTATTGGGCCGAGGCGCCGCAGATGGCGCTCTGGATTCCGCTCGCGCAAGGCTGGCAGGCGCATGAGTTCGTCGAAGTGCGGACCGAGGGCGATCCGGCGCAGATCGCGGCGACGGCGCGGGCACAGGTGCGATCGCTCGATCCGGATTTGCCGATTGCGCGGATCAGCACCATGGAAGCGTTTTATCGCGACCGCTTCATGCTGGGTCCGCGGCTGCTGGCGCAACTGGTGAGCGGGATCGGAGTGGTGGGGCTGACGCTCGCGGTCATCGGATTGTACGGAGTGGTAGCTTACGCGGTGAGCCGGCGGACGCGCGAGATCGGGATTCGCATGGCGATCGGAGCGCGGCCGGGAGACGTGCTGCGGATGGTGCTGGGGCAGGGGCTGGCTTTCACCGTGGTGGGGCTCGCGATCGGAGTGCCGATCGCGGCAGCGGCGGGCGGGTTTGTGCAGGGCTTCGCGGTGGGGGCGAGCACGCGCGATCCGGCGACCATCGCGGGCGTCGCGGCGATTCTGACGGCAGTGATGATCGCGGCGTGCTGGATGCCGGCGCGGAGAGCGTCGCGCGTGGATCCGACGCGCGCGCTGCGTGTCGAGTAATGCCGGGGATTGGGCGCTGGGTGATTAGGTATTGGGTCGCGGCTTTCGTGATAGCATAGCCGTCTAATGCGCAAATCCGCCGGGTTCGCGATTGCCACGCTGTTTCTGATCAACATCCTGAATTTTTACGATCGCAACGTGGCCGGGGCGGTCGTCGAGCCGATGCGCAAGGAGTTTCACCTCTCCGATTTCCAGATCGGGCTCCTGACCACGGCGATGACGGTGCTGTATGCGCTGATCGGCGTGCCGCTGGGGCGCATCGCGGACGTGTGGTCTCGGAGGAGGCTGCTCGCCTGGGGCGTGGCGGTGTGGAGCGCGCTGACGGCGTTCACCTACCTGGCGGTCAATTATTCGATGGTGCTGGTCGCTCGGCTGGGGGTGGGGGTCGGCGAGGCGACGTGCGCTCCAACGGCGACAAGCTGGCTCGGGGACCTGGTCCCGGTGACCAAGCGGGCTCGGGTGCTGGGCCTGTTCATGCTGGGAGTTCCGGTGGGCGGGGCGCTGAGCTATTTTTTCAGCGGGCCGATCGCGCACGCGTATGGATGGCGCATGGCGATGATCGTGGCCGCGGCGCCGGCGCTGGCACTGATCCCGGCGCTGGTGATGCTGAACGAGCCGGAGCGCGGCGCCTCGGAGAAGCATCGCGAGCCGGCGCCAGCCGGATCGATGTGGGTGGTGCTGAAGATTCCGACGCTATGGTGGATCATCGCTTCGGGCGCGCTGGTGAACTTCAACATGTACACCATCGGGACGTTCATGCCGGCGATGTTCGGGCGCATTTATCATTTGGACGTGGGGACGGCGGGAATCCGGACGGGGATTGTGTATTTGATCGGCGGGATCGCGGGAGGGATTCTGGGCGGATGGTCGGGCGATCACATTATCCGCACGCACAGAAACGGTCGCATGTGGATGTCGGCGGCGTTTGCGTTCATCGGGGCGCCGTTCGCGTACTACGCGAGCATCGCGGCGGAACTCAGCGTCGCGGTGATTCTATGGACGGTGCTGTACGCGTCACTGAACACGTACTACGGGCTGGTGTATTCGGCGATCCAGGATATCGTGGCGCCGGCGCAGCGCGGGACCACCATGGCGCTGTACTTCATGGCGATGTATCTGTGCGGCGCGTCCTTCGGGTCTGTGATCACGGGCGGTTTGAGCGATCACTTCGCGCGAGTCGCGGCGACGGCGGCGGGGTCTGCGGCGATCACGGAAGCGGCGCGGGCGACCGGGCTGCAGCAGGCGATGATCGTGATCCCGATCGTGAATATCGGCCTTGGGTTCGTGCTGTTCATGGGGTCGCGGACGATTGTGGGGGACATGGCGCGCCGGCAGCGCGCGGCGGCGGTCGCGGCGTAAGGCGAAATCAGCTCCGCTGGCGTCGCAGCCCGAGCGCCCGGTCCGAGAGTACCGCAAATCCGTTGCACAATTCGCTCGCGTGGGCGTGAATCTGCGCAGCAACCAAAGCGGCCTTTGGCGTTCGGATGCACGCCGGCCAAACGGATGGGAACACGCCTGCATGCAGCAGATGCTGCCGAAAGACCAACTCCCCGAAATCCCTGTCGGCAGTGAGCAGAAGAGCCTCGTGCTCGCGGCTTCGCGCTAGAACCTCGGCGTCGCTGATGCCAGGATAGAGCTCGGCTATGAAAAGAACCTGGTGGCCCTCGGAACGCAATCGATCCACGATCTGCCGATCGATGCTTTCATCCGCGACGATGTTCACCAGGTTGTCTCAACCGGGTAAACGATGTCGGAACGAAGCACCTCGGCCGCAAAGGCGATTGCCGCGCGAATTGCGGACTCGGTAAGGCTGGGGTGCTCGGACAGAATCTGGTCCACGCTCTCTCCGGCTGCGAGTTTTTCCAGGATCAGCTCGACGGTGATACGTGTTCCGGCGATGGTGGGCTTGCCCATCATCACTGCGGGATCGGAGGTGATCTGCGCCTGCATCATTCCTAGCATATACGGCGTTTATCGCCGCTTGAAATCGAGGAGGGTCCCTTTGAGCGCGCGCAGCGTCGCGAGCAGGCTGTCGCGCTGCAGTTGCATCGCCGCATCGCCGGCGAGGTTTTTCATCTCGTAGGGATCGGCTGCGAGATTGTAGAACTCCGTCACGGCGCCGTCGTTATTCACCACCAGCTTGTCGGAACCGACCATGACCATGCGCCATTCGTCGCGATCGCCGATGCGGCCTTCGGCGAACAGCGATTCGGGACGGTCACCTTCGGTGTTGAGCAGGAGAGGTGAAAGATCGTGACCCTGGATGCCGGCATAGGCAGGCTGTGCGCACAGGGCGAGCACGGTGGGCAGAATGTCGACCTGAGAAGCGAGGACGTCGCTGGGGGCAGGGTGGATCACGCCGGGAAAGCGGATCGCCAGCGGGATGCGGACCGATTCTTCGTAAGGCACGCCGGCGCCTTCGAGACCGTGCGAGCCGAGCTGCTCGCCGTGATCCGAGGTGAAGATGACCACCGTGTCCGCGGCGAAGCGATCGAGCGAAGCGAGCAGCTTTCCGAACTGCTGGTCCATGGCGGCGTAGACAGCGTAGCGGTTGGCTAGCTCGGTGCGGGCCTCGCCTTCCATGTTCGCAGGCACGTTGGGGCGCAGATGAAGCTTCGAGCCGTCCAGGGGCTTGGAAAAGCGCGGAGCGTCCAGCGTGATCTTCAGAAAAAACGGCGGTGTCAGGTTGCCGGCGTTGGCGGCGATATTGTAGCCGCCCAGGCGCAGCACCGCGTCGAGGGTGACTTCCTCGGGATGGATCGGGGCGCCGTCGCTGATCACGCCCGTGGCGTGCGGAAAGCGGCCGGTGAGGATGCCGGAGCGGCCCGGGTCGGCCGCGGGATCGCAGGTGTAGGCGCGCGGAAAGACGGCGGCGGACTCGGCGAACTTCGCCAGATTCGGCGCCTGGAGATCGGGGTCGGAGGACCACGGCGTCGAAACGCCGCGCCAGCCCGGAGCGATCACCAGCACGACGTTGGGTTTCCGCTCGGCAGCAAGCAGAGCGAGCGGGGTCAACAGGAAAGTTCGTCGGTCAATCACTAAACCAGAACCTTGTCGACCGGCACGCCCTTCTTGCACAGATCACACGAGCCGGCATCCTTATAATATGTCGCGTCGAGCTTGGCGAGGTAATAGAAGGGCAGGGGATCGAAGCTGGGGGTGGTCGGGTTGGGCTGATAGATCACCACGGCCAGGCCGACCACTTCGCCGCCTTTCGCTTCAACCAGCTTTTTCAGCTCGGCCAGCTTCTTTCCGGTGCGCAGGATATCGTCGACCAGCAGGACCTTTTCACCCTTCTCGAGCTCCAGATATTGGCGAAAATGCTGCGGCTCATTGGCGTTGTCGCGCTCGGCCCAATACACCTGGCGCGCGCGCAGGGCTTCGCAGACGCCGTAGGCGACGGGAAGGCCGCCGGTGGCGGGAGCGACGATGGAAAGCTCGTGGATCATGGCGCGGATTTCGGAATTGGCGCGCAAGTGCCGCGAGAGACCGACGCTGAGGATCTTGGCCGAGTCGTAATGGCGCATGGTGAGAGCGACTTGCAGATACTCATCGGCGTGCAGACCGTTGTTGTACGCAAAATGTCCCGTGCGAAGGCCACCGGTGCGACGGAGCAGATCGACGACTTCATCGTGAGTGGGGACCAGATGCATAAACGTTCAGTGTACCGAAAAGTGGTGGAGCGACTGTTCCGGGTCTAATGCGCGCGACCGCTGAGGACCTGGGGGATGGTGCGCAGAATGATTTTCCAGTCGAGCGCGAGCGACCAGCTATCGATGTACTGCATGTCGAGCTTCATCCAGGTTTCAAAATCGACCGCGTCGCGGCCGCAGACGGCCCACAGGCAGGTAAGACCGGGCCGCATACGCAGGCGGCGGCGCTGCCAGCGTTTGTATTGCTCGACCTCTTCGGGAACCGCGGGGCGCGGGCCGACCAGCGACATGTCGCCCTTGAGCACGTTCCACAACTGGGGCCACTCGTCGACGGAGAATTTGCGCAGCCAGCGGCCGATGCCGGTGAGGCGCGGGTCATTGGGGATTTTCATGGCGAGCTGGCGCTGGCTCAGGTGCTTGAGAGACTCGCGCATCTCGTGAGCGTTTTCGTGCATGGAGCGGAATTTGTAGAACACGAAGCGGCGTCCGTTGAGTCCGCAGCGCACCTGGCGGAAGATGGCGGGGCCCGGCGAGGTAAGGCGGATGACGAGGCCGACCAGCAGCATGATGGGCGCGAGCAGGATGAGCGCGGCGCCGGCGAGGACGATGTCGGTCACGCGCTTGACCAGCAGGCGGATTTCGTCGTGGGGCGTGGCGGAAAAGGTGAGCAGCGGCGCGACGCCGAGGCGCTCCAGGTAGATTTCGCTGTTGACGTGGGGGAAAAAATCGACGGCCACGCGGGTGCGCACGCCTTCCTCGTCGCACAGCAGGAAAACTTCTTCAAGCTCGGAAAGGCGGCGGCTGTCGACGGCGAAGATGATCTCGTCAATGACGTGGCGGCGCAGAAGATCGGGAAGCGCGGAGAGCTGATAAACGGGATATTTTCCATCGAGCTCGATTTCGCGCGGTTCGGGCGCATCGGCGAAGAAGCCGGTGAGGCGGATTCCGTATGGGGCGGCGTTTTCCAGTTCGCGCGCCAGGCGGAGCGCTGCGTCGCCCGTCCCGGCCACCATCACGTAGCGCGGCGAGCCGAATTCGCGGCGCACCACGCGCAGCACGCGGCCCGCGTTCAGCCGGAACAGGCACAGCAGCACCCAGGCGTAGCCGGCGAACAGGGCGACAAAGGGACGGCTGAGGTCGAGACGCTGAGAGTATTCAAACAAAATCACAGCCGCGGTACCGAGCAGGCACTGGCGAAAGACGTCGCGCAGGATCACGCGCGGATGCGCCGAGTCGATGTGGTCGTAGAGCTCGAACCAATATCCCAGGCCGACCCACACCAGCATCGACCAGCCCATCAGCAGTGCTTTTACAGTGGGGGTGAGAAAGAAAAGGTGCTGGAGCTCGAGACTGGAGCGCGTGGCGTAGGCCAGTTCGAAGGCGATTCCGATGAGGAGAATGTCGGAGAGGCCGAACAACAGCCGCGAGCGCCGATGGTGTCCTCCAAACATCTCCATTCAGCATACAAAATGGAAACATGCGGCTTGACGGACGGACCATTTTGATCACGGGCGCGGCGAAGCGCATCGGCCGGGCGATCGCGCTGGGCGCGGCGCGCGAGGGAGCTCGGGTGATCATTCACTACGATCATTCGGAAGCCGAGGCGCGAAGGACCGCCGAGGAGTGCGGCAACGCGACGATTCTGCGCGCGAATCTTGAAAACGTAGCGGAGATCGTGCGCCTGTTCGAGGAGGCCGGGCCGATAGATGGGCTGATCAATAATGCCGCGCGTTTCACGACGATTGATGCACTGAAGATCACCGAAGCCGATTGGGATTTCATTCACGCGGTGAATCTGAAGGCGGTGTTTTTCTGCTGCCAGCAGGCGGCGCGGGGGATGCTCGCGCGAAACGGGGGGCGCATCGTGAACATCAGTTCACTGGGAGGAATCCGCCCGTGGTCGCACAACGCGCATTATTGCGCATCGAAGGCGGGAGTGATCATGCTGACCCGTGCGCTGGCCAAGGCGTTCGCGCCGAAGGTAACGGTTAACTCGGTGGCACCGGGAGTGATTTTGTTCGAAGAAGGCGACGCACGCGCGAAGCGGCTGATCGAACGGACGCCGGCGTGCCGCGCGGGGACGCCGGAGGAGGTCGCCGACGCAGTCATGTATTTCTTAACCGCATCCAATTTTGTGACCGGGCAGGTGCTCGCGGTGGACGGCGGACTCAGCCAGAGATGACGCGCGTGGCGCTGATGCTGGCGCTGGCTGCGGCCCCGTGTGGAGCGTATTCGGCGCTCTCGCATGAGGCGGTGATCGACGCGGTGTGGCTGAGCCATATCCGTCCGATGTTGCTGGCGCGATTTCCGGGCGCAACGCCAGATCAGATCCGGGAAGCGCACGGTTACGCGTACGGAGGCAGCCAGATCCAGGACATGGGATATTTTCCCTTCGCCTCGCACCTGTTCAGCGACCTGGCGCATTACGTGCGCAGCGGCGATTTCGTGGCGGCGATGATTCGCGATTCCGAGACCATGGACGAATACGCCTTCGCGCTGGGCGCGCTCGCGCACTATACCGCGGACCGCTTCGGGCATCCGGCGGTGAACCGCTCGGAGCCGCTCGAATATCCAAAAGTCCGCCGGAAATACGGAAATTACGTCACTTATGAGGATAATCCCACGGATCATATAAAAACCGAGTTCGCTTTCGACGTGATTCAGGTGTCGCACAAGCTGTATGCGCCCGACGATTTCCGGAATTTCATCGGATTCGAGGTGTCGGGGCCGCTGCTGGAGCGCGCGTTCCAGGACACCTACGGGATCGGGATGAAGTCGATTTTCGGCGACCTGGATCTGGGGATCGGCACGTACCGGTGGACGGTGGGGAAGGTGATTCCGGAGATGACCAAGGTCGCGTGGGATTCGAAGCGCGACGATATTGAGCGGCTTTCGCCGCACATCACCCGCTCGCGGTTTGTGTACGCGATGCCGCGGCGGGATTACCAGCGGCTGTGGGACCGGCGCTATCGCAAGCCCGGCATCTTCACGCGGATGCTGGCGTTTTTCTTTCGCCTGATTCCCACCGTGGGTCCGTTCCGATTCCTGTCATTTCGTCCGGTCCCGGCGAAAGCGGAAACGGATTTTCTGCATAGTTTCGATGTCACGGTGGGGCAATATCGGACGGCGCTCGAAGAAATCCGGCGCGGACGCGTGCAATTGACGAATTACAATCTGGACACGGGCGAACTGGTTCGTCCCGGGGTGTATCGGCTGGCGGATCAGACCTACGCGCACCTTGTGGACCGGCTGGCGCGCGCACATTTCGCCAATGTACCAGCGGCGATGCGCGCGGATATCATCGCGTATTTCGGCCGCGCGGACCGGTCGAAGTTTTCGAAGAAGACGCTTGCGGAAGTCGAGGAGTTGAAGGGGAAATAGCCGCGGGCGGATCAGCCCGTGGATTTCGATCCCAACCCGAACGACGGCGACTGCGCGGTTCCACCGATGTGAAGCGGGATCACCGCACCGGCTTGGTTGGTCGAAAACAAAGGATTGAGCGCTTTCAGCAAAAACGACTTCACGCCCGTGACCGTTTGCGACAGCTTGGCCTGAAGCCTCGCGCGGCCGTGCAGGTCGATCTTGCGAGTGTCGAGTCCGTAGGTTCCCGCGAGGGCAACGCTGACGCCGGGCACCTGAAAGCTCAGGTTGCTGAAGGCGATGGTCCCGGTGCTCAGCTTGAAGGTCCCGTGAAAATTCGAGGCGACGTTTTCATCCGGCGGCTCCTTGGGATTGCCGCTGCCGCGATGGCTCAGCTCGTTTACTTTTTCCTGCACGTTGAGCTTGGAAAACTCCGCCCGGGCGATGGTAAAGCGGCCGGCAAGCTGCAATTTGTCGACGATATCGACGGCCCCCGGGGGAATCACGATGGTGCAGGTGAAGCTCACCAGGCCGTTCATCGTGGGCTGGCCGGGCACGGCGAGGCGCAGCATGTCCGCGAGCTTTCCGTTGCGCACCCTCGCATCCAGCCTCACCGTTTTGCCCTGCTCTCCCGGCTGCTGGTCCACGCTTCCGTGCGTCTCGATGGGCGTGTCGCCCAGGCGTCCGTTCACCGCGTCGAGAAGCGTATTGCCGTTCATCCCGTCCACGACCGCGTGGAACTGAGTGGTCAGGTGCATGGGCTGGCCGCTTACGCGCAGGCTGAAATCAGGCGTGTCGGTGGCGCCGGCGACCTCGATCCGGTCCAGCACTCCTTTATAGGATCCGCGCGACGATAACATTCCCGCGATTCCCTTGAACACGGAAAGGTCGGCGTGGTCGAAGGTGTAGTCGCCGGAAACAGGCGTGAGCGCGGGATCGGCTTGCCATGGCCCGATGGTGCCGGTGCTGTGAATTTCGCCCGGCGGACGCACGTTCTTGAGAATCGTTTGGAAGTGCATCGCCTTGCTTTCCCCCACGCCGGTGATGGTGAGTTGCTGCAGATCGAATTCAAGCGGTTGCTTGCCGGGCTTTTTGGGAAGAACGCGAAGAACGGCGCCGTCGGTGACGAGACGATCGATCACCAGGTGCGAGGTTTTCGGCGGAACAGGCTTTTCGCCTGCGCCGTCCTTGCGCGGCGGTACCACGATGACGAGTCCTTCGAGGCGAACATTGCTCACGCGTTCGCCGAGGACCACAAGCCAGTTCGTCTCGGCGGTGAACTTGCGGATGGTGATGAGCGGAGGCAGGCCGGGGTCGGGTCGGTAAACTACGTTTTCCGCGGTTACGGCGACATGAGGCAACAAAGTGACGTTCAGCCGTCCGGTCTGGAATCCTTTGCCGTATTGCTCGTCGAGCTTGTGCCGCAAGCGGTCGCGAACCAGCGCGGAAAGCGCCCGATTGCCGAACACCAAAGCCGCCGCGATCACCACGGCCGCCGCGATCAGCCACCCTTTCACCCGCATCGCGCGTACATGCGGTGCAATTGGGGAGCCAGTCCGGCGAGCAACGTTACTTGTACATTTCGGGATAGGCGCGGCGCTGTTGTTCGGCGATTTCGAGAGCGTCGCCGATCTGGATCAGCGGACCTTTGCCGATGCCGGGGCAGAATCGCGCGGCGCGCTTCCATTCGTCGCGGTCTTCGACGAGCTCGGGCCAGAAAGGGAAGGTGCGGCATTGGGTGGGCTTGGCGGGATGGATCGAGCAGCCGTCATCGAGCAGGAAGGGGCACTGTTTTTTGCGCGGTTTACGGAAGCGGAGCTGATGGCGCGTGCGATAGACGTACTTTTTTTCGAAGGCGCGCGGCGTGAGGGAGACGAATTTGGCGGCGCGCGCGAGATCCTCTTCGGTGAGGTAGACGTAGCCGGACTGATTGCAGCAGTTGGTGCAGCCGGGCTGGCACTCGAAGCGCAGATTCAACGTGTCGTCCTCGGTTGCCAGATGGCGGTGTGGCGGACGGTTTCTATGGTGCGGCCGGCATGCGCAATATTTACATCGAGGATGACGAATTCGTGCCCTTTGCGCTCGTATCGATCTGCCACGCGAGCGCGCACGTGCAGCTCGTCGCCGTCTTTGGCCGATGCAAATTTACGAACTTCGCTGGCCGCGTGAATCCACGGGCCGAGCCGGTAATTATCGACGAAGATCTGATTGGCGAGCGCGAGCAGGATCGCGGGATGGACGCGGCCGTGGAGCTCGGGCGCAAGCGGAGCGCTGACGCGCGACTGCGCCAGGTCGATTCGCGGAGCGATCGCGCCGAGGATGGTCCCCGCGGCGAGCGTTTCGTGCGAGGGCGGCTTGCGCTCGAGCGGGCGCTCATCCGCCGGCATGGAGGGTCGTTCGCAATGCAACCACGCGATGGCGGACGCGCGGCCGGTCACCTCGATGCGCGCGCGGCCGTCCGGCTGCGGCTGCACGCTGACCGCGATTTCTTCGTCGTGATAGACGGGCTGATGAAAACGGACGTCCATGGCGCCGCGCTCGAGCCAGTCGGGTCCGAAGTGCTGGCACGCGGCCGCGGCGAGGTAGCCGTAGACGGTAACGCCGGGGACCAGTCCGCCGCGAAATCCATATTGCGTGGCGACGGAATCGTCGTGAATTTTGTTTTCCGAGTCG
>DATJVN010000107.1:0-9660 GCA_035501755.1 Bryobacteraceae bacterium | reverse complement strand
CCCGTGGCCGCATCGCTCGCGATCGTGGGCGTGCTGTGCGTACCCAGCTACCTGCGATTCGAGCCGCGCTCGGCCGATGAAGAAGTGGGTGCGGCATGCCTGATGCTCGCGGCGCTCGCGGCCGCAATGTGCCTCGAATCGGGTGCTCGCGCCCTTCGCGCGCTTCGAGCCACGCGGCGTTGGCTGGGCGATCGAACGCCGCCCAACACGGTCGCCCTGGCCGGACTCATCCGTACGCGCGTGATGGTCGCTGAATCCGTAGCTGGCGCGCTTTCGGCCCCGGAACTCGACGCTGCGATCCGGCACGAACGCGCGCACGCAGCCTCACGCGACAATTTGAAACGCCTGGCAATGCTCGCCGCACCGCGGACGATTCCGTTTTTCCCCGGCCGCTTCGCCGGAATCGAAGCCGCGTGGAAGAAATTTTCCGAATGGGCGGCCGATGATTGCGCCGCGAGTGGCGATCCCGGGCGCTCGCTCGCGCTCGCCTCCGCGCTGATCCGCGTCGCCAGGCTGGGCGCCGCGCAGGCTCCGCCGCTGGTGACCTCGCTTCTCGACGGCGACCTTACGGCACGCGTCGACCGCCTGCTCGCGCCGGTCGCCGAAGGCCGGCCCGACCGTTGGACGCCCGCGATTCTGCTCTTCGCCGCCATCGCCCTCGCGGTGTTGATCAGCTCGCCGGCCGCGCTCCCCTGGGTGCACTACCTGCTCGAGCGATTGATTCATTAGCCGCGCGCGACAACCCGCATTGATACCATAAAGGAACCCCCGACTTATGGCTCTGCGGTTTTACAACACGCTCACGCAACAGGTGGAAACATTCACTCCGCTTGAAGGCAATCTCGTCCGGATGTACACCTGCGGGCCGACCGTCTACAATTTCGCGCACATCGGCAATCTGCGAACCTTCACCTTCGAGGACATCCTGCGCCGCTGGCTCCGTGTTCGCGGCTACAAGCTCGATCACGTCATGAACATCACCGACGTCGAGGACCGCATTATTAAACTGTCGGCCCAAGCGCACAAGTCGATTTACGAATACACAGCCATCTACACCGCGGCTTTCCTGGAAGACATGGCGACGCTGCGCCTGGAAAAGCCCGAGCGCATGGTCAAGGCCACCGATCACATCAACGAGATGGTCGCGGCCGTCGAAAAGCTGGGCGAGCGCGGGTACACCTATCAGAGCGATGGTTCCGTCTATTACCGGATCGCCAATTTCCCCGGCTACGGAAAACTTTCGCACAACGATTTTTCCGGCATCCGCGCCGGCGCGCGCGTGGATGTTGACGAATACGACAAAGCCGACGCGCGCGATTTTGTGTTGTGGAAGGCGCGCAAGGACGGTGAGCCGGGCTGGGAGACCCCGATCGGCCCGGGGCGCCCGGGCTGGCATATCGAATGTTCGGTTATGGCGATGAAATATCTGGGCGAGACACTCGATATTCACGCCGGCGGCGTCGATCTGATTTTTCCGCATCATGAAAACGAGATCGCGCAGTCGGAAGCGCTCACCGGAAAACCGTTTGCGCGCTACTGGCTGCACTCCGAGCACCTGATCGTCGAAGGGCAGAAGATGGCGAAATCGCTGGGCAATTTCTTCACTCTGCGCGATCTGCTCGAAAAGGGCTATGCTCCGGAGGCGGTGCGCTATCTGCTCGCGGCGGTGCCGTATCGCAAGAAACTCAACTTCACCTTCGATGGATTGAAAGCCGCCGCGACCGCGATCGACCGGCTGCGCAATTACAAGCTGCGCCTGGAAACCGCGAAATTCGCCGCGGGCGTGAACGAAAAAATCGAGCAGCGCACCGCGGCGGCGACCAAGGCATTCGACGATGCGCTCGACGAGGATCTGAACACCGCCGAAGCGCTCGCCGCCGTGTTCGAATACATCCGCGACACCAATACCGCCATGGATTCGGGCGAATTCCTCGCCGGGAACGCCCCGCGCGCGCTCGGGTTCCTGGAGCGCTTCGATGCCGTGTTCGACGTGCTCAAGCCCTCGGCGAGCGCCGGCTCGCTTTCGGACTCCGAGGTGGACGCGCTCGTTGCCGAACGCACGGCTGCGAAAAAATCGAAGAATTTCGCCCGCGCCGACGAGATCCGCGCGAATCTCGCCGCGCACGGAATCGTCCTCGAAGACACCAAGGATGGAGTAAGGTGGAAACGATCATGAAAATCGAAAGCAAACTGGTTCATTCGGGCGACCGCAAAAAGGCCGGCGACTACATTCCGGTTTCGACCCCGATCTACACCGCCGCCAGTTATTTCTACGACTCGATGGATCAGCTCGATCGCATTTTCGGGCGCGAGGAAACCGGTCCGTCGTATGCGCGCTACGACAACCCCACCACCAGCGCGCTTGAAGAACTGGTGCGCGACCTCGAATCGGGACACGGCGCCCTGGCGTGCTCCTCCGGTATGAGCGCGATGCATCTGGCGCTGCTTTCCGCGCTGATGGACCGGCCCCGGCGCGTGGTCGCCGCCAACGCGCTCTACGGCGCCACCACCGGCATGCTCATGAACATCTTCACTCCGCTCGGCGTGGACGTCGAATTCGTCGATGTGTGCGATCTCGCCGCGCTCGAAGCAGCAGTCCAAAATGCGCGGCCGGGCGCGGTGGTCATGGAGACGGTGTCCAATCCCCTGCTGCGCGTGGGAGAGATGGACAAGATCGCCGCGATTGCGAAGCGCGCCGGCGCGCCGCTGATCGTCGATAACACGTTCGCTACGCCGCTTCTGGTGCGCCCGCTCGAACTCGGCGCGAGCATCGTGGTCCACAGCGCGACCAAGTACATGTCGGGCCACGGAGACGTGCTCGGCGGCATCGTCATCGCCGATCGCGAGCATTTCGATCCCATCAAGACGCTCTCCCGCACGATGGGTCCGACGCTCGGCCCGTTTGAAAGCTATCTCGCCATGCGCGGCATCAAGACCATGGGCCTACGCGTGGAGCGCCAGTGCGCCAACGCGTGCAAGGTCGCTTCCTGGCTCGCCTCGCACCCGCGCGTCGAACGCGTGCATTTCACGGGAGATCCCGCGCATTCCGATCACGCCACCATCGCGCGCCTGTTTCCGAAGAATCTCTACGGCGCGATGGTCGCCTTCGAGCTCAAGGACGCCGGGAGGCCGGAGGTCTTCCGCTTCATGGAAATGTTGAAAATGATCGTGCGCGCCACTTCGCTCGGCGACGTCCACAGCATGATCCTGTATCCCGCGATGGCCTCCCACCGCGACCTTTCGCCGAAGCAGCGCCACAAGCTGGGCATCGGCGACAACCTGGTGCGCATGTCGGTTGGCATCGAGGCGCCCGAAGACATCATCGGCGACCTCGAACAGGCGCTCGGCGGTTGAAGTTTGCACGGCCGGACGAAGAGACTCGAAAACCGGTTGCTGTTTTGCCTGATTGCGGCAGTTGCCTGTACCTTGCTGACGATTCGCGCTGCGCGCGTCGGAATGAGCGGGGATTACCTGGATCCGGTGGCGCACATCACCGCTCAGGACGAGTCATTTCTGGCCAGCAGCGCCATCCGCATGGTCGAGCGTGGCGACTGGCTGACGCCGCGCTTCATGGAGCGTTATTCGCTGATCAAGCCGCCGCTGGTAATGTGGATCGCGGCGCTTTCCGGACGCGCCTTCGGTGTCTCGCGTTTGACGCTGCGCCTGCCACTGGCGCTTCTGTGCGGACTAGGCGCCGCGATGGTTTTCCTGATCGGAGCCAGGCTGCGGTCGTGGCGGGAAGGCGCTGCGGCGGCGATTCTGCTGATCTCCAACCACCTGTGGAACGTGAGCGGCGCGATGGTGCTGACCGACGCGCTGCTCGCCTCCTTCGAGGTTTCGGCGATGTTCTGGTTGTTCATGGACGCGGAGCTTCAATCCAAGCTCGCCTTCTGGGGTTTCGCGGCTTCAGTGGCCGGCGCGATTCTCACGAAAACGGTCGCGGGCGTGCTGCCGCTCGCCGCGTTCGGGTTGTTCTGGCTGCTGACTCCGGGCCGTCGCGCGACGCTCGGACGCGCTGTGTCGGCCATCGGCGCGGCAGCCGCGCTCTCGCTGCCATGGTTCATTTATGAGTGGGTGCTGCACCGGCGCTGGTTTTGGACCGAGCACGTGCTGCAATCGATTCTCGGCTACGGCGCCGGCGCGCCACAGCAAACCACGGCGGAGACGCATGCGGGCTTCTATCTCAAACGGCTGCTCGTGATGGACCCGATGCTGCTGCTGCTCGTGTTGATCGCACTCCCCAGGCTGGCCGCCGCTTGGAAGAGGCGTTCGAGCGACGCACTGCTGCTCCTCTGCTGGCTTGCGCCGCTGGTCGCCGCGCCGTTTGCCTGGCGCTATCGCAACGTCGCCTACCTGATTCCGGCGACCCCTCCCATGGCAATCGCGGCCGCGTGCTATTCGCCGATCCGCCGGCGCTCGCCCGCCGCGCTTTTAGCGATTGTGATTGCCGGATTCGGTCTCAAGCTGGCGTTCGCGTCGCAGCCGTGGGGACTCTCCTTCGCCTCGGGCACAGTGCAGAAAGCGTCCGCTCCGCTCAAAACGTATTGCCAGCTCGGCCGCGGGAACGAGCTCATCAGCATCGATTTGGCCGACGATCTTTACGCCACCACGCTTCCGCTCGCGCGGCTGCGCTATGCGATCGTCAGCTCCAGCATCACGGGAGGAACGCTGTCGTTATTGGATTTTCCGGGGATGGGAATCACGATCCACGCGGCCGATTTCGCGGACCTGGACCATCACCTTGCCTCCTATCGCGCCAAGTTGGGCGAATGGGGTATGGACTCCGACGAGCCCGTCGGCTCGCTGATTGCCGCCTCCAATGAGCGCGAGCTGATGGACATGGTCCGGGCGCATCCCTCGAGCGATTTCCTGTTCCCGGCGCGCTATCGCCACGAGGTCCGCGCCCTCGATGACACATCGCACGGGATGGTGGACGCCGGGCCGGATTTTTTCCTGCTGCTTTCCTCCGATCGGGTTCCGCGCGCCGCGCCACCCGCCTGGCCTTGCCAGATGTAAATCCCCAGATGTAAATCGGTAATGGGCGTGCAAAACTAGAACAAGTGCATACGCGACGGATCGCGACATTCCTGTTAGGCGCCTGGATTGCGGGAAGTCTGCTGATGATCGCCGCCTACTTCAGCTCGCTTGACGCGGCCGGAATGACGCTGAACTCGCCCGTTCCCGCGGTCGCCGCGATTCAGAATAAGCTCGGCTACGACGATACCGCCATGTTCGCGCGTCACGTGGTGGCCGATCAGATTCGCAAACTTTCCGATTCCTGGGAGCTGACGCAGATGGCTCTGGCCGTGGCGCTGGGCGGATGCCTGTTCCTGGCCACGCAGCGCCGCATCTTCCCGCTGGCGCTGTGCGGATTGATGCTGGTGCTGGCCGCCTTCCAGCATTTCGCCGTCAGTCCCGAACTGGCGTATCGCGGCCGCGACATGGATTTTCCGCCCGGCAACACCAATATCGGTATCGTCACGCGAGTCTACGCGCTGCGGCAGGTGTACTTCGGCGCGGAGAGCGTGAAGCTGCTCGCCGGCGGGCTCCTGGCAAGCTATCTGTTCGTCTTCCGCACGCCGCAGCGCCGCTCCCGCAAAGAGCAGCACGCGCTCAAAGAAGTGGATCTGGCGTAGCTCGTGGTTCTTCGTCAGGCGCGCGTCTGGGCCTGTACGGAAGTTGCCATGCGAAGAAACGTCCCGGCGGGCATGCATTCACTTGATGTACGTGAGCGGGTTGATGGGGGATTCCATTCTGGTAGTCGCTGGAACAGCGGCCGGCCGCGCCCTCCGCCTGACCGCCCAGGTTAGAATCAGATATTAGTGTGAATCTGCTGCTGATTTTCGCGCTCGCGTGGGCGCAGCAGGACGCGGTCAAGTCCGTCCCCAAGGCAGACGGGCAGGTGGGAGTTGAATCGATCCAAACGGCAGGCAACTACGTCGGCTGGCTGGTGGATTACGACGTGCCCGACGTCGGAACGTTCGCCGGCACATTGATCGTGTGGAAGGACGGGCGCGTGGTGCGGCGGTTCGAGAGCGAACAGACGTTCTGGAGCTGGAGCTTCGTCGAGAGCGGCAAACAGGTCGCCTATCACACCGGACCGATGCATGGAGAACAGAAGTCGCACTGCGAGCTGCACAGCGTCGCCGATGGCCGCCTGCTCACGCATTGGGACGGCGATCTTGAGTCTTCGCTTCGTCCGGCATGGACTTCAGGATTAAAACATTGAGGAGCACAAATGCAATTTCTGCATGAAAGCCTGGTCGAGCTGATTACGCAGACTTCGACCAACCTGCCGCCGGATGTGCGCGCGGCGATGTCGGGCGCGGTGGCGGGCGAGACTCCGGGAACGCAGGCGTCACAGGCGCTGAGCGTGATCGCGGCGAATATCGACATGGCAGCCCAAGACGAAGGTCCCATCTGCCAGGACACCGGCATGCCGACGTTTTTCGTGCATACGCCGGTGGGGGTGAATCAGATGGCGCTGAAGCAAGCGATCCGCGCGGCCGTCGCCGACGCGACGAAACGCGGAAAGCTGCGGCCCAATTCGGTCGATTCGCTCACCGGGAAAAATACCGGCGATAATCTCGGGATCGAAACTCCGGTGATTCATTTCGAGCAGTGGGAAAACGACGAGATCGAAGTGAAGCTGATCCTGAAGGGCGGCGGCTGCGAGAACAAGAACATCCAGTATTCGCTGCCGTGCGAGCTCGATCACCTGGGCCGCGCCGACCGGACGCTGGCCGGCGTTCGCAAATGCATTCTGCACGCCGTGTGGCAGGCGCAGGGGCAGGGATGCGCGCCGGGCGCGGTGGGAGTATGCATCGGCAGCGATCGCGCGCACGGGTATGATCTCGCAAAGGAGCAGCTTTTGCGAACGTTGGACGATGTGAATCCCGTTGCGGAGCTCGCCAAGCTGGAAGCGGAGATCATGGATGAGGCCAATCGAATCGGCGTGGGCGCGATGGGATTCGGCGGGAGAGTATCGCTGATCGGGTGCAAGATCACGGCGGCGAACCGGCTGCCCGCGAGCTTCTTCGTCTCAGTCGCTTACGATTGCTGGGCGTTCCGGCGTCTGGGTGTTCGGCTGGACGCATCAACCGGCGCGATTACGCGTTGGCTGTATCGCGACCCAGATCGCGCGGTCGAAAAAATGGCAAAGAGCGCAGGATTTCCGCTGAGCGGTCGCGAAGTGGTGTTGCGCGCGCCGCTCTCGGAGAGCGACGTTCGCGCGCTGAAGGTCGGCGACGTGGTGCTGATCAGCGGCGAGGTCTACACCGGCCGCGATGCCGTGCACGCGCACCTGATGAAACACGCGCCGCCGGTCGATCTGCGCGGCGCGGTGTTATACCACTGCGGTCCGGTGATGCTCAAAGAAGGCGATCAGTGGACGGTGAAAGCTGCCGGTCCCACCACCAGCAGCCGCGAAGAGCCGTATCAGGCCGATATCATCCGCAATTACGGCATACGCGCGGTGATCGGCAAGGGCGGGATGGGCAAGAAGACGCTCGCCGCACTCAAAGAATCGGGCGCGGTGTATTTGAACGCGATCGGCGGGGCGGCGCAGTATTACGCGCGGTCGATCGAGAAAGTTTTGGGCGTGCATCTGATGGAATTCGGAATTCCCGAAGCGATGTGGCACCTGCGCGTGAAGGATTTCGTGGCGATCGTGACCATGGATGCCCACGGCAACAGTCTGCACGCGGAGATTGAAAAAGAAACGGGCGAGCATCTCGCGGCACTGCAGAACGCGTAGGGTCGGTCGATTCCTCACGAGCTACACTGTAACTTGAATCGCAGAGAATTTTTGGCTTTAATGTCGGCGCCTGCCTTCGCACAGGACACCAAGCCCGACGCGACCCTGACCATCGCACCGATGGACCTGGAGCTTGCTCCGGGCAAGACGGTCAAAACCCTAGCCTATAACGGTTCGGTGCCCGGACCGTTGTTGCGCTTTCCCGAAGGCAAGCCGGTTACGATCGAAGTTCAGAACGGCACCAAAGAGCCGGAAATCGCGCACTGGCACGGACTGTGGATCCCTTCGAATGTCGATGGTTCGGCGGAGGAAGGCACGCCGATGATTCCAGCGGGAGCCTCGGCGCGATACACCTTCACCGCGCAGCCCGCCGGGTTCCGTTGGTATCACACCCATACGATGGCGATGCGCAATTTGAATCGCGCAACCTACACCGGCCAGTTCGGATTCTTCTACATCGATCCCAAAAACGATCCCGGCGATTACGATGCCGAGGTGTTTCTCGCGCTGCGCGGCTGGGACCCGTACATGAGCAGCGGCGGCGACGAAGAGGGCGGCCTGGAGGTCGCCTACAAATATTTTTCGATAAACAATCGCGCGCTGGGACATGGCGAGCCGGTCCGCGTGAAGCAGGGCCAGCGCGTCATGTTCCGGATTCTGAACGCCAGCGCGACCATGTATCATCGTATCGCGCTCACCGGACATTCTTTTCTGGTGACCGCGCTTGACGGTTATCGCGTGCCGTCGCCGCAAAAAGTGGAAGCGATCGAGATGGGACCGGCCGAGCGTGTGGACGCTGTCGTCACGATGGATAATCCCGGGATCTGGGTGCTTGGCGAGGTTGATAATCGAACGCGCGTCGAAGGGCTGGGCATCGTCATCGAGTACGCGGAGAGCGCAGGAGGGCCGCGCTGGTCGCTCCCCGGGCCGTGGCGCTGGGATTATACGCGCTTTGGATCGGCTCAGGCCGCTGCGGCTCCGCTCGACGGAAAAATTCCACTGGTGTTCAAGCAGAAGTTCGCCGGCAGCCGCTGGGTGGATCACTGGACGGTCAACGGCAAAGAGTATCCCAAGGGCAAGCCGATTATCGTGGAGAAGGGCAAACGATATCGCCTGATCTTCAATAACCAGAGCGGCGAAGCGCATCCGGTTCATCTGCACCGGCACGCGTTTGAGCTGAAAAGCGTGGCCGGCACACCGACCAATGGCATCTTAAAAGACGTAGTGGTGGTGCCGCCGTGGAAAACGATCGAGGCGGACTTCGTCGCGAACAATCCGGGGCGAACCTTGTTTCACTGCCATCAACAGATGCACATGGATTACGGGTTCATGGTGCTGATTGACTACGCGAGTTAGCGCGCGGCGGCGAAGGCGTCCTCTATCGCGAAGGGTGTGCGATTTGCTGAAGTAGTTTTCGCGCCATCGGTGTCCTGCCCGGACCCCAGGTCGTGCCATCCTCAAAGATGACAAGATCGACACTGAAGGCATAGGCGCCCGGTGCGCCTGACGCGGTCACCGGCACGGGATAAGGCCTCACAAGCGGCTTAGTCGCACCGGGGGCCAACAACCCGTTGGAACGCGGATTGAACTCGCTATGCCCGCGGTGTCCTCCCAGAGGCTTGCCCGTTTGTGGATCTGTGAATCTCGCCTCGAGGGCGAAGCCCTGAATGTCGCGGCCGGAAGTGTTCCGAACGAACATGAACAATCCACGACCTTCCTTAAACCCGACCCACTTGGTCGGGTCGATGGGAGCGATGCTCGCGGTAACTTCGATCGGCTGTGTCTGCGCACCGAGCGCGGGTAAAAAAGCCAGCAGCGGCAGGAACCTTCCAAGCATAAGATCCTCTTTCGCCGCTCAGATTCTTACACGAAAAACGCACGGACGCAAGGATCGGCGCGCAGAC
>DATJVN010000106.1:0-5573 GCA_035501755.1 Bryobacteraceae bacterium | reverse complement strand
GCGCAAGCGGCCCGGTGATGCGGCTGGCGGTCGCGTTGCTGCTGGGTTCGCTCGCGCCGGCGCAATCCTGGACTCCGCAGGCGAGCGGGAGCACGGCATCGCTTCGAGGCGTGAGCGCGGTCTCGGGTTCCGTCGTATGGGCGAGCGGATCGGGCGGGACGTTTCTGCGCACCACCGACGGGGGCGCGACGTGGAAAGCGGGCAAAATCCCCGGCGCGGCGGATATCGATTTCCGAGCCATCTCCGGCCTGGACGAAAAAACTGCGGTGATGATGAGCGCCGGCCAGGGCGAAAAATCGCGCATCTACAAAACCATCGACGGGGGCGCGAGCTGGAATCTGATTTACACCAATCCCGATCCCGAGGCGTTCTTCGACGCGATCGCGTTCTGGGATACGGCTCACGGAATCCTTTTGGGCGATCCGGTAAAAGGTCGCTTCGAGATCATGACCACGGACGACGGCGGCGAGACCTGGAAACGGCAGAAAGGCCCTTCCGCCGAGCCGAAGGAAGGCGCGTTTGCCGCCAGCAATTCGTGCCTGTTCGTGCGCGGCGGTCATGAGGTGTGGTTCGCGACCGGCGGCCCGAAAGGCGCGCGCGTGTTTCATTCGACCGATGGCGGCGAAACCTGGTCGGCCGCGAAAACGCCGCTGCGCAACGACAGCGCGAGCGCGGGCATTTTCGCCCTTGGTTTCGCCAATCCCAAGAAAGGGATGGCTGTCGGCGGCGATTATTCGAAGCCGGCCGAAACCAGTGGAAACATCGCGATAACGCTGGACGGCGGAAAAACATGGGCCGCCGCGACAGCGCCGCATGGCTTCCGCTCCGACATTAAATATATAGCCGCGGACAAGGTCTGGATTGCGACCGGAACCTCCGGCTCGGATGTTTCCTCGGACGATGGAAAATCGTGGAAGCCGTTCGACCAGGCAGGCTACAACGCCATGAGCTTCGCCGGAGCGACCGGATGGGCTGTCGGGCCCAAAGGCGCGATCGCGCGCTTCGTCGCGGCGCACGGGACGCAGCCGTAATCACGGTCGATGACCGTCCCGAATATCAGCGGCGGCTGTCAGCGGCGGCTTGACAAGCGCGGGTCGCCTCAATAGACTTAACGGTGTTAACAATGGGCGTCCAGGAACGACGTGCCCGCGAGAAGAAAGAGCTGCGCCAGGACATTCTCGACGCGGCGCGCGAGTTGTTTGTGCGCGAGGGATACGAGAACGTGTCCATGCGCAAAATCGCTGAAAAAATCGAGTACTCTCCCACCACGATTTATCTGTACTTCGAGGATAAGGCCGACCTGCTCGACTGCATCTGCGAGGAAACCTTCGCGCGCCTGGTACGCAAGCAGAACCAGATCAACGATACCGTCCAGGACCCGCTCGAACGCCTGCGCCAATGCCTGCGCGGCTACATCGAGTTCGGATTGAAGCACCCCAACCACTACATGGTCACCTTCATGATGACCCGCCCCGCCATCGACCCGCACGCCCGTTTCAAATCCCACGAGGTGGGCAAGCGCGCCTTCAATTTCCTGCGCGACACGCTCGCCGAATGCGTCAAGCAGCATCAGATCGAGATCGCTGATGTCGAGGCCACGGCCCAGGCTTTGTGGGCCGCCATTCACGGGCTCACCTCGCTGCTGATCGCCCGCCCGAACTTTCAGTGGGTCGAGCGGGAGCGCCTCATGGACACGCTGATCAACACCTGCATTCAGGGCCTGCGCGCCGCGCCCGTCTCCCAGATCGCCTAGCGGGCGGAACCGCCCTTCCACGATAATGAATGTGTGAAGAGTGCGGGCCTGCTCGTACTGGCGGCTCTGGGGGCGTTCCCGCAAACCTCCTCGACCGTCATCGTCAGCAACGGAGTGCAGCTCGAAATCAGCGCCGACATGGGGCACCCGACGGGACAGGAGCAGCTTACGGTGTCGGTGGCGCGCGCCTCGGGCGATAGCTTTTACCGCATCTTTCGCGATCAGAACAACCTGATGGTGTACGCGTATGAACTGGAGGTGACCCTGTCGCCCTCGGGGGACGCACTGACGGTCACCGCCAAACCGGCGGAAGACGAGTTCGCAGCGCGCTACCCCAATGCGGACGCAGGCAAGCCGGTTCCCTCGCTTTCCTCGGATCATGTGCTCGGACCGCTCGGCTCGGGCCAGAGCGCGACGCTAAACCTGTTTGAAATTCCCGGCATGGGCCTGCAAGTGAGCGACAGCGTTCGCGTGAAGCTGGACCAGAACGGCGAATCGGGCGCGATGCGATTCGCGGGCCTGCGCGTTTTCGAGAACAACAAGCTGATATCGGGACCTCCGCCGCCGAGCTCGGTTGCCGGGAGATTCGTGATGTTTTATCTTCCCGGCCGCGGAGGATTCTTCTTTTCCGCTGAACCTGTGCCGGGAAGCCCGTTTATCGGGGCCGGCACAGTGGATCACAACCGCATGCGCTTCACGATTGAAAATGAAGACTTTGAGTGCACCGCATCGGCTCCGATTCTGAACGGTGCGAGTACCGGCGAATTGTGGGTGTATCATGACCCGTCTTATGCGCCGTCGGGAACCTGGACGCAGGACCCCAAGACCGCAACCCCCGGCGAGGAGAATTTCTTCACTGCCGCATCCGATTCGCTGGGTTGGTGGCTGCCGTGACCGCGCCTGGGATTAGCGCCGCGCCAGTAGCGCCTGCGCCGTAGTCCGCGTCCCCGATTCGAGCACGCATGTTCGCGATCCCTCGCGCCCCTCCACGCGAATCGAGCCGCGACGTTCGGTGACCCGGTAGGCCGACTGAGCACCGTTGTGCCACAGCAGCGAATCGAGTGGCCAGTCGGAATCCGAGATCAGGCGAATCCCCTGTGGACCCAGCAGAATGGTTAGATCGGAGCAGGAACCAGCCGATTCGGCGGCGTCGAGGATCTCGGCAGCGTGCTGTGCGAACCGGCTCACGCAGCCCTTATCGCTGAGGCGGCAGCTAACAGCCGGTCTTATAAAAATTAATTATGGTCACAACATCTTGCATTTGTGCGACTGCTCCTGTATTCTGAAACGCAAGAGAAGTCGATGAAATCATCGGATCCCAACCAGGCCCTCCGTCGCAGCATCGGCGTCTCTACCGCACTGATTAGCAAGCTCGGGCTGATTATTATTGGGGTCGGTGTAGCCGGCCCCGCCTGATTCGGCCTGATTTTAAAGGAATTTGGCCACTCAGCGGGGGACAACAACCCTCGGGAGTGGCTTTTTTGTTAATGGAGGTATCGTGATGTTGCTGAGCGGCGCAAAGATTGTCCTGGAATGCCTGTCGCGGGAGAAGGTCGATTGCATTTTCGGCTATCCGGGAGGCGTCACGCTCCCGTTGTATGACGCCCTCTACGATCACCCCATCCGCCACGTGCTGGTGCGGCACGAGCAGAACGCGTGCTTTGCGGCGGAAGGCTACGCGCGGACGACGGGGAGGGTCGGCGTGTGCCTGGCGACGTCGGGGCCGGGGGCGACCAACCTGGTGACCGGATTGGTCGATGCGATGATGGACTCGATTCCCGTGGTCGCCATCACGGGCCAAGTTTCGACCAAGCTGATCGGCAGCGACGCGTTTCAGGAAGCCGACACGTTCGGAATCACGCGCTCCTGCACCAAGCACAATTTTCTGGTGAAGACGCTTGCCGATCTGCCGCAGGCGATTCACGAGGCGTTTCATATCGCCTCCAGCGGGCGTCCCGGGCCGGTGCTGGTGGACATCCCCAAGGACGTTTTTCAGGGACAGGCGCACTACGCGCCGGTTTCGCACATCCATCTGCCCGGCTACAGAGTTTACACCGAGGGCCACGCCGGGCAGATTCGGCGAGCCGCTCAGATGATCTGGGAGGCGAAACGGCCGTTCGTTTATGCTGGCGGCGGGATCGTCGCGGGCGCGGCGTCGGAAGAGCTGCGCGAATTCATCGAGCTGGTGGACGCTCCCGCGGTCTGCACGCTGATGGCGCTAGGAGCGCTTTCAAGCGCGCATCCCAATTTCATCAGCATGCCGGGCATGCACGGAACCTACGCGGCGAACATGGGCATGACTGAAACCGATCTGCTGATCGCGCTGGGCACGCGCTTCGACGATCGCGTGACCGGCCGGCTTTCCGCGTTCGCGCCGCACGCCAAGGTGATTCACGTGGATATCGACCCGGCCGAGATCGGAAAGAATCGCGCCGCGGATCTGCCCATTGTCGGCGACGTGAAGCGCGTGCTGATGAAGCTGAATCAGGCATTGAATGAGACCGCGCCGGAGCAGAAGGACAAAAACGCGACGGCTCGCGCGGCGTGGTGGATGCAAGTCAAGGAATGGCAGAGTGAGCATCCGCTCGAGCCGGAAATTTCGATGGACGAAATCAAGCCGCAGCACCTGATGGCCGAGATCGACCGGCTGTCGGGCGGAGAAGCGATCGTGGCGAGCGACGTCGGCCAGCACCAGATGTGGGCCGCGCAGTTCATCCGCTTCCATCATCCGCGGCTGTGGCTGAACTCGGGCGGCCTGGGATCGATGGGATTCGGCCTGCCGTCGGCCGTCGGCGCGCAGTTCGCGCGGCCCGACAAGCTGGTGTTCGCGCTGGTGGGCGACGGCGGATTCCAGATGTCGATTCCGGAACTGGCCACTATCGCCAACCACGCGCTGCCGGTGAAGATCATCGTGATGAACAACGGCCATCTGGGGATGGTGCGGCAATGGCAGGAATTGTTTTATAACAACCGGCTGTGCGCGGTGCAGCTCGATACGTTCCCCGATCCTGAAAAGCTGGCCGGCGCGTACGGCTTCAAAGGCCGGACTGTGGAGCGTCCACGGGAGCTACGCTCGGCTCTGGAGGCCGCGGTGCGCGAGCCGGGTCCGTATCTGTTGAATGTCCGCGTCACGCCGTTTGAGAACGTGTACCCGATGGTGCCGGCGGGCGCGGCCATTAATGAAATGGTTTTGGGGGAACCGGTGGCGGTCAGTTCATAGTTCGTGCGGGAAACAAGAAAATGCTTCAACTCATCTCACTCCTCGTCGAAAATAAACCCGGGGCGCTCATGCGCGTTACGGGCCTGCTCACGGCGCGCGGGTATAACATCGAGAGCCTGACGGTCGCCCGCACGCTCGATCCGGAGCTTTCGCGCATGAGCATTGTGGTGGATATCGAGCCCAACCAGCGCGCGCAAGTGATCAAGCAGATGAACAAGCTGATCAACGTACTGCAAGCCTCGGATCTGACCGAAGCTCCGGCGGTGCGGCGCGAGCTGGTGCTGGTGCGCGTCCGCGCCGGGATGAAGGATCGCACGGCGATTCTCAAGGAAGCCGAGATTTTCGGCGCGCGCGCGGTGGATTCCTCGGTGGAAGGGTTCGCGCTCGAAGCCACGGGAGATCCGGAAAAGCTTAACGAATTTATTGACGTGATGCGCGCTTACGGCGAAATCGAAGTGACGCGCTCCGGGCTGGTCGCGGTCTCGCTCGAAGCGAAAAAATTGCGTCTGGCCCCGCCAGTGGAAAAAGATCCGCCCATTCAAACAGAACAAGGAGTCCTGCACCATGGCTAAACGATTTTACGAAAAAGACGGCGATTTA
>DATJVN010000105.1:0-26681 GCA_035501755.1 Bryobacteraceae bacterium | reverse complement strand
GGCCACGCCGATGTTCGCCAGATTTCGCCGTGGGTCGAGGACCTGATGCGGATCAAGAACTGGACGGTCCGCCTGGGGCTGCGCGGCGATTATTATTACGGAATCACTAAAGCCGGAGCTGCCGAGCCGCGCATAGGAGTTTCGTACAATATCAAGCCGACCAACACGGTCCTCTCTTTCTCCTACGCGCGGACGATGGAGACTCCGTTTAACGAAAATCTGGTTCTTTCGAGCCTGGGCTGCAACGATCCGGTGGTCAACGACATCATGGCCGCCATCCAGACCTACCCGTGCATTACCTCACCCCTCACTCCCGGCACGCGCAACGAATATCACGCCGGACTTCAGCAGGCGTTCGGACGCTTCCTGGTGATCAGCGGCGAGTACATCTGGAAATACACGGATCGCGCCTACGATTTCAGCGTGTTCGGCAACACGCCGATCACGTATCCGATCGAGTGGGCCAAATCCAAGATCCCCGGCTTTGCGATTCGCGCCAGCGTGCCGAATTATCACGGCTTCAGCGCCTTCATCGTTATGTCTCACGTGGCGGCGCGCTTCTTCGGGCCGCAGGTCAGCGGCATCGGCACCACGCCCACCAGCTTCGGCGCCGGCGGCGTCTTCCGCATCGATCACGACGAGGTCTTCAACCAAACCACGCATGTGCAATACGACCTCAAAAAGACAGGCGTGTGGCTGGGATTCAACTGGCGCTATGACAGCGGCCTGGTGGCCGGCTCAGTGCCATGCGCGGGAGGCAACTGCGTGAACGGTCCTGCGGGCAGCGATACGGTGGTGGACGCATCCGGCCTGACCCCCGACCAGCAGTTCGAAGCCGGCCTGTTCTGCGGCGGCACCTACGCGACGCCAACCATGCCGATCAGTGCGGACAGCATTTGCCCGGCTTCCCAATACGGCTCGACCAAGCTGAAGATTCCCGCTGCGGGAACCGAGAACGACGATCACAATCCTCCGCGCGTCGCCTCGCGCAATCTGTTCGACGTCGCGGTCGGCGACGACAACCTGTTTCATAACGAAAAGTACAAATGGAGCGCGCGCCTGGAGATCATCAACCTGACCAACGCCGACGTGCTGTACAACTTTCTCTCGACCTTCAGCGGAACGCACTACGTAACGCCCCGAGCCGTCACCGGAACGGTCGGATTTCATTTCTAAGAGGGTGAAAAAGCCCGCCGCTCGCCGCCGTGTGGAAAATACCGGCCAACGCGCTCCATCACTGTCGCGCCTCAACCCGTGCGATTCTCGCCCCCGGGGCACGTAGCTCCCGCTCGATAACGCGCAGGCCCACGCGCCAACTCGCGCAGATTTCACGCACTCCCCTGCGGAATCCCGCTTAGGCGGCGGACACTGCCCTCACACAGCCAAGTGTATGTCTTGCTTATGCGAACCCGCGCAACTGGCGCTCAAAATGCACTCCGAATGAGGGAGGGAAAAATGAACCGATTGGTATTAGCGCTCGGCGTGGCCATCCTGTGCGCCGCGATTCCGCTAAGTGCGAAAAATTCAACGGTGGCCGTGAAAGCCGAAACGATCAGCGGCACATTAACCATCGTCAGCGCCGAGGATAATGTCATTTTCGTGAAAACCGATGCCGGGATCACTTACGATTTCCGCATCGAGCCCGCGACCAAAATCACCACTTCCGAAGGGAAGATCGCTTTTGAGACGCTCAGCAGCCAGATCGGCAGGAGCGTCGAGGTGGTGTTCCGGCCGTTAAAGAAAGCCGGCAACATCGCCGTTACGGTTGACATCAAATAGGTGGGCACACGCACAGCCCGTGCTGCCGTGCGCCCCGATGCGGGGAGTGCATCCAGCATGTTCGGTCTATCCAAGCTTCTTGTCCCCGTGGACCTTTCCGCGAACAGTCTGCTCGCGGCGCATGATGCCGCCGCATTGAGCGCGCGGTTCCACTCGCAGGTAACGTTGCTGCACGTTGCGGAGTTTCCGCAATTGCGATCGGCGGCAGCTCCGGGACAGACGGTATCCGCCCCGGTGCGGCAGGAGTTTCTGGCCGCCATGCGCCGGGATCTGGACGAATTCGCGCACGAGGAACTGGCGCCCGGCGAGCATAAACGAATTTTGTGCTGCGGCCATCCCGCCAAGGTCATTGTGGATCGCGCGCACGCCGAGAACGCCGGCTTGATCGTCATGTCCACCCACGGATACGGTCCGGTCCGCCGTCTGCTGCTCGGTTCGGTGACCGCGAAGGTCCTGCACGATTCCGATCGTCCGGTGTGGACCACGCGCGCGCAAAACCATGAGGAACGCCGTGCGCTGCGCGTACGGCGCGTGATGTGCGCGGTCAATTTTCGCCCGCAGGACGCGAAAACATTGCGCTGGGCGGCGGATTTCGCCGCGGAGTTCGGGGCGCATCTGAGCCTGATCCACGCGGTTCGCCCGGCGCCGCCGGAAATGCCGGAGCGCTACGCTTTCACCTGGCATGAGGAAGCCTCCTGGGGCGCGGATGAGCGCATGCGCACGCTTGCCGCGGGCGCCGATGTCGCCGCTGCGATTTTGGTAGTGGAGGGTGACGCGCCGTCTGCGCTCGCGCGCGCCGCCCGGGACAATTCGGCCGACGTCCTGGTCATCGGACGGAATGAACCCACCAGCATGAGCGGGCGGCTGGGCGAGCACACCTACGCGATCGTCTGCCACGCGCCGTGCCCGGTGGTGTGCCTGTAGCGGAGGATTTATGAAAATTCTGGTCGCGACCGACGGCTCAAAGGACGCGGATCTCGCCGCGCGCACGGCGCTACGCCTGCTGAATCCGGCTGATCGCAATGTCGATGTGTTGTGCGTGGCGCCGGCGTATGAAAAGGGTCCGCATCGTCATCGTTATCAGCGGCGGATCCTGGCGAAAGCGGAGCGGATTCTGGAGCGCACGCGCGACCGTATTGCGGCCGATGTCGCCGAGGTCCAAGGGATCGCCGTGGTGGGGTCGGCCGCCGCGATCATTGTCGATCACGCGGAGGATTACGATCTCACCGTGATCGGCGCGAAGGACCGCTCGGCTGGTGGAGACACAGGACTCGGGCCGGTGGCGCGCCGCGTGGTGGAGCATGCGCTGGCGCCGGTTCTGATCGGACGCGAGGTGCGTTCGGAAAGCGGAATGCGCGTGCTCGCGGCCGTGGACGGCTCCTGCGCCTCGCAGGCCGCCATCACCACGCTTTCCGAACTGTTCGATCTCGCCTCCGCCGAGATCACGCTGATGCACGTCGAGGAGACGCCCTGGATTCATCTGGGCCTCCAGGACGAATGGCAAACCTACGATGAAGACGAGCAGGAGCGCAGCGATGAGGGCGTGCTGGAAAAAGAGATGACCCGGGAAGCCGAGGTGATCGTCCAGCAGGCGCGCAATCTGCTGCGGCCCACCCGCGCCTCCGTCTCAACCATGATCGACCAGGGCAATCCCGCGGATGAAATTTTGAGCGAAGCCGAGAGCGGCTCCTACGATCTGCTCGTGCTGGGCGCCACCGGCGAGCGCGACTTGAAACATTCCATGCTGGGCAGCGTATCGAGCAAGATCGCCTGGAACGCGCCGTGTTCCGTCTTGCTGGTGCGCGAGCCGCCCTCTTAGCCTACGCTATGGCGAATCTTACTTCCGAACAAGTCGAGAGCTACCTGTGCTCCGCGCTGGGCGAGCCGGTGAAGCTGCGCGCGCTGGTTCCGCTGGGCCGCGACCCGGGCAACATCAAAGCCTACGGCTACGGAACTCCCGTGCGGATCGATTACGAATCGCGCGCCGGTTGCCGCAGCGTGGTTCTGCATACCGTCAGCCCCGGTGCATTCGGACACGAGCGCATGTCCGACCGCGCGCGCGAGCTGATTTGGGAGAGGCGTGCGTTCAATCGCCTGCCGAAACACGTTCCCTCGCGCGACGTGGGCGGCTTTGCCAGCGATCATCGCCTGGTTTCGCTCTCGAGCGTGGAAGAGTTTTTTCTGCTCACCGACTACGCGCGCGGTGTCGAGTACGCCTGCGATCTCGAACGCATCCGCGACGAAGGCGCTCTCGTGCCCGCCGATATTCCGCGGAGCGACGCGCTGTGCGATTATCTCGCTGAAATCCACGCGCTGCACGGTCCCGACCCGCAGCTGTACTTTCGCCGCATCCGCGAACTGGTCGGCGCCAATGACTGCATTATGGGGCTGGCCGATTCCTATCCCCCCGATTCGGGCGTCGAGCCGGCGGTGCTCGAAGAAATCGAGCATCTGTGCGTCGGCTGGCGCTGGCGCCTCAAACGCTACCCGCACCGGCTGCGCCAGGTGCACGGCGACTTCCATCCCTGGAACATTCTGTTTCACGGCGCTACGGAATTCACACTGCTCGACCGCTCCCGCGGCGAATTCGGCGATCCGGCCGACGACGTCACCTGTTTAACGCTCAATTATCTTTTCTTCTCTCTCCAGCGCAGCGGACGGCTGGATGGGAATTTCGAAGACCTGTTCCTGCGCTTCTGGGATCGTTATCTCGATCGCACCGGCGACCGGGAAATGCTGGAAGTCGCGGCGCCGTACTGCGTCTTTCGCGCGCTGGTAATGGCGAGCCCGGTGTGGTATCCCAGGCTCGACGACGCGGTGCGCACCGCGCTGGTGCGCTTCATGCTCGCGGTGCTGAGCGTGGAACGCTTCGATCCGCGCCGGGTGAACCAATACTGTGGCGTCTAAGCCTGCATTCGCGGTGTGGATCACCGGCCTTCCCGCTTCCGGAAAATCGACCATCGCGCATGCGCTCAAGAAGCAGCTCGAGGCGCGTGGCATCGACGCGGCGGTGCTCGAATCGGATGAGCTGCGCCGCATTCTCACTCCCCATCCCACCTACGACCCGGAAGAGCGCGAGCGTTTTTACCGCGCCATGATCCACACCGGCCGGATGCTGGTGAAGCACGGAATCCCGGTGATCTTCGACGCCACTGCGAATCGCCGCGTGTGGCGCGAGCAGGCGCGGCGCGAGATTCCGCGATTTATCGAGATCTATGCCGAATGCCCGCTCGAAGTCTGCATGGCGCGCGATCCCAAAGGCATCTATCGCCGCGGACGCGAATCCGGCGGCACCGTTCCCGGCCTGCATGAACCCTACGAGGCGCCCGAAAATCCGGAAGTCGTGATTCCCTGCGAACACGGCGATCCGGAAGAGGCCGCCGCGCACATCATATTCAGGCTGATCGAAGCCGGATTCGTCCCGTGCGAGAGAGGATGACCGGTCCTTCTTTGCCATGAATGAACCTGAAATATTCTTATTGACGTTGATTCACGTTCATGAACGGCCCAAATTGAGGCCCAAATTGAACTTTCGATAGACTGTTAGAGTAGGTGAAGCTTTGCCTTCTTGGCACATCCCGCAGCTTTTGTGGCCCGTCGCGCCGAAACTGACCGTCACGGCGATCGTGGATATTCTCGCCGTCGCCTTCCTGATTTATCAGTTCATCCTGATCGTCCGCGGCCGCCGCGCGGCGCACATTCTCACCGGGTTGTGGATTCTGGGACTCGTCTACATCATTTCGATTTATGCGCATCTGGAGCTGTTGCGGACGGTGCTGACCGGCCTCGCGCCGTACACCGCCATCGCGCTCATCGTGATGTTTCAGTCCGAAATCCGCAGGCTGCTGATCCGCATCGGCCGCAGCCGTTGGCTCGGATTGGGCGGCCAGCTGGAACGGCGCGAGATGGTGGATGAGCTGATCCTGGCGCTGGAACAGATGACGCAGCTTCGCACCGGCGCGCTGATCGTGATTGAGCGCGACATCGGCCTGCGCACTTTCATTGAAAGCGGCGTGGCGCTCGATGCGGCGGTTTCGCGCGACCTGCTGTGCGCCATTTTCCATCCCGGCGGAGCGCTGCACGACGGCGCGGTCATCATTCAGGGGGACCGCATCGCCGCAGCCGCCTGCTTCCTTCCGCTCACGCTGAATCCGCTGCTGCAACGCAGATTGGGCACGCGCCATCGCGCCGCGATCGGCATCACCGAGGAGACTGACGCCCTGGCGGTCGTCGTTTCCGAGGAAAGCGGACAGATGTCCATCGCGTCTCGCGGCGATCTGGAGCAGGAGGTGACCATCGAGCGCGTGCGCGAACGTCTGACGCGCCACTCCTCCGGCCGTGCGCGGAAGACTGAGGAATATCCGGAGCGGCGCTGGAATGAGGTCGAGCCGTGATGTGGCGCCGGCTGTTTCACAACGCCGGATGGAAGCTCGGGTCGCTGTCGCTCGCGATCATTCTGTGGTTCGCGGTGGTGGGCGAGCCGGAAGTGGCCCGCACGCACACGGTTCCCATCCTGTATAAGAACCTTCCCAAGGACCTGCTGATCGGCTCGACCGCGATCGACTCGGTGCGCATCGAACTGCGCGGTCCTTCCAGCCGGCTCACCGACCTGGCGCTCGCCGACGTCGTCATGACGCTCGACCTTTCGAGCGTCGACGGGCCGGGCGAGCGCACGTTCACGCTCTCCAATTCCGACGTGCGCCTGCCCGACGACGTAACCTTCCTGCGCTCGATTCCTTCCCAGGTGCGGCTGCGCTTCGCGCGGCTGAAATCGAAGGAGGTTCCGGTCGAAATCCATTTCTCATCAGCGCTGCCCGCGGGTGTTCGCATCGTGCGCCAGGAAGTGACGCCGGAAACTCTGCGCATCGCCGGGCCGGAGAATCGCATCGACGCGGTTTCAAGCGCGCAGACCGACGCCATCGACCTGAGCGCCATCGACCCGTCGGCGACCATTCGCGTGAATACCTTCGTGCCCGATCCGCAGGTGTGGCTGGAGTCCTCGCCGGTGGTCACGGTGCATCTGGTGATCGAAAAAAAATGAGCATGCGGCAACTTTTTGGAACCGACGGTATGCGCGGTGTGGCGGGGGAGTATCCGCTGGACCCGAAAACCATTTTCGCGTTGGGCGCCGCGCTCGGCGCGTGGGTGCGCGAGCACGACACAGATCCTGAGGTCGTCATCGGGATGGACACGCGCGAATCGGGTGAGTGGATTGCGGCGCACGTCGCCGGCGGGCTGGAGCGCGAAGGCGCCCGCGCGCGCTTCGCCGGACTGATCACCACGCCCGGCGTGGCGCACATCGCGCGCACCGGCCCGTTCGCCGCGGGCGTGATGATTTCCGCCTCGCACAATCCGTATCACGACAACGGAATCAAGATTCTGGATCATTCCGGCTTCAAGCTGCCCGATGAGCAGGAGCACGCGCTGGAGCGCGCGATCTTCGCTTTCTCAGGAGCCGTCGAGCCGGCGCATCTGCGCGCCGACCAGGGATTAGACGAAGCGTACCTGGAGCACCTCGCGGCTACGCTCGCTGGAGGCGCGAACCTTCGTATGGTGCTCGACGCAGCCAACGGCTCGGCGACATATCTCGGCCCCGCGCTGTTCGAGCGGCTGGGCGCGAAAGTCCAGACAATCTGCTGCTCGCCCGACGGAAAAAACATCAACCTGAACTGCGGATCGCTGTATCTCGATACACTGCGGCAGAAAGTGCTCGAGACCGGCGCGGATTTCGGAGTCGCCTTCGACGGCGATGCCGATCGCGCCCTGTTCGTGTCGCATTCGGGAAAAATCGTGGACGGCGACGCGGTCCTACTGATCTGCGCGCGGAGGATGCACGCGCGGGGAGAATTGCGCGAAGTGGTTGCGACCGTCATGTCGAACCTCGGCCTGGAGCGCGCTCTCGGCCGCCACGGAATCGGCCTGGTGCGGACCCCGGTCGGCGACAAGTACGTGCTCGAAGAGATGATCCGCCGGGATTGCCCGCTGGGCGGCGAGCAGAGCGGGCACGTCATTTTCCGCCAGTACGCGACCACCGGAGACGGATTGCTCACCGCGCTGCGCGTGATCGAGGTTCTGTGCGAATCGAAATCGAATCTGGACGAGCTGACCGCTGAGCTGGAGGTTTATCCCCAGCTTCTGGTCAACGTGAAGGTGCGCAACAAGCGGCCGCTCGATGAGCTCGCTCGAGTGAACGAAGAGATCCGCCGCGCGGAATCCGAGTTCGGCGGCGCCGGGCGCGTGCTGGTGCGCTTTTCCGGAACCGAGCCGTTGGCGCGCGTGATGGTGGAGGGCCCGGAGATCGCGCGCGTGAAACACTTCGCCCATTCGATCGCCGCGGCTATCGAAAGCGAGCTTTCCTGAATGATTCGCGATCTGTCGAAACGTTGAGAATCTACTACTCGGACCAGCACGAGATTCCGCTTCCCGCCGGCCACAAATTTCCGCTGCGAAAGTATCGCTTATTGCGCGAGGCGCTGGCCGCCGACGGACGCTTCGATCTCGAGCCTGCGCCCCTGGCGAGTATCGAGACCATCTGCCTGGCGCACGATCGCGAATACGTTCAGCATTTCATTAACGGCACGCTCGATCCGCAGGCGATGCGCAGGATCGGATTTCCATGGTCGGAGGGCCTGGTTCGCCGCACGCTCGCTTCGGCGGGAGGAACGCTTGCGGCGACCCGCGACGCATTCGCCGGCGGCATCGGCGCGACCCTTTCGGGTGGAACGCATCACGCGTTTCGCTCGGAGGGCTCGGGATTCTGCGTGTTCAACGACGTCGCCATCGCGATTCATTCCATGCGCGCGCAAGGCGACCAGCGGCGGGTCGGCGTGGTCGATCTGGATGTTCACCAGGGAGACGGGACCGCGCATTTTTTCGAGAACGACGCGAGCGTGCTCACACTGTCGCTGCACGGCGCGCGCAATTTTCCTTTTGCAGCGCAGCACCATCGATGTCGAGCTTCCCGATCGAACCGGCGATGAAGAATATCTGCGCGCGCTCGATCGGGTGCTGCCGCGCGTGTGGGAATTCGAGCCGGCCATGCTGTTTTATCTTTCCGGCGTCGACGCTCTCGAAAGTGATGTACTGGGTCGCCTATCTCTGACATATGCCGGTTTAGACGCGCGCGATGAACGAGTCATCGGCGGCGCACGCAAGCGTCTCATTCCGCTGGTGATCACGCTCGGCGGCGGATACTCGAATCCCATCGAGCTCACGGTGGCCGCGCACGCCAACACCTTTCGTGTCGCGGCTAAATTCGCCTTCGTACCGTAGCATTATTTTTCGGGATCGTGTATAGAAATGACAGGTCAAGTTTTTTTGAGGAGGCCACGAATGCGTTTTCTTGGAATTTTGTTGCTGCCCGGATTGCTCGCCGCGCAGTCGACGCAGGCGGATGTCACGGGCATCCCCGAATCAGACGGGGTTTACTATCACGCGCCCTCGGGATGGATCGGGTTGCCGGCGAATCCGTTGCTCCCCATGGATGACGGGAACGTGCGCTGGATCCTCAGCCTGGGACGCAGCCCCGCGATCGCGGAGCTTTCCGGTCCGCACGCGGCGGTGCAGATCCCCAGCTCGCGGCCGATTTTTCATCTGCGCGGATTCTCTCCCAACAACGCGATCTATCTGGTGCGCACCACTCCCAAGCAGGATTACCGCGAGATTCGCATGCCCATGGTTAACGACATGCACAATTACGCGCGCTTTCGCACGCAGGATCTGGTGGATTACAATCTCACCGCGTCGGGTGACGGCATCGCCACGCTGACGCCCAAGGCCGACATGAAGGCGGGCGAGTACACAATTGTTTCGCTGTACGAGCCATCGATGCGCGGCATCCGCATCAGCTTTGATTTCGGTGTGACCGCGAAATAGCTGCCAGCCGCGAATGAACGCGGGTGCGCGCGAATCAGAATTCGTGTTTATTCGTGCTCATTCGCGGCCATTTTTCGCATTTTATCCGCGAAAAATATTTTGTCCATAAGCCCCGCAAAATGAGTTCTTACAGGTTCAGGCGGTAAACCGGGGCGATTTAAGCGGTTTAAAAAAAATTTTGATACCAAGGGTGCCGGAAACGACGAAAGCCTCGCTACGGGGTTCCTAGGCCCCTCTACGTCGAAATCGCATTTTTAATGAAGAAACGTTAAAGGCGAATTCACAGCGAAAGCAGCTCCGCGAGACGCGAAATTCTGCGGCCGATATAAAACGAGCCGAACAGCGCATACACCGCGCTCACTTCATCGAAGCGCATTTCGTAAATCAGGCGCTTGAACACCAGCGGATCGTCGGCGAACAGGTCCACGCCCCATTCCCAGTCGTCGAATCCGATCGATCCGGAAATAATCTGCTTGACGGTTCCCGCGTAGCGCCGTCCGACCTCGCCATGCTCCTGCATCTGGCGCTGGCGCTCCGTCATCGGAAGCTGATACCAGTTTTTTTCCTCGCCGCGGCGCCGGTCCATAGGATAAAAACAGATGAACCTGTGCGGAGGCATTTCCGGGAACAGGCGCGGCTGCATCGCGGCGCGCTGGCGCTGCATGTTCTCCGCGATCTCGGCATCCCATTCCGGCGAGTGCGGCGCGACCTTGCGTTCGCCCATCGATCCGTACAGCCGCACGCTCGATTCGTACAGCCCCAGCTCGACCACCGAAACGTACGACGACGTTGGTTCGAGATAATCCCACACGCGCAGCCGGGCCAGGCAGTGCTCGATTTCGATGAGCGCGTCGAAATCCTTGCGAAAGTGCACCAGCATCACATCGCCCTTGTGCCCGAGCAGCGAGAACATCGCGCTGCCGGCCTTTTCCATGCCGCCCAGCGGAGCGGCCGCGGCATCGACAATGGCTTCGCGCTCGGCGGCGCTCAGCGCGCGCCACGCGGGCCAGCGCACGCGGAACATCTGGTGCAGGACGCCCGCCCCTTCGAGCGTCAACGGAACCGGCGGCAGACCTTCGAGTTTGTCCATAGAAGACCAATTTAGCAACGCCCGGCCCTCTCGCGCCGGCGCTGCGGTCAATCTATGAACCCGCGCCGGATGCCCGTTGCGCTTCCAGATTGGCCACCTGCTTCGGGTCGAGAATGAAGGCCGTATGCGCTGCCACCACCTGCCAGCGCCCGTCCTGTTTCGCCCAGACGTTTGTGGTCCGGTAGCGGCGATGCACGTCGATTCCCGGGCCTTTCATCGCGACCACAAAGCGGTAGCTGGTGACGGCGCTATCGCCATGGATGACGATCTTGAGATCCTCTTTGTCGTAAGAGACCTCAAATTGTTTCCCCGCGGCTGCCGCGGTTTGGCGCTGGGCAATGCCGCGCCGAGCCTCTTCCAGGAGGGCCGGTTTGCCGCACGTCTCGCCCATAACGTTCGTCATGAGGATGTCATCCGCGTAAATCCGTTCGAGCGCGGCGACATCCACGTTGCGTGTCGCTGCGCTGAGGTTCTCCTCGGCCGCCAGTACTTCCTGCTCCGGATTTGCCGGCATCTCGTAGGTCTCCTTCCCTTTCTGAACGGTAAACCAACTCATCCGGCCAGGTCTTGAAGAAAGTCTTAAGATTCGCTTAAAGATGTTCCGTGCGACGCGCTGCATCGCGGAGGCAGCATCGAAGTTGGACGGCGGATTTTAATCCGCGCGGCGCTTCAGCGCCGCTCCCGACCAGCCTGGCTAAGGCCGCCGCCCTCCGATTTTCGTCCCTTCGTCCGGCGGAATTCCGTGTTCATCCGCGCGGAGCTCCTAAAGACGGACCGGGCTCAACCCCATGCGTCCCAGGCACCGCGAAAATCGTGTGTCGGCGCGCAGGCTATCCCACTGAGGCGCTACCGCCAGGAACACCAGACCCGGATCGCGGCAATCAATGGCGCGTTCCAGGTGCAGGAATGCGGAATCCAACTCGCCAATTTCACTGTACTGAATGGCGAGCTGCATCGCCGGCGCCGCTGCCGGCTGCTTCGAAACCGCATTGAGAAAAAATCTCGCGAGGCCCGCTCGTCCTCCGCTCGCATATGCGTCCTTCAGCGGATCTAGGGCGCTGGCGGGAACACCGTGCGCCCGGGCGTGCGCCAGGTTTTCCGCGAACCAGCCATCGAAATCGCCCTTTTTCAAATACGCTCCCGCAATGAATTCCTGCGCGTGCGGATGGGAGGGGTCAAGAGCCAGAGTTCTCTTCGCCCATTCGATGGTCTCCTCATAGCGGCGCTGATTCCAGTAGGAGAACGAAATGGAAAAATGCACCAGCGGCGAGGCCGGCTCCAGATCCAAAGCGGTTCGCTTCATGGCGAGGCCGGATTGCAATTCTCCCCGCGCTTCGAGCAGTTGCCCGTAGAGCAGATACGCCTCCGTCTGCCGGGGATCGAGATCGAGCGCGCGCCGCAGGCTTCGTTCGGCTGTCGACCAGTCCCACTCGCTGAACAGAAGAACGGCGCCGAGCGCGGTCTGAGCGGCGGCGCATAACGGATCGATGGCCAGGGCCCGGAGCGCGGCGGCCTTGGCGTCGGCATAGGCATCAGCGAACGGCGCCATCCGAAACTGCGCCTGAGCGCAGCAAGCCAGCGCCAGTCCAGCGTGCGCAGGAGCATAGGCCGGGTCCAGCGCGATAGCGGCGCGAAAGGCGGCCAGCGCTTTCGGCACCTCGTACATCGAGGCCGCCCGGAGATGCGCGCGACCCCGGCCGCACAACTCAGAAACTTCGCCCGGCGGGTCCCCGGAGCGCCGTTCCATCACGGGTGCGATGAATCGATAGCCGGATCGGGACACCGTCTCGATAAAGGGTGTTCCGTCCACGTCATCCAATGCCTTGCGCAGCGCCGAGATATGGACCGCCAGGATACCCTCTTCGACGCACGCTTCCGGCCAGACCTGCTCGAGTAATTCCCGCTTTGTGACCAGGCCCCCTGCGCGGCGCAGCAAAGCGAGCAGCACATCGTGAGTCTTGGGCGGCAATTGGACTGGCTGGCCCGCGCGGGAAAGGCGGCGCTCGCCGGCCTCCAGCAGGAATTCGCCAAAATGATAGCTCTCGCGGCCTGCCATGGTTAAAGCGAAGCTTACCAGAACGTCCCGTCACCAGGCTGCTACACGCGCCCCCGCGGGCGGCGCGGAGGACTTCCTTTGTTTCTGGTGTGCTATGTATCCATCGAGCCGAAGGGGAATAATGGAGCAATGGTGCGATCCGCATTGCTGCGATTCAACGGCGCGGTCGAGCGGGATCCCGCCATCGATGCGTGGATGAAAGAGCATCGAGGCGAACTGGGCGCGCTGGCGCGCGGGTGGTTCGTCGTGATGCGAAAATGCGGCGACGAAGTTCGCGAGCTCTTGGCATGACGGCTGCCCGGTTGCGTGCCTGGGAGATGCGCCTTTCGGCTATGTCGATGTGTTTGCCTCACGACCTTCCAATGTCACCCGCTTGCGTATGTGACCCGCTTCCATCCACGCGTGTTAGACTAAAAATTGCCAATGCACCCAGATACCCATCTGGTGATCCAGCTACAATCACTCGATCAGCGGATTTCGGCGCTGGAAAAGGAAATCGCGGCGCTGCCGCGGCACATTGCGGAGATTGAAAAGGCGCTCGAATCGCATCTGCGCAAGCTCGAAGCCGACCGCGCCGCTCTTGCCGCAAATCAAAAGGACCGGAAAAAACTCGAAGGCGACATCCAGGCGCACGAGCAGAAAATTTCCAAGCTGAAAGATCAAATGCTGGGCGCCAGGACCAACGAACAATATCGCGCCTTCCAGAATGAAATCGAATTCGTCGAGAAGGAAATCCGCAAAGCCGAGGATCGCATTCTGGAGCTGATGACGGAATCCGAGCCTCTCGATCAGAACGTGAAGAAAGCCGAGGCCGCGCTCAAGGAAGAGAAACTGGCCGTGGAGGCGGAAAAGACGCGCGCGCGGGAGCGCACCGCGGCTGATCACGCGCAACTCGAGAAGCTTCGCGTAGAGCGCCACGACGCCGCTGCCAGGCTTCCGCAGACCATTCACGCCACTTACGACCGGATTCGCAAGAAATGGCACGGCGTAGTGATCGCCGAAGCCGTGGAGGGACTGTGCTCGGCTTGCCAGCTCGTGATTCGCCCGCAGCACATGCAGGATCTGAAGCGCGGCGATCAACTGATGACTTGCGAAAGCTGCGGCCGGTTCCTGTTCTACAACCCGCCGGTGCAGATCGAGGACGAAGTCAGGGTCGGGTAGAGCACCTTAGGCTAAAGCCTGTGCCACCTGGCTGCCCCTAGCCTGATCACGTCGTACTCATTTTCTCTGGCAGCGCGGGCAGAAGTGCGTTCCTCGCTGCCCGAATACGATTTTCCGGATCGCAGCGCCGCAATTGAGGCACGGTTCGCCTTCGCGCCCGTAAACCCGATGCAGCACCTGAAAATTTCCGCGCTCGCCCGCGGCATCGACGTAATCGGAAATCGATGAGCCGCGATGCTCGATCGCCAGCGTCAGCGTTTCGCGGATCGCCTGATGCAGCCGCGCCGCACGCTCCCCGCTCAGCCGTGACGCAATCGCCAGCGGATGGATTCCCGAAGCGAACAGCGCTTCGTCAACGTAAATATTGCCCATTCCCGCGAGAAAGCTCTGGTTCATGAGCAGCGCCTTGACACGCGATTTGCGCGCCCGCAGCCTGGCGACGAACTCGTCGGCGCCGATTTCGAGCGGCTCAGGTCCCAGCCGTGCGATGCGGCGCGGATTCCATTCGATGCGTCCGAACTGGCGCGGATCGTCGTACAGTAGCACGCCATGATCGAGGGTGAATACGCCGTGCGTGTGCTCTCCCCGCGCGCCGTCGAGCAGCAGCTTTCCCGTCATGCCCAGGTGCACCGAAAACGAGCCTTGGTCGAGCGCGACGACGATAAATTTTCCGCGCCGCCGGATGCCGCGAATGGTTCGTCCGGCGAATTTCGCCGCCAGCGCACGGCGGTTGCCCGGCGTCACGAAGCGCGAATCGAATTCGGCGGATAGAATCCGGCGGCCGGGAAGATGCGGTGCAAGCGACCGCACCACGGTTTCGACCTCAGGCAGCTCCGGCACTTGCCTCGGGCACGTTGATGTAAATTTCGCCGTTCTCAGTCTTGATAGGGAAGCAAGCGAGCTTCACGCTTTCGTCGTAATCGTTCACGCCGGTCAGGCAATCGTATTCCCACGCATGCCACGGACAAATCAGCCGGCCGTTTTCGATGTTTCCCTCGCCGAGCGGCCCTCCCGCGTGCGGGCAGACGCCATCGAAGGCGCGCAACTGGCCACCTGAGTTGCAGATGGCGTAAACGTTCCCGTTCACCTCGGCTTCCATGACCGTGTCGGGCGCGAGCGCCGCGAGCGGTCCGACTTTCACGAAGGGCATACCCATTTTGTACCACGCGGCGATGGAAACCTTCGGCGAACCACTCCCTCACGGTCGTGGCTCTGTGACTGGCGGTGAACGCAACGCGCCGAGTCTGAGCCGCGCGCGTCAGCAAGCGATTTTTTTAAACCGTGGCTTCCCCTAGGCTCTTCAGCTAACCGCGGGCGACCGGTGCAGTCTAAAGGAAGCATGGAGGAAAGCGACAGCGTTGCCGTCGCCCGGGCCAAGGCCGGCGACGAGGACGCCTATCGCGTATTGGTGGAGCGGCACAGCCGCAGTGTGTTCCGGCTGGCGTATCGTATGACGGGCAATGAACAGGATTCCGAAGACGTGGTGCAGGAAACTTTCCTGCGCGCCTACAAGCAGCTTCACCGCTGGGAGGCGCGTTCGAGCTTCAGCACGTGGCTGTACCGGATCGCGGCGAACTACTCGCTCGACCTGGTGCGCCGCCGCCAGCGCCACGGAGAGGTGGGGATGACGGAAAATGCCGGCGAAAGCGAAACGGATCTGGTGCGCGCGCTTCCATCCGCCGAGCCGGGCCCCGATCGCCTGCTGTTTTCCGATCGGGTGCAGCAGCGCGTCGCGGAAACGCTCGACGCGTTGAGCCGGCAGGAGCGCACGGCGTTCGTGCTGCGGCATTTTGAAGGGCAGTCGATCGAGGAGATCGCCGCCGCGCTGGGACTTTCCGGCAATGCGGCGAAACACAGCATCTTTCGAGCCGTGCAGAAATTGCGCCGCGCGCTCGAACCGTTGGTGAATGTGCAGCCATGAATCATTTGAATGAAGAACAGCTCGTTTTGTACTACTACGGCGAACCTGCCGGCGATGTGGAGGAGCACCTGGCCGCGTGCGAAGCCTGCCGCGGCGCGTATCACACGCTGCAGCGCGTGCTGAACTCGGTGGACAGTCTGCCGGTTCCCGAGCGCGGCGCCGATTATGAGGCGCAGGTGTGGAGCACGGTGGAGCGGCGGCTGGCGCCCCGGCGGACGTTTTCGCTGTTTTCGTGGAAACCGATGCTCGCGGCCGCGGCGATGGCTGCGGTGGTGATCGCCGCGTTTTTCGTGGGGCGCAACGGGTCGCCGTTTCAGCAGAAAAAGCCCGCGGCCGTGGCCACCGATTCGCAGGTTCGCGAACGGATTCTGATGGTTGCGGTGGGCGATCATCTGGAGCGCAGCCAGATGGTGCTGGCAGAGCTTGCCAACTCGCGCGATCCCAAGCACGGCTCGCTCGACATTTCCTACGAGCAGCGCGCGGCGCGGGACCTGGTCGAATCGAACCGGTTGTACCGGCAGACCGCGTCGAACGCGGGTGATGAGGCGACAGCGAATCTTTTGGATGAGCTCGAGCGCGTGCTGCTCGATATCGCCCACAGCCCGGCGGAGGTTTCCGGGGATCAACTGAAGGATCTGCGCAAGGAGATCGAAGGAAGAGGAATTTTGTTCAAGGTGAAAGTTTTCGGATCGGAAGTGCAACACAACGAGTCGGCGCCAGGCGCGCCGTCTCTCTAGAGGACAAGACAGATGAAGAAAATTTTTGTGATATCGACGCTGGTTGCCGGATGGATGGTCCCCGCATCGGCGCAGGACGACGCGCAGGCCGCGATGGACCGGGCAATGGCGGAGGCTCGCCGCGAGATGGAGCAGATCCAAAAGCCGGAAGTGCAGGAGCAATTGAATCGCGCGATGGAGCAGATCCAGAAGCCAGAGGTGCAGGAGCAGATCCATCGCGCGATGGAGCAGGTCCAGGGCGAATTCCAGGATCGCATCGGCGATCGCGTGCTCGACGGCCTGAATTTCAGGCTAGACGGACTGCTCGCTCTTGGGCAGCAGGATCCGGACCGCGCTCAGGAGGCGAGAGAACGCGCGCAGGAGGCCAGGGAGCGCGTTCAAGAAGCACGCGAGCGCATGCAGGAAGCCAGGGAACGGATTCGCGAGATGGACGACAGCTATCGCGAGGCGACTGAACTGGTGGATGAGCATCGCTATCAGCGCGCCGTTGACCGGTTCGATCGCGTGATTGAGAACAAGTCGACGCGTGCCGACGGCGCCTATTACTGGAAGGCGTACGCGTTGAATAAGCTCGGCAAGCGCGATGAGGCACTGGCCGCGCTCGCCGAAATTCCCAAGCAGTTTCCGCAGAGCCGCTGGATCAACGACGCCAACGCGCTCAAAATCGAGATCCAGCAGGAGACGGGGACGCCGGTGTCGCCCGAGGGCCAGTCCGACGACGATCTGAAGGTCCTGGCGATCAACGCGCTGATGAACTCCGATCCGGACCGCGCCATTCCGCTGCTCGAAAAAGTGCTCAACGATCCCAAAAACGATCTGGGCCTGAAGGCGCGCGCGCTGTTCGTGCTGGCGCAGAGCCCCAGCGATCGCGCCCACGCGATCGTGTTGCAGTATGCGAGGCGCGGACCCAATCCCGACCTCCAGATGCGCGCTGTGAGCTACGTGGGCGGCTACCGGTCCAAAGACAGCCAGCAGGCGCTCGCCGATATTTATTCGGGAACCAGCGATGTCGACGTGCGGCGAGCGGTCCTGCGGGGTATGTCCATCTCGCGCGATTCCGCGCATCTGCTCAACGTCGCCAAGACCGAAACCAACGCCGACTTGCGACGCGACGCCATCCGCTATCTCGGCAACATGCAGGCCGCGACCGAGCTCGCGCAACTCTATCCGGCCGAGTCGAATAACGATCTGAAGGAAGCGATCCTGATGGCCCTACTGAACTCCCACGCCTCCGGCAAGCTGCTCGAGATCGCGAAGACCGAAAAAAATCCTGAACTGCGCGGGGATGCCATCCGATATCTCGGAAACATGCATAAGGAGAACTCGGCCGACGCGCTCAGCTCGCTGTATTCGAGCGAGTCCGACAAGAACGTCAAGGAGCAGATCATTCGCGCGCTGGGAGTTCAGGGGGCGGGGAAGCAGCTGGTGGACGTGGTTCGCAAGGAAAAAGATCCGGACCTCAAAAGAGACGGAGTGCAATGGCTGGGCCGCATGCGCGGGTCCAAGGAAGCGACGGACTATCTGATGGAGCTGATCAACAAATGAAACTCGCCGGGCTGGCTTTCACGATTTCGGTCGCGCTCGCGCAGCCGCCGCACGTGCAAAATGCGCGCATGGAGACGCGCGCCGTTTCCGGGCCGCTCGGTGCGGCATTTCGCGCGATCGTGAATCAGCAGACCGCGCCCACCTGGGTCGCCTATTCGGCTCCGCTGATTCCGGGCGACCGCTCATTGTGCTGCTGGGATTCGAATGACGGCGTCGCCTATCAGGGCTGCATGCTCGAACCCGGCGCGGCTCAGTTTTCGGCGTCCGGCACGGGCACTGTGCACCTGGAGGGCCCCACCGAATTCTTCGTGTTTTATCGAATCGAGAACAAGCAGGTGGGAAAAGTGCGAACGTTTTCTCCGGATTGCAATATCGATGCCGGAGGACTGCCGCTCATTTTCCTCACGGGCGTGAATGCGGGCGAAAGCGTTGCGCTGCTCGAATCGCTGATCCCCGGCGCGGACCGGCGGCTGACGAATGCGGCGATCTCGGCGATCGGGATGCATCGCGACCCCGCAGCCGACGCTGCGCTCGACCGGCTCGTCGCCATGTCGCAGCCGGAAGAGGTCCGCGCGCAGGCGGTCTTCTGGCTGGGAAACGCGCGCGGTGCGCATGGGCTTGCAACTCTTTCTCGAATCCTCAAAAGCGATCCCAGCGATCGCGTCCGGGAGCGCGCGGTGTCCGGGCTTGCGCAAAGCAAAGAAGCCGGAGCGATTCCCGAAATAGTCCGCGTGGCGCGCGAGGATGCCAGCGCCCGCGTGCGCGGACAGGCGCTGTTCTGGCTGGCGCAGACCGCGTCGCGGCAGATTTCGGAGGAAGCGATTCGCCGCGCCATCGACAGCGATCCGGAAACGCAGGTGAAGAAGCGCGCCGTGTTCGCGTTGACGCAGATGAAAAACGGCGACGGAGTCCCGTTGCTGATCGAGATCGCGCGGAAGAATCCGAATCCGGCGGTGCGGAAGGAAGCGATGACGTGGCTGGGACGGTCGCATGATCCGCGCGCGATCAAGTTTTTCGAGGACGTGCTGAACGCGCGATGAAGCCGACGCGAGCGCGCACAGCGTATCGCTTGAGGCGCGACAGTGATGGAGCGCGTTCGTGATCGGTCCACAAGTTTTCTAAACGCTGCCCAGCCTGCGGATCACGAAAAACGGCAGCATCACGATGGACCACACCAGGTGCAGCGCACCGCCGACCGCGATCCCCACGATGCGGAACGGCAGCAGGATCAGCCACACGATCGGGTAGATAAACAGCGCGGCGATCGCCAGCGGCCAGCACAGCACGAACAGGATGCACCACAGCAGAAAGGTGAACATAGGATGTCTTTAAGATGAGGTACGAGACCCGCTGCGAAAAAGTTCTACGGAATTGACGACCAGTACAGCGCCCCGCCATTGCGCGCCTGCGCTCGCACCCGCCCCCGGCGCTGCATGAATTCGAGGTGCGCCAGGATTTCGAACACCGCGAAGTGCTGGTGGAAGGGCGTCAGCCCTTTCGGCCACACCTGCTCGACGATTCCATACGCCGTCAGCGGCTCGCGCGCGAGGTGCTTCAGGATCTCCCCGCAACGCTCGTCGTGATGCGCCGTGGTCTCCGCGATGCGCTCGCGATGCCCCCGAAACGGGCCGCCATGCGAGGGCAGAATCAGGTCGACGTCAAATGGATGTAGTTTTTCGAGCGACTCCAGGTAATTCGCGAGCATGTCCTCGCCGGGATGCCAGCCGATGTTCGGAGTGATGAATTCAAGAAGATGGTCGCCCGAGATCAGGTAGCGGTGCTCCGGCGAATACAGACAGATGTGGCCGGGCGAATGTCCGGGCGTCCATACCACTTCGAGCGTTCCTCCGCGGACCGGGATGCGCTCGCCGCCTTCGAGATTCCAGTCCGGCGCGTGCTCGCGGAAATGGCGACGAACGTCGCCCAGGGCGCGATCCATGCGCGCCTGCACGTCCTTCGGAACTCCCGATTTGACCATCGCCTCGACGAAGAACGGAGCGCGGCTCTCACGCGCCACCAGGGCCAGGTAATCCGCCTCGGCGCGATGCATCAGCAGCCGCGCGCCCGATAAATTCAGAATCTTCCACGACAGGCCGATGTGATCCGGATGCAGATGCGTCAGGCACAACCAGCGGATATCGCGCCATCCGACGCCCAGGTCGCGGAGCGACGACTCGAGCGCGTCAAAACATTCCTCCGTCCCGATTCCGGAGTCCACCAGCAGAATTCCGTCGTCGAGATCCACCAGGTGAACGTTGACGGTTTCGAGCTCCCACGGCATGGGCAGCGTAATGGTGCGAACACCCGGCGCGGCCACCGTCATGCGACCGCGTCCGAAGCGTGATAGGAGCTGCGTACCAGCGGGCCACTTTCGACGTGCGCGAAACCCATTTCGTAGCCGGCGCGCTTGAGCTCCGCGAATTCTTCGAGCGTGACGTAGCGCAGAATCGGCAGATGCTTGGCCGACGGCCGCAAATATTGCCCCAGCGTCAGGATCTCCACATTCGATGCGCGCAGATCGCGCATCACCGCGAGCACCTCGTCGATGGTCTCGCCCAATCCCAGCATCAATCCGGATTTCGTTGGAATCCCCGGCCGCGAGCGTTTCGCATAGGCGAGCATGTCGAGCGAGCGCTTATATCGCGCGCCCAGGCGAACCTGGCGGTACAACCTGGGCACGGTCTCCGTGTTGTGATTCAGCACGTCCGGCGCTGCTTCAAGCACGATGTCCATGGCGGCACGGGAACCTTGAAAATCAGGCACCAGGACCTCGACTCCGCAGCCGGGAACGCGTTCGCGGATGGCGCGGATGGTCAATGCGAACAACTCGGCTCCGCCGTCCTTGCGATCGTCGCGATTCACGCTGGTGATCACGGCGAATTTCAGACCGAGCGCGGCGCATGCTTCGGCGACGCGGCGGGGCTCATCGTAATCGACCGCGAGCGGCGCGCCCTTTTGCACCGCGCAGAATCCGCAGCGGCGCGTGCACACGTTGCCCAGGATCATGAACGTCGCCGTGCGCCGGTTCCAGCAGTCGCCCACATTGGGACAGGCCGCGCTCTCGCACACCGTGTGCAGCTTCAGGCGCTCGACAAGCTGCTTCAGGTCGCGATAATTTTCACCCACCGGCGCGGGCGCGCGCAGCCACGCGGGGCGCGGGTTGGGTCGTTCAATGTTGACCAGCACTTTCCTTCATTCTAGCGATTCGCGTCTCGATCACGCGCGATTCGTCGAAATTTTCCGCGCGCCGGAAGAATTCCGGGAACATTTCGAAGGCGCGGCGCGGGATGAATCCGACAATCTGGCCGGAGGCGATGGAGGTCGCATTGCGCCCGGCTTCGTCGGCGATCGCTTTGTACACCAGATCGAGCGGCGTCTGGGCGAAGTTGGTCAGGTTCATGGAAATCTGCGCGCAGTTGCGCGACGCAAGATAGCGGCCCATCGCCTTGACGAAGGGAAACCCTCCCGAGGATTCGCGAATCTTGCGCGCGATGGCCTGCGCGATGGCGGGATCGGGCGTCGCCAGGTTGATGTTGTAGGCGATCAGAAAATCGCGTGCGCCGACCACTGCCGCGCCGGCGGTCGCGTGGGCCGGAATCGTGCCGATATCGGGTGGTTTCCCATCGAATCCGCGCCGGCGAACGCGTTCCAGGCGTTTTCGCTCCAAGGTTCTTGCCGCGGCTTCGTAAAAATACACCGGCACGCCGAAGCGCCGCCAGATCTCTTCGCCCGCGCGATGCGCGATCGCGATGCAGTCGGCGAGCGTCGCGGCTTCCATCGGCACGAACGGAATCACGTCGGCCGCGCCCACGCGCGGATGCACGCCGCGATGCGCGTTCAGATCGATCAGTTCCGCGGCCTTTCCCGCGCCGCGAATCGCGCCTTCGAGCACCGCTTCCGGCTCGCCCGCGAATGTCACCACGCTGCGATTATGGTCCTGGTCGGATTCATAGCCCGCGAGCAGAACTCCGCGCGCGCTCTCGATGGCGGCGACAATCGCGCGCACCTTCGCCGCATCGCGGCCCTCCGAGAAGTTAGGAACGCATTCGATCACCGCTCTACCGATCATAAAATGTCCGATCATAAAAAATTGCATCGAGCGCCGCGCAAATTGAAAACCCTCGACCGCGTCCTGTCCAAAGCCGGCCTGGGCTCGCGCACCGAAGCGCGGCAATGGATCGCCGCCGGCCGCGTCGCGCTCAACGGAAAAATCGTCCGGAACGCCGAAACCTGGGTCGATTTTGAACACGACCGTATCGTCTTCGACGGCCGTCCCCTGCGCGCGCGGCGTAAAATTTATCTCCTGCTCTACAAACCCAAGGGCTATCTGACGACGTACAAGGATCCGCACGGCCGACCGACGGTATACGATCTGATTCGCGATCTCGATGAGTGGGTTTTTCCCGTGGGGCGTCTCGATCAGGACACCAGCGGGCTGCTGATTCTGACCAACGACACGCAATTCGGCGATTTCATCACCAGCCCGGAATCCAAGGTGCCCAAAACGTACCTGGTGAAGAGTTCCACGCTGCTCAGCGACGAGCAACTGGACCGCCTTCGCTCCGGAATCGAGCTGGCCGACGGCGCCACGCGGCCCGCGATCGTGAATCGCGTACGCGATGCGGGGCGCTACAGCTTTTTCGAGATCACCATCACGGAAGGGCGCAACCGTCAGGTGCGAAGAATGGTGGAAGCGCTCGGCGCGAAAGTGTTGAAACTGGTGCGGACCAGGATCGGGCCGATCGGGATCGGCGCCCTCGAAATCGGCAAACGGCGGGAGCTTACTTCAGCCGAGGTCAAAAGATTAGCCGTGAATGAACGTGAATAAACGTGAATCGAATTTAAGTTCATTCACGTTCATTCACGGCCAATATTAGTTCGCGACGTGACACCCGACGCAGCCGGTCTCGCTGGCCGGCAGCGACTTGGTCTGGCTCCACGCATCCGCGCGCTTCGCGTAAACAGTCCCCGGCAATGTTTTGACGATCTCGTTGAAATACTCCGTCGCCTTGTCTTCCTTGCCGAGCCGCGAATAACCCTCCGCCAGGGCGAACAGCAGCTCGCCGCGCGGATGCGTGCCCAGTGTCGCGAAATAATCCTTCTGCAAATCGTAGGTGTGCTGATAATCTTCGACGCCTTTTTCGATCAGCGGCTTGGCCATCTGCACCTCGGGAAGGTAATGCGAAGCGGTCAGCAATACTGCGCCGCGGGGGATGCGCACACCGACGTTGTCCGGCGCGAGCTCGACTGCCTTGTCCATCTCTTCGAGCCCGCGCGTCCACAGCGGAACCGCGTGCTGATTATCGCCCGACGCGAACATCCCGCTCGATTCGAACAGCAATCCGCTGCCGTGCCAGACCAACGCTTCGGCGTTTTTCGGATCGGCCGCCAGCGCGTCCTCGCAGATCTTCATCCCACGCTCGAGCGCGGCTTTGTCGCCGGCGAAACCCGCGAAGAAATCGTTGCGGACCTTCATATCGAAGCGCTCCTGCGCGGGCGACGGACGCAGCGTCGAAAGAAATCCGATCAGAAACGCCACAATCCCCGCGATCGCCAGCTTCAAGGTCTTGTGTCTCATCGCCGTGTATTACCTCTCAACAGGAGCATAAGTTACCGGACCCGGCGATCCACTCCCAAACCGGCGAACCGCGAATATTTTCGGACGAACGGCGAGCGGCGCCCGACGGATTGTTTTCCGCCTTCGCCGGGCATAGACTTTCAATATGTCGCGACTACTGCTCACCCTTTCGGTCCTCGCCGGCGCTGCGTACGCGCAGCTCATCCCCGGCGATACCGTGTTTGCCGGACTCGTTGCACGCACCGACGCGCTCGCCTATAAAAGTCACGGCGGCGACATGAGCACCGTCACTCCGCTGATGGCCGGCGGCTACGCGGGACTCACCCACGCCATCGTCGTGATGAGCGGCACTCCCTGGACGCCCGATTCCCAGCTCGCCACCGGCCTCGATTTCGCCCTTAGCGCGAAGCTGGTCGGCACGGGCGAGCAGTTGAGAGCGCGCGCCATGTTCGTGCTCGACGCGCCCGCCGCGGCTGACGGTCCTTATAAGATGAAGCTCGATCTGCTCAAGGCCGACGGGTCGGAAGAAGCCGCGGTCGAGCCGGGCATCACGCTGGGCGACGTTCGCGGCCGGCGGACGGGGGAAATGTCCGGACTGTCTTTCGATCCCTCGAAAATTGTGCAGCCGGGGCTGCATACGGTTCGCGCGACGCTTGAAAACGGGTCCGGCAAAAAGCTGTCCGAGTATTACCGGTCATTCTGGATCGTCAAGGACCTGAACAAGCGCGTGGCCGCGCTCGATAAGACGCTCGAATTGCTGCCGGATCAGAAATCGGCTGCCGCGCTTGAAGCGCGCCAGGCGCTTGAAACCGTCGAGATCGCGCATGAAACCTACTACGCGCCCGGATTCCAGGGCCTGACCGGATTCGTGTTCACCCGCCTGCGCGCGGCCGGATTGGGATTGAAGGAACCGATGAATTTCGAGGCCGGACTCGCTCGCGCGACGGAACTTGCCGATGCGCTTGGTCACGGCCGCGATCCCATGGAAACTGCTCGCGGCGATCTGTTCATGGCGTATCGCTCGAGCTTCGATGGCAAACTGGTTCCCTATCGGGTCTACGTGCCGACCAGCTACACGTCCTCGAAAAAATATCCGCTGGTGGTCCTGCTGCACGGCGCCGGCGGCGATGAAACCGATTTTATCGAGGCTTATCAAGGCCAGTGGCCGAAGCTGGCCGAGGAGCACGGCTTCATTCTCGCGTCGGTCACCGGCCGTGGTCCGCTGAGCGGGTATTCAAAGGAATCGGGCGGGGAACAGGACGTTCTCGACGTGATGGCGCTGGTCAAGCAACGTTACAGCGTCGATCCATCGAAGGTTTATCTCGGGGGCCACTCGATGGGCGGCGGAGGAACGTGGCGCATCGGCATGGAGTATCCGGATAAATTCGCGGGCCTGATCCCCATCGCGGGGACCAGCCCTCAGTTGGTCCCGGGACTCGACGCACAGATCAAGAAGGGGATCCGGATGCCGGTTCTGATGATCTGCGGCCAGAACGATGCTCTGGTTCCCGCGGCGGGCTGCCGGCCGGTCGCGGAAAAGGCCAAGGAGTTGAACGCGCCGATCACATATAAGGAATACGCCGGCGCCGATCATCTCTCGGTCGCCGTGACCTCTGTACCGGATATCTTTACGTGGCTCGATCAGCAGACCAAATCGGGCGCCGGGGCAGGCGGACGGTAACTATTCGCCGATCATTTTGACCAATACGCGCTTTTTCCGGCGGCCGTCGAATTCGCCGTAGAAAATCTGCTCCCACGGTCCGAAATCGAGCTGCCCGTTGGTGATCGCCACCACCACCTCGCGGCCCATCACCTGCCGTTTCATATGCGCGTCGGCGTTGTCTTCGCCGGTGCGGTTGTGCTGATATTGCGAAACCGGCTCGTGCGGCGCGAGACGCTCCAGCCATTTCTCGTAATCCTGGTGTAAGCCGCGCTCATCATCATTAATAAAGACGGAGGCCGTGATATGCATGGCGTTGACCAGCGCCAGACCTTCGCGAATGCCGCTTTCGGCCAGGCACGCTTCCACCTGCGCCGTAATATTTACGAACGCCCGACGGGTCTGGATCTCGAACCACAGTTCTTTGCGATAGCTCTTCATCAGAACACCTGAGCGCCCTGGCGCTCCGCTTCTTTCTTCAATGCCGGATCGGAGGTCATCAGCACTGCACGGTCGCGCAGCGCTAAGGCGACATAAAACATGTCATATGCCGGCCGCTTGGCGTTTCGCGCCAGCTCGAAAGCGCGGCGGTAAAGCTCGATTGCCGGAACAAACTCCTCGATCAGTTCCAGCGCCAGATCCAGTTGCATCTGCGCGGCGGAAACGCTCAGCCCCGAAAAGCGATGCTGTTTCCAGCAGGCATTCGCGACCTCTGCAACGATCAAATCGGGGGCAATGACGGCGTCGGAGCGATCGAGATCATCCAGGAAGTGACTGCCGCGGCCACGTTGCGCGACGATATCCACGGCTGCGCTCGCGTCAAGGACGATCTTCACCGGTCGCGATCCTCGCGAACAAGGCTCGCGGCATCGGGAAGGTCCTTATAGGGAGACTTGTCGAGTTCCCGAATGCGGCGGATCACGTCGCGCCTTCGCGCCCGAAGGTCTACCGGCACTTCCAGTCCCCGCTCGAGTACGATGACGGCTTGTCGCGAAAGGCTGCGCCGTTCCGCCCGGGACTGTTCCAACAATGCCTTATAGATATGTTCCGGAACGTTACGGATCTGAAGCATGGCCACACTCCCATCGTATGCATTGTGCTGCAAAATGCAAGCACCCTGTAACGGCCACAGGCGCTTGACGGGCACCATCACAAATCTGTTAAACTCACCCTCTAGTGATACGATCCGCCGGAGATTTCCGCGTCCCGGCCGGTGTTGTGCTCGCGGGCATCGCTGTTTTGAGTGCCAGTTGCGCCACGACCGCCCGGCCTCAACAGT
>DATJVN010000104.1:0-68010 GCA_035501755.1 Bryobacteraceae bacterium | reverse complement strand
GGGATATGCGGCCGCCAAAATCCTGGGACCGGCGTTCTACGCGCTGGACGACGCGCGCACACCCATGCTGGTGAGCCTGGCGTCGATCCTGATCAACTACGCTGCCGCAAGCACGATGATTCGCCTGGCCGGATTGGGTCATGCGGGATTGGCATTATCTACGTCGGCCGTGGCGCTGTTCGGATTCCTGGTTTTGTTCGGCTTTTTGCGCGGGCGCATTGTTGGAATTTACGGGCGAAGTCTGGCGGCGCAGCTCGCGAAGGTGGGCGCGGCATCATTAGCAATGGCCGCGGTGGTGGCGGCGTCGAGCCACTTGATGGAGGCTCGGGTGGGCGTGTCGCAACTGGCGCGGCTGGCGGACTTGTGCGTGTCGCTGCCCGCCGGGCTGATCGCGTTTTACGGAATGTGCCGGTGGTTGGGAGTGGAGGATCTGGAAATGGTGATTCGCGCGTTCACTTCGCCGCTGCGGCGGCGGTTGGGAGGGAGAACGGCGTGACCGCTTGCTAACGCGCGCGGCTCGGGATCGACCGAGCGTCGCGCGTGAGCGAAGTGGATGGAAGGAAAGGAACGGGAACGAAGTGATGAAGGGACCGTTGCATGCACTCGCCGTGGTGCTGGTGGCGTGCGCCGCCTTCGGCGGCCAGCACGGCGATTCACGGAAAGCGCAGCACGAATACGAACAGGGCTTGCGCGCGGAAGACGACGGCAATCTTGAGCAGGCCGTCGATAGGTTCACGCAGTCCATCGCGGCGGCGCCGACCGCGCGCGCCTACGTGCATCGCGGCAAGGACCTGCTGGCGCTCGGCTCCACGGCGATAGCCGTGTCCGATCTGACCACCGCGCTGGCGATCGAGCCGGGAAACGCGGAAGCCTTCCGGTATCGCGGCGAAGCGGAGGCTACGCTAGGCGACCAACAGAACGCGGTGGCCGACCTGACGCACGCCATCGACCTCGGCCTGGCGACTTCGCAGATTTTTTCCGAGCGCGGGGCCGGGCACGAAAAGCTCGGCAGCCACAAGCTCGCTGTGGACGATTATTCACAGGCGATCCGGCTGCGCCTGGACGATCCCGGGCCGTGGAAAGGGCGTGGAATCGCGCTCACCGCGCTGGGGCGGTATCGGGACGCGATCGACGATTTCAATCAGGCCATCCGCCTGAAGCCCGACGCGACCGCGCCCTACGTCGATCGCGGATTCGCATACGGACAGCTGGGCGAATTCGAACTGGCGGTCTCGGATTTCGATCGCGAGCTGCGGCTGAATCGCAACGACGCGCGCGCACTGACTTTGCGCGGCGCGGCGTGGGCCAAACAGGGCGATCTTCAAAGAGCGCTCGACGATTTCAGCGCGGCCATCAAAGTCACGCCCGCCGATCCGGCGCTGTACCTGGCGCGCGCGGCGGTTTACGTCGCGCAGGGCCGTCATGATCTGGCGCTCGCCGATCGCGAGAGCGCGGTGAAGCTGGAGCCGAACTCCGCGGCCGCGTACGTGGCGCGCGGCGCGTCGTATCACGAGCTGGGCATGCACGACAAAGGCCTGGCGGATCGCACGCGGGCGATCAAGCTCGATCCCAAAATGTCCGAGGCGTGGTACGGCCGCGGCAGCGCGTATTTTCTGCTGGGCCAGTATGACAAAGCGGTCCCCGATCTGGAAGAGGCCGTGCGATTGAATCCGAATTTCGCCGAAGCGCGTGAGGCGCTCGAAAAGGCGAAGGCGGCGGTCCAGGCCAACGCTCGTCCTGCTGAGGCCGCGGCTCCGCCGCCCGCGCCTGCTTCCGCGCCCATCGCCGAAACGAAGCCTGCGCCGGCAATTCCCGCAGCACCTGTAGCGGAGCCGGCGAAAGTCGCCAGGGAGATGCTCGGGGAGATCAAGACTGCGCCCAGCGCGCCATCCACGGCGGCTTCCGCAAAATCTTCCGCGAAGCCCGATCCCAAAGCCGCCGCCGAGCACAACCAGCGCGGGCGCGAGCTGATGCAGCACGGCAAGTATCGCGAAGCGATCGCGGAGCTTGACGTGGCGATTCACGCGCAGCCGGATTTCGTGCTCGCTTATAATGCTCGCGGATTCGCGTACTACCTGTTGCGCGATTACAAAGCCGCGCTGGCGGATTTCGATCAGGCCATCAAGCTGAATCCGAAATACGCCAACGCGTATCAGAATCGCGCGCTGGCGCGCAAGGCGTCGGGTGACGCGGCCGGGGCTACTGCGGATTCAGCCGAGGCTCGCAAGCTGATCCAGTGACCGCTGCGGTTTAATAGCGATTTGAAGGTCATCGCCAGTGTGCTGGTGTGCGCGCACCTCTTAGCCGCGGCGCAGGTGCGGGTCAGCGGGCCGGGAAGACAGCCGCAGCTCGTTTTTGCGTGTCAGATGGAGGATGGTCCGCTCCAAGCGCTGTTCGCCGACGCCGCCGTGATTGCGAATCTGCGCGATCTGAATGCGGGCGTCAGCCTGGCGACTATCACGCTGAGCGCCGCGCGCGCCGCGGTTGTGCAGAAATTGAACCAGGCGGGGATTCCGGTGGTCGCGTGGATGGCGCTCGCCGACTCCGACGGATATTACCTGAATGCGGGCAATGAGCCCGCGGCCGCGGCGCGATTCGCGCAATTTGAAAACTGGACGGCGCAATACGGATTGCACTGGTCCGGCGTGGGCTTCGATATCGAGCCGAATATTCAGGAATTCGGCGCGGCTCGCCAGGGCTTCTGGAAAATCGGGGGAACGCTCGCGCGGCGCTACGTGGATTTCGGCCGCGTGATGCGTGCGCGGCGTGACTATGCGGGCTTGATCGCGCGCATCGAGGCCCGCGGATATCCGGTCGAAACCTATCAGTTCCCGTTCATCGTCGACGAACGCAGGGTCTATTCGACGGCGCTCGAGCGCCTCGCCGGTTTGGTGGATGTGCGCGGAAGCCGGGAGGCGCTGATGCTGTACACCAGCTTCAGCCACGGCGCCGGCCCCGCGCTGATCTGGAAATATGGGCCGGAGGCGCAGGCGATCGTGGTCGGTGTGGTCTCGAATGACGCGCCCGTTCCCGGTTTTTTCGCGCCGCTCGACTGGCAGCAGCTTTCAAACGACCTGATCGTGGCCGCGCACTTCTCCCCGGTGGTGGGGATTTTCAGTCTGGAGGGGTGCGTTCAAAAAGGCTTCCTCGCGCGCATCCGGAGCATTGATTGGAGCCGCACCGTGACTCTTCCAGAGGCGTCGATGGCTCGGGCGACGCGTGTTCGTTTCGTCGTCGGGACCGCGCTGTGGGTTGCGTCGTGGCTGCCGCTGATCGGGGCCGTGGCGATCGCCGCAATCGGGTGGCTGTTATATCGATGGCGGCGACGAAGGACGGCGCGTGCATGCTGAAAAATATTCTGCGCGGGCTGCGCCGCCCGCCGTCGCAATCGGCGCTGGAGCGCGTGCTCGAGATTCGCGACCGGCTTGCCGCGCTCGCCGACGATGAGCTGCGTCAATTCGAGCCGGGTTCGCGCGAGGACGCCTTCGCCAAGGCTGCCGTGGCGAGCGAGCGCGTGCTCGGGCTGCGCCCGCACGACCAGCAGATTCTCGGGGCGATGGCCATGGCCGATGGCGCGATCGCCGAGATGCAGACCGGCGAGGGGAAAACGCTCGCGGCGGTGCTGGCCGTGAACGCGTACGCGCGCGAAGGCGGTCCGGTTCATGTGCTGACCGCGAACGATTACCTGGCCAGACGTGACGCCGAGTGGATGGGCGGCATCTACCGATTTCTGGGGCTGTCTGCCGGTTTCATCACGCACGAGCTTGCGCAGGACGAGCGGCGCCGAGCTTATCGCTGCGACGTCACCTACGCTACGGCCAACGAGGTCGGGTTCGATTTTTTGCGCGATCAGCTCGCGCTTGGCGCCGAGGAGCTGGTGCTGGGTGACTTTGGAACGGCGCTGGTGGATGAAGCTGATTCGATCCTGATCGACGAAGCGCGCATTCCGCTGGTGATCGCCGGAGGGACGCTTGAAGCCGAGCCGCTGGCGCGCAGGATGGCTCAGCTTGCGCGAACGCTTGTGGCGTGGCGCGATTTCCAAATGGACGAATACGGCCGCAATGTGCGGCTCACGGATCATGGAAACGCGCTGGTGGAGCGCGCGAGCGGAATCGAAAATCTGTTCGCGCCGGAGAGCATGGACACGTTGGCCGCGATCGAGGCGGCGCTGCATGCGCGCGTGCTGCTGCGCCGCGATGTCGATTACATCGTTCGCAATGGCGCCATCGAGCTGGTGGACGAATTCAAGGGTCGCATCGCGGAACATCGCCGCTGGCCGGCGGGATTGCAGACGGCACTCGAAGCCAAGGAAGGGCTGGAACTGCGCAGCCAGGGAAAAATTCTCGGCTCCATCACGCTGCAAGGCCTGATTCGCCTCTATCCGCGCAAATGCGGAATGACCGGCACCGCAGCGACCTCCGCGCAGGAGTTTCGCGAATTTTACGGACTTGAGGTTGTCGTGATTCCCACGCACCGGCCGGTGATCCGCGTGGATCGCGACGATATCGTGTATGCCGACCACCGTGCGAAGGAACGCGCCCTGGTCGCCGAGATCGCCAAGGTGCACGCGACCGGACGGCCGGTGCTGGTGGGCACGGCCAGCGTCGCCGAATCCGAGCGGCTGAGCGCGCGCATGGAGATTCCGCATCGCGTGCTGAACGCGCGGCAGGACGCCGAGGAAGCGGCCATCATCGCACGCGCGGGCCAGCGCGGCGCGGTCACCATTTCCACCAACATGGCGGGGCGGGGAACTGACATCGTGCTCGGCGAAGGGGTCGCGGAGCTGGGAGGATTGCACGTGATCGGCACCAACCGGCATGAGAGCCGCAGGATCGACCACCAGTTGCGCGGCCGAGCGGGGCGCCAGGGCGATCCCGGCTCATCGCAGTTTTTCGTGAGCGTCGATGACGAGCTTCTGGCGCGCTACGGAATCGATCGATGGGAAGGAAACGTTGACGAGATCCAGCGCATCGTCGAGGGGCAGCACTTCGACGCGCGCATGACGCTGTGGAAGTACGGAGGGCTGATCGAGGATCATCGCAAGATCGTGCACGCGCGGCGGCGCGAGCTGCTGATTGCGGGCGCGGACGCGGCGCTGCTGCGGACCATCGACGCGGCGTGGTCGGATTATTTGGCCGCGGTCGAGGAGCTGCGCGAGGGGATTCACTGGAGAAGCTGGGGCGGCCGCGAGCCGTTCCACGAGTTCATCCAGGACGCCGAGCGCATTTTCAATGAGGTGATGGAGCGGGTGGAGGCGCTGGCTGAAGGCCAAGAGCAGCCCGAGCCGGTCTCGATCGGCGCGACGTGGACGTATTTAGTGAATGACAATCCGTTCGGCACGCTGGGCGAACGCGTCGCGGCGGGAGTGCGGAGGGTGCTGGAGGGGCGGGGTCTGCTGCGGGGGCGCGGGTGATGCGCCTTCGACGCGCTCGCATCGTAACCTGTGGTCTAATAGGAAAGATCGATTGAAACCATAGCTCTCCGAGGTTACGTCTCAAAAAACATGCGGTTGGCTCTTGCGGCTTTCTTCTGTCTGAACACCTTCGGCGCGACGCTGCTCGATACCGCGCCGCTCCGCTTCGAGCCCAATCCGCAACTGGAAGCGCAGTGGGGCGCGACTTCGGCCACCAAATGGTCCGCGCGCGGACCCGGCTACGCGTACCTGTTCGCCGATCGCGCCACGTTGCTGCGCACTTCCGCGGGTACGGCCGAGCTTACGTTCCCCGGCGCGAATCGCGCGGCGCGGTTCGCCGGCGAAAGGCCGCTGAACACGAAAATCAACTATTTTGTCGGACACGAGTCGGCGAGCGTGCAGGCTTACGCCCGCCTGCGCCGCGCGGCCTTGTGGCCCGGCATCGATCTGGTGTATTACGGCGTGGGGCACCAGATCGAATACGATTTCGAGATCGCGCCCGGCGCCGACGCTTCGCGCATTCGCATGCGCTTCACGGGCGCTCGCGGAGTGCGGCTGAACGCAAGCGGCGATATTGTCATCGATGGCGGCGCGGGCGAGATCGTGCAACGCAAGCCGATGGTGTATCAGCGGCTCGATTCGGGAGAAATCGCCGCGATCGCGTCCAGCTACGTGCTCGATCGGGACGGTACGGCGCGCGTCAAGCTCGGCCGGTACGACCGGCGGCGGACCCTGACGGTCGATCCGGTCATCACCTACGACGCTTATCTGTCCGGCGAGCAACCCGACATGGTTGTTTCGGTGGGGCACGATCCGAGCGGCAAGATCTACCTGGCGGGCAACACATTTTCGACCATGTTCCCGACCACCGCGCAGGCTTACCAGTTCACCTCGCCGGTGGGGCCGGAGCATGTGTGGGTCGCGCAGATCGATCCGACGGCCGGCGCCAATGCGCTGGTCTACGCCAGCTACATCGGCGGCCAGTCCAACGATATCGCCTCGCAGATGGTGGTGGACGTCAACGGCGTGATGTACATCACCGGCTCCTCGGATTCCACCAATTATCCGACGACCACGGGAGGGTACGAGCCCACCTATCCCGGCAGCAACACGCACGGGTTTGTGACCATGCTCGATCCGTCGCAGGGCGCCAACGGGCTGATTTACTCCACCTATTTCGGCGGCTCGAACTTCGACCAGGGCAACGGTATCGCGGTGGCGAACGGAAAGATCTACGTCACGGGCTGGACCAATTCCATCGACCTTCCGCTCGCGGGGAACTCGTATCAGGGCACGCTCACCGGCGGCAATGACGCTTTCGTGGCCATATTCGACCCGACGCAGAGCGGCGGCGCGTCGCTGGTCGCTTCAACGTACCTGGGCGGCTCGCTTGACGAGGAAGGCGATTCGATCGCGGTCGATTCCGCGGGCCTGGTATACATCGGCGGCATGACGGGATCGTTCGATCTGCCCACCACGCCCAATGCCAACCAGCCGGGATTCGGCGGAGTGGCCGATGGATTCCTGGCGGTGTTCGATATGAACGCCGGCACGCTCAACTATTCGAGCTACCTGGGCGGATCGGACGTGGAGAGCGTGAAGCGAATCGCCCTGACCGCGAGTCCGGGCAACGTCGCGCTGGTGGGCTACACCGTCTCCTCCGATTTTCCGGTGACGTTCAACGCCTATGAGAACGCGATCCAGGGGCCTGGAAACGCGTTCATCTCGGTGCTGAACACGTCGCCGTCGGTGACTCCGGGCCAGGGGCTGCTGTACTCGACGTATTTCGGCGGCAGCGGCGGCGAGGTCGCCTACGATCTGCACGTCGATTCCGCGGGGCGGTTTTACATCGGGGGGTACACGTTGTCGCCCAATTTCCCGGTGACATCGAATGCGATGTATGCGGCGTCGGTGGGCGGGTCCATCGATGGTTTCGTCGCGGTGCTCGATCCTTCGCAGCCGCCGCAAACGGCGCTGGTGTATTCGAGCTACATCACCGGTCCGGGGATGCAGGTGATCTACGGCGTGGACGTGGATTCGAATGGAACGATCTACGCGGCGGGTTCCACTACCGGCGACGTTTTCCCCAATGCTGTTCCGCCCAATCAGACTCTGCTCAAAACCAGCGTGTTCGTGCTGACGTTCACGCTGCCGTAGCAGGAGCTTTGGCTTTAATGCACGCGAAGCGACGTGGATCACGCATTTTATTGTGTAATGCTAAAATAATGCTGTGAGCAATATTGAGTTCGCCTGGGACTCCCGCAAGGCGAAGTCCAATATTGCCAGACATGGTGTTTCATTCGAGGAGGCGCAATCTGTTTTCCTCGATGAAAATGCCCGCTTGATCGACGACCCCGATCATTCCGCGGACGAGGAGCGCCTTCTGTTGCTGGGCTACAGCCTCCAGGCGCGCTGTCTGGTCGTCAGCCACTGCTATCGCGAGTCCGGGCCGGTCATCCGGTTGATTATCGCCCGGCGCGCGACGGCACGAGAAGAGCAAATCTATTGGAGTTTCACATGAGAGACGAATACGATTTTTCAAGATCGCGCAAGAATCCCTACGCCAAGCGGCTAAAGAAACAGATCACGATTCGCCTGGACGCCTCCGCGGTGAGCTATTTCAAGCAACTGGCGGCTGAGCTGGGGATGCCGTATCAAAATCTGATCAACCTGTTTCTACGAGACTGCGCTAACGAAAAGCGGCGTCCTGAGATTCACTGGACGCACACGGCGAAAGCCCGGCCGAAGGCGCTGGCCGTCAATGAGCGTGTGGTCCGTTAAACCAGGTTGGGGATCTTGATGATCTTCTTCTGAATCGCGTACTGCACCAGTTGCGCCTTGTTGTGGATATCCAGCTTGCGCATCAGGTTGAACTTGTGCGCTTCCACCGTCTTCACGCTCAGGTTCAGGTCGCAGGCGATCTCTTTCACCGAATTGCCCTCGGCGAGCATCTTCAGCACTTCGCGCTCGCGCGTGGTCAGCGTGGCGAAGCGCGGCAGGCGATTGGCGGATTTGATACGGCTGCGGAAATCGTCCACCAACTGCGAGAGCATGCGCGGCGAGAGATAACTGCCTCCGCGGCACACGTCGCGGACCGCGGCCACCAGCTGCTGGCTGGGGCTGTCCTTGAGCACGTATCCGCTGGCGCCGACCTCCATGCCTTCCACCAGATAATCCTCGTCGTCATACATGGTGAGGAACAGGATCTTGGTCTCGGGACGGTTCTTCTTGATCTGCCGCGTCGCTTCGAAGCTGGATAAACCGGGCATGCCGATGTCCATCAGGACGACGTCCGGACGCGCTTCGTTCGACTTGTCCACGGCATCGCCGCCGTTGGACGCTTCACCCACCACTTCCATGTCCGGCTCGGCTGAGATCAGCGTCCGGATGCCCTGGCGAAACAGCGTGTGATCGTCCGCCAGCATGATTCGAATCTTGGCCATAAACCTTGTGCCTGACCTTCCCTAAAGAATTGAGGCCTCGCCGCAGACCGCGTTCTCAGGAGACTGCTGAAACAGGGGACACGGTACGTGCGTTCCGCAGACCGCTCTGTCCACGACCACCGTTCCGGACGGTTTCGATATTCCGCGTCCGGGGACAGAGTGGTTTGTCCCCTTTTTCAGCAGCCTCTTAGTTCGTCTACGCATCTCCACCTATTTAGCTATCGGCAGTTCTATGGAAATCTTTGTACCCCTTTTGGAGCCCTCGGTCCGGCTCTCCACCCTGAAAGCGCCGCCGAGCAGCGCTACCCGCTCCCGCATTCCCGACAAACCGAAGGACTCCCGTTTGGCCATGGCTTCCTCCACATTGAAGCCGGAGCCGTTGTCCTCCACTGATAGCTTCAGCCTTCCATCGGCGGAGGCCAATGAAATGTTTACATGCGTCGCACCGGCGTGTTTGCCGATGTTGTTAAAGCATTCCTGCACCAGCCGGTACACGATGATCTCGGTCTGCTGCGGAAGAGTGCCCATTTTTGAAAGCTGCAGGCGCACGCGGCAGGGATGCAGCCGCCCAAAGCGGTTGACGAGCTGCCGCAGGGCCGCGCCCAACCCGAGCTGTTCGAGCACCGCGGGGCTCAGCGCGGCGATCAGCCGGCGCATCTCTAAGATGGTCCGCTCGGTCAGGTCGCGCGCCTCGCGCAGCTTCTCGCGCCATTCGTTTTCGGTGTCGGGCAGCGCCTGCTCGATCAATTCCATTTGCAGGCGGATGCACAACAGGCTCTGGCCGGCTTCGTCGTGCAACTCGCGGCTGATGCGGCGCCGCTCCATTTCCTCGACGTGCAGCATGTGCTCGGCGAGGCGCCGCACCTGCTCCTCGCGCTGCGCCAGGTCTTCGATCAGGCGGGCCTTTTCGGCGGCCATCAGGCAGCGCTCGGCCGCGGCGGCCAGCAATTCCTGCTCGCGCGGCAGCCATTCGTAGGGTTTGGCGAAGCCGAACTGCATGACCCCCGCAGTGCGTCCGTTGGCCGCCAGCGGAATCGACCAGCACGAGGAAAAGCGCCCGTTCCAGCTCTCATCGAGCAGCGCGCCGGAGGCGTGCGCGTCGCCGTTCATGTGGCGCGGCTTGGACAGCTTCTTCACCAGGCCGGGCCGGTTGGGAACGCTGATCGCGCCCAGTTTGGGCGCGCCCGCGCGCAACTCCCAGGCCGAGCCGTTCTCGTTCAACATATACAGGCGCCCGGCGTCGGCGCGGCACACATGCACCAGCGCTTCGAGAAAGCGCCGCAGCAGCTCTTGCAGATTGCGCGATTCGAGCTCCACGCGGAACAGCTCGTAGAACGCCTGCGTCTCCGCTTCGCGGACCTGGTAATACGCGTTGTTGAGCGTCAGGATCACGCAAAAATGAAGCTGCTCGCGCACCCATTGAAAATTGGCATGCTCGTCGGGAATCAGCGCCGCGAGCGTGGGGCCCAGCAGTTTGTCGTATTCCTCCAGCGCCTCGAGAATCGCGCTGGGCGGAAGGTTGAGCTTGGCGAGACGCCGTCCGTTGTACTCCACCTGCTCGATGAACTTGAGCGGCGGATGGCCGTCCGACAGAATCCGCGCCGCGGCTCCGGCGGTGATGGCGCTCAGCGCGAGGCGCTGCTTGGGCTGGAACTGGAGCGCGCGCAGGCGATTGAGGAAGCGCCGGTCGATCTTGTCGGCGTGCGGCTCCAGCAGCACGGCGAGACGTTGCAAGTGCAGACGGAGCTGGTCGCTCAATACGTCCGCGGCGTCGGCGAGCTCCGGGGAAATCTGCACGGTCTGCACAAAAGGAATCATCGGCGCGCTAAGTGTTTCTCTTTAGTACGCCTTCGCCGGATCGCGGGGAATAGGTCCTGGCGCGGGGTAACCGCCACCCACTTGACACCACCCTCCAGTCGAGTACAATCGAAAGGTCGCTCCAAATCCGAAAAACGCAAAAGCCCCTTTATGTTCAAATCGAAAAAGAGCCGTCCCGAGTCCCCGTCCCCGGAAAGAACCTACTCTTCCAGCGAAGTCGCACAGGTGGCCGAAGTCAGTTTGCGCCAGCTCCAGTGGTGGGATGAGCGTAAGGTGGTTTCGCCGCGCCATGAGGGGCACCGCCGCGTCTACTTCCCCGCCGAGGTGATCGAGATTACGGTGATCGCCGAGCTGCGGCGCAAGGGATTTTCGCTCCAGAAAATCCGCCGCGTGCTGCGTTTCCTCCAGCGCGAAATGGGCAAGCGCCTGGCCGACGTGATGGAATCGAACTCCAACCTGCACCTGGTGACCGACGGCAAATCGATTTATCTCGAAGACCAGCACGATCGCATCATCGACATTATTAAGAATGCGCGCCAGCCCATGTTCCTGGTGTGCGTCACCGATCAGGCGCGCAGGCTGGACGAAGTGGACCGCAAGCCGGTCCGCATGGAGCAGCCCGCGCTGGCGCGCCGCGCGCGCATCGGCTGAAAATCGGGGCGATCGCGCGCAACTGTTATACTGAGGTCAGGTGGAGGCACGGGATGCCGTCTTATCGACGCCCTTACCTGATCGTTCCTGTTTTTATCGTTCTTTGTTCCCTCGGCGCCGGATTGTATACCGGCCGCGCCAGCGCCGCCAGCCAGCCTGACGATCCCGTCAACCAGAATTTCAAGCAGTTCACCAAAATCTACGCGGCAGTGGAGCGCAATTTCGCCGATCGCGTGGATCCGAACGTCGCCATTTACAAGGGCGCGATTCCGGGCATGCTGCACGTGCTCGATCCGCACTCCAATTTTTTCGATCCCAAGGAATACGCCGCGCTCAAGGAAGACGAGTCGGGCCATTACTTCGGAATCGGGATGACGGTGCAGGAGCACGACGGAAAGACGATGGTGGTCGCGCCGTTCGCCGGCTCGCCCGCGTATAAGGCCGGCTTCCGTCCCGGCGACGTGATCGTCGAAGTCAACGACAAAAAGACCGACGGCATGACCAGCCTGGAGGTCGCGACGCTGCTAAAAGGTCCCAAGGGCACGCCGGTGCAGGTGAAAGTGGCGCGCGAAGGCGTCGACCAGCCGATCGCGTTCAACCTGGTCCGCGAAGAGATCTCGCGCTCCAGCGTCCCCGACGCGTTCTGGCTGAAGCCCGGCATCGCTTATCTCAAGGTCGAACAGTTCAACGACGACACCGGCCAGGACGTGCACGACAGGCTGAAACAGCTCGGTGAGAAAAATATCCAGGGGCTGATTCTGGATCTGCGCGAAAATCCCGGCGGGCTGCTGACGGAAGCGGTGGACGTGGCGGGGCATTTCTTGAAGAAGAATGAGGTGGTGGTGAGCCATCGCGGGCGGGCGCAGCCCAACAAGGTTTACACCGCGCAGAGCGGCGGCACCGGCCGCGATTATCCCATCGTGGTGCTGGTGAATCGCATGACGGCGTCGGCCGCGGAGATCGTTTCGGGCGCGTTGCAGGATCACGACCGCGCCTGGATCCTCGGCGAAACCACGTTCGGCAAGGGACTGGTCCAGACCGTGTATCCGCTGAGCGAAAACACGGGACTCGCGCTGACCACGGCGCATTACTATACGCCCAGCGGCCGCCTGATCCAGCGCGACTATTCGCACATCTCGTTTTTGGATTACTACTACCACACCAATCTCGACCAGCGGAACACGAAGGACGTGAAAATGACCGATTCCGGCCGCACGGTATATGGCGGCGGCGGCATCACGCCGGATCAGAAATACACGGCGCCGAAGCTCGACAAATTCCAGTCGCTGCTGCTGCGCAAGTACGAGTTCTACAATTTCTCGGCGAAATTTTTTGGCGCGCGGCAAAGCACCGCGTTGCCCAAGGGATGGTCGCCGGACGCGTCGGTGATGAACGATTTCGAAAATTTCCTGCACCAGGAAAAAGTGGAGTTCACCCCCGCCGATTTCAACTCCCATCGCGACTGGATCCAGGAGCAGCTCAAGCGCGAGATGTACATCACCGCGTTCGGCGTGAATGCCTCAGATCAGGTCGCGGCCGAGCAGGACCCGGAGGTCCAGGCGGCGATCCAGGCGCTGCCGAAAGCCAAGGCGCTGCTGGATGCCGCGAAGAAGACGCTGGTGGAGCGGATGGACTCGCAGCGCGCGGCGAGATAGGTCAGCCGCGGATTCATCCACGTAAGCATCGATGAAAATTGGTGTGCATCGGGATGCATCCGCGGCCACGATTTCAGGATTCTGCGCCGGTCGATTCGCTACCAAGAATCCCGGCAACCTGCTCGCGCAGGGTCGGACAACGCTTTGTTGCCGCCTGCCATACCAGCTCCCAATCGATTCCGAAATAGGCGTGGATGAGAATATTCCGAAATCCGACAATCTGCCCCCCAAGGGACTTGAGGGTTCCGGATCTTCAAGTCCTCGGACACCCTCGCGGCTGCCTCGCCGATCACCGAAAGCTTATGCACGACTGCGCTGCGCAGCAAATCGGATTGCGCAAAGGCGTCGGGCTCGACTCCAGCAATGAAGCGCGCGATACCGTCCGCAGCCTGAACGATGTCGGAGAGGTAAAGCTTGTCACGCCGCATACAGGACCCGCGCCTCTTTGAGGACGGATTCCCGAATCAGCGGCTTCAGTCCGTGCTTCGAAACGAGGTCTACTCTGCGCCCGATCAGCCTGGTCAAATCCAGCATCAACCCGGAGTAGTCGAACAAGTCCGCTTTGGCGTTGGGGATGAACTCCACAAGTAAATCGATATCGCTGTCCGGACGCATCTCGCCGCGGGCCGCGGACCCGAACACAGAAAGTTCCCGCACGTGATAGCGCCGGCACACGTGCGCGAGCATCGCCTCATCGACCTGGAGACTGCCGAGTTGGATGGTCTGGTTCAACACGTTCATTGTATCCCGCACTGCTAAAATAAAAAATGCCTCCACAAATTACCGTCCTCGACGCCGGAGGACAGTATTGTCATCTCATCGCCCGCCGCGTGCGCAATTTTGGGGTTTACGCGGAGGTCGCGCCGAGTGAAACTCCCGCGTCCTCGCTCACGGGACGAAAAGGCATCATCATCTCCGGCGGCCCGGCCAGCGTCCACGATCCCGGAAGCCCCACCATCGATCCCACACTGCTTCGATCCGGAACTCCGGTGCTGGGCATCTGCTACGGCCACCAGTTGATGACGCAGTTGCTCGGAGGCAAGGTCGAAAAGGGGGAGCACGGCGAGTACGGATTCGCACAATTGAAAATCGACGTGAATGACGGCGTGCTGCGCGGGCTCGATCCGCGCCAGCAGGTGTGGATGAGCCACTTCGATACCGTTGTCGCGGCGCCTGAGGGTTTTCGCGTGCTGGCCAGCACGGAAACCTGCACCATCGCCGCCATCGCCGATCCCGAAAAAAAGCTTTTCGCTGTCCAGTTTCATCCCGAAGTCGCGCACACTCCGTGCGGTCCGGCGATCCTTAAAAATTTCCTGTTCGATATCTGCGGCTGCGTGCCCGATTGGGACCCGGCGGGCCAGGTCCTCGCGATTGAAGAACACATCCGCAAGACCGCGGGCGATCGCAACATCTTTTTCTTCGTCAGCGGCGGCGTCGATTCGACTGTCGCTTATCATCTGTGCCTCCGCGCCCTTGGCGCCGATCGTGTGCGCGGCGCTTATGTCGATACCGGCCTGATGCGCGAGGGGGAAACCTCGCTGGTGCGCCGCAATTTCGAATCGCTCAGCGTCTTCGATGCGAGCGCGGAATTTTTGGGCGCCCTCGAAAACATCACCGACCCCGAACAAAAGCGCCGGGCGATCGGCGAAGGGTTTGTCAAAGTGCAGGAACGCGTGCTCGAATCCGAGCATTTTCTCGACGGCCGCTGGATTCTCGGGCAGGGGACCATCTATCCCGACACGATCGAGTCCGGCGGATCGGCGAAAGCGGATTTGATCAAGACGCATCACAATCGCGTGCCGGGGATCCAGGCGCTGATCGCCGCCGGCCGGATCGTGGAGCCGCTCGCATCCTTTTATAAGGATGAAGTCCGCGCCATCGGCCGCGAGCTGCACCTAAATCCCGAATTGCTCGATCGGCATCCATTCCCTGGTCCGGGCCTCGCGATCCGCTGCCTGTGCTCGACGACGGAAGGCGCGCCCGAAAAAGCCGCCGAGGGCTGGATTCTTCCGGTGCGATCGGTGGGCGTGCAGGGCGACGCGCGGACGTACCGTCCGGTGCTGGTGCTCGAAAGATTTCCGGAATCGATGGAAGAGGCCGCGCGGCTGACCAATCGAATCGCGGGAGTGAACCGCGTGATCGTCGCCGTATGGACCGCGTGCCACGTTGATCAGCTGCGGACGTTTCGAGCGAGTCTCTCGCCCGAACGCCTTGCCCGCCTGCGCCGCGCCGACGCGATCGTGCGCAGCCTGGCGCGGGAATTCGACGCCTCCATCTGGCAGTTCCCCGTGGTGCTGATTCCCGCGGGCACGCCGGACCGTCCCGATTCCGTGGTGCTGCGTCCCATCGATTCGGTGGACGGCATGACCGCCAGCGCCGTGCGCATGCCCGCGCCGCTACTCGAATCGATTGCCGCCGCGCTACGCGAGGTGGAAGGAATCGGCGGAGTGTTCTACGACATCACCAACAAGCCGCCAGCGACCATCGAGTGGGAATGAGAGCGGTGCACGCCGTTATGCGCTTCCGGACTTGGGGCACTACGCCTTCTCGCTGTCGAGCATGCGCATCTGCGTGGGATCGTAACGCTCGCCCGCGATCTCGGCGCCGATCCGCTCGGCGCGGCCGATGTCTTCGGTCGAAAGACGAATCGCCAGCGCGCCCAGCGATTCCTTCAACTGCTTCCGCGTGCGCGCGCCGATCAGCGGAACGATGTCGTCGCCCTTGGTGAGTGCCCAGGCGATAGCGATCTGCGCGGGAGTCGCGTCGTTTTCCCCGGCGAGCTGCGCCAGTTCCATAACCAGGCGCTGGTTGCGCTCGTAATTCTCTCCGGAAAAGCGCGGAAGATGGCCGCGGAAATCGCCTTTGCCGCCGGTTTTCGACCCCGTCAGCAATCCGCGCGACAACAGCGCGTAGGCCGTGATTCCGATGCCCAGCTCGCGCGCCGCGGGGAGGATGGCGCGCTCCATTCCGCGGCTGGCGAGTGAATATTCGATCTGCACGTCGCAAACCGGGTGCGTTAGCTGCGCGCGGCGGATGCTTTCGCCACCGGTTTCCGATAGCCCGATGTAGCGGACAAAGCCTGCCTTGACCATCTCCGCGATCGCGCCCACGGTTTCCTCGATGGGCACCGCGGGGTCGACGCGCGAGAGGCGGTAAATATCAATGTGGTCCGTGCGCAGCCGCTGGAGCGTGTAGGCCAGGAAATTTTTCACCGCCTGCGGACGTCCGTCCACGCCAAGCCACGCTCCGTTCGGCGCGCGTATGGAGCCGAACTTGACGGAGATCAGGGCCTCGTGCCGCCGCCCTTCGAGCGCCCGGCCGATCAGCATCTCGTTATGCCCCATCCCGTAAAAATCGCCCGTGTCGAGCAGATTGATTCCCGCCTCGAGCGCCGCGTGGATGGTGGCGATGCACTCGGCTTCATCGCTCGGTCCGTACATGCCGGACATCGCCATGCAACCCAGCCCGATGCGCGAGACCGTGGGCCCGTCCTGGCCCAGCCGGACGTGTTTCATTCGCATGATCGCCATGACGAGTATAGTAAACCGAAATGACGATCTCGCGAATTTCGCCGCTTATTGGCCCGCGAACTTGTGGTAGCAGTAACGATACGTGAACATAAGATACATGGGGTGCATCGGCAACCCGGACGCGCGGGTAATCAGCGGCGGGCGTCATAACTGCCTGATTTTTCGTGAAAGCCGTACGGGATTGGTAAGCGCTCGAAACAAATCTCCTTTTCGATAAAGCCTGAAACGGCGGACTTGCCAAATTCACAGAATTTCTGATAAATTGCGCCGATAGCGCTGCAGTCGTGGTCGGGATTCTGCTCGTATTTAGGAAAAAACCGGGGGCAGCGGGATGAATCGAAATCTGGGAATGTCGGCCGGCGTCCTCGCGCTGCTCGCGTTGGTGCTGCATTTATCGCCGTTGGGAACCGAGCAGACCGCGGGGGGCGGAGCGAAACAGACAGAGAAGACCGGTGCGGAGTCGACCCGCGAGAACCGGGCTTCCGCACCCGAAAAACCGGAGTTCGAGGGTCCCTGGGTCGCCACGCGGGTGTTGTTCGGGGCCGAACCGTTGGAGCAGGACACGCGCTGTTTCACGAATGATACGCCGCCCGCGGAGGCCCACTGTGCCGAGCGGGACGCGAAGTTTTTCGGCGTTCAGGACGCCACGCCGATCGATCAGATTCTGGCCACCGTCCCCACCCCGTGGCATACTCATCTGGCCCTGGTCTCCGATGGCGGGCTGGATGCGATCGAGTCCGCGGCATCCGCGGCCGGCTGGGTTTTTGCGACGGAGTGGCTTCCCTGGGACGATCCGGTGGATACAACCGAGAAAGATCCGGACAAGCGGCGGAGCGAGCGCAGGATGAGCCAAACGCAGGAGGAGGAGCCCGGCGTCCTGGTGTTTCGCCAGGAGGTGACTTCGGAACCGCATCGTTTCACCACCCGGATTCTGTTGGTGTTCGTAGTGGGTGAGACGCCGACGGCGGGAATCAGCACGGCGCAGTTTATAAGGGCTCGCCGCTATATGGCAAGCTTGTGCGCGGGCGACAAAAGCCGCGCGCCCTCATCCTGCGCCCAGAGCAACCTGATCATGGGTCCCACGTTTTCCGGATCGTTCCACTCCTTGTTCGACGTGCTGCGCAAGGAACCCGAGAAGCGCTTCCATATTCGATCCGGAGTGGCGTCGAGTGTGGAAGCCGCGGAAGCCCTGTGGGCAAGTGGGAACGTGACTTCCTTTCACGGTGCGAACTTGAGCTCGGCGGATTTCGCCAAGTATTTTTCCGAGGCTCTTGGCGCGCTGCGGATTCCCAGGGACAAAGCGGCGGTCCTGTTAGAGGATGAGACCACCTTCGGAGCGTCCGTGCAGGCGAGCAGTTCGGGCATTCTCAAGCTGATGTTCCCGCGCGATATTTCACAACTTCGCAATGCGTACCGCGACGGTCCGGCGACCGGCGCGCCGCAGACCGTTGCCCCGGAGGTGGAGTTCTCGCTCAAGGATACGCAGACGGGCGAGGACAGCATTCCGTCCTATTCGGGCGCCCAGGGGCCGTTGATGCAGGATGCGCGCCTGGAGGAAGCCGTGGATACGATCCGGCGGCAGGGGATTCAGGCGGTGGAGATCATCGCGAGCAATCCTTTGGACGTGCTGTTTCTGGCCAGGGTGCTGCAAACCAAGAGTCCGGATACGCGGCTGATCCTGCCGTACACGAGCCTGATGTTTGTCGAGGCGGCGCGAACCGACGTTCTGCGAAACATTCTGGCGCTCGCGAGCTACCCGTTGATGCGCGAGCGGGTATGGCTGCGTGGGGCCAATCCGAATCCCGTTCTGTCGCATCCGGACAGCATCTCCGAAGGCATCTATAACGCGACCGTGCTGCTTCTGGCGAAGGGGAACATGATTCTGCCGCCTCACCGCCTGGCGCAGATCCTGGATGATTACGGCTGGAAGACCCAGAATCATCCTGCGGTGTGGCTGCTGACGCTCGACCGGGAAGGATTCATACCGCTTCGGGCGTGGCTCCACGATCGCGTCGCGGAGGGGAAAGAATCGTGGTGGGAACACCCGGTGGACTTCGCCGGCACTTCCAGATTCGACCCTCCGGGCGTCAACGCGAGGTGGGAGATTTTGGAGGGGCTCACGTCCCTGATCGGGGTCGGCGTGATTCTGGTGGGTCTACTGCTGGTGATCGAGACCAAGTGGAAGGACGCTCGCTTTCTTCCGCGCGTGATCTGGTACGGGGATCGCTGGGTGAAGGACCGCTGGCGGCTGTTCCACCTGATGAACGTTCTGCTGCTGCTCGCCTGCGTTCAGGTGGTCTTGTGCCTGCCGTGGATGTTTTCAGCGCATACGTGGGTTGCCGCCGATTCGGGTCTGCTGCTGGCGATCGTTCTGCTGCTGGCGGCGATTGGGCCGGCAGCGTCCTGGGTCGTGTACGCAGCGCGCGCTCCGGCAGCCGTTCATACCAAGACGGTTGCATTGCTGACGGGAGCGGGTTACGCGGCAGGAGTGCTTGGCTGGTGGGCGGCGTGCGCGGACTCGAGCCAATCCGCGGGCGAGCTGTTTGCACTGCGGGCGGTGGAGATGCGCATCGGATCGTCTCCGACGATTCCCATTCTCGCGGCCCTGTTCGCGCTGGTCCTGTTCGGCTACCTGCACATGCGGCGCCTGTACCTGGCCACTTGCCAGGAGCCGGCGATCGCGGAACTGGAATCGGCGCTCCAGGGACGCCTGTCGCAATCCAAGCGCAGACTGAGTGCACACTTCGGCGCGGTGTACGGCCTGATCGATCCAGGGGAGTGGATTGCCGTCGTGGGGGCGCTGGCGGCGATTCTGCTTCTGGTCTTTCCGTTCCCGTTCTATGTGAGCCTGAAGGCACCGGATGCGCGGGCGTTCAATGCGCTCCTGATCGGCCTCGAAATGTTGCTGGCGGGAGCGCTGCTGCAAGCCGCCATGCTCATGGTGCGTACGTGGGCGGATTTGCGAAGCCTGCTCACGACGCTGGGGGCGATGCCGCTGGCAAAGTGGTTCGTACCGCGGAGCAAGGCGCGCAACCGCCGCCCGCTGTGGGTGCAGAGTCTGAATCTGCAATCGCTGAGCGTCACGGCCCGCGAGCCCACTATCCTGCACGACATCTCGCTGAAGGAACCGGCGCTTCTTAAGGACGGCGGCATCGACCTGTATCAGGAATACCGGCAGGCCTATATAAAACTGCTCGATGAGCCGCAGGACGACAACCAGAAGCCGACGCGAGAGCAGATTTGGAAACAGAACGACTTGCTGCGCAACCTGAACTGCAAAATCGCCGAGAAGTTGTACCGGGGGCGGGTGCTGGATCATCTGAAAGGCGCGCCGCTGGTCGGGCGGCTGGAACTCACCGACGCGAAAGTTGCGGCGGCCGAGCCGGGGTCTACCACGCTGGTGGCGATCCCCGGCGATCCGAACAAGGTGGAGGACCTGGCGCAGGCGTTCCTGGCGCTCCATTTCACGCCGTTTCTGCTGTACAGCGTTCGCCAGATCCAAAACCTGGTCTGGTTTTTGTCGCTGGGGTTTGTGGCGCTGTCGATTGCGATGAACGCAGACTCGCCGCAATCGCCGCGCTTGGTCTCGCGTTTCCTGCTGCTGCTTCTGCTGGTCATCGGAGGCGTGCTGTGGAGGTGCCTGTCCGGAATCGAGCGCGATCCGATTCTCAGCCGCATCGAAGGGACCAAACCCGAGGAACTGAATGCGGAATTTTACTTCAAGCTGATCGGCTACGGAGCGTTACCGGTGCTGGGTCTGCTCGCTTCGGAGTTTCCCTCGATTGCCAATTTCCTGTTTTCCTGGATCGAGCCGACGCTTGCCGCGCTGCGCTAAATGTGGCGGGCGCAACCTTACTGTCTGTGTGGAAAAGGGGACAGCCCGCTCTGTCCACCCGGTCCCGTCTCGGCGGTTCAACAGCTTGCATCTGGGGACAAGAGTAGGCGGTCCCCGTTTTCACACGGACACTTATGCAGCCCGCGCGATGCACTCGATTTGCACGCGCACGTCGCGCGGCAGCCGCGCCGCTTCAACGGTCGCCCGCGCCGGCGGATTTTCGCTGAAATATTTCCCATAAACCGCATTCATTTCGGAGAATTCGCCCATATCTTTCAGAAATACGGTGGTCTTGACCACCGCCGCGAGCGACGATCCGCAGGCTTCGAGCACCGCCTTCAGATTCTTCAACACCTGCTCGGTCTGCGCCGCGATATCGCCTTCAATCAATTGCATGGTGGCCGGGTCCAGAGCAATCTGTCCGCTCAGGAACGCGAATCCGTTGGCGATCACCGCCTGCGAATAAGGCCCGATGGCCTTGGGCGCCTGCGCCGTCGAAATGATTTTCTTGTCCACGAAAAAGCTTCTCCTTTTCGAAAAAATAGACTTCAATTCATCTGGAGCGTGCCGGTCAGCTCCGCCACGCTGGCCAGCTTGTGCCGCTCCAGAAACTGTTCGAGCTCGCGAGCGATGCGCGCGGGGGCCTGCGGATCGAAAAAATTCGCCGTGCCCACCTCTACTGCGCTTGCGCCCGCGATCAGGAATTCGGCCGCGTCCACGCCGCTCGAGATCCCTCCCATGCCGATCACCGGAATCTTGACCGCGCGCGAGGCTTCGTACACCATGCGCAGCGCGATGGGCTTGATGGCGGGTCCCGATAATCCTCCGAAGCCGGCGCCGATCCGGGGGCGGCGCGTTTCGGCGTCGATCGCCAGCGCGACGAACGTGTTCACCAGGGAAATCGCGTCGGCGCCGGCCTCCTGGGCCGCGACGGCGAACGGCTCGATGCGCGCGACATTCGGCGAGAGCTTGACGATGAGCGGCCGTCGCGCCACGCGCCGCACCGCGCCGACCAACTCCCCCAGCAGCGCGCAGTCGCTCGAAAAATAGATCCCGCCGTGCCGCGTATTGGGGCAGGACACGTTCAGCTCGTAGCCCGCGACGCCTTCGGCGTCTTCGAGCACGCGCGCCACTTCGCTATACTCATCGACCGAATATCCGAAAATATTGGCGAAAATCGCCGTTCCCGAATCGCGCAATTGAGGCAATTTTTCGCGCACAAAGGCGCGCACGCCGATATTCTGCAAGCCCACCGAGTTGATCATCCCCGCGCTCGATTCAAACAGCCGCGGCGCCGGATTGCCGTCCATCGGCTCCCTCGACAGGCCCTTGACCACGATCCCGCCGAGCGCGCTCAATTCGGTGAGCGCCTTAAATTCCACCCCATACCCATAGGTTCCCGAAGCCGCCAGAACGGGGTTCTTAAGAGAAATCCCGCACAGCGACACCGCCAGACGCGAGGACATTCGACTCAGCATAGCAGCACGCAACGCCACCCCCGTGTCTGTCGTGAAAAAGGGGACAGCCCGCTGCGGTCCACTCCGTCCGTGTTGTCGCCGGCTCAACAGATTGCGTCCGGTGGAGAGAGCAGGCTGTCCCCTTTTTCACACAGACACGTCCGCGCGCTCCGGCATAACCTGAGCGCCGGGTTACGCCCATGACTCTGCCGCCCCCGGAGCTAAAAAGGAAAACATGCGGGTACTAAGGTGTCACCCTAATGGTCCCGATGAGGCGGACAGCGCACCATCGAATTGTGGTACGTCATCTCCTAGTCCGGGGCAAGACTTCGCGGCCTCGCCGATCGCTGGCCTCCAAGTTCTCCCTGTTCACAGCCTTCCTGGTGCTGTGGATCGTGGTGGTGACGCTGCTGTGGGATGTCCGCCTGCACACCTTCGACCTGACCAAGGGCGTGGTTCTGCTGTGCGTGGTGGGGCTGGTGGCGCCCACCATCTCGCGCTTTACCATGCGCCTGCTCGCCCGGCCGCTGGCGCTGCTTCAGGAAGGAATCACGGCGGTGCGCAAGGGTAGGTTCGAGCCGATCCAGGTGAGCCGCACCGGCGACGAGATTGAGTACCTGGGCGATAGCTTCAACCGCATGATCGAGGATCTGGCCGCCTCGCACGAACAGATCCGCCAGCATCACGAGCTGCTTGAGGAGCGCATCGCCCAGCGCACCAATGAGCTGGAGCGCGCCATGCACAGCGCGCTCGCCGCCAGCCAGGCCAAGAGCGAATTCCTCGCCAACATGTCGCACGAGCTGCGCACTCCCATGAACGGGCTGCTGGGCATGATCGACCTGGTGCTCGACAGCGGTCTCACCGGGGAGCAGCGTGAGCAGCTCGAGACCGCGCAGCGCTGCGCCTACTCGCTGCTCAGCCTGCTCAACGACATCCTCGATCTGTCTAAGATCGAGGCCGGCAAGATGATGCTCGAGCGCATTCCCTTCCATCTGCGCGCCGTACTCGAAGACTGCGTCAGATCGCAGGCGCCCAAGGCCACGCAGAAAAATCTCGACCTGCGCTTTGAATGCGACGCGCCCCGCGAGCTGGAGATCATGGGCGACCCGCTGCGCGTCCGCCAGGTGCTCGCCAACCTGCTTTCGAACGCGCTCAAGTTCACCGAGCGCGGATGGGTCCGTGTCGCGGTCAAGCTCGAAACACGCGCGGCCGGCGGCCGCGCGGTGAAATTGTCGGTCAGCGACACCGGCACCGGAATTCCCGCCGACAAGCTGCCCGCCATCTTCGAAAAATTCACCCAGGCCGACGGCAGCATCACGCGCAAGTACGGCGGCACGGGTCTGGGCCTGGCCATCACGCGAAAGCTGGTGGAGATGCAGGGCGGCGAGATTCACGTCGAGAGCGAGCCGGGCAAGGGCAGCACCTTTATCATCACGCTTCCCTGCGAGGTGGTTTCCTGCGCGGTCCGCGAGCCCGCCGCGTCCCACCACGAGGCCGCCAACGGCGCAGCCGGAGCGGACTCGCCCGCGCCCTCTCGCGCGCGGCTCCTGCTGGTGGAAGACAACCTGGTGAACCAGAAAGTGGTCCTGGCGATCCTGCGCAAGCGCGGCTACCACATCGAGGTCGCCTCCGACGGGCGCGAGGCGCTGGACAAACTGGAACAGCCCGACGCCGCGTATCAGCTCATCCTGATGGACGTGCAGATGCCGGTTCTCGATGGCCTGGAGGCGACGCGCGCCATCCGCCGCAGTCCGCGGTGGAACAAAATTCCCATCGTCGCCATGACCGCGCACGCCATGAACGGCGATCGCGAGCGCTGTCTGCAAGCCGGCATGGACGCATACATCTCCAAGCCCGTGCAGCCCGCGCACCTGGTCGCCACCATCGAGAAACACCTGGCGTCGCGTCCTCCGGTTGCGCGCAGCTTCACGCCCTTCGACGGTCCCGAATCCGGGCTGGTGAAGGACATGCTGCGCCTGTTCCTGCAAATCGCGCCGGAACGCCTGGAGAAGCTGGAAATCGCCGCGGGCGATTCCGACCAGCACACTCTCGCCGAGCAAGCCCACATGATCGCCGCCGCGGCCGAGCGCCTGGAATCCAAGACTCTGGGCGAATGCGCGCGCCGCATCGGCGACGCCGCCTCGCAAGGCGATTTCGCGCAGGTGCGCACCGGCCTCGAAACCCTGCGCCTGGAAATCCGCTCGCTCGAAACCACGGTGCAGTAAAGCCGCTTTTCCCCAGTCGCGCACTCGGGGGGACAGCACGCCCGCGGGCCGGGGGATTGAGGCGCGGCATTCATGCCGCGCGTTGGTCGTGCACTTTCGACACAGGGCTTTTTCATCAGATCACGCCGGTGAACAAGACGTTTGCGTCTATATTTCGGAATGATTGCAGGGCCAGCGCCAACGCGCGGCATAAATGCCGCGCCTCAATGTCCCGTCACGCGGCGCGACGGTGATGGACCGCGTTGGCCCGGGTTGCTCCCTAAACCAGCCCGCGGATCAGCTCCCACGTCTCCCGCACGTCGCGCTCGGTGGTGCCCATGTTCCCGATCGCCCAGCGCAGAACGTATTTTCCGTTCACCTCGGTGCTCGAAAGGAACGCCTTTCCGCTCGTGTTGATCCGCTCGAACAGCGCGCGATTTTCCGCGTCCGATCCCTTGTAGCGGAAGCACACCAGCGAAAACGGCGCGGGCGCCGACAGCTCGAAGCGCGGGTCTTGGCCGATCCAGCCGGCCAGCTCTTGCGCCAGGCGCATGTGCTCGCGCAGCACGCGCACGATTCCGTCGCGGCCGTAATAGCGCAGCACGAACCACAGCTTCAGCGACCGGAACCTGCGCCCCAGCGGCAGCGTGTAATCGGAATAATTGAGCGCGCGCTCATGCTGCGTGACCTGAAGATACGCGGGAACCTCGCCCAGCGCGAGCGACCGGCGCAGGATCTCCGGCCGGCGCGTGTACAGAATGCTCAGATCGAACGGCGTGAACAGCCACTTGTGCGGATTGAGCACCATGGAATCGGCCCGCTCGATGCCCGCGAACAACGGACGGTACTCCTCGAGCAGCGCCGCGGGACCGCCATAGGCCGCGTCCACGTGCACCCACAGGCCGTGCCTGCCGGCGATCCGCAGGATCGGCTCCAGCGGATCGGCGCTGGTCATCGCCGTGGTTCCGAGCGTCGCCACCACGCAGAACGGTTTTTTCCCGGCTGCCAGATCGGCTTCTATCGCCGCTTCGAGCGCCCGCGGATCCATGCGGAATTCGGCATCGGTCGCGATCTTGCGGATATTTTCCTGGCCGACGCCCACCACCACCGCGCCTTTGTCGATGGAATTGTGCGCGTGCTCGCTGCGGTACAGAATCAGCCGCGGATGCTCGCCCGAAAGGCGCGCTTGGGGCGCGGCGAGCTCGCGCGCGGCCAGGATCGCGTGCATGCTCGCGGTCGATGCCGTGTCGTGAATCAAGCCGAAAAATTCCGGCGGCAGTTTCAGCCATTCCCGCAGCCAGCCGAGCGTAACCTGCTCCAGTTCGGTCGCCGCCGGCGAAGTTTTCCACAACATCCCCTGAACGTTCAGCGCCGAGCTGAGCATGTCCGCCAGAATTCCCGGCCCCGACGCGGTGATCGCGAAGTAGGCGAAGAAGCGCGGATGGTTCCAGTGCGTCAGTCCGGGCACGATCAGTTTTTGAAAATCGTCGAGGATGGCCGCGACCGGCTCGCCGGTTTCGGGACCGTGCGCCGGCAGCCGGTCGATCAGCGCGCCCGGTTCGGAATTGGCGAGCACCGGGTAGGCGTGGATGTCGCGCATGTAATCCGCCATCCAGTCGACCACCTGGTGCGCGGCGGCGCGAAATTCGTCGGGAGACATTTCTTGATTGTGCCACGCGTCGATTGCATAAACCTGGCTCCTCATCCGATCATCTGCGTGCGCGTCAACTCGCGCGGCTGGTCCGTCAGCGCGCTCATTTTTTCCAGGAACCGCACCGTGTGCGGCATTTTCGCGTGAATCTCGAATGCCTCATCATCCTTCCAGATCGAATGAATGTAAAACAGCCGCGCGTCGTTCTTCGAGCGGTACGCGTGAATCTGCACGCATCCCGCTTCCGCACGCGAAAGCGGAACCACCTCGCCGAGCGCCTCTCCGGCCGATTTCTCCGCGCCCTCGCGCACATGAAAGCGGACAAAAACGTGTAGCTCCATGAGCGGCATTCTATAATGTCCGCATGCTGATTCGCCGCTTCCTTCTCGCGTGTCTCTGTCTGCTCCTGTCGATCCCGCTCGTCGCGCAAGGCCGCCGTGGCCGCGGACGCGGCCCTGTTTCCACCGAAGTCACGCTGCTCAAACCCGCCCGCGTCTTCGACGGCGAAAGCATGCACGAAGGCTGGCTGGTCCTGGTGCGCGGCGACCGCATCGAAAGCGCCGGACCCTCCCTCGATTCCGCGGGCGCAAAGGTCATCGATCTTCCCGGCCTGACGATGCTGCCAGGACTCGTCGAAGGCCATTCGCATATGATGCTGCACGCCTACAACGAAACCAGCTGGAACGATCAGGTGGCGCACGAATCCACCGGCCTGCGCGTCGCCCGCGCCACCGTTCACCTGCGAAACACGCTCATGGCCGGATTCACCACCACGCGCGATCTGGGCACCGAGGGCGCCGGCTATTCTGACGTCGAGCTCAAGCAGGCCGTCAATCAAGGCATCATTCCCGGGCCGCGCATTCTCGCGTCCACGCGAGCCATTGTCGCCACGGGCAGCTATCAGCCCAAGGGATTCTCACTCGAATGGCGCGTCCCGCAGGGCGCCGAGGAGGCCGATCTCAACACCATCGTGCATGTGGTTCGCGACCAGATCGGCCACGGCGCCGACTGGGTCAAGCTGTACGCCGATTACCGCTGGGGCCCGCAGCCCGGCGCGCATCCCACGTTTTCGATCGACGAGTTGAAGCTCGCCGTCGAGACCGCGCACAGCGCCGGCGCGCCGCTCACGGTCCACTCCACCACCGCTGAAGGCATGCGACGCGCGGTGCTGGCCGGCGTCGATACCATCGAGCATGGCGACGCGGGCACACCCGAAGTGTTCAAGATGATGGCCGAGCATCACATCCCGCTGTGTCCCACGCTCGCCGCCGGATATTTCAACTCGATGTACGCCGGATGGGACGGAAAACCGCCCGAGCCTCCCGGAATTCAGCGCAAGCGCGCCAGCTTCAAGGCCGCGCTCGATGCCGGCGTGACGATTCTCTCGGGCAGCGACGTCGGCGTGTTCACGCACGGCGAAAACGCCAAGGAAATCGAGTTGATGGTCGATTACGGCATGTCGCCGGTCGATGCGCTCAAGGCCGCCACCTCCACCGCCGGCCGGGTCTTCCACATGGACATCGGCACTGTGAAGCCCGGCATGTTCGCGGACCTGATCGCCGTCGACGGCGACCCCACGCGCGACATCAATTCTCTCAGCAGAGTGAAATTTGTAATGAAAGGCGGCACGGTCTACAAGCAGCCCTAAGCCCGCTTCCTTGACACTCACCCTTCGCACGCATACACTTCAAGAGAAGGATCGACTATGAAGGCCAAGTGGTTTACTTTTGTAAGAGTTTGTATAGTTTTCGCACTCGCCGGATGTGCGTTTTTCGTGAGCGCGCAGCTCCCCATGGAGCCGGCTCATCTGTCCGGCGAGAGCGTCACCGGCGCGTTCGAGGGATGGTTCTCTAACCCCGATGGAACGCATAGCATTCTGGTGGGCTACTACAATCGCAACACGAAACAGACGGTGGACATTCCCCCGGGCCCCGACAACCGGATCGAGCCGGGCGGACCGGATATGGGCCAGCCCACGCATTTTCTGCCCGGACGCCAGTGGGGCGTATTCACCATCACCGTTCCCAAGGATTTCGGCGATAAGCGCCTGACCTGGACCATCGTGGCGAACGGCAAGATGACGCAGATTCCGCTCGACGTCAACACGCTGTGGGAGCTTTCCCCGTTCGTCGACGCAACCGGCGACACGCCGCCTTACATCGGTTTTGCCGAGACCGGGCCGTTCGTCAACGGGCCCAAGGGGCAGACGATTTCGCTGACCAACACGATTCCCAATCCGCTGCCGCTGACGGTGTGGCTCGCCGACGACGCCAAGACGCCTCCCGGCGCACCGCCGTCGCGTCTGCCGGCGGTGAGCATCGCCTGGAGCATGTTCCGCGGTCCCGGAGCGGTGACGTTTGAGAAGGAACGGCCCACGGTGGAAAAGACCGATTTCAAGGCGCCGCAAGGCTCCGTCTTCACGGGCAAGGCGACCACCAACGCGACGTTCAGCGATCCGGGCGAGTACATTCTGAAAATCGTCGCCAACGACTCCACCGGCGACGGCGGCCGCGGCTTCCAGTGCTGCTGGTCGAACGCATACGTGAAGGTGTCGGTGAAAGGCGCGCCCACCGGCGGCGGCGAGCAGTAAAGCAGGGAACCGCTCGCTCACCCGCGCGCGGCTCGGTTCGATCGTCTTCACGACTAACGCGCGGCATGAATGCCGCGACAGTGATGGAGTGCGTTTGGCGAGAACGCTACAGTAGTCCATATGGACTACGTCAATCTCGGCTCCGCCGGAGTGAAAGTGTCCCGGCTGTGCTTCGGGACCATGACCTACGGCTCGAAGAAATGGCGCCAATGGGTGCTCGAGGAAGATGAGGCGCAGCCGTTTTATCGCCGCGCCATCGAGCTGGGGATCAATTTTTTCGACACCGCGGATATGTACTCGCTGGGCGTCTCGGAAGAGATCACCGGGCGCGCGCTTGCCAAATACGGTCCCGGGCGCGACAAGCTGGTGATCGCGACCAAGGTGTTTAACGCCATGAGCGACGATCCCAACGCTCGCGGATTGTCGCGAAAACACATCCTGCACTCGATCGACGCGAGCCTCCGGCGTCTGGGCACCGATTACGTCGATCTGTACATCATTCACCGCTTCGATTACCGCACGCGGGTCGAGGAAACCATGCAGGCGCTCCATGACGTGGTGCGCGCGGGCAAGGCGCTGTACCTGGGTGCGTCGTCGATGTTCGCCAGGCAGTTCGCGAAAATGCTGCACGCCTCCGACCAGCATCTGTGGTCGCGCTTCGTGGCCATGCAGAACCACTACAACATCATTTATCGCGAAGAGGAACGCGAAATGATTCCGCTGTGCCGCGAGGAGGGCATCGCGCTCACGCCGTGGAGTCCGCTGGCGCGCGGCTTCGTCGCGGGCGACCGGCGCAAGGGCGATTTCGGCGACACCATCCGCGCCAAAACCGACGAATACGGCCAGCGCCTGTATTACCAGGATTCGGATTTCAGCGTGGTGGAGCGGATTACGGAGGTCGCGAAAAAACGCGGCGCCTCGAACGCGCAGATCGCGCTGGCGTGGCTGCTCGAGCAGCCGGGGGTGACCTCGCCGATCATCGGCGCAAGCAAGATCGCGCACCTGGAACAGGCCGTGGAGGCGCTGAAGATCAAGCTCGATGCGGGTGAGCTGAAGTCGCTCGCCGAGCCATACCAGCCGCATCCGGTGCTAGGGCACTCTTAAACCATTGGAACTGGGAATTGGGGATGGGGGATTGGGCCTCGAACCTCTGACGCAGTTCCCGGTCCAGCACACGGCACTCTGACGGCTCGCTCACGCGCGCGGCCGGGAAGCAGAGCCACGCGCGTGAGCGAGTGGTTTGAGCCGGTTAGGCACTGCAAGAGAGCGCGCAGTATTGGCACGCCGCAGCGATTTCCAGGAGTAGGACCGAACGGGGGAACGGGCGGGTAGTACTTACGGCGGGGATGGTTACGGGTGGAGAGCGAAACGCCGGTAAGCGTCCGCTCTCCAACCGGAAAATTGAGGTTTAGCTTTGGCTGGCAGCGCCAGACATTACCGACGCGATCTTCGAGAAGATCGTGCTGATGCTTGAAGCGACGCCCGGCATAATCGCGCCGGCAGCCACGGCCACAAAACCCGCCATCAGAGCGTACTCGATGAGGTCCTGGCCGCGCGTGTCCTTCAGAATTCTCAGCTTCCAAATCAGGTTCTTCATTTCTACTCTTTTCTCCTCTCCCTTTGGTGCGCGACAGGTCCCTGCCGCAGCTACAAAGTTATCATCGGCAGATTTTTTAAAGAATCAGTCTTAAATCCTAAGTGGGTTCCCAAAAAGTCCCGAGCCATCGGAAATTTCCTTGCTCTAGTCGTCCTGGGGTGGACGTTAGTACCTCTGCCCGTCGTGGAGGGTATGCCTCTTCAAATGGCTGATTCGGATGAGTTTTAATTGCCACTGGAGTTCCCGCGGGCGAGCGCCGATCAGATCCGTGGATGACCCGCTGGGCCGCTCGCATTGCGCTAGCTGCGCTGATTCTGGCGCCTTCGGCGTACTATGCCTGGCGCAATCGGGATATGCCCGGTTTTGCCCGACTGCATGACGACGGGCTCCTGTTTTTATCGGCAAAAAGCATCGCATCGGGCCGTGGCTACCGCATTCCGAGCCTTCCTGAGGATCCTTATCAGACCAAATATCCGCCGTTGTATCCGCTTTTTTTATCGGCTGTTTGGCGGGTGAATCCGCATTTTCCGGAAAATCTGCCGCTGGCGAGCGCGGCGAGCTGGGGATTGCTGGGCGCGTCGCTCGCGCTGGCGTGGTGGTTGTATCGGCGCTCCGGATTTTCGGAAAAGCGGGCGTGGCTGCTCGCGGCGATGCTGGGCTTGTGCCCGTACATGATTCTGTTCGGAACGCGCCTGTTTTCCGAGATCTTTTTCACCGCTTTCCTGCTGGCTGTGTTTCTCTGCGCGCGGCGCGACGGATGGAAAATGGCGGCGATCGCGGGAGCGCTCGCCGGCTGCGCGTACCTTTCGCGGACCGCGGGGATCGCGCTGCTGGTTTCGATGCCGGCGTTTTACGTACTGCGGCGCGAATTCCGGCGCGCGGCGGTTTTCGCGGGCGCGATGCTGCCTTTCATCGCCGGATGGTCGTTGTGGACGCGCCTGCACGCACTCGGCGCGGCCGCACCGGATCTCGTTTATTACACCGATTACGTCCGCTTCCAGTTTTTAAACGTAGGGTGGTCGAATCTGGGCGTGGTGCTGTGGAAGAACACGGACCAGCTTTTATACGCGCTCGGGTCGCTGGCGCTTCCGCAGGTGATCGCGGCGGGGCCGGTGAAGACGCTGACGCAGGTAATCGGAGTGGCGGCGATCAGCGGGGTGGTGCGCCTGGCGCGGCGCGGCGTGCTCACCGATTACGCGCTGTTCGGAGTGGTCTCGAGCGCGATGTTGATCGTGTGGCATTTTCCGCCCAATGAGCGCTTCGTTCTGCCGCTGTTCCCTCTGCTTGCGGCGGGGCTGGTGGCGGAGCTCGAATATTTGTTCGCGGCGCTGAAAAAAGGATTCACGCATCGCGACGCGGGACAGAGAGTCGCGGCGTATGTGCTGGCGGGCGCGGCGGGGATCGTGATCGCAGCGGGCGTGGGGCTCCAGGCGTTCGTTTCGTTCGATTACCTGAACACGCTGGCCGGGCAGGATCGCGCGCGGCTGCGCGATCTGCGCGCGGCGTATACGTGGATCGAGGCGAATGTTCCGGCGGGCGCGAAGATTCTGTCGAATGACGATCCTTTGATGTACGCCTACACCGGCCATCGGGGGAACGCGGTGCCGCTGATGCCCAAGTGGTGGTACGCGGACGATCATCAGCGCATTGTGGACGCATTTCGCGACGCGCCGGAATATTGCCGCGCGCGCGGCTTCGATTATTTTTATTCGACGCCGGAGGATTTATCGCGATGGACGGGCAGCGAGGATGAGTCGAAAGTGGAGGCAGCGGTGCGGGCCAGCCACGAACTGGAGCCGGTATTTTCGGGCGCATCGGGGACGCTCTACCGGGTGCGGAAAACGAATTTAGCCGCGAATCAACGCGAATGAACGCGAATCCCTTTCTTATTCGCGTTTATTCGCGTTCATTCGCGGCCGATAAAGAGGGCTTAACATGCTGACCGTTTTCTTGTTGCTGCTGGCGGCGTCGGTGAAAGATACGGCGACGCTGCGGGCCGGATGCTCGGCGGATGACGGGGCGGTCGCGACCCTTCAGCCGGGTGAGCCGCTGACGATTCGTTTTCGCCTGGATGGCGAGGGGGGGCCGTGCTATAAGGTTGCGGCTAAGGCGGACGGAAAAAATGTAGAAGGATTTCTCGCCGGGTCCGCGATCTCCGGGGTAGACGATTTCGAAAAGAGCGTGCGCGATGCGCCGTGGCTCGAAGTCACGCAGGCCATCGAGCGACAGGCCACGCGGATGCCCTCGCTCACGCCGGGCGTGGGCACTGGAGTCGCGGCCAAGGCCGCGCGGCTGATCGAAGCCAGCCAGCCGCGCAAGGCGCTGGAGCTGCTCCAGCCGGAGTTGACCAAGAAACGCGATCCCGCGCTGCTGGCGCTCGCCGGGATGGCGGAGTGGCGCGCCGACGACAGCCGCAAGGCGCTCGATTACTGGCAGCAGGCGCTTGCCTTGCAGGCCGATCCGGGGCTGGAACGGTTGTACAAACGCGTGGAGCGGGAGGTCAAGGGCGATCAGAGCTCGGACCGGCTGCTGGGGATGCAGGTGCTGCTGCGCTACGACAGCGCGACGGTGCCGGCGGATACCGCGCGGCAGATGCTGGGCGTGCTCGATCACGAATACGGGCGGATTTCAGCGGAGCTCGGCTGCCACGCCGAGGAACGCATTGTCGCGATCGTGCAGTCGCAAGAGGCGTATCGAAAAACGGTGGATGTGGCGGAGTGGAACGGAGGCCAGTTCGACGGGCGCATCCGCATTCCGGTCGCGCCGGGGCAGGGAATGGACGCGGCCACCGAGCGGATCTTCGCGCATGAAACCGTGCACGCGTGCCTGGCGATGATCGGGCAATGGCCGGTGTGGCTGCACGAAGGGCTGGCGCAGAAACTGTCGGGCGACAAGCTTTCCGCGGCTGCGAAACAGAAGCTCGCCGAGATGGCGGAGAAGAAAAAGCTGCCGCGCCTGGAAAATCTGGGGCAGGACTGGTCGCGCCTGGATGCCGAGCACGCGGTGCTGGCTTACGCGCTCGCGCTCGACGGGGTGGAAACGTATTACGAGAACTTTCCTGACTCGATCGGCAATCTTTTGCGCAATCCGGACAAGCTGGCGTCGGTGACGGCGGAATTGGACCGTCGGCTGGGGCTGTAGGTTGTTCTTTAAAACGCTTCGTTTTCTTCAAACGGCGGGGTCGTGCAACTCGGCGCGGTCCGGTTGCGTCCAAACAAGTGTAGAGTTCTCCTCGAGCTCGGATCGCCTGGACGCAGTCACACCCTTCTCACCAGGAATGATCCGCGGCGGCCCGTTCACCTCCTGGGCGGGCCGCCTTCTGGTTTCTGAAAATATGGCCGGGAATGAACGCGGACAAACGCGAATTTTTATTTGCGTTCATGCGCGGCGGCGATGTTATACTGCCTCCACCGACGCCGAGGCTTCCGCTCTGGCGTGGCCGCGCAGGGGGATTTCGCGGATGGCGAAGTTCAGCAGCACGCCGAAGCAGGTGATGGCGGCGCCAACTATGAAAATCAGGTGGATGCCGTGCACCAGCGAGGTTTTCACGTTGTCGAACAGGCGGTGGAGCAATTCCAGGCCGCCGTGGTAGCGTCCGAAGGCGGCTTCAAGCTGGGGGCGGATCAGCGGCAGCATCAGAGGATTTCCGAAGGGCTTGAGCGCGATGGCCGGCGTTCCGCGAGGCACGGCCGCGTCGAAATCGTGCTTGTACATGGTCAGCAGGACGCTGCCGAAGACGGCGACTCCGACCGTGCTGCCGATGGAGCGGAAGAACTGGCTGGAGGCGGTCGCCGTGCCCATGTGCTGGCGCGGCGCGGCGTTCTGCACCGCGACGGTGTAGACCGGCTGGACGAATCCCAGTCCGACTCCGCAGAGAACCATTCCTAAAACGACGAAGGAATGCGTCGTGTATGCGTCCATGTTGGCGAACACGATCATGCCGGAGGCGATCAGGATCGCGCCGATGACGGCCAGGGCCTTATAGCGGCCCAGGCGCGAGGTCATCTGGCCGGAAAAAATGTTGCCCATCACCGCGGAGAGCATCATGGGAGTGAGCAGCGAGCCGGAGCGCGTCGCGGAGACTCCCAGGACGCCCTGCATGTACAGCGGCAGGTAAATGATGACGCCGAACATTCCCATGCCCATGATGAATCCGGCGATGGAGCAGACGCGGATGATCGGATCGCGGAACAGGGAGAGCGGAAGCAGCGGCTCGGGCGCGCGGGTTTCGACCCAGATGAAGATCGCCAGCATGACGGCGGCGACGGCGAGCAGGGATTCGACGCGCGTGGAGGTCCAGCCGTAGTCGGTGACCCAGGTGAGGGCGAGCAGCAGCGGAACCAGGCAGACGATCAGCGAGGCGACGCCGGCCCAGTCGATGATGCGGCGGACACCTTGCGGATGGAAATAGGGGAACAGCATCCAGATGGCGGCGATCGCCAGGATGCCGACGGGCAGGTTCACGTAAAAGCACCAGCGCCAGGACAGATTGTCGGTGAGCCAGCCGCCGAGCGTGGGTCCGAAGATGGATGCGGCGCCCCACATGGAGGCGAACAGGCCCTGGTATTTTCCGCGCTCGGCCGGCGAGAAGACGTCGCCGACGATGGTGAAGACCAGGCCGAACATGATGCCGGCGCCGACGCCCTGGAGTCCGCGGAAGACGATCAACTGGCCCATGCCGTCCAAGGGCAGGGCGGTCATTTTTCCGGCGGCGCCGCACAGGGCGGAAGAAGTGACGAACAGGGTCGCGCCGGTAAGGAAAAACCATTTCCGTCCGTAGATGTCGGAGAGCTTGGCGAAGATGGGGACGCAGATGGTGGAGCTGAGCAGATACGTCGTTGCGACCCAGGGATAGCGGTCGAAGCCGGAAAGCGAGGCGATGATGCGCGGCTCGGCGGTGCCGACGATGGTCTGATCGAGCGCCGCCAGAAGCAGGCACAGCATCAGTCCGCCGATGGTGCCGATAAACTGCGGGCGGGTTAGTTTGATGAAGCCGGAGGTATAGGTGCGCTCGGCGGCAGGTGTCCCCATTTATCGATTGTATCGGTAAAGAGAGTGCTCCTGTCCAGGAATCAGGATCCTGGCTCCAGAAACCAGTTAAGCCAGGACCCTGTCCTTATGTTCGTTTGTGGCCACTCCGTCGAATATTTCCCTCAACGGCAAGGGAACCGTCAATTGGCCGCAACGGCACGGCATCGCCACAACCACGTGCGACTGCTGACCCGAACTATCGCATCAGGCGCTCCTCCATCGTCACGCGGAAGCGTATGACGTTGCGACGACAGTGTCTCGAGAACTTACTCGCCGCGCGGTAAGGCTGGAGGCCGATGAATGCGCCAACCTTTCTGACTTGATGGTAGTGGGTAGTGGGGAGTGGGAAATTTCCGGCGAAGATGGATGTGGTTGAAAACGAGGGAAATTCAGGCAGCGGAAATCTGGATACCCGCGCTCGGAGTTGCGGACGGGCGGAAGAAGGGGACAGTCCGCTGAGGTTCGGTGGTGTTTGGGGCGCTCCAGGGCGCGAGGGGACAGTCCCCTTCTTCCGCAGGTTCCACGGCTCATCCGGACCTCCGCTTTTTCAACGGACTCCTAAAGTGCGGGGTTGGGGCGGGCGAATACATGAGTAGTGACTTCGCCACAAACGCTTACAGCACTTCCCGCGCGCAGTATTGAATCCGTTTTGCAGAATCGATGGGCGCGGTGGGTGATTCCCTCGCTTTCCGACCTGTTCTTTCTCGCGATTCTGGGCTGGGTGTTCATGAGTTCGGGGTCGGCGGGATGGCAGGGATTGCTGGTGGATGGCGATGTGGGGTGGCATATCCGCACGGGGCAATGGATTATGGCTCATCACGCGGTGCCGCGGCACGATTTGTATTCGTTCTCGAAGCCCGATGCTATGTGGTACGCGTGGGAGTGGGTGACCGACGTAATCGACGGGTCGCTCGATCGGCTGGCGGGGCTGAAGGGGGTCGTCCTGATGGCGGGGGTGGTGATCGGGATCTTCTCGACCACCTTAATTCGCAGGATGGTGTGGCGCGGGTCGCACCTGTTCGTGGCGATGATCGTGGCGCTGATGGGAGTGGGTTCGGCGTCGATTCATTTTCTGGCGCGGCCGCACATTTTTACCCTGCTGCTGCTGTCGATTTCGGTGTGGATGGTGGAGGCCGACCGGCGGAAACCGTCGCGGCGGATCTGGCTGCTGGTTCCCATGACGATCGTGTGGACCAACCTGCACGGAGGGTTCATGGCGCTGATCGTGGTGCTGGGCGCGGCGACTGTGGGCTTTGCGATCGAGATGAATTTTTCGGCGGCGCGGCGCTATGCGGGATTGACGTGCGCGTGCGTAGCGGCGTCGGTGGTGAATCCGTACGGGATCGGGCTGCACCGGCATGTGGTCGAGTATCTGCGGTCGGACTGGATCCGGAACGCGATTCAGGAGTTCCAGTCGCCGTCATTCCGCAACGAAAACATGATGCAGTTCGAGGCGCTGCTGTTCCTGGGGCTGATGGTGGCGGGGCTGCAGTTCCGGCGGGGACGCGTGGTGGAGGGATTGTGGATCGTGGCGTTCGCCAACATGGCGCTGGGGAGCGTGCGGCACGTTCCGCTGTTCGTGACGGTCAATGTGCCGATTCTGGCGAGTGAAATTTCGGAGTGGTGGAGAGCGTGGACGGCGAACGCGAAGAAATCGTCGCTGGCGGGGATCATTAACGCGATGGCGGCGGACTCGCTGAAACATTTTCGCAGAACCAGCGCGTGGCCCGCGGCGGCGGTGATGGCGCTCATGCTGATCGGGCGTCCGATTCCGTGGCCCACGGATTTCGCGCCGGAAATTTTTCCTGTGAAGATGGTCCACGAGCATGCGGATGTGATTCTGAACAAGCGGGTGTTGACCACGGATCAGTGGGCGGACTACCTGATTTACACGAATCCGTCACAGAAAGTTTTTGTGGACGGGCGCAGCGATTTTTATGGTCCCGAAATCGGCAACGAGTACCTGCACGTGATGAACGGGCAGTGGGATTGGGAAAAGATTCTGGAGAAATACCGGTTTGAGTCGGCGCTGCTGCCGATCGAGAGTCCGGTTTCGCAGCTATTGAAGATGCGGCGGGATTGGCGGGTGGTTGAGGATGACGGGAAGCGGATTCTGCTGGTGAAGACGGGGCGTTAGATATTTCGAGAACGACCCTAAGACCTGTTCTCAAGTGGTCAATGCAATTGGGGTTACCAGGCTATTCTTGCCCTCCTAAAGCAACTTACGCCGAGCGTCGATTCAGCCAGTAGGCGCCGCGTCCACGAGAGTTCCCTCGAGCGGCATTCGTACGAAAGAAGGTCAATGCGGACTCGAATCGGAACCGGTGATTGCTTTAGTCCCCCGGGACACCTCAGTACCATCTACGCAGTTTTTAACACCGTAACCAAGGTTCTAAGGACCCCAGGGATTAGGCGGCACCGGCCTAATGAAAAACCCCGACGTTGCCGAAATAAACATTGGAGCAAACGATGAAGTCCCAGATTCCCGGCTCGAGTGCAGCGAGCCGCCGGAGAAGTTCATCCATGCGGATTCCTCAGATCCCCATGGAGTGGATGGACCCGATGAGCTGGCGGCTGCCGTCGGGGAAGGCACTGGCGGAGTTCGCGCTGCAAGCGGGATTTCTGGCGCCTTTGATGTTGAGCGGGTCGGTGAAGCGGAAGGCGACGGCGGTGAAGAAAGAAGTGAAGGAGGAGCCGGAAACTTCCGGCAGCTTTCGCGAAACAAGATGAGCGCGCAAGTGTGGATCGCGATTCTGGTCGGCGTGGCGGCGATGGCGGATGACGTCATGCGGCGGCAGATCGCGAACTGGATTCCGGCGGCGGCCTTGGCTGGCGGGCTGGGATGGCAGGTCGGGCGGCTGGGGGTATTACAGGGGCTGCTCGCGGCGCTGGGTGGGGCGGCGGTGGGATTCGCGGTGTTCCTGATTTTTTATCTCAAGGGCGGCATGGGCGGAGGGGACGTAAAGCTGATGGCGGGATTCGGGGCGCTGCTGGGCTGGAGCGGGGTGTTGTGGGCGGCGCTGTGGACCGCGATTTTCGGAGGGTTGTTCGCCATGGCGGCGCTCGGATACCGGGCGGCGCGGCGGGCGCTGGGACGGCGGGAAGAGACGGCGGGAACGCAGGAAGAAAAGGAACGGCGCGAATCGATTCCTTATGCTCCGGCGATCACGCTGGGGGTGTGGTTGTCGCTGGTTCCGAAAGGCTAAGGACGGGAGAGGAAATATGGATCGCAGAGTTCTGACGGTGCTGGGTGTCAGCATGGTTTTCGCGCTGGTGGCCACCACGGTTCTGTACCAAATGACATCGCGCGGGGCGAGCACGAAGGCGGAAGCGACGAATCAGCGCGATATCGTCGTGGCAACGCGTCCGCTGAACGTGGGCGTGATGGTGAAGCCTCCGGACGTGAAGATCGGCAAGATCCCGGCGGAGGCGTTTCCCAAGGGCGCGTTCTCCAAAGTCGAGGACGTGCTGGACCGGCCGGTGGTGTCCAACATTCTGCTGGACGAGCCGATTCTGGAAGGGCGCCTCGCGGCCAAGGGCAGCGGTCTGGGACTGGCGCCGACGATTCCGGTGGGAATGCGCGCGGTGACGGTGCGGGTGAACGACGTGGCGGGCGTGGCGGGGTTCGTGCTGCCGGGCATGCACGTGGATGTGCTGGTGACGGGACATCCGCCGGCCGAGAACGGCGACATGACCACCACGGCGCTGCAGAACATGCTGGTGCTGTCGGCGGGGCAGACCATGCAGCCGGATTCGCGCGGGCAGGCGATGCCGGCCCCGACGGTAACGCTGCTGGCGACGCCGGAGCAGGCCGAGACGCTGACGCTCGCCGGCAATGACGGGCGCATTCAACTGGTGCTGCGGAATTCGAGCGATCAGGCGGTGGAGAAGACGCCGGGCCGGGTGATTGCGGAATTGTACAACGGGCATCGCGCTCCGGCGCCGGCACCGGCTCCGGAAAAACGCGCCGCGTCTCCGCGGCCGAGGCCGAGAACGGCTACGGAGGTCGTGGTGGCCGCGGCGCCCCCGCCGCCTCCGCCGCCTCCACCGGACCAGATCATCATGATCCGCGGAAGTCAGCGGACTGTGGAAACCATTCCGAACAACGCGAAGAACTGACAAAAAGGGGCAGGGACTGCATATGATTCGATCGAGTTGGCTTAAGCTGAGCGCGGCGGCGGCGATTGCGGCGGCCGCGGTGCTGGGGCAAAGCGCGGAAGATCTGCGGCTGACGGTGGGCAAGACGGTGGTGATCGACTATCCGACCGACGTGAAGCAGATCCTGACCAGCGATCCGGGAGTGGTGGATTACAGCGCGGTGACCACGCGCGAGATCGTGCTGAACGGCAAAGGGATGGGCTCGGCGACGATGGTCGTGTGGGCCAAGGACGGGCAGCGCACGTTCTACAACGTGAACGTGGAGATGAACCTGGACCCGCTGCGCAAACTGCTCAAGGACACCTTCCCCCGGGAAGACATCGAGCCGCACAGCTCGCGCGACACGATCGCCTTGAACGGGCACGTGTCGAGCAAGGCGGTGGGCGACCAGGCGATCCAGATCGCAGGGACGTACGGCAAGACGGTGATCAACAATTTGCAGGTCGCCGCGCCGAACGTGGAAAAGCAGATCCTGCTGCGGGTGCGCTTCGCGCAGCTGGACCGCAACAAGGAACAGCAGTTCGGCGTGAACCTGTTCGGTCTGCCGGGGCAGACGCTGGTCGGTTCGTCGACCGGGCAGTTCAGCAACATGAGCCTGAACGGACAGGCGGGGCCGGCCCAAGGCGGGCAGACGATTTCGCAACAGCCGTTGACGTTGAGCCAGGCGCTGACCATCTTCGCGTTTAATCCCAAGCTGAACCTGGGCGCGTTTATCAAGGCGCTCGAAGCGGAGAGCGTGCTGCAGATCCTGGCGGAGCCGAACCTGGTGACAACCAACGGCAAGGAAGCGTCGTTCTTATCGGGCGGGCAGTTCCCGGTTCCGGTGCTGCAAGGCGGCGCCAACGCGGGCGCGGTGACGGTGCAGTTCAAGGAATTCGGAATTCTGCTGCGGTTCCTGCCGATCCTGACCGAGCACGGCACCATCAAGATGCACCTGTTCCAGGAGGTTTCGACGCTGGATACGGCGGACGGAGTGGTGCTGAACGGATTCTCGATTCCGGCGCTGGCGACACGCAAGGCGGAAACCGATATCGAGCTCGCCGAAGGACAGAGCTTCGTGGTCGCGGGACTGGTGAACAACCAGGAGCAGGACACCTTCAACAAGATTCCGGTGCTGGGCAGCCTGCCCATTTTCGGCGCGCTGTTCAAGAGCAAGGATGAGCAGAAGCAGCGCACGGACCTGCTGCTGGTGGTGACGCCGGAGATCACCCAGCCGCTGAATCCGAGCCAGGTGCCGAACATTTATATGCCGCGGGACTTCCTGGTGCGGCTGAAGCCGGAAGACATGCCGCAGGGGAAATCGAAGAAGAACTGAGGCCGCGCGGTTGCGCGCGGCGGGGAGAGAAGAGCAGGAAGAATGAGTTCACGTGTCCAGGGTGAAGGCGAGATCGCGGCGTTGCTGATCGCGCCGGACCGCGAGCTGGCGCAGAAATTCCTGGACACGCTGCCGCAGACACGCGCGTTCCAGATCCTGGCGGATCTGAAGAATTATCCTCCCCAGCAGACGCTGGAGATCCGCGCGCGACAGCTCAAGCCACAGGTGATTTTGCTGGATGTGGCCACCGACTTGGGCGCGGCGACGGAGCTGATCCGCAGCGTGGCGGCGCTGAATCCGCCGGTGCATGTGGTGGGACTGCACACCAGCAACGATCCGGCGGCGATTCTACAGGCGCTGCGCGCCGGAGCGATCGAATTTCTATACGCGCCCTTCGAGATCGCCACGCAGCGGGAAGCGGTGGCGCGGCTGCGGCGGCTGTGCGTGACCGAGACGCAGCCCGAGCCGGAAACGGGGCACGTGGTGGCGTTCGCCAGCTCCAAACCGGGGTCGGGGGCATCGACGATTGCGACGCAGAGCGCCTTCAGCCTGCAACGGCTGACCAGCAAGCGCGTGCTGCTGGCGGATTTCGATCTGACCGGGGGAACCATCGGGTTCTACCTGAAGCTGAGTCACAACTATTCGCTGGTGGACGCGCTGCAACACGCCGAGCACCTGGACCTGGCGCTGTGGAACTCGCTGACGGTGAACTATGGCGGGGTGGACATTTTGCCGGCGCCGGCGGCGCCGTACGCCGAAGCGATCGATGCGTCGCGGCTGCGGGTGCTGGTGGATCATGCGCGGCGGCTGTACGACTGGGTGATCCTGGACCTGCCCAGCGTATTTCACCGCACCAGCCTGATGGCGATCTCGGAATGCGAACAGGCGTTTCTGGTGACCACGGCGGAGCTGCCCAGTCTGCACCTGACGCGCAAGGCGATGAACCTGGTGGACCAGCTCGGGTTTCCGCGGGAGCGCTTCCGGGTGCTGGTGAACCGCACCGACCGGCGCGACGACATCGGTACGGACGAAATGGAAAAGATTTTCAAATGCGCGGTGCACGCCAGCCTGCCCAACGATTATTTTTCACTGCACCGGGTAGTGACGCTGGGGCAGCCGCTGGGCAACGACGGCGAGCTGGGCAAATCGATTGAGAATGTCGCGATGAAGCTGTGCGGGGCGCTGGGCGTCAACGGAAAAGCGCCGGCGCAGTCGCGCGGCATGCGGCCGGCGCTGTCACAGGCGTAGAGGTGAAGGGATTTTATGTTTACCACGGTAGACAACGGAAATAAAAACACGCAGCAGGTTTCCTGGGAGCAGCGGCTGCTGAAGAACTCGACGCGGCAGAAGACCACGTTGAAGCCGGAATACCAGGAGCTCAAGTTCACGCTGCACCGCAAGCTGGTGGACAAGATCAACCTGGAAGCGCTGGCGACCATCGACAACCAGCGCGTGCGCAGCGAAGTGCGGCAGGCGGTGATCGCGCTGATCGACGCCGAGCCGACGCTGCTGAGCTCGCTTGAAAAGCAGCAGATCAGCGACGAAGTGCTGGACGAGGTCTTCGGGCTGGGGCCGCTCGAGCCGCTTTTGCAGGACCCGGGGATTTCGGACATCCTGGTGAACACCTACAAGCAGGTGTACGTCGAAAAGCGCGGACTGCTGGAACTGACCAGCGTGACGTTCCGCGACGACGCGCACCTGCTGCGCATCATCGACAAGATCGTGAGCCAGGTGGGGCGGCGCATCGACGAATCGACGCCCATGGTGGACGCGCGGTTGAGCGACGGCTCGCGCGTGAACGCGATCATTCCGCCGCTGGCTGTGGACGGTCCACTGCTGTCGATCCGCCGTTTTTCGACCGACAAGCTGATGCCGGCCGATCTGGTGGAGCGCAAGGCGCTGACGCCGGGAATGATGGAGCTGCTCGAAGCCGCGGTGAAGGCCAAGATGAACGTGATCATCGCGGGCGGAACGGGCGCCGGAAAGACCACGCTGCTCAACGCGCTGTCGGCGTTCATCAACGGCAAAGAGCGCATCGTGACCATCGAGGACGCGGCGGAATTGCAGTTGAAGCAGCCGCACGTGGCGCGCCTGGAGACACGTCCGCCGAACATCGAAGGACACGGAGCGGTGCGCCAGCGCGAATTGCTGATCAACAGCCTGCGTATGCGTCCGGACCGCATTGTGGTGGGCGAAGTCCGCGGCGAGGAAGCGCTGGACATGCTGCAGGCGATGAACACCGGTCACGACGGATCGCTGACCACGGTACACGCCAACAGCCCGCGCGACGCGGTTTCGCGCCTGGAAGTGATGGTGTCGCTGGCCAACTCGAACATGCAGCTCACCTCGATCCGGCAGCAGATCGCGAGCGCGGTGAACCTGCTGGTGCAGGCCTCGCGCTTGAGCGACGGGTCGCGGCGCGTGGTGTCGCTGACGGAAGTGACCGGGATGGAAGGCGAGATCGTAACGCTGCAGGATCTGTTCGTGTTCGAGAAACGCGGGCTCGATCCGGACGGCAAGGTGGTGGGAAGGTTCGCCGCGACGGGAATCCGTCCGAAATTTTACGAAAAGCTGCTGAGCGCGGGCATCCGCCTGCGTCCGGATCTGTTCGACGAAGTGGTGGAGGTCTGAAACATGAGCTTCCTGGTGTTGATGCTGGTGATCTGGGGAATCGGGCTCGGGGCGTATTTCACGTTTTCGCGCTACATGAAATCCGCCGACGTGGACAAGGTGAAGGCGCGGCTCGCGGGGACCACTAAGGCCAAGGCGAAGAAAGCCAAACAGCCGGCGGGACAGGCGTCGGTGGTGCGCTCCGACGTAGTGGGCAAGAACCGGCTGGCGCAGATGCTGGTGGACAAGTGGGGGTTCGGGCCGAAGCTGCAGATCTTTCTGGAGCAGGCCGGGCTCAACTGGACGCCGGCGCGTTTCGTGCAGACCTCGCTCGTGTGTTTCCTGGCAGGGTTCGGAGTGGGATGGGTCATGCTGCCCATCGCCAAGCCGCTGGCGGTGGTTACGGGACTGGCGGCGGGGGCGGCTCCGGCGGCGTTCGTGTACCTGAAGCGCCGCAGCCGGCTGCGAAAGTTCGAAGAGATTTTCCCGGATGCGCTGGAGTTCGTGTCGCGCTCGATGCGCGCGGGGCACGCGTTTTCGGTGTCGCTTGAAATGATCCACCGCGAGTTCCAGGAGCCGGTGGCGGGCGAGTTCCGCCGCACCTTCGAAGAGCACAACCTGGGTCTGCCCATCGAGATCGCGCTCGAGAAGCTGGCCAAGCGGGTGCCCTCGCTGGACACGCACTTTTTCGTGTCGGCGGTGCTGCTGCAAAAGCGGACGGGCGGAAACCTGGCGGAAATTCTGGACAAGCTGGCCTACGTGATCCGCGAGCGCTTCAAGCTGCGCGGGCGCATTCGCGCGGTGAGCGCGCACGGAAAAATGACGGCGACCACGCTGAGCTGCATTCCCATCGCCGTGGCGGTGCTGATGTTTTACACCAATCCGGACTACGTGAAATTTTTCTTCACCGACGACACCGGCAACATCATGATGGGCGCGGCGATCGCGCTGCAGGTGGTCGGGTACCTAATCATGAAGAAGATCGTGAATATCGAGGTTTAGTCATGTTTATTCTCACGGCGCTGATTCTGTTCGGGCTGGCGGTGACCGTAGGGCTCGCTGGAATGAAGCTGTACGTGCGGCCCAAGGAAGCCATGGAGCGCGTGGTGGGCAGCATCGAGCATACCGAGCAGACGCCATCGCATCCCAGCCTGGTGTTCCATGACCTGATCAAGCGGCTGGGCAACATCGTTCCTCAGTCGCCCAAGGACGTCACGGTGATGCAGCGGCGGCTGATCCGGGCGGGGATGCGCAAAGAAGGAGCGCTCAAGATTTTGTACGGGGCCAAAGTGGCGCTGGGCGCGGCTCTGCCGCTGCTGACCCTGGCAGCGCTGGGCGGGACGCCCATGGACGCGGGCAACCGCATGATGACCATCCTGGCGGCCGGCGCGGTAGGATTTTTCGGTCCCAACGAATATGTGCGGCGCGCGGCGACCAAGCGCCAGCGGGAGATCGCGCGGGGACTGCCCAATGCGCTCGACCTGTTGGTGGTCTGCGTGGAGAGCGGGCTGGGACTGGACCAGGCGATTTTGCAGGTCTCCAAGGAGCTGGAGCACGCGCACCCGGAGATCAGCGAGGAGTTCGGGCTGGTGAACCTGGAGCTGAAGGCGGGCAAGCGGCGCGTGGAAGCGCTGCGCAATCTGGCTGAGCGCACCGGCGTGGACGATCTGAAGAAACTGGTGGCCGTGCTGATCCAGGCGGACCGGTTCGGGACGGGCGTGGCGCAGAGCCTGCGCGCGCATGCGGATTTCATGCGGGTGCAGGCGCGGCAGATCGCCGAGGAAAAGGCGGCGAAGCTGGGCGTGAAGCTGATTTTTCCGATCTTCTTCTGCATCCTGCCCTCACTGTTCGTGGTGACGGTGGGACCGGTGGTGATGCGCATCCTGCGCGAGCTGGTGCCGATGATGAACAACATCTAGCGCCGCGCACCACTTAGGGGTAAAGGCTTGAAGGAAAGGAAGAGGGGAGAAATCGGCGCCGCTAGTACTCGGCTAAAGGTTAGGACTAGAAACGCCGAATAATTCTTGTCTGGAAAGGAGAACCAAGACGATGGACACTTCCACTGTTCGACTCGTTTGTGGGGTGCTGGCGGTCCTGTTCTTAGGGATCATTGTGCTGCGCCGCAAGAAGAACGCTGAGTAAGTTCGCGATTCGCCGGCGGAGCGTGACGGCGCGCCGCCGGCGAGCGCAGATCGCGGGAGCAGACGCGGGCGGCGCGCAGTGAAAAAGAGGTTTTGGGGATAGAGCCGGGTCCGGCTAGGATCCGGCCGGAGGATGGAGCTTAGGTATGTCTCGTAAGCTTACGCTTGGAGCAATCACGATGATTCTGGCGGGCGCCGCGGCGGCCGGCACGTTCGGGACGGTGATCCCGATCGGCGGCGAGGCGGTGGACCTGGCGCTGGACGAGCCGCGCGGGGTGCTGTACGTGGCGGATTTCACGGGCAACCGCGTCGACGTGATTTCGCTTTCCACGGGCACGATCCAGACGACGATCAACGGGCTGAACAATCCCAGCTCGCTTTCGGTGTCGCCGGACGACCATTGGCTGGTGGTGGCGGAGTACGGCAACAACACGGCGCCGGCGGCGCAGACCAACGGCCTCGCGGTGATCGATCTGACCAACAACTACGCGCGGCAATTCTTCAACCTGGGCCAGCCTCCGCTGGGGGTCGCGTTCGGGATGGACGGCAACGCGCTGATCGTGACCACCAACTCATTCCAGCTCTACAATCCCAACACGGGGCAGGTGCAGTTGCTCGAAACCATCTCGCAAGTGGCGACCAACGCCATCCCGCAGCCGCCGGCGAACTTCCCGCTGGAGTTCACCGAGGCGGCGATCGCGGTGTCGCGCGACGGCTCGACCATTGCGGGATTCGGAGGCGGCAGCCCGTACCTGGTGTTCCGCTATTCGGTGCCGACCCAGACGGTCACCAGCTCCTATTATGTGTCCAGCCCGCCGGGCGGACCGCGCGTGGTGAGCCTGGCCGACGACGGCAGCTACGTGACCATGGCGTGGTGGGAGATGGATGCGAATTTCAACGACGTGGCAGAATTCCTGGCGCCCTCGGGAGCATTGAATCTGGGCACCCACGTGATCGACTCCTCGCGCAACCTGGTGTATGCGCAAGTGCCGTCGACCAGTGGAGGCGCCAACGGCAGCAGCACCACCACCTCGACGCCGGTGCTGTCCATCATGGACATGGACAACCTGGAAACGGAAGAGCAGGTCCAGGTGCCGGAGACGCTGGCGGGGAAGAGCGTGCTGTCGAACGATCACAATACGATGTATTCGATCTCGACCAGCGGCATCACCATTCTGCCGGTGGGCAAGCTGAACCAGTATCATCGCCTCGCGGCCTCGGCGGAAAGCGTACCGTTCCGCGGAAATTTCTGCAATCGCGGGCGGCTGACGCAGACCTTCGTGATTTCGGATCCGGGCGGCAACAAGACCAAATTCTCGGTCACGCCGAATCAGAACGGCGTGTACGTTTCGCCGTCGAGCGGAACCACGCCGGCGGTGATCACCGTGGCGGTGGACCCCGGCGCGTTCGCGGGACAGACCGGAACGGTGCTGACCACCCTGACGGTTTCCTCTCCCGACGGCAGCTCGATCGATTTGCCCGCGACGGTGCGGGTGGGCGTGAGCTCGCCTCAGCCGGTGCAGCGCGGCGCAGCGATCGACGTTCCGGGAACGATTGTGGATATCATGGCCGATCCGGCGCGGCCGGCCTATTATGCGGTCCGGCAGGACAAGAACGAAGTGCTGGTGTTCAACTCGGTGAACAACACGCAGACGGCGACGCTGCGCACCTGCACCAAACCGACCTCGATGGCGATCACGCTCGATCAGAACTACCTGATGGTGGGCTGCGACGCGTCGCACATCATGCCGGTGTACGATCTGAACCTGCTCCAGGAAGTGGGATTCGTGGCGCTGCCGCAGGATTACGTGGAGTCGATCGCGGTGTCGAACAACGCGATCTGGGCGTATACGCGGTCGGGCGTGGACTCGACTTACGGGATCGATCAGATCAACCTGCAACTCGGGCTGGGATCGCGGCCGACGCAGTTGGGCGTTTGGCAGAACAGCAAACTGGCGAGCTCGGGGATGCTGTCGGCGTCCGCCAATGGGGCCAACATCGTGTACGCGGGCGGGGACGGCGGAGTGATGATCTATAGCGCGGTGGCGGGAACGTGGGTGGCCTCGCGCGGCGATTATGCGAGTCTGGCGGGGAGCGCGGCGGCTTCGAACTACGGGCAGTACATCGTCGGGAATCATCTGCTCGATTCCTCGGGCGCGCCGCAGGAGACGCTGCAAAGCACGGGCGGATTCGCGGCGGGCGCGGCGTTCGTGAACCAGACGGCGTATTTCACCACGTCGGCGCCGGTGACCTCGGCCGGAGAGACCGGATCGAACGGGCCGGGAACCATCGCGCAGGTGGATTTGACCAGCGGTAACCTGATTTCGCCAACGCCAATCGTGGAATCGCCGCTGCTCGACGTGACCGCGGGCGTGGGCAACTACTCGACTCCCACATGCACCACGGTGACCAGCGCGGGCGGCGCGGGCAGCGTCGAAACGTGCTACAGCACGGTGGGCGGAGTCACTACGATCACCACGACCACGTGCGCGGGCATCGGCTCGGGGACGCAAAGCTGCTCCACGCAGACCAGCTCCGCGCCGGCCAACACGACGGCGAGCGGCCTGGGAAGAACCGTGGCGGTATTGAACGATCTGAGCGCGATCCTGAGCCTGACGACGTCGGGCATCACGGTGCTGCCGTGGAGCTACTCGGCGTCCATTGCGCCGCCGGGCATCACCAACGTGGTGAGCGCGGCTGACGGCGTATCGGCTCCCGCGCCGGGCGGACTGGTGGAGATCCTGGGAACGCAGATGAGTCCCACGAATATGGCCACCAGCGAGATTCCGCTGTCGACGGCCCTGGCCAATAGCTGCGTGACGGTCAACGGGCAACCGATGCCGCTGATCTTCGTGTCGCCGGGCCAGATCAACGCGCAGATGCCGTCGCAGGCGTCGGGCAACGTGACGGTTCAGGTTCTGACCCCGGGCGGCACTAGCGGCAATTACAACGTGACGGTTCCTCCGACCGCGCCGGCGGTGTTCCTCACCGGCACGGCGGGTCCGGAGACCAATATTCCCACGATCGTGCGGGACGAGAACAATCAACTGGTGACGGATTCGAATCCGGTGCATCCGGGAGACAATCTGACGATCTATCTGACCGGCTGCGGTCAGACGGCCCCGCTGGTTCCGGACGGGCAGGCGGCGCCGATGAATCCGCTGGCGATCGCGATCACGACTCCGGCGGTGACTTTGGGCGGAATGAATCTCTCCACCATGTTCGGCGGTCTGACGCCGGGGCAGGTAGGATTGTGCCAGATCAACGTAGCGGTTCCCGGCGGGACACCGCAAGGGTTGAGCGTGCCATTGACGATCACGCAGGGTTCGGGCGCACAGACGCTGAACGTCAGGGTGGTCAACTAGCGCGATTCATCGGAGGGTCGCGCGGAAAACCGGCTGAGTAAGAGAAAGGACTGGATATGAAGACAGCTCGGATGCTGGTGGTGTGTTTGGCGGCGGCAGCGCCGATGATGATGGCGCAGCGCTGGGAAGTGGGCGGAGGCGCGGGCGGCGGATTCTACACGTCACAGGACGTCTCGCTCGGAAGCTCGTCGGTTTCGGCGAAGATCAACAGCAACATTGCGGGAAGCGCGTGGCTGGCCAACAATAGCGGGGACAAGTGGGGCGGCGAGCTGCGCGGCGATTATCAGCTCGGGGACCTGGCGCTGAACGGCGACGGGCAGTCGGCGACGTTCGGGGCGCGCTCCTACGCGATGCATTACGACGTGCTGCGATATTTCGCGCCGAACGGGTCGAAGGTGCGGCCGTTCGTGGCGGTGGGTGCGGGAATCAAGGTGTACCAGGGCACGGGAGCGCAGCAGGCTTACCAGGCGCTGAACCAGTTCGCGCTGCTGACGCAGGCGCAGGACCTGGTGCCGCTGGTGAGCGCCGGCGGAGGAGTGAAGGTACAGATCGCGCCGCGGGTGCAACTGCGCATGGAACTGCACGATTACGCGACGCCGTTCCCCAAGCAGGTGATCACGCCGAATGCGGGCGCGAAAGTGGGGGGATGGCTGATGGATTTCGTCCCCATGGTGGGGATCAGCTACACCAGTGAACAAGGCCGGTAAGGAAAGCGGGCGAAAGCGCCGATAGGCGGGTATGGATTTCCAGGGCACGCCGCTGAACATGACCACGCTGCTGCTGGTGGCGCTGGCAGCCACGGCGATGGTCATGCTGCTGCGGAAGCGTTACGAAAGCAACGTGCCGCTGCTGTTTTATTTCGCGGCGCTGCTATTCACCAACATGACGGACCGCGGCGTGAATCCGGCGCTGATGTACGTCGGCCTGATTTTCGCGCTGCTGCTGCGCTTCGAGTTCATGAACACGAGTTTCGCCAAGGTGGTGTCATTTCTGGCGACGGGTTCGCTGGCGGTGATCATGTGGGTATTTCTGGCGGAGGCTTTCGGAGACGGGTCGCCGCCGTTTTAGGCAGTCTACTGCTACGCTCGGATGATGGCCGGTCCGGCGTCGCTTGCGGGTGTCCGAAAGGCCGCCCTCATGGCCTTGATTTTCGGTCTTTTGTCCCTTCCTCTGCCGCTTTGGCGAGCAGCGGCATCGTTGACGGCCACCGTGTCGAACCGGCCCGAGTGGAAGGCGTGGATCGTCCTAGCACTCATCGTCGCTGCGCTTTTCACGGCGGTTCTGCCCGTGTTCCTGTTCACGCTTTACCGCAACCAGGGAGCGTTGCACGTTCCTCGGGGTCTTGGTCGGCTGAGCCTCGCTGGCGCGATCGCGCTCGGGGCGGTGGTGCTCCTCAATCTAGCCAGGTCTCCCGGTTCCCTCTCGCCGCGTCTTGAGGCGTTGCGCGGGGTCGACTGGAGGAGCGGCGGCAGTGCTTTCTCGGCTGCCATTAGGCAGTCGGCCACAGCCGGGATCCTCTCCGATGCCCTCTCACTTCTCTCGGACGCGAGTTACATCGCCCTGCTTGTCGCCATTTCGCGCTATGGCGCTGGCAGCTCGGACTCGGAGACGCGCGCCTCAAATGCGCTCATTTTGGCCGCCAGGAGCGCTGCCTTCGCGCTGGGCGTATGGGGTGCGTTCAGCGCGGCCCGCGCGCTACTCGCGCCGACAGCTTACGAGAGCCTTCGCGAAGCGGTGCCGCCTGGCCGGCTGCCGTCTTTGACGCGATACGCATGGGAGCCGGTGAGCGACTTGGTCGTCGCCGCAGGTCTCTGGATCGCTCCCTTCGTGATCTACCGGAGCGCCTCCCCGTTTCGCACCCGAAGGGAGCCTGCAAATCCGATCAATTGGGACGATCCGTCGGGGGAGTGAAGCCGCGGCGGCTACTTTTCTACCGGCAATCCCGCGGCGTTCCAGGCTCGCCAGCCGCCGTCGAGGGAGATGGGATTTTTGTAGCCCATCTTTTGCAGCGCGTCGGCGACCAGAGCGGAACGAAAGCCGCCGCCGCAGTATAAAACCATCGTGGTGGACTTGTCGGGCACGCGCGTTTCGATGTCGCGCTCAATGACGCCTTTGCCCATGTGAATCGCGCCGGCGGCGTGGCCAGCCGACCATTCGTGGTCTTCGCGGGTGTCGATCAGCACATGACCCTCCCTGGGCATCTTCTTGTACTGCTCGATATCGACTTGCTTGACGCGCGATTTGGCGTCGTTCACCAGGTTCAGGAAGCCGGGATTGTGGTGCTTGTGCGGCGTGCTCATTTCACTCTCCGGATGCGGGCGCCAACGCCCTTCAGTTTCGCCTCGATTTTCTCATAGCCGCGGTCGATGTGGTAGACGCGGTCGATCACGGTTTCGCCTGAGGCGGCGAGTCCGGCGAGGACCAGCGAGGCGCTGGCGCGCAGGTCGCTCGCGATCACCTGCGCGCCGGACAGCGGCGTCACGCCGGCGACGATCGCCTGCCGGCCATCCAGGCGGATGTTGGCGCCCATGCGCGCCAGCTCCAGCGCGTGCATGAAGCGGTTCTCGAAGATGGTTTCGGTGATGAGCGAGATGCCTTCGGCCTGGGTCATCAGCGCCATGAACTGCGCCTGGAGATCGGTGGCGAAACCGGGGTGCTCTTCGGTTTTGACGTCCACGCTTTTCAGTTTTTTGGCGCGGATGCGCAGGGAATCGGGTGAGGGCGCGGTGATGCGCGCGCCGGCCTGGGTGAGTTTTTCGATCAGGGCGCGAAGATGATCGGGCATGCAATTTTGGATGACCAGGTCGCCGCGGGTGATCGCGCCGGCGACCAGAAACGTGCCGGCTTCGATGCGGTCGGGAATGATGGAGTGCTCGGTGCCGTGCAGTTTTTCGACGCCCTGGACGCGGATGGTGGAGGTTCCGGCGCCCTCGATGGCCGCGCCCATTTTGATGAGCAGCGCGGCGAGATCGGCGACTTCGGGCTCGCGCGCGGCGTTATTAATGATGGTTTCTCCCCGCGCCAGCACGGCCGCCATCAGGACGTCCTCGGTTCCGGTGACGCTGATGCGGTCGAAGGTGAAGGGCGCGCCTTGAAGACCGTTGGGGGCTTCGGCTTCGATGTATCCGTGCTCCTGCCGGACCTCGGCGCCGAGCCGCTCGAGGCCGGCCAAGTGCAGATTGATAGGTCGCGCGCCGATGGCGCATCCGCCGGGAAGGGAAACGCGCGCGCGTCCGGAGCGGGCGACGAGCGGTCCCAGAACCAGGCTCGAGGCTCGCATGGTTTTGACCAGATCGTAGGGGGCTTCGGGGCGCTTGAGTTTGGCGGCCTCGACTTGCACGTAATCATCGGCGACAGCGACTTTCGCGCCGGTGTGGCCGAGCAGTTTCTGCATGGTGGCGATGTCGCGCACGGGCGGAATGCGGCGGAGCGTGACGGGCTCGGAGGTGAGCAGGCAGGCGGCGAGCGCGGGAAGCGCCGAATTTTTCGCGCCGCTCACGGCGATTTCGCCTTCAAGCGGCCGACCGCCGCGAATTACAAATTTATCCACTTTATTTTTATTTAAGCGCCTCCGCGATTCTTCCCCGCGCCGCTGCGAGGCGCTGTTCGGCTTCCGCGCGGCCGATTTTCTTTTTTTCCATAACGATGGCGGTGCGGACGCTGCGGCCGGAGGCTTCGAGCAGTTCACGCGCGCGGTCGCTCGAGACGCCGGCGGCCTGGGCGATGATGCGCGTGGCGCGATCCTCCAGCTTGGAGTTGGAGGGCTGGACGTTGACCATCAGGTTGCCGTAGACGTGGCCGAGGCAGATCATGGCGGCGGTGCTGATCATATTTAGCACCATTTTGATGGCGGTGCCGGCGCGGAGGCGGGTCGAGCCGGCGATCACTTCGGGTCCGGGCGTCACTTCGATGGGATAATCGACGGCGCGGGAGAGCGCGGAATCGGGCGTGCAGCTTAGACCGACGGTGATTGCGCCGATTTCGCGCGCGCTGGCGACGGCGCCGAGAACATAGGGAGTCCGGCCGCTGGCGCTGATGCCGACCAGGGCGTCGTTCTTGGAAAATCCGGAGGCGGCGAGATCGGAAGCGCCGGCAGAAGGGTCGTCTTCACTTGCTTCCGAGGCCCGCGCGAGGGATTTATCGCCGCCGGCGATGATTCCGTGGACCAGGCCGGGAGGGACGCCGAAAGTCGGCGGGCATTCGGCGGCATCGAGCACGCCCAATCGCCCGCTGGTCCCGGCTCCGATATATGCCAGATGGCCACCTTGCTCGAGCAGCGCGACGATGGCATCGATCGCGGGGGCGATGCGGGGAAGCTCACGGGCCACAGCGGCCGCGATTTCGGCGTCGGCGCGATTCATCAACGCCAGAATTTCGAGGGTGGTCATGGCGTCCAGGCGAAGCGATCCGGGGAGGGATTGTTCGGTGAGGAGGGTGTCGAACATGGGGCCGAATCCGTATTGTACATGTAACGGTGGCATCGCCCTAGAATTGTGACCGTCACATCATCGGGACCGCAAGGCACCGACCTTATCGAATCACAGACAGTTTTGCGTGTTGTAACTCAGGTGTATATCTATATACATCAATTATTTAAATGATATTTTGAATGTTTTTCTCGAAGGCGCGGCAGCCTGAAATGAAACGAGACAAGTGAACTTGAAGGGACTAAGGCCACGACCTTATACTCATCCCGAGCCGGAAGAGTGCGGATGCGATCCCGGCTTAATATCGGTGGGTCCGGAGGACAAAAATGAAAAGGTTTTTGCTGGTTTGTGCAGTCGGCACGCTCGCTTCGCTGACAGCCTTTGCGAGCGATATGTGCACCAACAGCGGTATCATCTATAGCGACGCATTGCTCACCTTCGGCGGGTTGCTGGACACACCAATGTCCAGTTGTACTGTCGATGGGTTCACGTTTTCGAACTTTGACGTTCTTGGCGGCACGGGGTTCGCTACGGGCGATTCCTTCAGCATCGGCGCGATTGTGGATACGCCCGTGCCAGGAGCCATTCAGTTTACCTACAGCGAAGACAACGCCGCAGGCAGTCCAATCACGGTCGGCGATTTTCTGTTCACGTACACGCTTACGCCCGGCACCTCCACGATGGTACTGCTGGACGGCACGGCGGGTACGATCACTGAAAACGTCTGCTCCAGCGTAGTCGGGACTTATGGCGAGTCCTCGACGTGCAATGGGACCCCGCTGAACAACATGGCTCTGGTCACCAGCAGCGGCGGCCCGACGGTCGCTTACAGCACTGTGACCTATAATTCGAGCGACGTTGTGGTGAAAGATGTCGCCGGCGGAAGCGAGTTTGCGCAGAGCGTAGTTCCCGAGCCGATGACGATGTCCTTGCTGGGTATCGGGCTTCTGGGCCTGGGAATCGTCGGGCGCAAGCAACTGCGCCGCAGGTAGAATCTTCCAAGAAAACCGGCAACATCGGGCCAGGGACACGGCGTCTCTGGCCCGTTTGCTTTCCGGGCACAGAAAAAGGGCGTCCCTGTTCAGTGTGTGTGAAAAAGAGGACAGCCCGCTCTGTCCACTCCGTCCGTGTGGGGACAGAGTAGGCTATCCCTTTTTCACACAGACACGTTCAGGGAGCGCCCTTGCTTTTTAGAAAAACTTACGCGCTGAAGGAGCTGCCGCAGCCGCAGGTCGATTTGACGTTGGGATTGTTGAACTTGAATCCAGAACCTTCCAGCGTCTCGACGAAATCCACTTCGGCGCCCTCCAGATACAGCAGGCTCGCCTGATCGACGAAGACCTTAAGTCCTTCGAAACTATAGGTTTTGTCTAGCAGACCGGGGCTGTTCTCGAAGGCCATCGAATAGCTGAATCCGGAGCAGCCTCCGCCCACCACGGCGATCCGCAGCCCGGCGGGTTTGGGCTCCTGGGTATCGAGGATCTCCTTCACCTTGCTGACCGCTGTTTCAGTTAACTGGACCATTTTTGATCTATCCCTCTTTTCCTATCTTACTACGAGCGAGTCCAATGTAGAAGAGTGCCGAGCGTGCTAATGTTGAGGGTTACCTGGGAATCGTTTCACCCCCGGCGTTTAACCCCATTTGCTGCTCTGGAATAGGGCCTGGAAATTGAAACCGGTCCGCTCCAGTCTGCGTCGAGAGATGTAGCCTTATGAGCAGCTTGATTGGCGCGCTACCCATTCCGGCGATCGGTGAAAGGGTCCGGTACGGCGTGCGGGAAAAACCCGGCGGCAAAATCCGCGTGGATCACAAGAACGGCGAAGAAGCGGCGCTGGTGCGGCGTGTTCAGGCTCGCGACGAAATGGCGTTTCGCGAGATCGTGGAGCGTTATCAGGCCAAGGTTTTTTCGATCATCTACGGAATCCTGCGCAATCACAACGACGCGGAAGACATCGCGCAGCAGGTATTTTCCAAAGTTTATTTTTCCATCCGCAATTTTGATTTCCGCAGCTCGCTGCTGACCTGGATCTACAAGATCACGGTGAACGAGTGCTACGACTACCTGCGCAAGAAGCGCGTGCGCAAGCTGGTGTACGAAAGCGATTTTTCCGAAGAAGACGCGCAGCGGATGGAAGCATCGGAGCCGGCGGTGGATCCGGCAATTCCGGTGGACCGTAAGCTGGCGCAGCAGGACCTGGTGATGAAGCTGCTCGATCGCGTGTCGGAGGAAGACCGGATGCTGATTCTGCTCAAAGAGGTGGAAGGACATTCGGTGGAAGAGCTGGCCGCGATGACGGGCCTCAACGAGAACACAATCAAGGTAAAATTATTTCGCACCAGGCAAAAGCTGGTGAAGGCGGCGCAAAGGTTGAACCGCGCGCGGCCGATCAAGTAAGTAGAAGTAAACAGCGGGCGATCAAGACCCGCGAAGTTAGAGTTTGCCATTGACTTGAGGGAAGGTAAATCATGCATCGCTCGATTCGGGAAAACCTGGAAGAGCTGCTGGCGGAGTCGGAAGCCGGCGGCCCGATCCGGGAACATCTGACAAGTTGCAAGGAATGCGGCGGCGAGGTGGATCTCATGCGGGAGCAGGCCCGGCTGCTGCGTCGTCTGCGAGCGGAAGCGGAGCCGAGGCCGGGCTTCTATGCGCGCGTGATGGAGCGCATCGAGGCGCAGGGTCCGGTGTCGATCTGGAGCATATTCGGCGAGTCGGTGTTCGGCCGGAGCGTGGCCGTGGCGTCGATGGCGCTGGCGCTGCTGCTCGGAACTTACCTGGTCAGGACGGAGCGGGCCGAGCAGAGCGCAGCGCGGGCCAACGGCTCGGCGCTGGTGTGGAATCACTCGGGCGCGCCGGACCGCGCCGCGGTTCTGGTGAACCTGGTCACCTACCAGGAGCAATAATGATCGCGGCGGAGCGGGCGCCGTGGATGAATCCGCGCGTGCTTACCACGCTGGTGCTGGTGTTTCTGGCCGGAGCGGCGAGCGGGGCGCTGTCGATGCACCTGATCCGCCATCCGGTGGCGGTGAGCGCGCAGCAGAATCGCGATGCGGTGCTGAACCGCTTCAAGACGGAGCTGGACCTGGACGGCGCGCAGGTGCAGAAACTATCGCTGCTGCTCGACGACTACAGCCAGTATTACGAGAGCCTGCAAGAGCAGCTCGACGACCTCCGGGCGACGGGCAAAACGCGCATCATGCAGATCCTCAATCCGGACCAGCGGGTGAAGTTCGAGCGCATGATGAACGAGCTCGCGCCGGAGCTGAGCGGTCCCAAGCAGTAGCGCCGCGCGGACGATGGAGTGGAAGACACCCGCATCAGCGGACACCCGGAGGCGGGCCGTCTTTGACAAGTACAACATCGTGGACGAGGCGGCCTTCGGAGCGCGGCCGAGAAACTCGAACCGTAAACGAAACGCTGCCATTCGGTCAGGGTCGAATGGGGACAGCCTGAAGGCTGTCCCGGTCGGTCCCGGTCTGTCCCCGGGCCTTTCCCTGGCTGGAGGTTGCCCAGAAAGAAGGAGACGCGGGCGCGGTACGGCTCGCCTTCGAACTCGACTGTGGGGATCGAGCCTTTCCGCTGATCGCAACGTTTCGAGGACTTGAAACACTCGTCCTCCCCCAAGATGCTGGCTTCGGTTTGCGCGCCGCTTGGCATCACCGCTGAGCCTGCGCCGGAGGCGGAGCCGGCGTGAGGCCGTGGCGGTGCATGATCTTGGCCATCTTTACCCGGTCCGGCGGTCCATCACCCGCCGCGTTAATCATCTCCGCGGAGTCGCGGAAAAACTGCGGACCAATGGCGGCCGGCGTAATGACGCAGAGCGCTTTGACACTCTCGCTTCCATTGTTGTCGAAGCGGTGAACGGCGCCGCGCGGGATGCACAGCGCCTGGCCGGGCCCAACATCGATTTGTTGCCCGTCGACCGTCCAAGTCAAGACTCCATCGATGCCGTAGATGGTCTCTTCGTAATGATCGTGGCTGTGGGCGGGACCCAAAAGACGCTGCCCGGCCGGGACGGTGACCTCAAACGCCGCGATGCTGCCCGCCGAGTTGTCCCCGGTGAGCAAGAAGCGCACCGCGAGCGGCCCGAGATGGATGGTTTCCTCGGAAGGATTGATGCGGAGGCCGATGGCCGGTTGCGTCATGTGGATGTCTCCCTTGATCAACTGTGTTTACCGCACTATCATAGTAAACAGCGTTTACTTATATGTCAATACCCTCTTCGAAAAAAAGCCGGCCGCTCAAGACCGGCGACATGCTGATCGGGGCGCTGCTGCGCGTGCCGGCTCAGGCGATCCATCGCCGTATCATCCAGGATCTCAATGCGGCTGGTTTTGAAGAGTTAAGCCTGCCGCATATCGCGGTGCTCCAGTTTCCCGGTCCGGATGGAGTTCGCCCGAGCACTCTTGCCGAGCGCGCCGGCATGAGCAAGCAAGCCATGAACCGGCTCCTCGGCAGCCTTGAAGATTCCGGGTATCTATTGCGGTCCGACGCACCGGATGAGGGCCGTGCGCGGGTGGTCCGCTTTACCAGGCGAGGGCACGCCGCATACGACAAAATCCATGACATACTCCGCGATATCGAGCGCGAATGGAGCGCGGAGCTGGGGTCCAAGGATTTCGCTCAGCTCAAAGAACTCCTCGCTCGTGTCTGGGACAGTCCGTTGATCCGCTCAGTGCGGGTTTGCGACGGGAGCGCGCTCCACCCGCGAGCACGCAAACGAATGCCCCGTGCGCCACAGCGGTCAGGAAGAAGCGCCGGATGAGCCCGGCCGCAGCGTCATCGCAGAAGCCGCTCGCCGACGCTGGGCCGCCATCAGCGATCCCCAATGTAGACGCGAAGACGGTGTCCATCTGGATCGAGACCAACGAAGGTCCGGCCAAACACGTCCGTCATCGGCTCTTGCGCGATTTCGATTCCGCGCTGCCGCCAGTCTGAATACATCGCTTCGACCGCCCCTTCATTCTCCACCTGGAACGCCATTTCGAATCGGTTCCCGCTCTCCGCGGCAGGCAGATTGACCCTGTGGATCGACCATAACCCGAGCGTGAACCCGCCGTCCAGCCCGAATGCGACCCAAGTTGGAAAAACGGCTTGGGGCTCCCGCTTCAACAGGTCACGATAGAAACCCGTGCTCTTCTCGACGTCCTTCACATACAGAATAAACAGATCAGGTGTTTGCATCCTCGTTCCTCCCGATCCCAGTCTAGAGAGGGATGCTGTCAGTTCCTGGCAGTAGCCTGGCCTGTCGCGTCTACGACCGATTGCCACTCCCTCAACAATACGTGTCGGCGTCGAGGATATCGCTGGCCTAGTTCCGTGAGTTGCGTGATGCGATCCGTCCGAAAATGGCGAAATTCTTTGCGGGTCTCGCACCAGGCCGCTAATACGCGTGCCTCCTCGAAATAGCCCATCGCGAACGGCCAGATTACGCGCCGGGTGTTTCAGACTCCCGATGTCCCGGTATAGCGTACGGAGGCTGACCCCCAATTTCTGGGCGAGCGCTACGCCGGTGACGGCCATGCGGGCCCGACGCAGTGCTTGGAGCAGGTTGAGCAGTCTTTCGGAACGCGCCACGGCGGACTCCTGTTTATATGCTGCCATGAAATGGCAGGATTGAGCCGAATTGTTGCCGCTACTCCGGCAACGCGAGAGAAAACCGCGACAGAGACTCGCACTGCTCGGACACCGACCGGCCTTTGCCACGTGCAGCGCTAGAACCATCCCCGGCTGCTGCGATCCCGGCTGCGACGGCGCATCCGAAAAGAGCTCCTCGCCGGGTCGGCGCGGCGTCGTTTTTCGGCAACTCTAATTTGCTTTAGAGGCCTGGCGGGAATAATGCGATTTCGCCCACGCGACTGTATCCGCCGCAGCGCGCTGGCTGTCGGCGGGCTGTGCATGAAAGGCGTCCCGAAAGCGCTTATCTTCGACTAGGAACGGCTCGCCCCACTGGTACATCATTTCCTTAATCTCTCGAATCATCGGAACGAATAGACTAAGCGCGCTCAGCGCCCAGCCTGGCATGATCGTGAGCCCGATGTTGCGGCCCAAATAGGGCGAGAATCGCGCTACCAGGGCGCGCATCGTCTCGGCTGGCGTGCATGGCAGCATCCACGGTTTGCCATAGGCGTCGTCTCCGGCCGTGCCCAGCGTGGCCAGTCCCGCAGCCACGTCCGGCACGTAATGATATGTGTGGATCGCGTCCGGGTCGACCAGCACCCGGCCCCGGCCGCCGGCAATCACCGGTTTCCAGAATTGATCGCCCACGTGGCTGAGCGTGGCGCCGGGACCGTAATAATCGGAAGCGCGTCCCGCGGTTGCACGCACTTCGCCGCGGCGGTGCGCTGCGAACAAGCGTTCAGCCTCCCGTGCGCGGATTTCTCCTTTGCGACTGCACGGATTCATCGGCGTGTCCTCATTCATCGGACGCCCACTCGTGCGCCCGAGCATGTAAAGGCTTTCGAGCACCACCAGCCGCGCGCCCGCACTTTCCGCGGCAGCGATCAGGTTTTCGACGTACTTCGGAACGACTTCGGCCCAGACTCGCGTGGAATACGGCGGATTCATGCAGTGATACACCGTGGATGCACCACGTGCCGCTTCGAGGCAGAAATTCCTGTCCGTCGCGTCACCGCGCATCAGTTCGACGCCATCGGGCGCGCCGGACGCGCGTCTTGCCATGCGAACCTGAAGACCGCGTTCGCGAAGGATACGAGCGAGCGGCTGTCCCACCTGGCCACCGCCGAAAATGACGTGTAGTTCCATCGGCTGTTCGCCTCCCTTAGATTTGTAGCATCAACTCATCTGATACTGAAGGGCAATACACATACAAGCGGCAACATTCCAGGTCGCTGCCGCCACACGGCGCTCGCGGCGTTTGTGATCAGCAGGGCGATCCACGTACTGCATGGACCAGCGCGCCGTGGCCGCCCGCCCGCAACCACCTCGGCTGGCGCCACAGCATCGGCCGTAGATTCTTTCAACCCCAGTTAGCAGAAGCCGACCGGCTAACGGCCGAGATCGAAGGCTGGAATTTGGGGACGGGACTATCTGGTATAGTCATCTGCCAGGAGCGCGCCATGTTTAGGACCAGGTTCGCATTCGCATGGACAGGTTTAGCAGCAGTTCTCGCCGTCGCGGTTCTACTTCCAACAGTCATCCATTCCCAGCAGCCAGCGGCCTCACGGCCGCCCGACACGAGTGCAGCCGTGACCCCGAAAGTGGTCGGTGCGGCGAACGCCTTCCTGGCCTCGCTTTCGGCCGCGGAGCGCGCCAAGTGCACCTTCGGCTTCAACAGCAGCCAGCGGACCGGCTGGTCCAATCTTCCCACCGGGATCTTTAAGCGCAATGGGGCGCGATTGGGCGACCTGACGCCGCAGCAGCGCTCGGCGGCCTTGGCCCTGGTTGCCGCAGCCCTCAGCCGCGAAGGCTACCAGAAAGTGACCGACATCATGAACGGCGACGAGGTCCTGAAAGGCACAGGCGGTGGGCGGACTGGCGGCAAACAAGACGCCCGCGGGCCGGGCGGCGGAATCCGCTTCGGCCGCGACGAATACTACATGGCGCTGCTCGGCAACCCCTCCACAACCGAACCGTGGATGATTCAATTCGGCGGGCATCATCTGGCAATCAACGTCACCGTTGTCGGCGCGAATTCCGTGCTGACCCCCAGCCTGCCCGCTGCGCAGCCGGCCAGGTACGTCTTGAACGGCCAGACCATCCGGCCGCTGGGCCGCGAAAATGACAAGGGGTTCGCGTTGATCAACGCGCTGAATTCCAGGCAGCAGAAACGCGCGATTCTGAACTACGCCGTAAATGATCTGGTGCTCGGCCCTGGCAACGACGGAAAGGTGATTCAGCCCGAAGGCATCCCCTGTTCCGAACTGGACTCCCGGCAGCAGTCGATGCTGCTTGACGTAGCGCATGAGTGGGTCGGGATCCTGAACGATGAGGCCGCGAACGCGAAAATGGCGGAGATTAAAGCCAACCTCGCGAAAACCTATTTCGCATGGAGCGGAAGCACGAAAAATGGCGAACTGGCCTATTACCGCATCCAGGGGCCGACCGTGGTCATCGAGTATGCGCCGCAGCAGGGCGACCTCGATCACATCCATACCATCTATCGCGATCCGACCAACGATTACGGCGCAAGGCTCGTTCACCCATGAGTGAGCGGAAATGGATCGCCACCTTTGCGGCGGTATCGGGATGGCTCGGCTGGGCTCCTTCAGCCGGCGCGCATCGTCTTGATGAATATCTCCAGGCCACGCGGCTCTCCGTTTCGATCGACCGCGTGGATCTGGTGATCGACCTCACGCCCGGCGCAGCGATCGCTAACAAGGTCCTCGCCTGGATTGACACGAATGGCGATGGCCGAATCTCGGATGCGGAGGCGAGAGCATATGCGGAAGAGATGCTTCGCTCGGTCACGCTCAAGGTGGATGGACTCCCGGCGCCGGTCGAGCTCGTCGCGAGTAGTTTTCCAGAGTGGAGTGATGTGCGCCTTGGCGTCGGGATGATCCGTTTGCAAGCAGTAGCGAAAATTCCGCCGGCGGGAGCCGGTCACCACGTGATCTCATTCCTGAACACGCATAGGCCCGAGTCGGGCGTGTATCTGGTCAATGCGCTGGTCCCCGATAATCCGAGCATTCAGCTTGGCCAGCCGCGGCGCGATTACGCTCAACGCGGAATGACCCTGGACTACACGGTCGGAGGTGCGGTCTCGGACGTCCCGCGAACCTGGGCGTTGCTAGCTTTGGCGATCCTTGTGGGTAGTCTACGGCTCGCCTTGCGCCGACGTGCGCCGCTGCTCACGGTCAACGAGTAAATTGGAAATCAGAGAGCGCATGTCGTCGGCGGAGCGCGAGAAATTCTAATCTGAAAGAGGCCCCCGCGTTGACCACGGGGACCGTGCTGGCTACTTCCTGTGCTGAACCGCCACTCTCAAATTGATGATCCTACTGAATACCAACATGATTTCCAAGGCATTCGGTGTTACGCCGTTATTCCGGATGGTGTCCCTCAGTATCGGCGAAGGCGATCGGTTAGGACTCATCGGCCCGAACGGCTCGGGCAAATCGACTCTGCTGCGAATCCTGGCGGGGCACATCCCGCCGGATTCGGGAGAAGTGGTGGTTCGCAAGGGCGCGCGGCTGGTGTACGTTCCGCAAGACTCAGCATTTGAACCCGGGGAGACTCCGCGAAGCGTGATGCGGCGAGCCCTTGAGCTGGCGGGAGTGCCGGAAGCGGAATGGCCGGGCCGTGAGGCAGAAGCCATGGGCCGTGCAGGCTTCCGCAATTTCGATGCGGACGCCGCCACGCTTTCCGGCGGTTGGGGCAAGCGGCTCTCCATCGCGCAAGCCATGGTTCAGAACCCAACCATCCTGCTTCTGGACGAACCGACCAATCACCTCGACCTCGTCGGGATTGAGTGGCTCGAAAAGGCCCTCGAAGCCGCTCCTTTCGCCTGCGTCATGATCAGCCATGATCGCTACTTGCTCGAAAATGTACCCACCAGCATGGCGGAGTTGAACCGCATCTATCCCGACAACATCTTCTTTTCGCCGGGCAATTACAGCGCATTTCTCGAGCAGAAAGCCGAGTTCCTCCACGCCCAGGCGAAGCGCCAGAGCGCGCTGGAGAATCGCGTCCGCACGGAGATGGAGTGGTTGCGCCGCGGGCCGAAGGCGCGCACTACCAAAGCCAAAGCGCGGATCGACAATGCCGGCAATCTAATCGCGGAACTGTCTGATCTCAGATCCCGAACCCGGACCGCGACCACCGATATCGATTTCCTCGCCAGCGGGCGCAAGACCCGGCGCCTGGTTCATCTGGAAGGTGTCGATTTCGGCTTCGAGGAGAAGCCGCTGTTTGAAGGCCTGACCTTTACCATCACGTCCGGAATGCGCGTCGGCCTGGTCGGCGCCAATGGCAGCGGCAAGACAACCCTCCTGCAGCTCCTCCGCGGCGATCTTGCGCCGCAGCGGGGAGAGATCCACCGGGCCGAGGGTCTGCGCATCGTTTATTTCGATCAGCGCCGGCGGCTTAATCCGGATCTGACGCTGCGGCGAACGCTCGCGCCGGACACCGATTCGGTCATTTACCGCGGCCGCGTGATTCACATCGCCTCCTGGGCCGCCCGATTCCTTTTCGCGAATGAGCAGCTGGATCAACCCGTAAGCAAGCTGTCGGGAGGAGAACGTGCGCGCGTCCTGATCGCGAATCTTATGCTGGAACCCGCCGACCTGCTGCTTCTCGACGAACCCACCAATGATCTCGACATTCCAACGCTCGAAATTCTCGAGGAAAGTCTGCTGGAGTTCGAGGGAGCTCTGGTGCTGGTAACGCACGATCGCTACCTGCTGGATCGCGTCGCGAGCGTCGTGCTGGGATTGGCTGAAGGGAAAGCCGAAGCGTTCGCCGATTACTCGCAGTGGGCTGCCGAACAGAGAAGCGCGGCTAAGCCGCCCAAACCAAAATCCACCGGAGTCCCGGCCGGGCCGCCTGCCGACGCGCCTTCGCCCAAGAAGAAGCTGTCGTATCTTGAAAGCCGCGAGTACGAATCGATCGGCCAACGCATTCCGGCGCTGGAGGAAGAGCTCAATCGCAAGCGAGTGGCTTTACAAGACGCCTTGCACGACGCCGCTCTGAAGGGGCCGCGTCTGCTTCATGAAATGTATCGAGAGATCGAAGCATCTCAAGAGGAAATCGATGCCCTCTACGAGCGTTGGATGGAGCTCGAAGAAAAGACCCGCTGAGTCGCCGACCCGCCCGTGACAGCTTTCGCCGCTTCAACTGCGAACGGCACTTGGGTCCGCCACGAAACGTGCGGTCTGGAGAGAAGGTGCGCACCTCCGATCGTCGGCGATCCGTACACAGGGGCGACACAGGCGATTGGCCGCGGGGGCATTCTCCGAGTAGCACGCTGCTCGCCCGGAGCCTTGCAACTTCCTCGAACGCCGTTTCTCGGGAGTTGCTGAACGCATACGGGCGGATTGGGTAACACGATGGCGGTACACGCGACTGTCGCGCCACGCAACTCGGCTACCGGCAGGCTGTGGCTACCTATATGACGGCGGCCGAAAGGGTGAATGAAGCGGTGGGCGCCAAGGTGATCCAGTGAAGCTCGTCGCGACCATCCTAGTCTCCGCTCGTGCGCTCCTGCTGAGTTCCTGCGAGTCGCAGCAGACTGCGGTGGTTCAGGCGCAAGCAGCGCCTACGAGAATCATGCCGTGCTGGTGTCGATGATCACAAACGCCTGGCGACTTCCCATCTCAGCGTGCGCGAAGCGGCAGCCTTGGTCTTGATGGAGGCAGCACCCGAGTCGCGCCCACCTTCCGCCTGGTCGTGCATAGATTTCGCGCCTGCACGTAATCTTGGAGGAATCAGACTGAGGCTTTTTCCATTTCGATGGCGCGCGGGAACAGAATGTTGTTTTCAAGATGCACGTGCTGGTGAAGATCGCGTTCGAAGGCGTCCAGGGCTCGGTAGAGCGCATGAAAAGTGGGGCACGCGCCGGCGGGCGGGGTGTAGCCGCCGGACAACTCGCGGATTTGCTCAAGGAGCGCGCCCGCGTCATCGTGCTCGGCGATCATGTTGGCGATCGGTCGCTTCACGGAGTCGAAGCATGCCTGCGGCCTCGGTCCGCCATTCGCCGCCGCTTTTTCCATCCGCTCAATATAGGGAAACAGCACGTGCTCTTCCTTAAATAGATGCGTGGAAAGCTCCTGGCCGATGGCGCGAAACAGCGCGTCGATTCCGTGCAGTTCGGAATGTGCGGAGCCGTGCTTAGCGAAAACCTTGATGAGCAGAGCCTCAATTCGAGGAATCTCGGTGCGAACGAAGGCGTGGTGCTGGTTCACGATGTGCCCGATCAGATCCGCAAGCCGCTTCTCCCGCCAATCGGTGGGCGCAGGGGCGCGGGTGTCGCGCTCCGCGCGCTCGATTAAGAGGAGCAGATGATCGAGGTCAACGCCAGCGCTCCGGCACGCATCGCCCAGACGCCGTCCGCCGCCGCAGCAATAATCGATGCCCAGTAATTCGAACACCGGCATACTCGCCGGATTTTTCAGCGCGATTTCCCGAACCGTTTTTTCCGTGACTATTTCCATTTTTTCTTGCCTGATTCGAGAGTAAGGCGGTAAGCGTGGCGGCGCTGTGACTAAAGTCACGGCGACGGGACCGACACTTCGGCTGTGAGCGTTGCGGGTAGCCACGCGTGTGGTCCAGCACGCATCACCGCGTCATAAGCCCTCCCGCAACAGTTTGCTCTATCGATTCCGTCTGTACCGCCCAGCGGGTCACGATTGCGCTCGGGAACACTCCTCCTGCCACCACGAACACTACGCAGGCACTCAGCATCCACCTCTCGCGCGGCAGCGCATCCGCCATGATCGTGAAACCCGTTTTCCTCTTGCCCAGGAACAGTCTCGTAAACAATCTGAAGATTGTGATCGCATTGATCGCGGTGGCGGCCGGAAGGAGGAGGCCGATCAGCGGGTGCGATATCAGTGTTCCGTGAATCAGAAGATCTTGCGAGCAGAAGCTTAGCGTACCAGGCAGCCCGACGAGGGCCAGCCCCAAAACGATGAAGTGGACCGCCAGCCGGGGTGCGTGGCGTGCGAGCCCGAGATGCGCGCTGCTGGTGAGGTTGTCGCCGAAGCGAACCTCCAGGAGCCGCAAGATCGCGAACAAACCAACAGTGGATATCGTGACAACACACCAGTGCACCAGCGCACCGGTAACGCCCGCCGCCGAGCGGCTTTCGAGTCCCGCGAGAATGCACGCCGACTGGCTCAGCGCAAGATAGGCGATCAGGCGGCGAGGCGAGTTTTCCGCTACAGCACGAATTGCGACGTAAAGAGCGGTAGCCAGCGCGAGATAAGAAAGTACCGGAAACATGGTCCGGGCGGTGTCCGGAAATAGCGGCACGATCAAACGGACCACCAGCATCGCGCCAAAATGACCGTTTAACAAAAGAGCTGTTGGGATGACGCTGCCTCCTTCGGCGGCATCTCCCACCCAGGCATGGACCGGGCAGATGCCCTTCCGAAAAACGACTGCCGCCACGAGCAGCGCGAACACAGCCATCCCTCCTGGGCGTTGGCGAGAAAGTGTCTCGATGGACAACGTGTGCCGCTCGTGTACGATGAGAACGATCGCGGTGGCCAGCACAGCGGTTGAAACGAGCAGCGCCAGCCGCGGCCGCCAGTTGTGAGCTCCCAACCACTGATCGAACAGGAAAGGTATCGCGGAGCTTATCCAGGCCACCACAAGCACACCCAGATGGTCCGTCGAATAAGCCAGCAGCGTCGATCCGAGGAGCCAGAGGATTCCGCTGAGGGTCCTGGCGGTGCAGTCGCGACGCGGGAGTACGAGCGTGGCGCCGCAGGCCACGCAGGCATACAGGAGCATCAGCCCTTCTTGCAAGGACTGGCTGGACGGCGATGTCCACAACATGAGCGCGATGGCGATCATTGAAACCAGGGCAGATGCGAAGGCGATCGCACGCAACGGGCTGCGAATCAACGCCAGCAGAACAGCGGCGCTCCATGGAAGACCGATTGCCACAGCAGTGAGAGCGACGCTGGTCATCCGGCACGCTCCCGAACCTTAGCGTAGACCACAGAAACCGGAGATTCGCGCGTGACGGATGACCGTTTCCAACCGATGCCGTCAAGCTTGGCAAATACGCCTGACAGCTTCATCAGCGGATGGACAACGAAGCGGTCGAGTATCGTGTCGAGATGGCCACGGTCAAGCGCCCATCGGTAGAGCCACAACTGAATGCTTACAGGCAGTAATTTCTCCAGATCGATTTCTGCCTGCGACGCTTCGCCGCCGATGGCCGAATGCATCTGGTGATAGTCGTGAAGCATCGACGGCGAGCGCAGGAATTGCAACGTCCGGACGGTGGCGTGCCCCAGGATGTGGATCACCGCGATCCACTTCAACCCCAATCCGATCTCCATGAACACCACGCCCACCTGTGCCAGCGATGCGAACGCTAGGGACGTTTTCGCATCGGCGGTTGCGCGGCCGCAGATTGTGCCGTAGATCGCGGTCGCGAGGCCCAGCACGACGACTATTGCTCCGGCGAAGGGAGATTGCGCGAGCATCGGCTGAAGGCGCAGTAGCAGATACGCGCCAGCGTGAATCGATATAGCACCGTAGAAGATGGCGCTCGACGGCGTCGGCCCTTCCATGGCGCGCGGGAGCCATCCTGAGAAAGGAACCTGCGCCCCTTTTCCCGCCGCAGCCCACAGCAATAGCAGACAGATTGTCGCAGCCCGCCCTCCGCTCAGATGGGGAAACCCTTGATCAAAGGAAGCGGTGCCGGCCCAATGGTGCATGGCGAAAACCCCCGCCAATAATCCGATGTCGCAAGCTCGATACACACCGAAAACGCGAAGCGCGTTTTCCACCGGGGGTGTTCGATGTTGAAAGAAGGCGATCAGCAGGACCGATGTGATGCCCACGATCTCCCATCCACCCACCAGAAGATCGAACGAGCCGGCGGCGAACGCGACCAGCGATCCGAACGCAAATAGATGGAGCAGAAGAAAGAATCTGAAAAAGCCCGGTTCGCGGTGCAGATAGGTGGCTGAAAATCGGCCGATGAGCCCCACGAGAACAACGGTCATACCGAGAAACACCGCCGATAGCCGGTCCGCGAAGAAAAACATCGGGAAGCGATAGTCGCCCACCGCGAACCAGTTGCCGAAAGTTGCAGTCACGGCGCTCGTTGAGCGGAGATACCAGAGAACTATTGCGAGCGCGAGAATGGACGCGGAAAAGGTTAACCCGGTGATCGAGGAGATCACGCGCTCCGACGGAACCCAGCCGAGCAGCCATGCAAGAGCGAAAGTCACGAAAACGAGGCCAGAAGCCAGCACCACAAACACGAGCATGGCTTGCGCGAAGACCATTAACGCTGTCCTCCCGTTGGCTGAATCCAGGCCATCGGAAGGTGCCCAATCTTGCCGCCATACCATTCGGCGGAAGAGAGCGCCACAGGCAGGCGTTCGAGCGGTTCATCGAATTTTCGAAAGCCGGCGTCCGAATGCACGTGGACGCGACCCGAATCCGGATCGATGGTAGCGATCCTGATCCACCGATTTT
>DATJVN010000103.1:0-3149 GCA_035501755.1 Bryobacteraceae bacterium | reverse complement strand
GCGTGAAAAAGGGTACCGGAGCGGCCTGTCCCCTTTTTCACGCGAGACACCGCTAAAAGTGCCGACCAAGCTCAAAGTGACCAATTCGCAGGGGCGCGTACTGGCGGACCGCGCCGATATCGCCGACACCAGCCCCAAGCGCCGCACGGGCTTGCTGAAGCACACCCGGCTCGAACCGGGCGAGGGATTGTGGATCGCGCCCACCGAGGGCATCCACACGTTCGGCATGAAATTTCCCATCGACGTGGCGTTCTTGAGCCGCAACAAAAAGGTGCTGAAGATCAGGGCGAACATGGTGCGCGGCCGAATCGCGCTGAGCCTGCGCGCGCATTCGGTGCTGGAGCTTCCCGCGGGAACGCTCGAGGCGACCGGAACCGTCGCCGGCGAGACACTGGTTTTCGAAAAGTATGAAGCCTAGACGCGACCCATCTTGCGGTGTTCTTTGAGAATGCACTTGTCCATGACGACCGCAAGACCCGCCGCGCTCGCCCGTTGGGCCGCCGCTTCGTGCACCACGCCTTCCTGAAGCCACAGCGTCGCGGCGCCCACGCGAATGGCCGACTCGGCGATCTCCGGCACAAATTCCGGCCGCCGGAAAACGTCCACGATGTCGATCTTCTCCGGCACGTCTTCGAGGCGCGCGTAGCTTTTCTCGCCGAGCACCTCGGTCTCGTTCGGGTTCACCGGAATGATGCGGTAACCGGCGCGCTGCATGTACTCGGCGACGCCGTTGGACGGACGCGCACGGCTCGAAGACAAGCCCACCACCGCGATAGTCCGCGCCGATTTCAGGATTTCAGGAATGTTGGCCATCTTCCAACTTCAGTATCCTGCGAAATCGCTCGACCTCTTTAGGGGTTAGCGCGCGCCAGCGCCCCGGCGCGAGATCGAGCTCCAGAAATCCGATCTTCACGCGCCGCAATTTTTCCACCAGCAGTCCGAAATGGTTGAACATCACGCGAATCTGATTCTGGCGGCCCTCGGCGATTTTGATTTCGTACCAGGGATTGACTCCGGGCTTGATCTGGCGGATTTCCGCCGGCGCGGTGCGGCGGCCGTGCAGCGGCACGCCTTCGCGAAAAGCGCGCTGCTGATCCTCGGTGAGTGCGCCGTTCGCCTTGACGACGTAGGTCTTGACGACGTGATTCGCGGGCGACGTGATGCGATGCGCGAATTCTCCGTCATTGGTGAGCAGCAGCAGGCCCTCGCTGTGATAATCGAGCCGGCCCACCGGGAATACGCGCTCGCGCACGCCGCGCAGCAGATGCATCACCGTTTCGCGGCCCTCGGGATCGGAGACGGTCGTCACCACGCTTTTGGGCTTATTCAAAGCGATGTAAAGATGCCGCTTGGGTTTGTGCAGCAGCCGTCCGTCGACCTTGATGTGATCGCGATCGATATTGGCCTTCGATCCCAGCGCGGTAACCGTCTCACCGTTGACGCTGACACGTCCTTCGATAATAAGCTGCTCGGCTTTACGGCGGCTGGCGACGCCCGCCTGCGAGAGAATTTTTTGCAGCCGCTCCTCAGACATGGTTGCTTTTGTGAGTCAAAACGATTTTATTTTATAAGACACCGCCCAACCCGGCCGATACGGAAAATGAAGGAGGCTCATTTGGGTCAGGATTGTTGGGACTTCAAGAAGTGCGGCCGGCAACCGGGAGGGGCAAGGGCCAGCGAGTTCGGCGTCTGTCCGGCTGCGCTGGAAACAAAAGCTCATGGAATGAACGGGGGACATAATGGCGGAAGAATTTGCTGGGCTGTGGCTGGCACGCTTTGCGGTGACAAGGTTCAGGGGAGTTTCGCTTCGAAGCTCGCCAATTGCGTGACCTGCGACTTTTATCGCCACGTTCACAAGGAGCAGGGCCCCAACCTTCTGGTGAGCATCGCCGCGCTGCGGTCCCGTTAGTCTTGAGCGGGAGGGCTCGATGGCTCCGCGGCAGGAGTCTCCTCGGGCGCCGGCTCCGGCTCGGCGATTTCCAATCGGCCCAGCTCTTCGAACTCCTTGAGCGTGGGCAATTCGCTCAGGTCCTTCAACCCGAACTGCACCAGGAATTCTTTCGTCGTCTTGTACAGGATCGGCTTTCCGATCACGTTCTTGCGTCCCGCTTCGGCGATCAGCTTGCGGTCGAGCAGCGTCTTCAGCACGCCCGCGCCCTGCACGCCGCGGATTTCCATGATCTCCGGCGCAGTCACCGGCTGCTTGTAGGCGACCACGGCCAGCGTCTCCAGCGCCGCAAGCGATAACTTTAGTGGCGGCGTCAGCTTTTTGACGAACGCGCGCACGGCCTCGTGATGCTCCGCCTTGGTCGCCATTTTGTATCCGCCGGCGACCTCGCGGACGCTCAATCCCCGGTCCGGTCGGGCGTACTCGGCCACCAGCTCATCGAGCAGCCGCTTGACCTTGTCGATGGGCGCTTCGAGCGCGGCCGCGATCTGCTGCGCCGACAGCGGCTCATCGGTTACGTACACGATGGCCTCAAGGATCGCCTTGAGCCGCTCGTCTTCGCCGGCCGCGGGCCGCTCCTCGGCCAGTTGGGTCACATCCATTTCTTCCATTGGTTATTTATAACCTTCGTTGATGGCCGACATTACCTGCTCAGCCGCGAACGCCGCTTCGAATCCTTCCAGGCGCTTCAAGCCGATCTCGCCGAACGCGTCCTTCTGCACCAGGCCGATGGCTTGCAGCTTCACCAGCTCGAGCAGCGCCAGAAACAGGCAGATCATGGCGCGGCGCGAGCGCTGCCTTTCGAACAGCTCGCGCGCGGAAAGCGCTTCGTTGCGGGCCTGGCGCTCGAACACGCGTCGCAGATAGCGGATCATGTCGGGCACCGATACGTCTTCCGTGCCGATCTCGTAAACCGGCCGCGTTTTGGCGCGCTCCAGAACACTTTCGAGCGTCTTCACCAGGTCGAACAGCGAAACCGCAAGCCCGGGCTGATCCTCCTCGCTCAAAAACTGGCTGATCTGCGGATTCGACCACACCGCTTCCTCGATCACGCGCTTCTGATGCAGCATCTCCGCGGCGCTCTTGAAACGCTCGTGTTCGAGGAGCCGGTCGACCAGCTCCTTGCGCGGGTCCTCTTCGCCGGTCATCTTATCGAGTTCGGGATCGCGGGGCAGAAGCATGCGCGACTTGATATGGATCA
>DATJVN010000102.1:0-27289 GCA_035501755.1 Bryobacteraceae bacterium | reverse complement strand
CTTCGGCTTCGGATGCGTGGTGATGCTATTTTATAACGGCGTGATCCTGGGCGCAGTAGCTTATGATTACGTGCATGGTGGACAAAGTATCTTTCTGCTGGGATGGCTGCTGCCGCACGGCGTGATCGAGATTCCCGCGATCCTGGTGGGCGGACAGGCGGGATTCGTGATCGCGTACGCGCTGGCCGGATGGGGCAGCCGGGCCTCGCGTGCCGACCGGCTGCGCGCGGTCCGTCGCGACGTGGTCGCGCTCGCCGGAGGGCTGGCCGCGATGCTGGTGTGGGCGGGAATCGTCGAGGCGTTTCTGTCGCAATATCATGAACCGGTGATTTCCTATGGGATGAAGATCGCCTTTGGGGTGGTCGAAGCGTCGCTGCTGACACTGTTTCTGGCGCGCGCGGGCGCGAATTATGATCGCCAGTGAACGCGAGGCCGCGCTCGCCATCCGTACGCCGGAGGGAATCGAATTTTCGTTGCGGCTGGCCGGACCGTTCAGCCGCATGATGGCGCTGATCGTGGACCTGGCGGTGATCGCGGCGCTCGCCCGGGTGATCGAGCAGTTGGCCGCGCCGCTGGCCGTTTTTGGCGTCGATCTCGCTGGCGCGGTGCGCATCGTCGCGTATTTCGTCATGTCGCTGGTCTATGCGGCGGCCGCGGAATGGCTGTGGCGCGGCCAGACCATTGGAAAACGGCTGATGCGCCTGCGCGTGGTGGATGCGAGCGGTTTGCGCCTGGAACCCGCGCAGGTGATCGTGAGAAATCTGATGCGTTTCGTCGATGCGCTTCCGGCGCTGTACCTGGTGGGCGGGATCGCGTGCGTGGCGAGCTCGCGCCGGCAACGCCTGGGCGACCTGGCGGCCGGCACCGTGGTCATCCGCACTCCCGCGGTCGAGCGCCCGGACCTGGAGCAGTTGACTGGCAGCAAGTATAATTCCCTCGCCGAGGACCGTCGCCTGGCCGCGCGTCTGCGCCAGAAAACCAGCCCCGAAGTGGCGCGCATTGCCCTCGAAACGTTGCTGCGCCGCGACCAGCTTTCGCCACCAGCCCGGCGTGAGACGTTCGCCGCCCTCGCCCGCTACTTGCGTGAAACGGTCACCTATCCGCCGGAAACGGTGGAGCAGCTTTCCGACGAAGCGTATGTTCGTGATGCGCTTGAAATTGTGTATCGCGGTGAACGTTCCGCGTAGCACCAGGATGCTTGGTTCGCAGCGTTACTTGTGATCTACTAAAGAATGTATGATCAGCCGTAAACTCCTGGCAGTTCTGCCTGTTTTCCTGCTCGCGGCATCTTGCACTCGCGATCCCAAGGTGCTGGCGCAACGCGCGGTGGATAACGGCAACAAGTTCTTCAATAAGGGCAAATACCGGGAAGCCGCGCTGATGTACCGCCGCGCCCTGCAGAAGGACCTGAAAGATGGCGAAGCATACTATCGGCTGGGCTTGACCGACCTTAAATTATCCGATTACGGCGAGGCGGCGCACTGGCTGCTCCGCGCCGTGGATCTTCAGCCGCAAAATGCCGACGCGATCACCAAGCTGGCGGATCTGTATCTGCTGGCATCCTATTCCGATAAATCGCACGCCGAGCAATATCGCAAGCAGGTAAAGGATCTCTCCGACAGCCTGCTCAAACTGGACCCGAATTCCTACGACGGGCACCGCATCCGGGCGCAAATGGCGCTTTTAAGCGGGCAATATGCCGACGCCATCACCGAGTTTCAGAAGGCCAATGCCACCAAGCCCAATACGCCGGCGCTGATCACCATGTATTTCGAGGCGCTGGTGCGGAACAATCAGTTCGATCAGGCGGAAAAAGTCGCGCGCGATCTGATCGAGCATCAGAAGGACTACGCTCCCATCTACAACGCGTTGTATGTGCAATACATGCGCCACAACCGTCCGCAGGACGGGGAGCAGATTCTCAAGCTGAAGCAGCAGAACAATCCCCAGAAGGCGTCCTACGTCCTGGAACTCGCCCAGCACTACTACCTGGTGAACCAGCGTCCTCAGATGGACGCGATGATTCAGAAGCTGACCGACGTGAAGACTTATCCGGAAGGTCATCTTCTGGCCGGCGATTTTTACTTCTTCCGTCTGCGCGAGCTCGACCACGCGCAGGATCAGTACGAGGCCGGGCTCAATGCGTTTCCCAAGGAAAAAGTGATCTACCAGAAGCGCCTGGTGGAGCTGTTCGCCAACCAAACCGCGAAACGCCGCGAAGCCAACGATCTGCTGGCGACGATTCTCAAGGAAAATCCCAAGGACAACGACGCCATCGCCATGCGCGCGGCGCTCATGCTGCAAACCGGAAACCTCGAGCAGATCAACATGGCGGCTAACGACCTCCAGGCTCTGGTGACCAAGAATCCGAAAAATCACCTGCTGCGCTTCAACCTCGCGCGGGCGCTGCTGGCCAAGAACCAGGTGGAAGCGGCGCGGCTCCAGCTCCTGGAAGCGATCAAGCTGCGGCCGGATTTCCTGACGGCGCGGCAACTGCTGACGCGCATTTACCTGGTGCGCGGCGACTACGGCAACGCGCTCAAAAGCGCCGAGGACCTCCTGTCACTCGACCGGAACAACGTCGCGGCGCACCTGATGCGCTCGACCGCGCTGCTGGGTTTGGGAGATAAAGACAAGGCCCGGCAAGAGCTGGACTTTATCACCAAGAACTATCCCAACAATCCGGACGCGCGCTGGCAGGTGGGATTCCTCGCCTACCAGGACAAGGATTATAAGCAGGCGGAGCAGATTTTCAGCGATCTGTACAAAATCAATCCGCATGACGGGCGGAGCCTGGCGGGGCTCACCGAAGCGCTGGTGAGCGAGCATCGCATGGACGACGCCATCACTGTGGCCAAGGCCGCGCAGGCAAAAGAGCCGGAGCGCCGCGACATGAAAATGTTCGTGGCGAACCTGGAAATGCGCGCGGAAAAATATGACGACGCTCTGGCCATCTATCAAGCCCTGCTGGCGAAGGAGCCCAAATCGGCGGATCTGCTGTTCCGCATCGCCGAGACCGAGCGCCGCAAAGGCGATCTGAACACGTCCATGGATTATTTCCGCCGCTGCAGCCAGGAAGCGCCCAACGACACCACCTGCCTCCGCTACCTGGGTCTGCTGCTGGAGGCCACCGGCAAACGCGATCTGGCCAAGCCCATGTACGAGCAGATTCTCAAGATCCATCCGGACGATCCGGTGGCGCTCAACAACCTTGCCTTCGCCAAAGCCGAGGACGGCACGGATCTCGATGAGGCGCTCAACATGGCGCAGCGGGCGGTGCAGAAAGAGCCCAACTCGCCGGAGCTCAAGGACACGCTCGCGTGGATTTATATCAAAAAGAGTCTGCCCGACGACGCGATCCGCATCTACCGGGATCTGGTGGTCAGCCAGCCCGACAACCCGATCTTCCACTATCACTACGGGATGGCGCTCGGAGAAAAGGGCGACCGGAACGGGGAGAAGAAGGAGCTGGAACGGGCGCTGACCGATAAGCCGTCGCGCAACGACGAGCAGAAGATCAAGGAAACGCTTCAGCGGATGGGCAGCTAGCAGACAGTTCCTGCGATTTATTTTGCGCGATGACGCTTGCTGACGCGCGCGGCTCCGCTCTGCGCACAAACGCGACATCGTGAGCAGAGCCGCGACGGTCACGAACGGAAAGCGCTCACTTCCGAATCGTCCCGGTTGCGCTGTTCCTGTAAACTGAAATCTTCGTCATGGTGGAACCCATACGCCCCTCGAGCGCCGCGCACGCGCGCGTAGTCTTGTTCGACTTCGACGGCACTCTCTCGCTGATCCGCTCCGGATGGGTGGACGTGATGGTGCCGATGATGGTCGAGATTCTGCTCGATCTGCGCACCGGGGAGAGCGAGGCCGAACTGCGCGCCACGGTCGAGGATTTCGTGTGGCGGCTCACCGGAAAAGAAACCATCTACCAGATGATGGAATTCGCCGAACAGGTGCAGCGGCGCGGCGGCCAGGCGCTTGCTCCGCTCGAGTACAAAAAGATGTATCTCGACCGTCTGTGGCTGCGCATCCGCGGGCGCATCGAGCAATTGCAGCGCGGCCAGGCGTCGCCGGAGGAGTACCTGGTTCCCGGCGCGCGCGCTCTGCTCGAAACGCTCCACTCGCGCGGCCTCAAAATGTACCTGGCGAGCGGAACCGACGAGATTTACATGAAAGAGGAAGCGCGGCTGCTGGACGTGGCGCGCTACTTCGAAGGCGGCGTCTACGGCGCGCAGGACGATTACAAAAGCTTCTCGAAAAAAATCCTGATCCAGCGGATTCTCTCCTCGAGCGACGTGGCCGGAGGCCAGATCCTCGGCTTCGGCGACGGGTACGTGGAGATCGAAGAGGTGAAGCTGGTGGGAGGCGTCACCGTGGGGGTCGCGACCACGGAGCCCGAATGCCGCGTGGTGGACGACTGGAAGCGGGAGCGCCTGATCGGAGTCGGCGCCGATTACATCGTGCCGAATTATCTGTGCCACGATCAGTTGGTCGGAATGCTGTTTTCGAACGGCGCACATGCCTAGGACGGCGGACCTGCGTCCGCGCGGCGCTTCAGCGCCGTTTTCGCAGTGAACATCCTCGCCATCGACATCGGCGGGACGAAATTTTCACTCGCGCTGTTTGAAGGCGGCCGGATGACCGCGCGCGAAACGCGCCGCACCGATCGCGCCGGCGGTCCCGAGTGGATGCTCGCGCAGATCGCCGCGATCACGCGCGAGTGGCGCTTCGAGCGCTGCGGCGTCGGCTTCGGCGGGCCGGTGGATTTCAGCAATCAGCGCGTGGCGCTTTCGACGCACGTCGAAGGATGGCGCGACTTCCCGCTGGTTCCGCGGCTGGCGGACACGCTGCGCGTTCCCGTGCTGATGGATAACGACGCAAATGCCGGCGCGCTGGGCGAAGCGAGATTCGGCGCCGGGCGCGGGCATCTGCCGCTGTTCTACATGACGCTTTCGACCGGCATCGGCGGCGGAATCGTGCTCGCGGACGGCACGGTGTATCGCGGCGCGGACTCCTGGGCGGGCGAGATCGGGCACCTGACCGTCCTTCCGGGCGGCCCGGAGTGCCTGTGCGGATCGCGCGGATGCCTGGAGCGAATGTGCTGCGGGTTGTGGCTCGAGCACGATTATGGCTTAACCGCGGAGGTTCTGCTGCGCGATCCCGCGTTTGTCGAAAAATATGTGGTGGATCTCGCGCGAGGATTGAAAGCCGCGATCATGATCCTCAACCCCGCGCGCATCGTGATCGGCGGTGGAATTGCCAAGGCGGGCGAGGCGTTATTCGCGCCGCTGCGCGTCGAAATGGGGCGGCAGATGACCGCATGGTCGCAGGCTCGCGTCGATGTCGTTCCCGCCGAACTGGGCGATGACAGCGTTTTGTGGGGCGCGCTCGCGCTTACAGAAGCTTTTCCACGATAACCACGTCACGCCAGACGCCGTCGAGCTGCCCGTGCCTCTGGTACACGCCGACCCTTCGCCATCCGAGCGAATCGAGCATCTTGAGGCTCGCCACATTTTCCGGAAAAACGCGTGAAACCAGCTTGTGGAAACCGGCCGCGCGCGCCGCGTCCTGGAGCGCCGTGAGCACCGCACGGCCTGCACCGCGTCCACGCGCCCGCCGAGCAACGTACACCGAGCACTCCGCGATCCCCGCGTAGCACTCGCGCGGCCGGTACGTGGACGTGCCGGCAAACGCGACCACGGCGCCGTCCTCCTCGGCCACGACGATCGGATGCGACGCGTCGAACCACTTTTCAATTTCCGCGGGCGAGCGAAGGCGTGTTTCAAACGTCGCGACGCGATCCTCAATGCCTTCGTTATAAATTTGAGCGATCGCCGCGGAATCCGCCACGGTCCCTCCACGCGTGATCATGGTCTAAGATTCCATTATGAACTTGAAGATGCTTGCACCTTTTCTGGCGCTGCTGTTCGTCGCGCCGGCCCCGGCGCAGGACGGTTCCGCGGCGATCATCGCGCGCATCGAAGCCGCGCAGACTCCCGATCGCGGAGGGCTCGACGCGTACACGCTCACCGAATTGATGCACCGCTTTCACGTCAACGGCGTGAGCATCGCCGTCGTGCGCGATTTCAAGATCGAGTGGGCGAAAGGATACGGCCTGGCCGATGTCGAAACGGGGCGTCCCGTGGAAACCACCACCACGTTCCAGGCGGCTTCGATCAGCAAACCCGTCACCGCGATGGCGGCGATGCGCCTGGTTGAGGAGGGACGTTTTTCCATCGACGAGGACGTCAACAAAATTCTGAAATCCTGGAAGGTGCCCGAATCCGACCTGACGCGCGGCCATCCGGTGACGCCGCGCTCGTTGATGAGCCACACCTCGGGCGCCGATGACGGCTTCGGATTTCCCGGCTACGATCCCTCCGCTCCGCGGCCGACGCTGGTGCAGATCATCGAGGGGCAGAAGCCGTCGAACGTCGGACCGGTGCTGTTCACGCGTCCGCCATTCGAGGCCTATAAATATTCAGGCGGAGGCGTGACCATCATGCAGCTCGCGCTGATGGATCTGACGGGCGAGCCGTTCGCGGAGATGATGCGCCGGTTGGTGCTCGATCCGCTGGGGATGCGCGACAGCTCGTATGAGCAGCCCCCGCCGCCGGATCGCGCCGCGCACGCCTCGCATGCGTATAACGGGGAGGGCAAATCGATGGGACCTCCCTGGCACGTTTACGCCGCACAGGCCGCGGCCGGCCTGTGGACCACGCCCAGCGACCTGGCGCGCTTCCTCATCGAAGTCGAGCGCGCGGTGCGCGGACCGAAAGGCGCGGTGCTCGATCAGGCGTCCGCCACGCAGATGATCGCGCCGGTGGGTGTGGGACCGTTCGCCGTCGGCCTGGAGGTCGGAAAACGCGGCGAAGGCTGGTATTTCACTCACAGCGGCGGAAACTGGGGATTCCAGTGCGACCTGCTGGCCCACTTCCGCAAAGGCTACGGAGTTGTGATCATGACCAACAGCGACAGGGGAGGGATCGTGATCAACGAACTCGAATCGCGCGTCGCAGCCGCGTACAACTGGGATTCGCTGGCGAAGCCGCTGTTCCGGTGATTCCAGTAGACTGTCCCGGCACAACAACGCTTGCTGACGCGCGCGGCTCCGCTTTGGCCCGGCCGCAACGTCGTGAGCGGCGCCGCCACGGTAACGGCGCGAGGTATATCCACTGCGGATATACTACCCTTGAAAACGCATTTTTTCTGCAACCGGCGGGGAATCAGTTTTTTGCATGTTTGGCTGGTGAAATTTTTCCAGAAAAAAAGTCCGAGTTGATACCTGAGGTGCCGGAAACGAAAAGTCTCGTCTACGGACGCGCTAGGCCCCTAGAAACGGATTTTCTAAGGTCCGGCGTAAGCTCAATTTGCGATGTGAGCCGGTTTTACCCGTTGTTCGCTCCCATCCCGGTTTCGCCGGCATATGCCTTGTGACCCCATTAAACTGAAATCGTGTCCCTCTACGATGCCCTGATCGTGGTCAGCTTCGGCGGTCCTGAAAAACATGAGGACGTGATTCCGTTTTTGGAAAACGTGCTGCGCGGACGCAACGTTCCGCGCGAGCGGATGCTCGAAGTCGCCGAGCATTATTATCATTTCGACGGCCGCAGCCCCATCAACGATCAGAATCGCGAGCTGGTCGCCGCGCTCCGGGCAGCTTTGCCCATCCCGGTGTATTGGGGGAACCGCAACTGGTATCCGTTTCTCGCCGACACCCTGCGCCAGATGCGCGACGACGGCGTGCGCCGCGCGATCGCGTTCGTCACCTCGGCGTTCGGCTCCTATTCCGGATGCCGGCAGTATGTAGAGGATATCCAGCGCGCCACAGCCGAGGTCGAAAACGCGCCGAAGATCGACAAAATTCCTCCGTTTGCGGGACACGAGGCGTTCCTCGAGGCGATGGCCGATCGCGTGCGCGCGGCGATGGCGCAGCTTCCGCACGGCCGCCTGATTTTCACCGCGCACAGTGTCCCGGTCGCGATGGCGCGGTCGAGCCCGTACGTCGCGCAGCTTGAAGCGGCCTGCGCGAGCGTGGCGAATGCGGTCGGGCGGAGCGAATGGACGCTGGTTTATCAAAGCCGCAGCGGCCCCCCCGGGCAGCCGTGGCTCGAACCCGACATCTGCGATTTTCTGCGGGCCCATCCCGCCGATTCGGTCGTCGCGCCCATCGGATTTCTTTCCGATCACATGGAGGTTCTGTATGACCTCGACACGGAAGCGCGCGCGCTGTGCGACCGGTTGGGGATCCGGATGGTCCGCGCCGGAACGGTAGAGACGCATCCGGCGATGATCCGCATGATCGCCGAACTTGCGCAATCCGAGCCGGCGACGTGCAGTGCGGATTGTTGCGCCGCGCCCCAACGACCGGCGGCGCATCGGATGGTATCCTGAGGCTGAAGGGGATTTCGTCCCGCCGATGGCCTTTGGTTCCCGATCCTACGCGCGGCCGTATCTGGCAGTTCCCGGATTCCCGCCCGCCATCAAGTGGCTGCTGATCGTCAACATTGGAATGTTCGTGCTGCGCTGGATCACCGGCGCAAGCGCGCTCGGGCAGGCGTTCTGGCTGCTGGCGCTGGTACCGGCGCAGGTGGCGCACGGATTCCTGTGGCAGCTGGTGACCTACAGCTTCGTTCACGTGGATCTGTGGGAGATCCTGTGGAACATGCTCACGCTGTGGATGTTCGGCGCCGATATCGAAGGCAGCTGGGGCACCAACCGGTTCCTGCGATTTTATTTCCTGTGCACTGCGGGACCGGCGCTGGTCGTCGTGATTCTGCAATACCTGCTGGGCAATCCGTCGGCGCCGGTGATCGGGGCGTACGCGCCGATTTACGGAATTCTGCTGGTGTGCGCGGTGCTGTGGCCGGACCGGCAGGTGCTGTTCATCATCTTCCCCATGAAGATGAAATACTTCACCATCCTGGTGGGCGCGATCGCATTGTACATTTCGTTTTCAGGCGGCGGGCCGGCGGCGATCGGGATGCTCACCGGGATGGCATTCGGCTACATCTTCCTCAAATCGCGCAGTATGGGACGCGCGATGCCGCGCATCGATCCTTTAGGTTCCATCGAACGGTCGTATCGCGACTGGAAACTGGCGCGGGCGAAGAAAAAGTTTCAGGTTTATCTGCGCAAACAGGGCTCCGATCGCGATCGTTTTGTGAATTGAAGGCGCGCTTGTCACGCAACCCTGAATTCCAAATTCGCGTCAATTCTGGTATGGTGTGTCTCATGAAGTCCCTGCGGTTTCTTGCCGTATTTTGTATCGCTTCGCTGGTTCCTTTCGAGCTCGCCTGGGCTCAGGGAACGGGCACCCAATCAAGCGAAACGGTCGCCAAACCCAAGAACGCGCCGCCGGACGCATCGAGCGACAAAACGCCGATCCCGTCGAAATACAACAAGAAGGACGCGACGCCGCAAGGAGCTCCGGTGTTTTCGACCGATGCGATCACGGTGAGCGTGGACGTTGCGGTACTCGACAACAAGGGGCATTTCATCCCCAAAATTCCCAAGAATAATTTCCGCGTGCTCGAGGACAACACGCCGCAGCAGGTCTCCAGCTTTTCACTGGGAGAAGCGCCCATGACCATCGCCATGGTGGTCGAGTTTTCGGCGCTGTTTCAGGACTTCTACAGCTACGGATGGTATCAGACGCTGGTGGCGTCCTACGGGTTCGTGGAGACGCTGCGGCCGGACGATTACGTCGCGGTGGTGGCTTACGATCTCAGACCAGAGATCCTCTCGGACTTTTCCACCAATCGCCAGGACACCTATGACGCGTTGCAGCGCCTGCGCATTCCCGGATTTCGCGAAGCGTGTTTATTTGACGCAGTGGTGGACACCGCGCAGCGTATGCAGGATATCGAAGGGCGTAAGGCGATCCTGCTGCTCTCTTCCGGAGTCGACACGTTGAGCAAGCTGACCTATGACAAAGCGCGCAAGGCGATCCAGAACGCCGGGGTTCCCATTTACGCGCTGAGCCTGTTGCAACCGGTGCGTCTGATGATGGGTCCGGCGGGCGACAGCATGAGATTCCTTCAAGCCGATCTGCAATTGAAAACGTTCGCCACCGAAAGCGGAGGGATGGCGTTCTATCCGCGCTTTTTCGGCGAGATGCCGGATATTTTCAAAACGATTTCGGACACGATGCGGAACCAGTACGTACTGACGTACACTCCGTCGAACCAGGATCGCGACGGGAAATACCGGAAAATCAAGGTGGAACTGGTCGATCCTTCAACCAATGAACCGCTGCGTGTGACGGATCCCAAGGGCAAACCGATCAAGTACCAGATCATCGCCAAGGCCGGTTACACAGCGCCGCGCAAAGTGGAATAAGCGCGCTCGCGCGGATTCAAAAGTCAAGAAATGGATGTGACGATTTTTGATGCCGTTACAAGTGTGTTGACATGGCTGTTACACCTCTGTTAATTTTTCGATGTCTTTTTCAAGCGATGCCATCCCGAAATTCTGTTTCAAACGTTGCGCCGGCGAGAATTTTGCTCGTCGACGACAACCCGCACGGCCTGAGCGCGCGCAAGTCGGTGCTGGAGGAGTTGGGCGCGACTGTGGTCACCTGCTCCAGCGCGGCGGAGGCGCTTCAGATTTTCTCCGACAGCCCGTTCGACCTGGTGGTGACCGATTACAAAATGCCGCGCATGAACGGCGACGAACTGATCTCCGGACTGCGCAAGATCCGGCTGAACATTCCGGTGATCCTGCTGTCCGGGTTCGCCGATTCGCTGGGCTTGAACGAGAACAACACGGGCGCGGACGTGGTGATCATGAAAAGCAACCACGAGGTCGCGCACCTGGTGCGCTCGGTGGGTCGGCTGCTGCGCAGGAAGAAGCCGGCGCAATCGCAAAAAAGCTCGCGGCAGGCCTCCGGCGCCCACTCGAAGTAGCGGCCACACGCGCCGTACAATTTCTTTAGCGGCCGCATGGAGATTTCCCCGAGCTGGCGTGATATGTACCTACGCGCGGCGGTTGCGCTGGGCACGTTCGTCGTCATCAGCACCGAACTTTTGAGTCTGTTCCACGCGTTGTCGCGGCCGGTGCTGGCGGCGCTTTGGATGCTGGCGATCGCGGCGCTTCTGGCATTCGCGATCCGGCGCAGGCCGCCCCTGCCGCGACCCAATCTGATCGACACGATTCTCGTCGCGGCGATCGCAGCCGTCCTGGCGATCGTTCTTGTCGTGGCGCTGATGAGTCCGCCGAACTCCTCCGACGCCATGTCGTATCACATGCCGCGCGTATTGTTCTGGGCGCAGCAGCGCAGCGTGCGTTTCTTCGCGACGCCCTATCTGAACCAGATCATGCTCCAGCCGTTCGCCGAATATTTCATGTTGCACTCCTACATCCTTTCGGGCGGCGATCGTCTTGTGAACCTGGTCCAGTGGTTCGGCTGCGCGACTTCGCTGATCGGCGTGTCGCTGGTCGCGCAGCGCTTCGGCGCCGGCGCCCGCGGACAGACCATCGCCGCGCTCATTTGCGCGACTCTTCCCAATGGAATTCTGCAAGCCTCGGGCGCGAAGAACGATTACCTCATGGCCGCGTGGCTGATCGGGGCGGTGTACTTTCTGCTTTCTCGCGCGAGCATTTTCGCCGGCCTGGCGCTGGCGCTTGCCATCGGGACCAAGGCGACCGCATATCTTTTCGCACCGCCGCTGATTCTCGCCGTGATGCTGCCCGCCTGGCGCGAGCGGCGTGATAAGGCCCGCGCGATCGCTGCGATGCTGGGATGCGCGCTCGCGTTGAACGCGCCGCAATTTCTGCGAAACATCGATCTTTCCGGAAACCCGCTCGGATTTGCGGGTGCATTCGGCGACGCACGCTTCCATTGGCGCAATGCAACCTTCGGCTGGCGCCAGACTCTTTCGAACTTCATCCGCAATTCCACTGAGCAGCTCGCCTTTCGCGATCCGCGCTGGAATCGGAAAATTTTCGACTGGGCTCTTGCTGCTCATCGCGCGATCGGCGCAAATCCGGACGATCCCGCGACAACCTGGACGTGGTCGGAATACGCGCCGCCGGTGAATGCGAATCACGAAACCAACGCGCCGAACCGCTGGGAACTGCTGATCTTCGCCGCGAGCCTGGCCGCGCTGCCGTTTCGCCGCGAATGGCGGCCGATGCTCGCGTACATGCTCGCGCTGGTGGCAGGATTCGCGCTGTTCTGCTTTTATCTCAAGTGGCAGCCGTTCATGGCGCGGATGTTTTTGCCGCTGTTCGCGCTGGCGTCGGCGGTCGCGGGCGTTCTGATCGAGAAAATCCGTCCCGCGGCGATTCCGGTTTTGCTGTGCGTCTTTTTACTCAATAACGCCCGGCCGGCGCTGTTTGAAAACTGGGTGCGTCCGCTCAAAGGCGAGCGCAGCGTGCTCAAGACCTCGCGCGATCTGAACTATTTTTCCGACATGGGGCAATGGGGCAACCGCGGGTCGTATCTGGACGCCGTGAATGCGGCCGCCGGGCTCGATTGCCCTCTGATCGGAATCGATATCAACAATTTCCAGCTCGAATATCCGTTCGAAGCGCTTCTGCGCGAGCGCAAGCCGGGCGTGCGGTTCGTTCATTCCGGCGTGCGCGGACCAGCGGCGAAGTATGCGCGCGACGAATCGCCTTGCGCGATGCTGTGCCTCGATTGCGCGGGTGACGCGGATCGCGCCGCGCTTTACCGGTCCTTTCCGGTTGCGCGGCAGTTTGGAAAATTCTTGTTGTTTTCGTCGAAGTGAATCGGCCCCGCGCCGGTTTCAAGTAGAATCAGAGTGCGGCCAGGGAGGTGAACTATGCGAATTTCGCGGCGCGGCTTTATGCGGTCGGCGGTTGCGGCTTCGACACTCGGCGTCGCCGGCAAACGCGCTCTGATGCCGGTTGCCGAAGGCGCCACCGTCGAAGCGTTTCATCCCGAGCTGCTGCCTTCGCAAAAGGAAGTCTGGGAATGGCAGACGTGGATGGCGAAGCTCGGGCCCAAGTACACCGGCAACCGCGCGCATGTGGAGTTCGTCGATTTTCTGGCGACGGATCTCAAGGAGTACGGCTACGAAGTCCAGCGCGAGCACTACACGTTTCCGCGCTGGGAGGCGCGGAGAACGCAACTGAGCATCAAGCCCGCTTCGGGCGACAGCTTTCAGGCTCCGGTGACTTCGTATTTCCCGTATTCCGGCCAGACGCCCGCGCAGGGCGTGACCGGCGAGCTGGTTTACGCGGGTCATAGTCCCAATTTCGATCTGAACGGGCTTGAAGGCAAAATTGCGCTCGTCGATTTCGCGACGTCAGTGCGGAAATTCGGCCAGATGTATGAGCCGTGGGGAACGTATCCGGCTGACGCGCATTTTCCGGCGGAATACCGGCCCGCGCGCGGCGCGGTGAACGATCTGACCAAGTTCGCCAAAGCCGGCGCGATCGGCGTGGTGCTGGCGTGGACCGACATTTCCGACGCCAACGCGGCCGATCAATACACTCCGTTCTCGCGTCCGCCGCAGGGCGTGCCGGGATTGTACGTGGGACGCGACACCGGCGCGAAACTGAAAGCGCTTGCATCGAGCGGCGCGAAGGCGACGCTGGTGCTCGAAGCCGCGACCATCGAGGAATCGCCCACCGACACGCTGCTGACCTCGCTTCCCGGAGATCTTTCCGACGAGATTATCGTGGTCAACACGCACACCGACGGTCCCAACGCGACAGAGGAGAACGGAGGGTTGGGGATCCTCGCGCTGGCGAAATACTTTTCGCAGATCCCGGAAAAGCAGCGCAAGAGAACCATCCTGTTCGCGCTGACCACGGGCCATTTCGCGGGGCCGTGGGTGCCGTCGATGCGCGGCGTGCTCAAGAAATATTCGTATCTTTCCGAGAAAGCGGTCGCCGCGCTGACCATCGAGCATCTGGGCTGCAAAGAGTGGGCTGACGATGCGTCATTGCATTATCGGCCGACGGGAGAGAACGAGTGGGCCGTCGCGATCACCGAGAGCGAGCCTCTGGGGAATCGTCTGGTCGATACGCTTCAGGGCAGCGGCGATCAACGGACCGCCGTGGTGAACCCGGTGCACGGCGGATGGCTCGGCGAAGGCGCCGGCCTGGCACACGCCGGAATCCCGACCATCGGCTACATCCCGCAGCCGAATTATCTGCTGGCCGGGCCGCAGGACGGCTGCATCGATAAGCTGAGTCCGGAGCGGTTGCACGCGGAAATCGAGGTGTTCGCGAAGCTGCTCCACAAAATCGACGCGACGCCGGCCAAGGAGCTGAGCAAAGGGTAGCCGGAAGCTCTACTCCTCTCGCGCAAGGCCCGGGAGGGTTTTCATTGTCCGTAAAGTTGGGGAATCGCGGCGGTCGCCGACAACACGATTGCCGCAGACATCAGACCGATGGCCCACTTGAACGTGTGCGGACGTTTCCAGAGGCCAGCTCGCTTGCGCCAGATCAGTGCGATCAAAAAAATCGTCCAGCAGACCACTTGAATCCAGGGCAGCCAGGAATGCAGTGCTGAGCTGTGCATAGTGGCATATTTTACACTAACCGGCGGCCTTGTCATAATAACTTAGATTGAGGGGCACTTCATCGCGCGCTCGGCGCGCGATCTCGAGGAGACTCACTTGCGTACTGCCGCGTCGCTGATCGCTCTCACCTTTCTGCTGGGTGACGTTCACGCTCAAGTCACCGGTTCCGTTACGGGGAAAGTTGAGGACGCGAGCGGCGCCACGATTTCCGGCGCTTCCGTCACCGTGCGGAGCCTCGAAACCGGCGCGGTGCGCAAAACTACCACGGATGATAACGGCGATTACATCGTGGTCGCGCTGCCGCTCGGCGCGCAGGAGGTTCGCGTCGAAAAACAGGGATTCAAGCCGGCGGTACGCGCCGGCATCGATCTTCAGGTGGGCCAGCAGGCGGTGGTGAATTTCCACCTGGAGGTCGGCCAGTTCGTGCAGGAGGTCAGCGTCAATGAGCAGACGCCGGTGGTGAACACCACGACGAGTTCGGTGAGCGGGGTGGTCAACGAAAGTCAGGTGAAGGATCTTCCCTTGAACGGGCGCAGTTTCGACAACCTGATCACGCTGAACCCCGGCGCGATCAACTACAGCGGCATGAAAAGCGCCAACACCAGCACCAGCGACGGCAACACCTTCACCGTCGATGGGCGGCGCACGTCGGAAAATCTGTTTCTGCTGAACGGAATCGAGTACACCGGATCGAGCCAGCTCGCCGACACGCCGGGCGGCGCGAGCGGTCAGTTGCTGGGTATCGACGCGGTGCGCGAGTTCAACGTGCTCACCGACACCTACGGCGCGGAGTACGGCAAGCGCTCCGGAGCGCAGGTGCTGGTGGTGACGCAATCGGGAAGCAATGAGCTGCACGGGACGCTGTTCGAGTTTCTGCGCAACAGCGATCTGGACGCGCGGAACGTTATGGACAAAGGCGCGGTCCCTCCGTTCCGTCGAAATCAGTTCGGGGGCGCGGCGGGCGGTCCGCTTAAGAAGAACCGCGCGTTTTTTTTCGCCAACTACGAAGGATTCCGGCAGGTGCTGGCGCTGAGCAGCGTGAGCGTGGTGCCGGACAGCCAGGCCCGGCAGGGATTGCTGCCGAATGCGTCCGGGGTTTATACGCCGGTGAGCGGCGTGAATCCGACGATGCTCGATTACATGCAGTTCTGGCCGGCGCCCAACGGCGGCGAGCTGCTGAGCAAAGGAGTTCCCACGGGCACCGCGCTTTCCTACAACAACCCGCGCCAGAACATTCAGGAGGATTTCGGTACCCTCCGCAGCGATTTCAATCTCAACTCGCGCGATACGCTTTCGGCGTCGTACACGATCGACGACGGAACCAACAATACGCCCAACGCCGATCCGCTGTTCGGCACCGCGGAGCCGCTGGCGAGCCAGGTAGCCAGCGCGCAGGAAGTCCACGTTTTTTCGGGACGCATTCTGAACACCTTTGACGCGGGCTTTTCGCGGGCCTCTTTCAATCTTGGCGCGGAACAGTTCGCGCAGTTTCCGTCGGACACTTCTTTCGTGGCGGGCGCACCGGCCGGAGGGATCGTAATCGGCGGAGGATTGACCACCACCGGCGCGGCGGCGCTGACCGCGGCGGGCTCGAACAACGCCGCGGGTTCCTGGAACCGGCGCAACCTGTTCACCTATACCGATGGCGTCCAGATCACGCAGGGGATTCACCAGATCAGCGCGGGCGTCTGGGTTCAAAGGATGCAGGATAACGAGGACAGCGCGTCGCGGCAGCTCGGGCAGGCGACCTTCACCAGCCTCACTACGTTTCTGCAAGGGACGGTCAGCAATTTTCAGGTGATTCCGGACGCGAACGAGCTCGGATGGCGCAGCCTGTTCGGAGCGTGGTACGTGCAGGATGCGATCCGGGTGCGTCCCAACTTGACGATTCAGCTCGGGCTGCGCGACGAGTTCACCACGGGATGGAATGAAGAGTACGGACGCGCGGCGAATTACGTGACCGACGCGAACGGCGTGCTGGAGACCAATCCGCGCGTGGCCTCGAGCATCTTCACCCAGAACAACGCGAAGCACCTGTGGGCGCCGCGCGTGGCGCTCGCCTGGGATCCGTTCGGCGATGGGAAGACGGCCATCCGGTCGGGATTCGGAATGTATTATTCGCTGATCGACGATCTCGCCTTCCTGATGAATTCGCTGCCCCCGTACAACGGCGCGGCGACCTTCACCGGATCGGTTTCGAGTTTTCTGCCCATCGTTGCCAACACACCCGTTCCCCCGGCGTGCGGTCCGGGAGTTCCTTCGCCCTGCACCACCTTCGCGCCGCAGGGCGTGCAGCCGAACGCTTATACGCCCGCCGTCGCGGAATGGAATTTCACGGTGGAGCGCGAGATCACGCCGCGCACCTCGCTGCGCGTGGCTTACGCCGGCTCGCATGGTTATCACGGATTGCTGAGCATCGATCCCAACACCATCCCCGCCGAAATCTGCACCAATTCGGCCGGCTGCGTTTCCGGCGGCACGCCGGGAACCACCAAGGGACTGGTCCCCGACGGCGCGCAGTATATTCCCGTCGAGCCGGGGCGGCCCAATCCCTATTTATCCGGCGGATTCTTTTGGTACACCGAAGGCAACAGCAGCTACAACGCGCTTGAAACCGATGTGATTCATCGGCTGAGCCGCAATCTTCAGTTCCGCGCCAATTTCACCTGGTCGAAAAATCTCGATATGAATTCGGGATTGACCGGCGCGCAGGCCAACAACCAGGCGCAGATGGTTCTCAATCGCAACGATCTGCCGGAAGATTGGGGACCCGCGGCGCTGGATGTCGCCGCGCAAGCGAGCTTTTCGGCGAGCTATAGGCTGCCCTGGTTTAACAGCCGCAATCGCCTGCTCAGCGGCTGGCAGGTCAACCTGATTTCCACGCTGCTGAGCGGGTTTCCCTTCACGCCGGTGATCGGCTCGAACCGCTCGGGCGACGGCGACACGCGCAATCCGGACCGCCCCGACGTGAATCCGGCCTTCAGCGGACCCGTGATCCTGGGGAACCCCAACCAGTGGTACAACCCCAACGCGTTCGCGCTGCCCACCCCGGGAACGTACGGGAATCTGGGCCGCGGAGTGTATCGTGGCCCCGGCCTCGCCGATCTGGATTTTTCGCTGTTCAAGGACACGCGCGTCACCGAGCGCAGCACGCTGCAATTTCGCGCGGAATTTTTCAACATCCTGAATCACGCCAATTTCGGGACGCCCAACTCGACCGTGTTCTCCAGCGGAGCGATCAGCGGATCGGCGGGGCTGATCACCACAACCACCACCACCTCGCGGCAGATCCAGTTCGGATTGAAGCTGATCTTTTAGGCCGTCACTCGGTCTTATTGACGTTCATGAACGGCCCATTCTCTATTGGTGCCGAAGCGTCAGAGCGTTTTCAGACAGCAGGTGCTCCACCTGCTCGGTGAACTCCTGTTTCGCTTTGGTGTACAGCTCGCCCGACGCTTTGCTGGGGAAGCCCGTATGCACCGCGCGAACGCGGCCGTCGCGGCCCAGGATGAACGTGGTCGGCCAGGCGTCCCAGTTAGACGCCTGCGACAATTTTTCCTTGGCCTGGTCGGTGGTGCCGCACAACAGGACGGTGTAATCGATCCCGTAGCGCTTCATGAAAGCGCGCAAACGGGTGGGATTCTTCAACTGATCGGCCTCCTCGAACGACAGCCCCACGACTTCGAGTCCCTGGCTGCGGTACTTGCGGTAGGTTTCTTCGAGGAACGGAGCTTCGTCGTGGCAGTTGGGGCACCAGCTTCCGAAAACATCCACCAGCACGACCTTATCCTTGAATCGCGCGTCGGTGTCGGAGACCAGGTTGCCGTTGAGGTCGGTGAAGGCGAAATGGAAGCGCTCCGCCGCGTTCTTGACGCCGGTGTGTTTGGTGGGATCGGTGGGTTCGGGCAGTCCCTTGGCGCGAACCTCGTCCGGACGATAGCCGGTCATCGTGTGCCGGCCTTCCACCACCTTGAGCGTGCCATCCGGGTTGAGTGAAGCCTCGACTAGAGCGGGACGCTGTCCGGAAAAATGACTAACCGTGAACTTGCCATCATGATACGCGCCGGTGAGCGTTCCGGTGTCGCCGTCCACACGCAGGATCGCCGCGGAAATCTCAGCGCCCTTTTGCTCGACGATGAAACTCCACGCCTGTTCGCCCTTGGAACTGTCGACGCCCTCCAGGATCCAGACGCCATCGATCGAGGGCGCGCCGGCGGACTCCACTTTGATCAGCCCTTTGTGGGCGTGAAACGGCATCGGCCGCCCGCGCCCGCGCGCGTAGGTACCGTCGATCGCGTCGCCGGAGACCGTCGCGGTCAGTTTCGAGGCGAAATAATCCCAGTTCAGTTCCAGCCCGTTGTTGGCCAGGTTTCCGGAGGTCGAGGTGTAGCGCTCGTCGCCGTTGAAAAACGTTCCGGTGACGTTGCCGCCGTCGCCCGCGATCTCGAAGCGGAAGGGAATATCGGTCCCGTTGACGGTCACGGTTCCTTGCCACAGGCCGGCGATGGATTGCGCCATCAGCACGGGTGCGGCGGAGATCAGGGCGAGAACAGCGGCTCGATTCATGCACAGATTATATCATGGTGTCAAATTCATACTGCTTATTGTCAATCGACAAATGATGTAACTGCAAGATGATGAGTCGATGAAAGTTAAGTATCGCCTGAGTTCTGGTTTAGAACGTGGCTCCCGCCAGCGCGACTCGGAACGCGGGACGGTACGCCCTCGCCCTAACGTTCTTGAATCCGGCGCGCGCGGCCAGCTCCGCCAGTTCGCGCGCGCGGAAGGCGGCTTCGACTGAAATCGGGCCGTCGTTTACGGTCACCGCGTCCCATCCGAAAATCCATTTCGTCCAGGGGAGAAAATAATACGCGACCGGATTGCGCTCCAGATCGATCGCCAGCACCTTTTTTCGCGCGACGCCTGCGAAGCCAGCCAGCAGTCGCACGATTTCCTCATCCGTGAAGTGGTGCAAAAACAGCGAGCAGAAGACATAATCGAACGATTTGGGCGGGAACGGGAGCGCGAACGCATCGGCGGCCACTCGCGGGGCGGCGGCGCGCGTCAGGTGCGAGACGATGCGGTCGAGCGAAGTTACCCGCGCGCCGGGATACCAGCGGCGCACGCACGCTCCCATGTCGCCCGAAGCCGCGCCGACGTCCAGCAAGGAAAAATCGCCCACGACGTTTTCAGCTAGCAGCCGGCGGAGGGTCGCGTGACCACCCCAATGGCGATTGATGCGGGTGAGATCGTCGAGGCTCGCACGCGCCTGCGGTTCGGGCAGCGAATCGAGCAGTTCCGGCTTCAGCACGCGACCACCCAGGCAGTGGATCACTCCACTCCATGATAGGTATCCTGCGGATATGCCGTCGCGACGGGAATTCATTCAATCCGGAATCGGAGCCGCGCTCGCGCTTCAGAACGCTCCCGCCCAGGAGTCCATCGAAGAAGCCAGCATCGTCGAGCTTCAAGGAGCGCTCGCCTCCGGACAGCTCACTTCGGTCGAGCTGGTTCAAAAATATCTGATGCGCATCCAGCAGATCGATAAATCCGGCCCGCGCATCAACTCGGTGATCGAGCTCAATCCGGATGCCGAGGCGATTGCTGCCGCGCTCGATCGCGAGCGCAAAGAGAAAGGTTTGCGCGGCGCACTGCACGGGATTCCGGTTTTGATTAAAGACAACATCGATACCGGCGACAAAATGATGACCTCGGCCAGATCGCTCGCGCTCGCATCGAGCGCGCCGAAAGACGCCGGGCTGGTCACGCGGCTGCGGGCCTCCGGCGCGATCATCCTGGGAAAAACGAATCTGAGCGAGTGGGCGAATTTTCGCTCCACGCATTCGACCAGCGGCTGGAGCGGGCGCGGCGGACAGACGCACAATCCTTACGCGCTCGACCGGAATCCCTCGGGATCGAGTTCGGGAACGGGCGCGGGCGTATCAGCGAGCCTGTGCGCGGCGGGGATCGGAACGGAAACCGACGGGTCCATTGTCTCGCCGTCGTCGATCAACGGAATTGTGGGAATCAAGCCGACCGTGGGACTGGTTCCCGGCGCAGGCATCGTTCCGGTTTCGCATCGCCAGGACACGGCGGGGCCCATGGCGCGCACCGTTGCCGACGCGGCGCTGCTGCTCGGCGCGCTGGCCGGCGCCAGCTACGGCCAGGCGCTTGATCCCAATGGTCTGCGCGGCGCGCGCATCGGCGTCGCGCGGCAGATATTCGGATTCAACGACGAGGTGGATCGCATCATCGAGGAAGCCCTCGGCATCATTAAAAACCTGGGCGCGCAGATCGTCGATCCCGCCAATCTTCCTTCGTATTCGAAATTGAGCGAGCCCGAAAATGACGCGCTGCTTTACGAGTTCAAGTCCGATCTGAACGCGTACCTGGAATCGCGCGGCGCGGCGGTGAAAAGCCTGAAGGACGTGATCGAGTTTAACGAGCGCAATCGCGAACGCGAAATGCCGTGGTTCGGGCAGGACCAGATGATCAAGGCCGAAGCAAAGGGGCCGATCAGCACCCGCGCGTATCGCGACCTGGTGTCGAAATTGAATCATTTGGCGAAACAGGAAGGAATCGACGCGGTGATGAGCAAGCTCGCGCTCGACGCACTGGTTGCGCCGACCGACGGTCCCGCGTGGCCCACCGATTACATCGACGGCGACCACTTTCTGGGCGGCTGTTCGACCCCCGCCGCGGTCGCGGGATATCCGCACGTCACCGTTCCGGCGGGATTCGTCCACGGATTGCCGGTGGGGATCTCGTTCTTTGGCTCGCCGCGCAGCGAAGTGAAGCTGATCAAGTACGCCTACGCGTTCGAGCAGGAGACCAAAATCCGCCGCGCGCCGCAATATCTTCCGACGGTAAAATTCTAGGAGTTGCTGTGCGATTTATTCCCAGTGCAGCGCCCTCATGGGATCCAGCCGGGCCGCACGCCAGGCCGGAATCACAGCGGCGATCAACGCAATCGCGGCCAGGATCGTGGTCGCCGCAATCGCACTGCGCGAGTCTTGCGCGGATAATCCGTAAAGCAGCGATGCCGCCAGGCGTCCGCAGCCGAGTGCGATCGGAATGCCCAACCCGACCCCTGCGGCGGCCATCCAGGCGCTTTCCGCCAGGAACTGACGAAGGATGGTCGAGCGTGGCGCGCCAATCGCCATGCGAATCCCGATCTCGCGCGTGCGCCGGGCCACGGAAAACGCCATCACCCCGTACAGCCCGATAGCCGCCAGCGTCACTGCGATGCCGCCGGTCAAAGTCGACAAAAACGCCAGAAGCCTCTCGCGCGAGAGGGCCTGGTCGATCTGCGTATCCATGGTGGTGATGGAATCGATGGGGACGCGCGGGTCAATTTGATGGACCAGCACGCGCAGGCGCTCGATGGTCGCGGACGGGTCGCCTGTGAAACGCACCTGCAACGTCGCGAGCTGCGGAAAAGTCCACTGCGTTACGGGAAGATAAAGAATCGTTTTGGGCTCCTCACGCAGGGTCTGATAATGCGTGTCGCCCGCAATCCCGACCACACGCACCGGTTCCCTTTCGCCATTGTAGATGAACGTTTTGCCTAGGGCGTCGCCATTGAAAAACTTCCTGGCGAACTCCTGGTTCACGATCGCGACGCCTTGGCTGTTGAGGCTCGCGCGGTCGTCCGAGGTGAAATCACGACCCGCGATCAGAGGAATTCCGAGCGTGCGGAAATATCCGCTGCTGACAATGCTGACGTAGGTCGTCGGGAGCAGCCGGTTGGGCGAAATGTAAGCCGGGAGGTTTATCGAAACCATCGCCATCGCGCCCGAAATCGGGCTGATGCCGGCAAGGCTGGCGGCGCGCGTTCCGGGAAGCTGGCGCGCGCGGTCGAGCAAATTCTCGAAGAATTGTTTCCAGCCGTCGTTGCCCGAATCTGTCCTTGAGCGTCCGATGCTGTAAGCCGTGCGGCTCAGATTGAGCCGCAGAAGCGCGACATTTTCCGGACGGAATCCGAGATCCACCGCACGCAGATTCCGCAGCGTTCTCACGAACAATCCTGCGCCGAACAGCAAGGCGAGCGAAAGCGCGATCTGCGCCGCCACCAGGATCCGCAATCCGAGCGACCGCCCGCGCGGAGCATCCACGCCACGAATCGCGCGCAGCGGATCCGATCGCGATGCGCGCCACGCGGGAAGAATTCCAAACAAGACTCCCGCCAGAATCGCCGCGATCCCCAGAAACGCGAAAACGGCCCAATCCGGATGAACCTGCCGCGCGATCTCTTCGCCGTCGGAACCCATCAATTTGAGCAAAAACTGCGTGAGCGCCTGCGCCAATCCCCCTCCGCCGATCGCGCCCGCGACGGCAAGCACCATGCTTTCAACTAGAAATGACCGCATCAGCGCCCCGCGCGACCCGCCTAGCGCGAGACGGACGCCCGCCTCCACCGTCCGCTCCACCGATCGCACCAAGAGCAGCGAAGTCAGATTCGCGCACGCGACCATGAGCACCACTCCGACCAATCCAAACAGCAGCAGCACTGGTTTCGCCAACCGGTCTTTTTTCGAATCGATGCCTTGGCTCCCGTCGATCAGCCGAAATGCGTCCCTTTGCGGCTGCAACTGGAGCTGGAGGACGTCGCTTTGCTCGATGGCGAACCCAACCGCGTTCACCCGTGCCTCCGCCTGCGCCCGCGTGACGCCTGGCCTCAATCGCGCGATAATCTGCAACCATGGGAGGTAGGCCGAATCGCGGGAAGGACCCAGAAGCGCCGTGATCAGGTGTGCCGGCATCGCAAGGTCGTGCTGCTCATACATGGTTGCGCCGGCGAACCCGCGCTGCATCACACCGACGATTTGAAACGGCGTCGTGTCGACCGTCACCTTCCTTCCTATGACGTCCGCGAGACCGCCGAATCTCTCCCGCCACAGCCGGTAGCTGATCACGCACACTGCCGCGCCCGCTGCGTCGTCCGATTCATCGATCAACCTTCCCAGCGCGGGATGCACGCCTAACATCGCGAAGAAATTCCCGCTCACCAGCTCGGCCGTCAATTTTCCGGTCTGCTCCTGGCCGGTGAGATTCACGTCCCAGGTCGCGACCGCGGCGGCCTCGCCAAATCCCACATCCTGCTTGCGCAGATCGTCGAAAAAGCGCCGGGTGAAGCAGCAGTTCTCCATGTGGAACATTTCGTTGTGCTGGCGCAGGAGCACCAGTCGCCGGGCGCCGTCGACCGGCAAGGTCTTGAGCAGAATCGCGCGGGCGAACGAAAATACCGCCGTGTTGGCGCCCAGCGCGACCGCCAGCGAAACGATCGCGACCAGGGTAAACGACGGGCTCTTGCGCAGCGCCCGCAGCGCAATGCGCACATCGCGCACGAACTGCTCTACCCACGTCCAGCTCCAGCTTTCGCGCGTGATCTCTTTTAGAAGCGTCCGGTTTCCGAACCGCCGCCCGGCTTCAGTTCGCGCCTGTTCCTCGCTCATTCCTTCTTCACGCAGCTGCTGTGCGCGCAATTGCACATGCAGCCGGATCTCATCATCGAGGTCGCGCTCCGCGCGATTTCTCAAAAACAGCAGCATCCATTTTCGCCACCACATAAAATCGTCTCTTCAAGCCGGCAGAATCCGGGCAATGGCGCGCGCCACGGTGCGATAATCCTCGAGTTCCTTCGCCAACTGCTTTTTCCCCGCCGCGGTCAGGCGATAGTAGCGCGCGCGATGATTCGCCCCGGTCTTGCTCCATTCCGCAGCCAGCCATCCCTTCATCAGCATCCGGTGCAGCGCGGGATAGAGCGAACCCTCCTCCACTCTCAGCACGTCCTGGGAGCCGCGGCGGATCCCTTCCGCGATCTCGAACCCGTGCATTTTCGCGCGCGCCGTGAGCGTTTGCAGAATCAAAACGTCCAGGGTCCCGGGAGGGATCATCTCAACATAGATAGACTATGTTGGAACGCTTTGGATAGCAGTTTTTTCTGAGAAACGCGGCGCTTCTACGCGCCACAAAACAGGACTGGAGCCGTGCTCGGTTAGAATGACGGCAGGGGCCGCGTGCATCTTCCCATCGACCTTTCCGCCCTGCGAGTCCTGCTGATCATCTTCTTCGCGACGCTGATTCGGTCGGCGTTTGGATTCGGCGAGGCGTTAATCGCGGTGCCCCTGCTCGCCTTTTGCCTGCCGCTCCAAGTCGCGGCTCCTTTGGCGGTTCTGGTGTCGATCACCGTCGCGACCATCGTGGTGCTGCAGGATTCAAAGAAGATTCACTTGCGCAGCACCGGCTGGCTGGTGCTTTCGACGCTGTTCGGGATTCCGGTCGGCCTGGTGCTGCTCACCAGCAACTATCAGCGCTCGGTAAAGGCGGCGCTGGCATCGGTGATCATTGCATTCTCGGTTTACTCGCTCGCCGGCCGCAGGCCCCCGGAACTGCGCGGCGATAGCCGGCGATGGCTGGTCGCCTGTGGTTTCTTTGCAGGAATCCTGGGCGGAGCCTACGGAATGAACGGGCCGCCTCTGGCGATCTATGGAGCGATGCGGCGCTGGTCCGCGCAACATTTCCGCGCGACTCTGCAAGGCTATTTTCTTCCGGCAAGCATCATTGGAATGAGCGGATACTGGTTCGCCGGATTATGGGTTCCCGCGGTCACCCATTATTACCTGCTCTCGCTCCCGGTCGCGTTGCCGGCCGTGTTCCTCGGCAGGATCGTGAACCATCGGATGCCCGGTGAAGTGTTCCTGAAGTACGTGTATCTCGGTCTGGCGCTCATCGGAGCGCTGCTGTTGATGCAGGCGATCGAGGGCCGTTTATAAAATTGAGCGCGGCCCGGATTTTATTCCGAGCCGCGCCCGTTAAACAAACATGATTGAATCGCGATTTACCGGCGTCCGCCGCCGCCGTGTCCACCGCCGCCCGAATGTCCGCCGCCGCCGGAAGAGCGAGCTCCGCCGCCGGACGGTCTCGACCCGCCGAAGGATCGAGATGAGCCGGACGAACGTCCGCTAAACCCTCCGCCGCCAGACGGCCGTGACGGGCTCGAATAGCTCCTGCCGCCCGGCGATCCGTAGCTGCGGCCAGCTCCTGGATTCGAGTAGCTCCGGCTGTATCCCTGCGAACCACCGCGGCTCGCCGATCCTGGATTCGAGTAGCTCCGGCTGTAGCCGCCCGCGGATCCGCGATTGGCACCGGAATTCGAAGACGACCCGCGAGAAGCGCCCGCGGAACCCGCTCCACGATACGACCCCGCCGTTCCGCCGCGATTCGCGCCGGAGAAGCTGCGGGCGTTGCCGTTGAAGCTCCTCGCCGCGCCGTTGAAGCTGCGTCCGTTCGCGGCCGACCGCGCGAAGTTCGAACCCGCGCCTGTTCGTCCCGCGGCAAAACGCGCATTGTTGTATCGCGCCGCAACTCCGCGATTCGCGTACGCCACGCCCGCGCGATGATACGGATCATGCGCCCACGCGTAGCCGCCGCCGAAGCGTCCGCCGTAGAATCCAGGACTGAATCCCCAGTGGTTGAAGAATCCGACGTTCACAAATAGTCCACCGCCGAACCAGCCGCAGCCCCATCCCCATCCGAGGCCCCAGCCGCCGAAACCGATTCCCCAACCCGGGAAAAATCCACCCAGGTAGATGCCCGGATAAAAGCCGAATCCGAACCCGATCGAGGGATACCATAGCGGAGGATAATATCCCCACGCCGGCGGACCCCAGATGTATGCCGGGTTGTATTGCGGCACGTAAATCACCTGCGGATCGGCCGGCTGGATCACCACCGCGCTCTGGTCGCCCTGCGTCTGCGTGGTCACGGTCTCCTGCGGAGTTGAGCGCAGCTTTCCGTTCTGCATCGCGCGCAGCCGCATCCGCTGCACCGCGGCCATCACGTCCTTCTGCTGCGCGAGGAACGCGTTGCCCAGATCCGTGGTCCACTGCACGTCGCGCGTCAGCGTCTGGAGCACGTCCGGAAACGCGACCAGCGCCTGCACGCTCGGGTCCCAGTTCTGCTGCCGCGCCGCGTCCATCAGCGCTTGCCCTTGCAGAGTGCTGTTGCGTTGCAGCCACTGCTCGGCCTGCACGACCTCCAAAGGATAGGTCGATGCGGCCAGCACCTGTCCCAGCAGCGGATCGGGATACAACGCGACCGGCGCCACCAGGTTTTCAAGCTGCACCGGCGAGAGCAACTGCGAATTCGCCGGAGCCGCAGGATTCTGCGGAGCGGCAGCCGGCGGCACGTCCGGAGGTGCCTGCGGATCCTGAGCCAGCGCCAACCCGGCGGGCGCAACCAACAGCGCCACGCACAGAAAACTCAAAAACGATCGTAAAACCCCGCTTTTCACTCTTTCCATATCCGCCCTCTTTCCTGGGCCACAACCCATTTGACGCCCTAATAGATGCATGTTCCCAGCCAAAAGTCTATGCGCTTGATTCTAAAAAGAAATCGCGACCTTGGATGATCTTGGATCCTGGCTGAAAACCACCATCCCGGCTGTTCCAGGCCATCCCTAACCCTTTCCTACTTTACGTTGATGCGCGGGACGCCGGCGTCGTTGAGTTGTTTTTCGATCGCCGGGACGGTCTTGTTGAGCAGCGCGTCGAGCGCGGCGGACTGCTTGTCGAAATCCTTTTGAAGATCTTCGAGCTCGTCGCGCTCGGTCGCGGTGGGAGTGAAAGGCGACCCGCTGATCTGACCGAACAACTGCGTTACGGACCGGTTGATTCGCGCCATCTCGGTTTTCACCGTGCCTGATTCCTTCACCGCCGCTTCGAGCGCTGTTTTCGCCGATGCCGGCGCGTCCACGGATTTTGAAAGCTCGGTGAATTGCGTGT
>DATJVN010000101.1:0-3249 GCA_035501755.1 Bryobacteraceae bacterium | reverse complement strand
GATCCCATCAGCGACCTGGCGAGCCGGCTTACGCTCGCTGAGTTCATTGCCGAGCTCATCGAAAACTATCCGTGGATGGTCACCGATGTGCAAACCAACCAGCTCGCCAACGGCTTGATCAACGATCCGCCCAAGGGCGTGGACGATCTCGACCGCGCTACGCGGCGCGTGCTGAACACCTCACTGCTGGGAGTGGTCGACCGCTTCGCCGAAAGCATCGCCGCCATCGAGCACTCCACGCGGATGATTTTTCCCGGGTTCAACCAGCCGCGCGAGCCGGAGAACGTGTCGCGGGGCATGAACGGAACGCTGGAGGAGCGCAACGCGCGTCTGCGCGAGGAGTGCGGCGACGAGATTTTTTGCAAGCTGGTGCGGTTGAATCAGCTCGACTTTGAATTGCTGCGCCGGGCGCGCGCGGAGCTCGACCAGCGGCTCAAAGTGGTGGACGATCTGGAGGAGCGGCTGGCGGCGCTGGCCGGGCAGCGCGAGTATCGCCGTCCGATGGATACGCCCGTCGCGTCCGCGCCGCGTTCCGCTCCGGGCAGGCGCTTCGCGATTCTGAAACTTCTTCCCAAGTTCCGCCACGCCGCGCTGTTCGACGCCGATTATTACCGCCGCACCAATCCGGACCTCGCCGGCTCTCGTCCACTGCTGCATTTTCTCACCCGCGGAGCATTTCAAGGACGCAACCCGCACCCGCTGATTGACCTCGCGCACTTCGCCCGCACCGGCGATCCGCACCCGCTGTTCGATTCGAAATTTTATCTGCGCAAGAATCCCGATGTCGCCCAGGCGCGCATGGATCCGTTCGCGCATTACCTGCTGCACGGCGCGAAAGAGCTGCGCAAGCCGCATCCCTGGTTCGACGTGCTGTATTACGTCGAGCAATGCCCGGAGGCGCTCGAAAATCCGCTGGCGCATTTTCTCGAAAATTGCGCCGCGAATCCGCATCCGCTGTTCGACTGCGGCGCGTATCTGCGGGAGCATCCCGGAATCGGCGAGAATCCGCTGGTGCATTTGGTGCGCCAGGGCGCGCCACTCCCCGCCGGCGGCCTGGAGGTCAGCGACATACAGCTCGGCGCGCGGGTGTGGCAGGATGAAGCCGGCCGGACCGGATTCGAGGCGCCCGCGCACATGCGCCCGTTTTTGCTGCCCCTGCGCTATCCTCAACTCGACGCGCAACGTCTCTAATTTTCTCATTGCAAAATACCCGACCAACGCACGGCATAAATGCGGCGCGTTGGCCGGGATTTCATCCAGCCGCGACCGGGAGAAAAACGTAATTTTGTGGAACTGATTGCCATCGCTTGCGGAAATCCTGGTGAAGTGACGGATCACGAACTGCTCCGGCTGGCGCTCTCGGGCGATGAAGATGCGTTCACCGCGCTATACCGGTTGCGTCATCCGCCGGTGTACCGTTTCGCGCTCCAGATGACCGGCAACGTGGTGGTCGCCGAGGATGTCACGCAAGAGGTTTTTATCGCCCTGGTCGAGCACGGTCGCAGGTTCGATCCGGCCCGCGGGGCGCTCGCGTCGTTTTTATACGGGATCGCGCGCAACCTGGTGCTGCGCCGCCTCGAGCGTGAGCGCGAAACCGAGGCGGTGGGCGAATTTGCCTCCGAGGATGACGTGCTGAGCGATCTCGAGCGCCGCGAAACCATCGGGCAGGTGCGGCGCGCGGTGCTGAGTCTGCCCGCGGCGTATCGCGAGGCGGTGGTGCTGTGCGATCTGCAGGATTTGAGTTATGAAGATGCGGCGGCGGCGCTCGATTGCCCGGTGGGGACGGTGCGGTCCAGGCTGAACCGCGGCCGCGCGATGCTGGCGAAAAAATTGAAATGCGCGGCGTCGGTGGGGTGCGGGTCATGAAGACGGAAAAAGATATTGCCGCGGCATTGCGGGCGCTCGCGGAACACGATGCGCGGATTGAGGCTTCGCCGGAGCTCGAAGCGCGAGTGCTGCGGGAGTTCCAGAGGCTAAAGAGGGTGCTGAAAAACAACGAAACACCGCTTGCTGACGCGCGCGGCTCGGAATCGGCGCGTTGCGTTCACAACCGGTTACAGAGCCACGACCGTGAGGGAGTGGTCTTCGTGAGCGATTTTCAGCAGCCTCGAAAGCCTGTGCCACAGCGGCGCGGGTGGTACAGACTGCCGATCGCGCTGGCCGCGGCGATGATCGTCGTGGCGATTCTGGCGTTGCGTCATCCGCGCGTGGAGAGCGTTGTGAAACAGGCGCCGCGAACCGTGACTCCGGCTATCGTCGAGACGCCGGCGGTGGTCACGGCTGCCGCAGACGTAAAACCGGCGCGAAGGCGGGCTCGGCCGCGTGAAGTGATGACGCCGTTTTTCCCGCTGTTGGACGCTCCGCCGCCGGTGGATCGCGGCGAGCTGCTGCGCGTCAATGTGCCCGCGTCGACCATGCGCGCCGTCGGACTGCCGGTGGCGGACGACCGTCTGGCGGACCGCGTTCAGGCGGATGTTCTGGTGAGTGAAGAAGGACTGGCGACGGCGATCCGGTTCGTGAAGTATGAATAGGAGAAGATCATGAAACTGCTGGCGATGAGTTTGGGCTGCGCGCTGGCGCTTTGCGCGCAGGAGGCGGATCAGGTGGTGGTGCAGAAACAGATGGCCGACGCGAAGGCGCAATTGGCGCAGACGATGACGTTTGTCAGCGGCCAAATGTTCGGGAATCCGGTGAAGGGGCAGCCGTATTCGGCTGAGGCCGTCACGGAAACCACGCAGACGCTCGCCGACGGGAACCGCATCGTGAACCGCAACTCCACGATGATCTATCGCGACAGCGACGGGCGCGAGCGGCGCGAAGAGACCATCGGGCGGCTGGGCAATCTCAATGCGGAGAAGGGACCGGCGAAGGTCGTGTTCATTTCGGATCCGGTTTCGAAGGTGAGCTACACGCTGCATACCAACACACACACCGCGGAGCGGCACTCCGCGCCGCCGCTGCCGCCTCCGGGGGGTCCCGACGGAAAGATTGCGTTCGCGATCCGGACCGGCCCGGCCGACGCGGCCGAGCTGATGCCGCCCGTGATTATGGAACAGCGCGATATCAAGCGCGAAGCTCGCGGGGGCAATTCGAAAGTGGAACAGCTCGGCACGCAGGTGATCGAAGGCATCGCCGCGCAGGGGACGCGCACCACGACCACCATCCCCGCCGGCGAAATCGGCAATGAGCGCGATCTTAGCATCGTTTCCGAACGCTGGTATTCGCAGGAGCTCGGCGTGGTGGTGATGT
>DATJVN010000100.1:0-6695 GCA_035501755.1 Bryobacteraceae bacterium | reverse complement strand
CGAGCCTGCGTCGGCTTTTTCGAACGCCGCGTTTTTCGCGACTGCGGCGAAATCGATCTTTTCCCACGGCTGATCGGGGAGGAGCCGGCGGGCCGCAGCGGCTACGCGACGGAGCTGCGGGACCATTTGCGGCGTGGTCATACTGCCGAAGGTGCCCATGTCGAAGGGCACGCGCTCGGTGTCGCCCATCACCAGCTCGATGGAGGTCAGTGGTGCGCCCAACTCCTCAGCGACGCTCATGGTGAGCGAAGTGCGCGAGTTCTGGCCCACCTCGACCTTGCCGGTGTACACGGTGACCGCTCCTTTATCGTCGATGTGCAGCCACGCGGCGATCTGCTTGGGCATGGCACGGCCGAAGGCGCCGCGTCCGCCGCCGGATTCCTGCGCTTTGGCGAGATAGGAAACCACCACGAGGCCCCCGCCGAGCGTTTTGAAAAACGACCGCCGGCCGAAAGAGAAGTTGTACGCGGGACCCGCCAGAAGTTCGTAGCGTTCGGGTTCGAGCGGTGTCATGCGGACCTCCTCATTTTCTGCGATGCTGAGCGAAACGCCGCGACGATCCTGGGATACGTGCCGCAGCGGCACACGTTGCCCTGCATGGCTTGAACGATTTCGGCTTCGCTCGGATTCGGATTGCGTTTGAGCAGCGCCACGCCGGAAACGATCATTCCGGGGGTGCAGTAGCCGCACTGCATGGCGTCGGCTTCGAGAAACGCCTCCTGCAAAGGATGCAAGCGGCCAGGTTCCTCCAGGCCTTCGATCGTGATGATGCGCTTGCCGGCGACGGAGGAGAGCCTGGTCTGGCAGGAGCGCAGCGCGCGGTCCTCGAGCAGGACCGTGCAGGCGCCGCATTGGCCCTCGCCGCACCCGTATTTCGTGCCGGTGAGATCGAGCTCGTCACGCAGCACGGTGAGCAAAGTCCGGTCCGGCTCGGCATCGACGGAATGCCGCACGCCGTTTACGACAAGTTCAATTGGCATGGTCGCCTCTACAGTCGAGTATATTACTCCGGCGAGTATATACTGAGTTCGTGGCACCGACCGTTCAGAATGCGCCGAAAGAGTTGATCATTCGCAACATCGACGGCAAGAATGTGACCGTTCCGCTCGACCGCGAGCGCATTTCGCTGGGCCGCTCGAGCGTGAACGAGCTGTGTTATCCGGACGATGCGGGACTCTCCCGGCAGCACCTGGCGCTGACTCGCTCCGATAGCGCATGGTTCGTGGAGGATCTGGGCAGCAAGAACGGAACGCTGATCAACGGCAAGCGGATCGATAAGAAGATCAAATTTGTTCCGGGAGACCGGATTTCAGCGGGGCACCTGACCATCGAATTCGCCGATATGGCGCTTCCGGCGGCGAACACGGTGGTTTTCGTGGATCATGGCGAGAGTTTTTCGAGCTCGTCGACGACCGTGGTGGCGAACCTGGACGCCGTGCTCGGGCCGCAGGTCGAAGATACCAACAAGACCTACGTGATGCAGGGCAGCCCGCAGATGCGCGCGCTGATCCGCGCGGGCCGGGAGCTCGCAGGACACCGGCCGCTGGCGGAGCTGTTCCAGGTAATCATGGATCTTTCGGTGGAAGCGGTGAACGCCGGCCGCGGCGTGCTGATGACGCTTGAAAACGGGCAACTCGAAGTGCGCGCGCATCGCGGCGACGGGTTCAAGATTTCCTCGACTGTCCGCGACCGCGTGCTGACGGAAAAAGCGTCGCTGCTGGTTCGCGACGCGCAGCTCGATCAGGCGCTCCGCGACCACATGAGTATCGTGGAGCAGAAGGTGCGCAGCATGATCGCAGTTCCGCTGCAAACCAACGACCGCGTGATCGGGCTGATCTACGTCGATTCGCCGCACTTGATCCGCGAATTTTCGCGAGAGGATCTGAACTTGCTGACGGTGATGGCGAACGTCGCGGCGATCCGCATCGAGCACGCGCGGCTCAACGAAATTGAGGAAGCCGAGCGCGCCATGGCCAAGGAAATGGAGCAGGCCGCGCTGATCCAGAAGGCGCTGCTGCCGTCGGAGCCGCCACAAGTTGCCGGAATGGATATCGCCGGCAAAACCACTGCTTGCCGTACGGTGGGCGGCGATTACTTCGACTTCCTTTCGTTTCCCGACGGTCGCGTGGGCCTCCTGGTGGGCGATGTCGCGGGAAAGGGAATGCCGGCATCGCTGCTGATGTCGAGCCTGCAGGCGCGCGTGCAGGTGCTGTTCGAGGAAGCCGACGACCTGGCGCGCAAAATCACGCGCCTGAACAAGGCGATTTGCGCGAACTGTCCGGACAATCGCTTCATCACGTTCTTCATGTGTGTGATCGATCCGGCAACGGGCGCGCTGGTATATACGAATGCGGGCCACAATCCTCCGCTGCTGATTCGCGCCGGCGGAGGGCTCGACAAGCTCGGCGGAGGCGGCGTGATTCTCGGTATTCTGCCGATCGCTACCTATAAAGAAGCGGTTACCGAGATGCAGCCTGGCGACGTTCTGGTGATGTTCAGCGACGGAGTCACCGAGCAGCCGAATCCCCAGGACGAGGATTTCGGCGAAGAGCGCCTGGCGAAGCTGGTTTCCTCGATACGCGAAAAGCCGGCGGCGGAGATCGTGGAGACAATCGAGTCGGCCGTGACGGAATTCGCGCAAGGAGTTCCGGCGGCGGACGATATTACGGTCGTGGTGGCGCGGAGATTGTAGCCGCGAACGAATTCGCGTTCATTCGGGTCAAATATAATGGTGACGATGTCGCGGCGGACCAAGATCACGCTTGTCAGCTTCACCGACGACATTTACTGCATCGGTCCGCGGCGCATTTCGGCGCAGCTCAAGCGGCACGGGTTTCCGGTCGACCTGGTGTTTCTCCGTCCCACGGATTTCCTGGGCCAGGCGAAACAGCGCTTCAGCAAACATTACGATAACGGCGATCTCGCGGAATCGCTGTACCGGCAACTGATCGCGCTGTGCAGGGACAGCGCGATCGTCGGGTTCAGCGTGTGGACGCACCAGGCCGAACAGGTGACGCTGATTACGGAGCGGTTGCGCAAAGAGACCGATGCGCTGCTGGTGTGGGGCGGCATTCACCCGACCAGTTACCCGGAAGACGCGGTGCGTTCGGCCGGCGCGATCTGCATGGGCGAGGGCGACGTGAGTTTTTTGAAGCTCGCTGAGGCGGTCAAATTAGGGCGCGATCATCGCAGGACCGCCGGATTCTGGTTTCTGGACGGAGACGAAGTCATCCGCAATCCGGGTGAGCCCTTGGCGGAAAATCTCGACGAGCTTCCGTTCATGGATTTCGAATACGAGCAGCACTGGATAAACGATCACGGCACGCTTCGCCGCATGGACCTGCGCCTGATGAAGCGGTACTACGGCGGAAAGCTATGGACCATGTTCAGCCAGGGCTGCCCGTACAAGTGCACCTTCTGCTCCAACGACGTTCTGATCGATCTCGACCGCGGCTACCGGCGTTTCCGCAAGCATTCCGTGGATTATTTTTTCTCCGAGATCAATTACGTGCTGGCGAAGTACCCGCACATTCAGAACATCGTGATCGACGACGACGCGTTCATGTTCCTTCCGCTGAACGTGATCCTGGAGTTCGCGAAAAAATATAAAGAACAGTTCGATATTCCATTGTTTGTGACGGGAATCATTCCGGCTTCGATCGATGAGCGCAAGTTCGAGGCGCTGATCGACGCGGGGATGATCAAGGCGCGCATGGGCGTGCAGTCGGCAAACGCGCGCATCATGAAGGAAGTTTTCGTGCGCCCGCAGCACGATCACAAAGTGATCTTGGGTTCCGAGATCGCGCACCGGCACGCGCGAAAGATGGCGCCGGTGCAATACGACTTGATCGTCGATAATCCGTGGGAGCATCCCGAGGAGTTGAAAGACACCCTGCGGCTGGTATCGTCGCTCAAGCCGCCGTACACCTTCGCGATCAATTCGCTCACGCTGCTGCCGGGCACGACCATTTACCGGATGGGCGAAGAAGCCGGCCACACAAAGAAGGATCAGAAGATCACGCTCGCATCGTATGTGAACTTCATGCCGACCGCGCTGAACCTGACTCTCGCGGCCTACAACATCGGGCGCGTGCCGGATTGGTGGCTGAAGCGCGTGCTGGCTCGCGACTACGGCGATCGCGCCATCACGATGAAGCAGTATCCGCGGATCGGCGCGGCGATTTCGGCGCTGGGACTGGCGAAAAAAATCGTTCACGGAATCGCGCGGCGCGATATTTCCGCGTTGCCGCGGCCGCTGGACTTGATCGCCGGGAAGTTTTTCGTGCGGGCGAAAGGCAGGAAGATCGGGCCGCCTTCCGTGCCGAAAGAACACGAGCACGGGTTGCCGAAACCGACGTCGCGTCTTCGGCACGCCGCTGCGGCGAGCGGCCTGGTGAGTCTCCAGCCGCGATAACCATGACGTTCACGAAGCGTCTGCGCGATGGGGTCCGGCGCGGCGAGATCACGGTCAGCGTGCGGATCTGGGCGCGTCCACACGTCAAGGTGGGCGGACGCTATCGTATGGAAGAAGGCGAGATCGAGGTGGATTCGATCGAGCCGATCGCGCTCCAGGAGATCACGCCGGACCTGGCGCGCGCGTCGGGATTTCTGGGAATCATCGATTTGCTCAAAGTCGCCAAGCACGGCAGGGGGAGCAATATCTACCTCGTTCGTTTTCACTATCTGCCGCCGTCGCGCAGGACGTCGAAACGTTCGGGCCGGTGACTTAGCCCCGAATGGTCGTCCAGATCATGCCGCCGGTGAGCAGCACCATGATGACGGCGGTCGACCAGGCGACGGCATTCTGCCAGATATTGTTGGTGAACTCCTGCATGATCCGCCGGCGATTGATCAGAACCAACATGTAGAAGAGAACGAACGGCAGCAGAACTCCGTTGAGCACCTGTGAGTACAACAGCACCTTCAGAATGAAGCCGGTCGGGATCAGTAGAACGAAGATAGCGCCACAACCGATCAATAGCGTGTACAGCCAGTAGAAAATCGGCGCTTCGGAAAAGCGCTTTTCAACTCCCGATTCGAATCCCAAGCCTTCGCAGATGTTGTACGCAGTCGCAAGGGGGAGGATGGCGGCCGAAAGGAGCGACGCGTTGATCAACCCCACCGCGAACAGCAGCGCCGCGAACTGTCCGGCCAGCGGTTTCAAGGCGAGCGCCGCGTCACCGGGCTGCACGAGTTCGCCGTGTCCACTCTTATAGATGGTCGCCGCGCACGCGACAACGATGAAGAACGCGACCACGTCCGTGACGATGCAGCCGACGATCACATCCCAGCGGCTGAGTGAATAGTGCCGCGCATCGACCCCCTTCTCCACGATCGAAGCCTGGAGGTAAAACTGCATCCACGGCGTGATGGTGGTTCCGATCAGGCCGACGATCATCACCAGGTACCCAGGCTGGCTACTGAACTGCGGGACGAGGGTGTCGTGCAGAGCGAGCTTCCAGTCGGGTTTCGCCAGAAAGGCGGAAACCGGGTAGGCGAAATAGATGAGTGAAAAAATGATCAGGAGCCTCTCGACGGGCTTGTAGCGCCCGCGCACCACCACGATCCACACCAGCGCCGCGCCGATCGGCACGGCGATATAACGGCTCACGTGAAGCACCGCAAAACCCGAAGCGAGCCCTGCGAATTCAGAGGCGATATTGCCGAAGTCGGCCAGCCCCAGAATCGTCATGGTGAGAAAGGTCGCGCGCAGGCCGAACTCTTCGCGGATCAGGTCGGAAAGGCCCTTGCCCGTGACCGCGCCCATGCGCGCGGCCATCTCCTGCACGATGATGAGCGCGACGGTGGTGGGAATCAGGGTCCACAGCAACAGGTAGCCGAACTTCGCGCCGGCCACCGAATAGGTCAAAATGCCGCCGGGGTCGTTATCGACGTTGGCGGTAATGAATCCCGGCCCCATTACGGCGAGAAACGCCAGTAACCGGTATTTAACAATCGACAGGTTCGCGGTGCGCCGGACCAGCGCCCGCGGGAGGAAGTGTTCGCCGCGCAATTTTACAGCGTACTACAACAGCGCACCCGAGCAAAGGAGTTCTTGCTTTCCGCCGCCAGCTTCGCAATTCGACCCGATCGGCGACGCATGCGCCCGATCCTTTCCGTTTCCATCGCGATGCCGTCCTTTATTTACCCGCTCGCGCTATTGGCGTTTTGTCGAGTCATGGAGCCGTAGAAGAAAAACCTGCCAGAGGATCGCACGAATCCGCTCCAGCCGAGGTTCCTCAGGCGCTCGCGCAATTGCACGGGGTCGTAAAAAATCTTGACGATCTGAAATTCGCGCCCATCGTTCAATTTCCGCCGGCTGATTCCCGAGTGATCGAGCGACCCATGATCGCGCGCTGTAGAGGTTGGCTCCATCAAGCTGTCGATAAAGAAAACCTGTCCCTCCGGGTTGAGCGCATCGTGCACCTTTCCCCAGAACGGATTGAACTCATCTGAAGGAACGTGCGACAACCAGAACGAAAAGAAAACAGCGTCGAATTTCTGCGCCGGCTTCCAATCGAAGATATCGGTTGTGACGTAGGACACACGATCCGTTGCCACGCGTTGACGATTGATTGCGATCACTTCAGGCGAAGCGTCAACCGCCACAACCGTGCGATTGTTCTTGGCCAGATGGCGGGTCCAAAGCCCTGTTCCGCAGGCGAGTTCGAGCACATCTCCCCCGTGTATCGACG
>DATJVN010000099.1:0-13797 GCA_035501755.1 Bryobacteraceae bacterium | reverse complement strand
CAACCTGGCCGAACTCGTTCTGGAGAGCTATCTCGGCGTCAAGACCACCCTGTTTCGCCCGCCCTACGGCATCGACCACCAACCCGAAACCGCGAGCGAGGTGCAGCTCCTGCCGATTCCGCAGTCCATGGGCTACGCGATCATAGGCGCGCGCATCGACCCGCACGATTGGGGCGAGGTGAACGGGCAGCCGCCCGCTCCGACCGACACCATCGTGCAGCGCGTGCTGGACCAGACGAACGGCCGCACCGGCAACATCATTCTGCTGCACGACGGCGGCGGCGACCGCGGCCACACCGTCGCGGCGCTGCCGAAAATCATCGACGGGCTGCGCGCCAAGGGCTACGAGTTCGTCACCGTGTCGGACCTGCTCGGGCAGACGCGCGCGCAGGTGATGCCGTCGCTGACCTACCGCGAATGGCTGCTCGCCCGCGCGGACGCGTTCATGTTCGACCTGTTTCGCTGGCTGCGCAGCAGCATCGCCTTCATTTTCGTCGCCGGGATCATGCTCGTCGGCGGCCGCGCGCTGATCATCGGATTGCTGGCCCTGGTGGAAAAGCTCCGGCCCGAGCCGGTGGACCATCCCGAATATCAGCCGAAGGTAAGCGTGCTGATTCCGGCGTACAACGAAGAGTCGGTGATCGTGGACACGGTGCGCTCCGCGCTCGCATCCAGGTATTCCAAGCTGGAAATCCTGGTGATCGACGACGGCTCGAAGGATCGCACGGCGGAACTCGTGGAGCAGAATTTCGGCCGCGACCGCCGCGTGCGCCTGATCCTGCAGAGCAATCGCGGCAAGCCTTCCGCCTTGAATCACGGACTGAGCGAAGCTATCGGCGAGATCGTCGTGTCCATCGACGCGGATACCATCGTCGACCCCGACGCCGTTCCCCGCCTCGTCCGCCATTTCGCCGATCCGAAAGTCGGCGCGGTGGCCGGCAACGTGAAGGTGATGAACCGCAACCGCTGGATCACCCGCTGGCAGGCCCTGGAATACATCACCAGCCAGAATCTGGAGAAGCGCGCCTTCGATCTGCTGAACTGCATCCCCGTTGTCCCCGGCGCCGTGGGCGCATGGCGCGCCGATCTGCTGCGCAGCCACGACGGATTCTCCGGCGACACGGTTGCCGAAGACACCGACCTGACCCTGACGATCCGCCGCGGCGGCTGGAAGATTCTCTACGACGAAACCGCCATCGGCCGCACCGAAGTTCCCGAAACCGTCGACGCCCTCGTCAAGCAGCGCTTCCGCTGGACGTTCGGCACGCTGCAGGCCGTCTGGAAGCATCGCGACACGGCCGGAAAACCGCGCTATGGCACGCTCGGCTGGATCGCCGTCCCCAACATTTTCCTTTTCCAGATCATCCTGCCCCTGGTCTCGCCGGTGATCGACCTGCTCTTCCTGCTTTCGCTCGCGCTGTGGGGCCTGGGCCGGCTGCACTTCGCGCGACTGCCCGAACTCTGGACCACCCAGGACGTGGAGCGGTCGCTGATTTTCTTCGCGATTTTCATGTTCATCGATTTGCTGACCTGCGTGATCGCCTTTGCGCTCGAGAAAAACGAGGACTGGACGCTGCTCGCGCCGCTGATCCTCCAGCGCTTCTACTACCGGCAGATGATGTACGTCGTCCTTTTCAGCGCGCTGCGTGAGGCGCTGCGCGGAAGGCCGGTCGGCTGGCGCGGCGTGGAGCCGCAGGCCCCGGCGCCGCCCGTATCGCACCCGCCCGCCACCGTCGCGCAGGCCTGAGCGCGCCTCGCTGCCCCCTTGTCATTCCTCTCTATCGCTACAGCCCGGGATCGATCTTTGCAAATTCCGCGGTGATTCTGATAGCATCGGCTTGTCGGTTGGGCTGCACCCTGAATTGGGGGCGGCACCGGAGGACAACATGAGCGCAGCACCCCGTGCGGACAACGGCAAAGTCACCGTGCCCGACATCGCTTCCCGCAAGTCGCATTCCCCCGCTGGAGTTTCCGGCAACAGCCCGAAAATCACGTGCCTGACGGCCTACGACTATCCCACCGCGCGCCTGCTCGATGACGCCGGCGTGGACATTCTGCTGGTCGGGGATTCGCTCGGTATGGCCGTTCTCGGCTACGACAGCACCCTGCCCGTCACGCTCGACGAGATGATTCACCACGCGCGCGCCGTGCGCCGCGCCACGCGCCGCGCGCTGATTGTGGCGGATATGCCCTACGGCACCTTCCACGTTTCGATCGAGGAATCGGTGCGCAACGCCGTGCGCCTCGTGAAAGAAGGCGGCGCCGAGGCGGTGAAAGTCGAGGGCGGCGAACGCCGCATCGAGCTGATCGCGCGCCTGGTGGAGGCGGAAATTCCGGTGATGGGCCACGTCGGCCTCACTCCCCAGTCGATCAACGCGCTCGGCGGGTTCCACGTGCAGGGAAAAACAAGCGACGCGGCGCGGCAGGTGGAGCGCGACGCGCGCGCCGTCGAGGCGGCCGGGGCTTTTGCCGTGGTCCTCGAATCGATGCCCCGCGACTTGGCCGCGCGCATCACCGAAAAGCTGCGCATCCCGGCGATCGGCATCGGCGCCGGCCCGGATTGCGATGGGCAAGTGCTGGTGATTCACGACCTGCTCGGATACGGCACGGAGCGCACTCCGAAATTCGTCCGGCGGTACGCGAACCTCTCCGCGGAAATCACGCGCGCGGTGGCGGCGTATTGCGACGACGTCCGCAGCGGAGCCTTCCCGTCGGACGCGGAGTCGTATCATTCCGCGGCCGAATTGCGCGATACTCCTCAAGCGCAGCCACAGCCGGCGGGCCAGCGGCGCTAGTCCGGCTGCGCCCGCGATCCGATGGAGCCGCTTCCTGAAAGGAGCCTCGCGTGAATATCGAAGACTTTCGCCTCCTCTATGATTACAACTCCTGGGCGAACCAGCGCACGCTGGACTCCTGCGCCGCCCTCTCGCCCGAACAGTTCACGCGCGAGCTCGGCTCGAGTTTCAAGTCCGTCCGCGACACGCTGGCGCACATCTACGGCGCGCAGTGGATCTGGCTCGAGCGCTGGCATGGCCGCGTTCCCTCGGGTGGCCTGCCTTCCCCCGCGGATTTTCCCGATTTCGAGACGGTCAAGCGGCGTTTCGCGGAAATCGACCGCAACCTGATCGATTACGTCGCGTCGTTGAACGCGGACGACATCCAGCGCGTGATGGAATTCAAGACGCTCGCCGGCGTGCCCTTCGCGCAGCCGCTGTGGCAGATGCTGCAGCACGTGGCGAATCACAGCACCTACCATCGCGGTCAGGTGACCACCCTGCTCCGCCAGCTGGGCGCCAAGGCCGCCGCCACCGACCTGATCTTCTTCTATCGCGAGCGCGCCGCCGCGAAGTCCGCGTGATTCCGGACTGATGGAAATCATCCGAACCTCTGCCTGGATGAAACAGGTGGCCGCGGAAGCGCGGCGCGGCGAACGCCTGCTCGGCCTCGTGCCCACGATGGGCGCGCTGCACGAAGGGCATTTTTCGCTCGTGCGCGAGGCCCGGCGGCAATGCTCGCCGGTCGTCGTTTCGATCTTTGTAAATCCCAAACAATTTGGCCCCGCGGAAGACTTCCAGAAATACCCGCGATCGTTCGGCGCCGACCGCGCGGCGCTTGAAGATCTTCGCGTCGATTACGTCTTCGCGCCGCCGCCGGAGGAAATTTACCCCGCGGGTTTCCGCACCTCCGTAAACGTCGAGGGACTGAGCGACCGGCTCGAGGGCCGCGCCCGCCCCGGCCATTTTCGCGGCGTGACTACCGTGGTGCTGAAGCTTTTCGAACTCGCGCAGCCGCGGTTCGCGTTCTTTGGGCGCAAGGACGCGCAGCAGGCGCTCATCATCCGCCAGATGGCGCGCGACCTCGACTTGGACGCGGAGATCGTCGTCTGCCCCATCGTGCGCGAGCCGGACGGGCTGGCGATGTCGTCGCGCAACGCGTATCTCTCGACGGACGAGCGGCGCGCGGCGAAAGTGCTTTCACAATCGCTCGATCGGGCGCGCCGGGAAATCGAGGCGGGCGAGACGGACGTGGTGCGGCTGGCTGCAGCGGTGCGGGCGGCCGTCGAGAAAGAGCCGCGCGTGGCGCTCGACTATGCGGAAATCGTGGACGCGGATACGCTCGAGCCGGCCATCACTCTGCGAAAGCCTGCGTACATCCTGCTGGCGGCGAAAGTGGGAGACACGCGCCTGATCGACAACGCGCTGATCGAGCCTGCGGGCGATTCGCTGCGCGTTACGATTTAGCCGCGGCCTTCGCCACCGGCTCGCCTTCGCGGATCGCTTCCAGCACCTCGGCGGCGTGCCCTTTCGGCGTGACCTTCGGCCAAATCTTCCGGATTTTCCCGTCCGGCCCGATCCAGAACGTCGAGCGCACGATTCCCAGGAACGATTTGCCGAAGAAGCTCTTCATGCGTCGCGCCTTGTACGCGTCGACCACTTCGAATTCCGTGTCCGCCAGCAGCGGAAAATTCAGCTTGTAGCGCACCTTGAACTTGGTCTGCTCCTCCGCGGAATCGCCGCTGCAGCCGATGACCGCGGCGTTGAGCGCATCGAAATCCTTCAGCGCGTCGCGGAATTCCACGGATTCGTGCGTGCAGCCCGACGTGTTGGCCTTCGGATAGAAGTACAGCACGACGTTCTGTCCCTGATAGTCCGCGAGCGAGACTTTCTTGCTGTCATCTGCGGTCACGCTGAACTGGGGTGCCGCATCGCCTTCTTTGAGCATGTGTTTTCTCCAATGCGATTGGACGCGCGAATCAGGATTCGGCGAGCACGCGCTTCAGGATTTCGTTCACCGCTTGCGGATTGGCCTGGCCGCGCGTCTCGCGCATCACCTGGCCTACGAAAAACTTGAATACGCCTTCGTTGCCGGAGCGGTACTTCGCCAGGTTGTCGGGATTCTTCGCGACCACGCTGCGCGCGACTTTTTCGATGGTGCCCGTGTCTGTGATCTGCGCCAGTCCTTCGGCCGCGATGATTTCCGCGGCGCCCTTGCCCGTGTCGAACATTGTGGCGAACACTTTCTTCCCGCTCGCGGCCGTGATTTCGCCTTGGTCCACCTTCACGATCAGTTCGGCCAGCGCCGCCGGCGCCACGGGGCATTGGGAGATATCTTTCGCGGCGTCATTGAGACGCCGCAGCAGCTCGCCGGAGATCCAGCTCGACGCGGATTTCGCTGCCGCGCCCCCCAGCACGGCAGCCTCGAAATAATCCGCCAGGGCGCGCGTGGCCGCCAGCACGCCGGCGTCGTAGGACGTTATCCCGTATTCGGACTGGAAGCGCGCGCGCTTCGCGGCGGGCAGTTCCGGCATCTCGCGTCTGATTTCCGCGATCGTCGCTTCGGAAACCGTGACCGGCAGCAGGTCCGGATCGGGGAAATAGCGGTAATCGTGCGCGAACTCCTTCGAGCGCATCGGCTCGGTGCGCTGCCCGGCCACGTTCCACAGGCGCGTTTCCTGCACCACCGCGCCGCCCGATTCGATCACCCCGATTTGCCGCTCGATTTCGTATTCGAGCGCGTGCGTAAGGTAGCGGAACGAATTCAGGTTCTTCACTTCGGCCTTGGTCCCGAATTTCGCCGCGCCGCGCGGCCGCACGCTGACGTTGGCGTCGCAGCGCAGCGACCCTTCTTCCATGTTGCAATCGCTCACTTCGGTATAGAGCAGGATCTGCTTCAGCGCCGTAAGGTACGCGTAGGCCTCGGCGGGCGCGCGCAGGTCCGGCTCGGACACGATTTCGATCAGCGGCACGCCGCAGCGGTTGAAGTCCAGGTAGCTCCAACGGTCGGAATCCGGGAAACCCTCGTGGAGGCTCTTGCCCGCGTCGTCTTCCATATGCAGGCGCGTGATGCCGATGGTTTTCTTCTCGCCGCCCGCTTCGATTTCCAGCTTGCCCATGATGGCCAGCGGCAGCTCGTACATCGAAATTTGATAGCCCTTGGGCAGGTCCGGATAGAAGTAGTTCTTGCGCGCGAAGCGCGAGCGCGGCTGGATCGTGCAGCCGATGGCGAGCGACGCGCGCAGCGCCAGCTCCAGCGCGCGCCTGTTCAGCACCGGCAGCGCGCCGGGCAGGCCCAGGCACACGGAACAGGTGTTCGAATTCGGCGCCGCGCCAAACTTCGTCGAGCAGCCGCAGAACGCCTTGGTCTGCGTCAGCAGCTGCGCGTGTACTTCCAGGCCGATGACGGCTTCGTAGCGCGCCATCGCTTCCGGTGCAATGCGCGGCGTGTCTTGTGCGGTTCGGCTCATGCGGAGCGGGCGATTATAGCATCGGGCCGGGCGCCGCGCGGCATGGCCCCGTGGACGGATGCGCGGCCGCCGGCACATTCTTCTACGTTCGACGACGCCGATTCCTTACAGATCCGGCTGAGCCTTTCGCGACGGCAACTCCAACTTGATGCCCGAGACAAAGTTAAGTCGCAGCGCCGGGAATCCGAAAGACTCGTCGTAACGCTGATTCAGGAAGTTGTTCAGCCGGCCGTAGACTTCCACTCCGCGCGGCAGGCGAATCGCAAAGCCCGCGTTCGCGTCCACGTACCCCGCATTCCGGAACAGGCACGGCAGATCCAGCTGGCAGGCGAACGTCCCGAAGTTCGGCTCCAGATCGAGCACCGGGCCGCGGATCGAAGCGTTCGAGTTCAGCATTAGCCGCCGGTAGGTCCAGGTCACATCGTATCCGGCCGAGCTGCGCGGGCGGCGAATCAGCGGATCGCCCACCGTAAACGGCGGCTGGACCTCCGTCGAGCCGTTCAGCGCCAGGATCGCGGTGTTCAGCCACGTGTACTCGCCCATGATTTCGAGCGAGCGGAACGGCCGGACCCGGATGCTGCTCTCGATCCCGTACGCGCGGGACTTCGCGATGTTCGCAGACATGAAAGTACTCAGATTCGAAAAATCGCCTCCCAGCGTCACGATCTGGTCGCGGTACCCGTTGTAGAAGTAGGTGACGTCGAGATCGACTCTGTCGTGCGCGAACCTCTGCTCGATTCCCGCGTCGGCGCTGATGCTTTTCTCCGGCTTCAGGTCCGGATTGTCGGTGAACCCCAGCTCGAAGCCGTCGGGCGGGCGAATCCCCATGCCGAAACTGCTGTGGATGCGCGTGATCCCGAAGAATCCTTCGTCCGATTGGTGCGCAAGGAACGCCGCCGAGATCCGCGGGTTCGCCTTCGCCACCGACGCAGCCGGAAGGAACGGCCGGCTGAAGCCGTCCGTCGCCAGGCTTCCCGTGTGGATGCTGTCCACGCGCAGTCCGGCGCTGAGGAACCAGCGGCTGCCGGGATTCCAGCGGTTCTCCGCAAAGAAAGCATAGCTGTTTCGCGGAACGGTGAACGGATTCCCCGCCTCGTTCGCGACAAAAGTGTTCTTGAACTGGTCCCGGTCGTATTCGAAGCCGGCGACGAACACGTCCTTCGGCGAAAAGGTGACCTCGCTCCGCGTGTTCGCCGTCAGGCGCAGGTTGTCCGTGAAGGAATTGCCGAATTCCGCGGACGGAAAGAAAAACCGGTCCGTCGAGACGCTAACCGAGCTGACCTGCTGGAATTTGCTCGAAAAATGCTCCGTTTCGCCCGCCTGATAGCCGAAGAGATTCTGATCCTGAAGCGACGTGTCGTTCCCAAGCCCCGGATAGAGCCCGTCGGGATCGGAGCGCGGATCCCACGGTCCCGGAGTGGTAGCCGATCCGGCATCTCCGAAGAAATGCGCCACGATCTTGCGCCGCGGGCTGCGCGAATAGCTGAGGCTGACGAACGACGTCTGATTCCAGTACGAATCGTCGATCACCGGACCCGTGGTGCCCACCCGCGAGAAATTGTAGGACCAGCCGAATCCGTGCGTCAGGCCTTCGCCGCCGGTGGCCAGACGGTAGTATTCGTAGCTGCCGCCTTCGCCCGAGAAATTGAATCGCGGCGAGCCGTCGCCTTGATTCGTTACGATATTGATCGCGCCGGCCACCGCATTCGACCCGTAAAGCGCGCTTTGCGGCCCGCGCAGCACTTCCACCTGCTCCACCCCTTCCGTCGGCAGAGGCGCGAGATCGAAGCCTCCGCCGAAATCGTTCATGGGGATTCCGTCGATCATCACCAGGTTGTAGTTCGAGTTGCCTCCCCGGATGAACGCGCTGGTGACCGCCCCCATTTGCCCGGTCCGATTGATCGCCACTCCCTCCGCGTTGCGCAGCGCGTCCGCGACGGTTTCCGCTCCCTGGTTCTCGATTTCGGTTTGGCTCACAACGGTAATCGACGATCCCACCTCCGGCGCCAGCGCGCCGCCCAGCGACGCCGACACCACCACATGCTGCTGCACGGCCGTCAGCCGCAAACGCAGGTCCGTGACATGCTCGGCCTCGCCGATCAAATGGATGTCGCTCGAAACGCTCGAAAATCCCGCCACATTCGCGATCACGGTGTAGTCGCCGGCGGCGAGCCCTTCGAATCGATACTGCCCCTGCGAATCGGTGCGCGTCTGGGAGCTTAGAGTCATCGAGCCGAGCAGCGTCACCTCGGCGTCCGGCACGGCTCGGCCATTGGGGTCGAGTACGACCCCTCGAATCGCGCTTCCATGCCTCGCTGCGGACGTTTGTGCATGGCTCGAGCCGGAAGAAATCAGCACGGCGGTGAAAAACGAAAGAAGGAAAATTCGCAGTCTCATGGTTCCTCCTCTCCCTCTCGCGCGGGAGTTGAAGGTTGTCCGCGGTTCGTCTCGTCGAAGACGGACTCACCGGGATTGAGACTCCGCCGGTCTCCTGGCTTGGCGGATGCCCGAACTTGCGGGCCGGCGCGGCCTTCCCATCCCGTCGGCGAATTCGAGCGAATTCACCTTGCGGGCCAGTGGCGCGCGCCGAACACTTCCGCCTTACAGTCGCGCGGCGGCGACGGCTTTTCACCGTCTTCCCTAGCGCGGAGTCTCTGGTGATTGTCGACGGCGCCTTCGTTCCGGCCGGCGCCGCTTGCGGCAACCTCAGTCGGTCGCCGCGAATTACGCTCCAAACTTCCCTACGTCCCGAAATTCGCTCCCAGAATCACCCGCGGCCGCCCGCCGGTGCGCATTTCCACTTCCAGCGGCGCCTGGAACACTTCCTCGAGCAGCGCGCGGTCGTAAACTTCCGCTGGCGTCCCCACGCGCAGGCACTTGCCCCGGTGCAGCAGCACGATGCGGTCGGAAAACTCCGCGGCCAGGTTCAGCTCGTGCGTCACCACCAGCACCGTGTAGCGGCTCTCGTCCGCCAGCCGCCGCAGGCGCCGCAGCAATTCCACTTTTCCGCCGATGTCCAGATGCTGCGTCGGCTCGTCCAGCAGTAGCAGCGACGGCTGCTGCGCCAGCGCGCGCGCCAGAATCACGCGCTGCTTTTCGCCGCCCGAGAGCTGGTCCATCCAGCGGTCGCGCAGCGCGCCCGCGCCCACCTGCGCCAGCGCGTTGCCCGCCAGCAGGCAATCTTCCTCGGATTCGAAGCGCAGCCGCTTGCCGTAGGGGTAGCGGCCCTGCAGCACGTATTCCCACACCCGCAGCGGAAACAGCAGCTCGCTTTCCTGCTGCACCAGCGCGATGCGCTGCGCGCGCGTCCGCAGGTCCAGGCTGCTCACTTCCGTGCCGTCCACTTCGATGCGCCCCGAAAGCGGCCGTTCGATTCCCGCCAGCAGCTTCAGCAGCGTGGACTTTCCGCTGGCGTTGGGCCCGAGGATCGCCACGAGTTCCTTTTGTCCGGCCTCGAAGCTCGTGGGGTCCAGCGTGAATTTCGGCGCGGAGCGGTCGGTCGCCGCATAGGCGTAGCTCGCCTGCTCCACTTTCAGCCGCACGCCTCCCGTGCGCGCCACGGCCGCCACCGCCGGCGAGCTTCCCGCCGCCGAACTCACCTCACCCTCCGCCGCATCAGGTAGATGAACACCGGCGCGCCCGCCAGCGCGGTCAACGCGCCCACCGGCAATTCCGTGGGGCTTAGGACCGAGCGCGCCAGCGTGTCCGCCACGACCACCAGAATCGCGCCCCCGATCGCCGACGTGGGAATCAGCAGCCGGTAGTCCGTGCCGAACACCATGCGCATCACGTGCGGCACCAGCAGCCCCACGTAGCCGATCGTCCCGCTCACCGAAACCGCCAGCCCCGTGAGCATCGATGCCGCCACGTACACCACCAGGCGCACGCGATGCACGTTCACGCCCAGGTGCCGCGCCTCCTGCTCGCCCGTCAGGATCAGGTTCAGATCGGACGACGTCGCGTAAATCGCGCCGCCCGCCACGATGAACACGAAGAACAGCGCCTCGAACCACGGCAGCGGATTCGTCGGCAGCGTCGACGCCAGATCGCCCATCAGCCAGAACGCCATGCCGCGCATGTCGCGCCCGCTCATGGTGGTCATCAGGAACATGATGATCGCGGAGAGGAACGACACGGCCACGATCCCGGCCAGCAGCAGCGTGGCGCTGTCCACTTGCCCGCCGCGGCGCCCGAGAAAATAAACCGCCGCCGTCGTGGCCGCCGCGCCCGCGAACGCCGCCAGCTGCACGATCCCCGGCACGTGCGGAGCCGCGATCAGCGCGATGATTGCGCCCAGCGCCGCGCCGCTCGATACCCCAAGCACGTAGGGATCGGCCAGCGGATTCCGCAGCAGCGCCTGAAAACCCGAGCCCGCCGTGGCCAGCGATGCCCCCACCAGAATTCCCAGCAGAATGCGCGGCAGCCGCACCAGGAAAATAATCGACCGGTGCTCGCCGGGGATCGCGTCCCAGCGGCCCAGGATTCCGTTCCCGAGCGTCTTGACGATATCCACCACCGAAATCGGATACGCGCCGATCCGCAGCGAAATCACCGCCGCGACGAACAGCAGCGCACCCAGGCCCGCGCAGATCCAAACCACGCGCTTCGGCGTCAGCGGGCGCACGCAGCCGTCCTTTCCGCGCAGTCTGTCTGCGCGCTCGCAAACGCTTCCGGATGCACTTCGCGCGCCAGCTGCTCGATCGCGTCCACCAATCCCGGCGATGGCCGGATGATTTCCTCGCTCAAGTTGATCACGTGGCCGGTTTCCACCGCATCCAGATCGCGCCACACCGGGCGCGCGCGTAAATCCGCGAGCTCCGTCGCCGAGCCCCCATGATCGTCCGCGAAAAGGATGTAGTCGGGCTGAACGCGGACAACTTCTTCAATGCTGATCCGCGGCCAGAGCTGACTGGCGGTGATAGCTGACTCGGCCCCAGCCCAGCGCAGCGCATCCGCGATGAAAGTCCGCTGCCCGATGGTCTGCAGCGGATCGAGCCCCACGACGAACAGCACGTGCACCAAGGGGTGTTCGCCCAGCCGCGCCTCCAGCGCGTCCAGCCGCTGCTGCAATTTGCCGACGACCTCGGCTCCCTGCTGCGGCGCACCCATCACGTCCGCGATGTGCCCCGTCGATTGCAGCATGCCGCGAACCGTGTGCGGGTCGGTCGTGTAGACGGCGATTCCCAGGCGCTTCAGCGCGTCGGCTGTGTCGACGCGATTGATCGAGGTCGTCGCCAACACGAGGTCGGGATGCAGCGCCACGATCGCTTCGATGCTCGGATCTTGCGGATCCCCTACGCGCGGTTTCGATTTCGCGGCCTCCGGTGTGTCGCAAAAGTTCGTATCTCCCACCAGGCGGTCTTCCAGGCCCAGCGCGTACACGGTTTCCGTCAGGTTCGGCGCCAGCGACACGATGCGGTTCACGGCCGCCGGCACGGTGATCGTGCGTCCGACCTCGTCGACCACATTCCTCGGCGCGCTCTGCGCCGCGGGCGCCGGCATCGCGCAGGCCAGCACCGCAACGGCGATGCTTGCCAGGGCTCGGACTCCGCAAAATCGCTTCAACTTTCTCTCCATAAACAAAAAAGCCTCGCGAGGATAGCGAGGCGATTGGCCACACCCTTTCTCGCGAAGAGTGTCGGCGTTAACTGGCCCGGGATCGTTCCTGACTTTCAGCGCTTGCTGCAACGCGCCGATCACAGTGGCGGGACCGTGGCCGATTTTCACGGCCTTCCATTTACCCAGAGAATTCGCTGGTGGCGAATTCGAAGGGATTCCCGTGCCAGTTCAATTGTCGCTCGTGAGTCTAAGGCGCGCCGCATCTGCGTGTCAATGCGTAGCGCCGTACGGATCTTGCTACCGATTCTTCCACTTCGGCGCGCGCTTTTCCACCAGCGCCCGCAAACCTTCCTGCGAATCTTCCAGTTCCGCCAGCTCGTTCAGGAACACCTTCATCGAATTGCGCACGCCGTCGCGCAGCGGCAATCCCAGGCTCCCCATGATGGCCTTCTTCGCCATCGTCAGCACCGGCGCGGATTGCGACGTCACTTTCGCGATGGCCTCATTGACCTTCTTCTCCAGCTCCGCCTCCGGCACCAGCCAGTTCACCAGCCCCAGCTCGCGCGCCCGCTCGGCGGACATCGCCTCGCCTGTGAGCACCAGCTCCAGCGCCTGTTTCGGTCCCAAAATGTACGGCAGAATCGCCGCGGCCAGCGGCGGAAAAACTCCCAGCTTGATTTCCGGCTGCGCGAACCGCGCCTTCGGCGTTGCGATCACCAGGTCGCCCAGCGCCGCCAGCTCCGCTCCTCCGCCCAGCGCCGGCCCGTTCACCACCACCAGCAGCGGCTTCGCCGTATCGAGCATCGCCGAAAACGCCATGTGGAACGCGTCCAGCAGCTGGAACACCCGCCGCTGCGTGTATTCGCCCAGTTCGATGCCGCCGCAGAACGTCTTGCCCGCCGAATCGAGCACGATCAGCTTGATATCGCGCTGCTCGCCCAGCGTATTGATGCCGCTGGCCAGCTCGCACAGCATCCGCTCGTTCAGCAGGTTGTGATCGGGACGATCGAGCGTGAGCCGCGCGACTTCGCCGTCGATGCGTACTTTGATGAATTGAAATTCTTCGAGCTTCGGCGCGACCAGCGCCAGAGTTCCCAGAACTTCGACGCCACCGCCGCGCGGCGGTTGATGTAGGGCCATTGGAATCGCTCCGGTATGCGCGCGCGTTCGCGGGAAAGCTTCTGCGATGTAAGGGCGCGCTATGAAAAGGTTAGACTGTTTCGATTTCGACCGCCACGCCCATTCCGCCGGACACACACAATGTGGCAAGGCCCCGCCGTCCGGTGCGCGGGCTGGCCTCCCGGCCAGCGGCCTGTCCCGAAGGACGGCGGATCTCGTGGATCAATGTGGTGAGGATGCGGCTGCCCGTGCACGCAATGGGATGCCCCAGCGCGATCGCTCCGCCATTGGGATTCAGCCGCTCGCGGTCGAAATGCAGGTCCCGGTCGCAGGCCAGCACCTGCGCGGCAAACGCCTCGTTCAGCTCGACCGCGTCGTAATCTTCGATTTTCGTGCCCGTGCGCTTCGTCAGCTGGCGCACCGCGGGCACCGGTCCGATGCCCATCACGCGCGGGTCGACCGCCGCGACCGTCGCATCCACGATCCGCGCGATCGGCTTCAGATTCAGCTCCCGTACTTTCTCTTCGCTTGCCAGTACCACCGCCGCCGCGCCGTCCGTGATCCCGCTCGAATTCCCCGCGCTGACGCTCCCGGTCTTGCTGAAGACGGGCGGCAGCTTCGCCAGCGCTTCCAGGGTCACGTCTGCGCGCACGTGTTCGTCATTTTCAAGCCGTGTCACGTTGCCTTTCTTGTCCTTCGCTTCAATCGGCGCGATCTCCGCTTTAAAGCTGCACTCCGCGGCGGCTCGTGCTGCTCTCCAGTGGCTCTCCAGCGCCAACCCGTCCTGCTCCTCGCGCGAAATCTTGTACTGCTCGGCCAGGATCTCCGCTGTTTCGCCCATGATCATCTTCGAAATCGGGCACAGGAACCCGTCG
>DATJVN010000098.1:0-9808 GCA_035501755.1 Bryobacteraceae bacterium | reverse complement strand
TGGACGTGCATGGGAGCGCGCGCAGGGAGAATGGAACGCTGCGGGTGGAAATTCGCGATCGCGGGCCGGGAATGAGCGGCAGTCGCAACGGAGTGGGATTGTCCAACACGGCGGAACGTCTGGAGCGGCTGTACGGCGGATCGGGGCGCCTCGATTTCCACAACGACGGCGGCCTGGTGGTGACGCTGACGGTTCCCTATCATGTCGATTCGGGCGCTATTGGTTGACGACGAACGTCCGGCGCGGCGCAAGATGGCGCGATTCCTCGCAGCCGCCTCCGATTTCGAGATCGCGGGCGAAGCGGATGACGGCGCTGCGGCGGTCGCGGCGGTCGGGCGGCTGCGGCCGGATGTGGTTTTCCTCGATGTGCAGATGCCCAAGATGGACGGCTTCCAGGTGGCTGCGTCGCTTGAAGCTCCGCTGCCGGAGATCGTGTTCGTCACGGCGCACAACGAGTTCGCGCTGAAGGCGTTCGAAGTCCACGCGCTCGATTATCTGCTGAAGCCGTACGATGAGGAACGTTTTCGCAAGGTGCTTGACCGGGTGCGCGCGCGAAGGCGCGATGACCGGGAGCTGGCCGAGCGGATCCAGCGGATGCTTGCCGAGGTGCGCTATCCGGATCGCGTGCTGGTGAGTGAAAACGAGCGGTCGTTTTTTATTCCGATCGCGGAGATCGACTGGCTCGAGGGCGCGCGCAATTACGTGGTGCTGCACGCGGGAGGAAAAACTCATACCCTGCGCGCGACGCTCGAAGGAATTTCGAAGAAACTGGACCCGGCGGCGTTCGTGCGGGTGAACCGTTCGGCGATCGTGCGGCTGGACTCGATTCGCGAATTGCAGCCATGGTTTCACGGCGAGTACAAGATCGTGATGAGGGACGGCGCGACGGTCACCTGGAGCCGCCGATTCGTGACGACGGGATTTCCGGAGCGCGTGTTGCGGTAAGGGCGCGCTAAAGGATCCCGCGAAGCAGCGGCAACCGGCGAAACACGGCGGCGCTCGCCGCGAACGACAGAACAGCCGCGATCAGCGCGAGGAGCGCGAATTTCACCAGCGGAAGCCATGCGAGGCCGTGCATCGCGCGAGCCGCGGCGATGACGAACACCGGATGAAACACGTATACGCTGAAGGCGTTATCGGAAAGAAATTTCGCGACGCGGCCTTGGGAATCGAGCTTTTCGCGGAACACGACCAGAAGGCCGAAGCAAATCGCCACGCAAGTGAAAGATTCCCACGCGCTGATCGCGGCGTTTTGCCAGTGCCAGCCGCTTGAAAATGCGCGGCCGTTGCCGGTGAGCGCGCCACCGGCGAGCAGAACCGAAAGCCAGACGCCGAATCCTAACGGAAGCAGGATCATCAGCCAGCGGATTCCCCTCGGAAACGAGAGTTCCGGCAGCCAGCGTCCGCGGGCGGCGAGAATCCCGGCAGCGAAGAGAAGAATGTACTGCGCGAAGTCGCCGAGGTGCATATTGAGCAACGTGAAGCCCGGCGGCAGAGTCGCGCGCACAAAGAAGGCGCCGGTCGCCATCACAAAAGCAAATCCCGCAAGCGAGGACGTACCCGGTGCGGCGGTGGGTCGCGGCGCTGAACGGCGCGGGAGGATCGCGTAGACAACCGAAAAAATCAGCAGCGCCAGGCAGAACCACAGCGGTCCGTTTTCCTGCAGGAATTGTCCGTTGCGGATGTGCTTGATCCACTCGTGTGGAAACGTAGTCGGCCGCGTGGAGTTCCAGGAGTGCGCGAGGAAATACTCGACTACCGGGCCCAGAACGAACATGTAGAACAGAACAGGCAGGCCCAGGCGGAAACCTCGGTCGCGCACGAAGCGGGCGATGCCCTTCCGTTCGAGCGATGCAGGAACGAAATAGCCCGCGATGAAGAAAAGCAGGCCCATGAAAAATGATTGGAGGTACATCTGCCACGCGGCGAACGAAAGCACGGAGGCCGTGTTGAGCGGGCTGCGATCTGTGTAATACCAGTTGCCCAGTGGACTGTAGGTATCGGCGGCGTGCATGCTGATGACCAGGATCATCATGGTCCAGCGCAGGTTGTCGATGTAGATCAGGCGCGTCGCTGAGTCTGGTTGAAGCTTCGCGACCGTTAGCGGCCGGGCGGGTGAGGCCATGCGCGCCTCCTCATCGAATTATACGTTGCGGCAGGATTTTCGTCCCTTTTTTAGGCCCGCTGATCACACCGAAATCGATTTGGGCGGATAGAAGCGCAATACTGGGGCATGTTTTCGATCCTGCTCGTCCTTGCGCTCGCTTTCTCCGATTCGGATTGGACGGCGTATGGTCACGATCCCGGCGGCACGAAGTATTCCGAGCTGCGCCAGATCGATCGACAGAATGTGACGCAGCTCAAGAAGGCGTGGGAGTATCACACCCGCGCGCTGGAACCAACGTCGCCAAATAACGAAAAAGCGGCGTTCGAGGCGACGCCGATCGTGGTGGACGGGACAATGTACCTGAGCACGCCGTACGACCAGGTGATCGCGCTCGACCCGGCCACCGGCCGCGAGAAATGGAAATACGATCCGCAGGTGGAGCGCTGGATGGGCTACTCGGAGGTAACTTCGCGCGGCGTCTCCATCTGGACCGATTCGAAAAAGAAGAAAGGCGAGCCGTGCTGGCGGCGCGTGTTCATCGGGACGATCGACGCCCGGCTGATTGGGCTGGACGCGGAAACCGGAAACGTGTGCGATGGATTTGGTGAAATCAATCTGAATGAAGGGATCGGGCTGAAGATCTTCGGGAATTACCAGGTGACGTCGCCGCCTGCGATCGTGGGCGACGTGGTGATCACCGGGTCGTCGATCGGCGACAACAACTGGGTGAAAGCCGAGCGCGGGACCATCCGCGCCTATGACACGCGCAGCGGAAAACTTCGCTGGAGCTTCGACCCGCTGCCAGCGGGTCTGAAGACCGCGGGCGCGGCGAACGCGTGGCCTCCGTTTTCGGCGGATCCGCAGCGGAACCTCGTCTTCGTTCCCACCGGCAGCTCGAGCCCGGATTTTTACGGCGCACTCCGGCCGGGCAACAACGGATACGCGGATTCGATCGTGGCGCTGCGCGCTTCCACGGGAAAAGTGGTGTGGAGTTTCCAGACCGTGCATCACGACCTGTGGGATTACGACAATCCGTCGCAGCCGGTGCTAGTGACGTTCCGGCGCGGGGGCGAAGAGATTCCGGCGGTGATCACTGCGGGCAAGACGGGATTCTTTTTCGTACTGGACCGTCGCACCGGAAAATCGCTGCTGCCGGTGCAAGAGCGTGCGGTGCCGCAATCGAGCGTGCCGGGAGAAGAGACTTCGCCCACGCAGCCGTTTCCTTTGTATGACACGCTTGCGCCGTCGAAATTTTCGGCCGACGATGCGTGGGGCATCACGCCGGCGGATCGGGAATATTGCAAATCGCGGCTGGAGGGTCTGGACGCGAAGGGAATTTTTACGCCACCGAGCCTGACCGGCGCGATCATTTTCCCTGGTAATGTCGGCGGCGTGAACTGGGGTGGCGGCGCGTACGATCCCGAGCGCGGGCTGATGGTCTACGCATCGAACCGGCTCTCGACCGTAGTGAAGGTGTTCCCGCGTGAAAAATTCGACGAGGAGTACCACTATCAGAATCAGAACCGCTTCGACTCGGAGATGGCCCGGCAGCGCGGCGCGCCGTACGCGATGGTTCGCGAACACCTGCGCGCCCGCGACGGGCTGCCCTGCAACGCTCCGCCCTGGGGCGAGCTGATCGCGGTGGATTTTTCCGCAGGCAAGAAGAAATGGCAGGTGCCGCTGGGCGAGGTCCCGCTGCCGGACGGCAAAGCGATTCCGGGGGCGCTCGCGATGGGCGGACCGATGATTACCGGCGGAGGGTTGATTTTCATCGGCGCCACAATCAGCGAGCAGAAGCTGCGCGCCTACGATATCGACACGGGGCGCGAGCTGTGGAGCGCGCAGCTTCCGGCGTCAGCGCAATCCACACCGATGACGTATTCGATCAATGGCAAGCAGTACGTGGTGATCTGCGCGGGCGGGCAGGGAAAGTCCGGGAGCAAGATGGGCGATTCGGTGGTCGCCTTCGCGCTGCCATAATCGGAATAGGTGCGATTCATCTTTCTATGTATCCTCGCCGCATCGGCTGTCGCGGCGCAGGAGTCGCCGGGGCTTCGGGTCGAAAAAATCGCCGTGGGATTGCACTATGCCGAAGGCCCCGCCTGGTCTCCCGACGGATTCCTGATTTTCAGCGACTGTCCGGCGAACAAGCTGCACAAGCTGATTCCGGGGAAAGGTGATACCGAGTCCGCCGATATTCCGGGCGGTCCCATCGGCAACGCATATGACGCGCAAGGCCGGCGCTACACGTGCGAATTCCGCGAGCGCCGCGTCACCCGCACGTCAAAGAACGGCAAAGTGGAGGTGCTCGCGTCGCGCTTCGAGGGCAAGCGTCTCAACGCACCGAACGACATCGTGGTGCGCCGCGACGGGCAGATTTTTTTCACCGACCCGGCGTTTGGAAATCAGCAGGACAACCGCGAGCTGGATTTCTACGGCGTGTTTCACCTGACGCCGCATGGCGAACTGAGCGCGATCGCGAGATTGCAGACGCGCCCCAACGGGATCGCACTGTCGCCCAACGGCAAGACGCTGTACGTGACCGATTCCGATGCGCGGTGCGTGCGCGCGTTCGACCTGGAACACGGCGCGGCCGGGCGCGTGCTGATCGACAACATTCCGGGCGTGCCGGACGGCATTCGCGTGGATGAAAAGGGCGGCTTGTGGATCGCGGCGAAAGAGATTTACGAGTATTCTCCCCAAGCCGAGATGCTGGCGCACATTGCGCTGGACCAGACGCCGACGAACCTCGCGTTCGGCGATCCGGATATGCAATCGCTGTTCATCACCACGCGCACCGAAGTGTATCGCGTGCGGATCGGCGTGAAAGGGGCAGCGCAATATTAGCCGGCGCTATCCTCAACATCCGTTGCTTGGTGTGGGCGCGCTGATTTTTAACCGCGATTCGATTCTGCTGGTGGAGCGTGGGCGCGAGCCTCTCAAAGGATGCTGGTCGCTTCCCGGCGGGCTGGTGGAAACGGGTGAGCACCTGGAAGACGCAATCGCGCGCGAAGTTCGCGAAGAAACCGGGCTGCGAGTCAAGCCGCTAGCGATTTTCGAGATTTTCGAGCGCATCATGCGCGACGCGCGCGGCCGCGCCGAATATCATTACGTGCTGGTCGATTACCTGTGTAAAGTGGTGGGTAAGGGAAGGCCTCGCGCGGGCGACGACGTGAGCGCGGTTCGGTGGGTGAAACGCGGCGCGCTCGCTGATCTCGAAGTAACCGAGGGAACGCGCGAGGTGATCGACAAAGCCTTCGATGCACGCCGAAAACGTACTCGAGTTTGAATCGCTCCGTGCCCTGATTGGGCGATATGTGCGCAGCTCGCTCGGCCGAGCGAAGCTTTCTCGCGTGGCGCCGTCGACCGTCCGCGCGGAGATCGAATCGGCGCTGGCCGATGCCGCCGAAGCGGTCGCGTATTTGCAAACCGCGTCGCGGCCGCAGCCGGCGGCGCGAGGGGCGGCGATCCGGCTGCGATTCGGAGAGATCGGCGAGCCGGAGGGTTCCATCGCGCGGCTGCGGATCGAAGGCGCCACGCTCGAAGCGCGCGAGATTTACCAGATTACACGGCTGCTGGAACTGGCTTCGGAAACGCGATCGATTCTGCTTGCCGCGCGCGAGCGATTTTTGCGGTTGGGTGGTTACGCATCGGCCATCGCGGACCTGCGCGAGCTTTCGCGCGAGCTGAAAGGAAAAATTCTGGCGGATGGAACCGTTACGGATGACGCGAGCGTCGCGCTGGCGCGGCTCCGCCGCGACGTGGAACGGCAGCGGCGGCTGATCCAGGAATCGCTTGAGCGATTTCTGCGAGCCCATCATGAGGACGGGACGTTGCAGGAGGATTTCGTCACTATCCGCGACGATCGCTTCGTGGTCCCCGTGGTAACCGGACGCGAGCGCGGTGTTGAGGGCGTGATCCATGGCGCCAGCGGCAGCGGGCACACACTATTCGTCGAGCCGCTCGAAACGATCAATCTCAACAACGAGCTGGTGCGGTTGCACGAAGAAGAGCTGCGCGAGGTGCATCGCATTTTGCGCGAGTTTACCGCGCAGTTGCGGGCGCGCGCGGTGGAAATTTCATCAACAGCGGAAGCGCTGGCCACGCTGGACCTGATTTTTGCGAAAGCTGATTTCGCCATCGATTTTCAATGCGCCGTTCCGCGCCTGAGCCCGGAAGGCGAGCGCAGGCTGGTGCTGCGCGACGCGCGGCATCCGCTGCTTGAAGATATTCTGCGGGTGCAAAAGAAACGCGCGATCCCGGTGTCGCTTTCACTCGATGAGCGGGAGCGCACGTTGTTGATCAGCGGTCCGAATACGGGCGGAAAAACGGTGGCGCTCAAGACGGCGGGACTGCTCGCGCTGATGACGCAGGCGGGGTTGCCGGTGCCCGCCGCGGATGCCGAATTTCCGCTATTCGAAGATGTGCTGGCCGATATCGGAGACCGGCAATCGATTCAGGAAAGCCTCAGCTCGTTTTCCGCGCACATCGTCACGCTGCGCGAGATGCTGGAGCGGGCCGGCGCGGATTCGCTGGTCCTGCTCGACGAACTGGGCAGCTCGACGGATCCGGAGGAGGGCGGCGCGCTGGGTGTCGCGGTAGTGGAGGCGTTTCGGCGGCTGGGTGCGTTCACGCTCGTGTCCACGCATCTGATGGCGCTCAAGGTTTACGGCGCGTCGACGGCCGCCGTGCGCAACGGATCGATGGGCTTCGACGAGGAGACATTGGAGCCGACTTATGTTTTAAGGCTCGGCGCGCCGGGCAAATCCGCAGGGCTGGATATCGCCAGCAGACTGGGTCTCGATGCGGCCTTGATCGAGGACGCGCGCGGGCGCATGAGCTCGGCCGAGCGCGACGTTTCGCACTTCCTGTCGGAGCTGCATGCAAAGCTCGAAGAGCTGGAAGAATCGAAGCGCGATGTTGCGGCGCAGAAAGCGGAGCTCGACGCGCGCGAACGGTCGCTCGAATCGTCGTGGGAGAAAAAATACGCGGCAAAGATTCGCGAAGTGGAAGATCGCGCCGAGCGGATGGCCGCCGAATTCGAACAGCGCGCGCAGGAGACCATCGGGGATCTGAGCCAGAAAGCGCGTGCGCGAATCGCGAAAGAGAAGCGCGAATACACCGAAGCAGTGGAATCGATCGCGCCCGCGCCGATCGAGACGAAGACCGCGGCGCCCGCGCTTCGGCTGGAGGAAGGCGCGCGTGTGCAGCTCAAAGGAATTCGCCAGCCCGCGACCGTACGGCGCCTGTTGGCCGGCGACCTGATCGAAGTCGATGCCGGATTTTTGAAGATGCAGGTGTCGCGTTCCGACGTCGAAGAGATCCTGCCGGCCGCCGGCGCGGGAGCGCGTCCCGCGGTCGGATTTCGGCAGGGCCCCAGCTTCGATGGCTCGTATCGCGAGATCAACGTGATCGGTCAACGCGCGGAAGCCGCGGTGGAAAAGGTGGACAAGATGCTCGACAACGCGGCGCTTGCGCAAGTGGAGCGTGTGCGCATCATTCACGGCCACGGCATGGGGATTCTGAAAAAGGCAATTGCGGAGTTGCTCAAGAACAATCCGCACGTGGAAAAATTCTACGTCGCGGCGCCTGAAGAAGGCGGCTCCGGCGCGACGATCGTGGAATTGAAGTAGCGCTTGCTAGAATCGAATTTTCCCCATGGAAATCGACAAAATCTACGAGCCGCAGCGATTCGAGCCGCATTGGGCCGAATGGTGGGTGGAGCAGAAGCTGTTTCATCCTGAAGCCCGGCCGGGGGAGCCGTATTTTTCGCTGGTGATCCCGCCGCCGAATGTGACCGGGGCACTGCACATCGGGCACATGTTCGAGCATTCCATCATCGATGCGCAGGTGCGCTGGCGCAGGATGCTCGGCGTGAACACGCTGTGGCTACCCGGGACGGATCACGCGGGGATTTCGACGCAGATCATGGTGGAGCGCCAGCTCGCTGAGGAGGGGCTGACACGTCACGACCTGGGCCGCGAAAAATTCGAGGCGCGCGTGTGGGCCTGGCGCGAGCAGTACGGCGGAAGAATCCTCGAACAGATGAAGCGCGAGGGCGTGAGTGTGGATTGGCAGCGGCTGCGCTTCACGCTCGATCCCGGGCTCTCGCGCGCGGTGCGTGAAGCCTTCGTGCGGCTGTACGAAAAAGGGCTGATCTATCGCGCATCCTACATGGTCAACTGGTGCCCGCGCTGCCAGACAGCGCTGTCGGACCTCGAAACGATTCACGAGGAGACCAACGGTCATCTGTGGCATATTCGCTATCCGGTAAACGGGAGCGATTTGAAGCTGGTCGTGGCGACCACGCGACCGGAGACGATGCTCGGCGATACCGCGGTCGCGATCAATCCGAAGGATCCGCGCGCGGGCGAGTTGGCAGGTAAGACCGCGCAGTTGCCGCTGATGGACCGGCCGATTCCGATCGTGCTCGACGAAATGGCCGAGCTCGGCTTCGGTGCGGGCGCGGTGAAGATCACGCCGGCGCACGATCTGAACGATTTCGAGGCTGGCAAGCGCCACAATCTGCCGTCAATTCAAGTGATCGACGTGAACGCGAAGATGACCGCTGCGGCCGGAAAATTCGCGGGACTTGATCGCTTCGAAGCTCGCAAGCAGGTGGTCGCGGAGCTGGAAAAGCTGGGGCTGCTTGAAAAAGTCGAGCCGTACAAGGTGAGCCTGGCGCGCTGCCAGCGCTGCAAGACTCCGGTGGAGCCGCTGGTTTCGATGCAGTGGTGGGCGCGAATGAAGCCGCTCGCCGAGCCCGCGATCAAGGCGGTGGAAGACGGCCGCATCACATTTGTTCCGGCCAATTGGGCCAAAACATATTTCGAATGGATGTACAACATCCGCGACTGGTGCATTTCACGCCAGCTCTGGTGGGGCCATCGCATTCCCGCGTGGCACTGCGCGGCGTGCGGGAAAACCACCGTCGCGCGTGAAACGCCGGGCGCCTGCGCGCACTGCGGATCGGCCGAAATCACGCAGGATACCGATGTGCTCGACACCTGGTTCAGCTCGGGTCTGTGGCCGTTTTCGACGCTGGGATGGCCCGACGATAGCGCCGATCTGCGCGCGTTTTATCCGACTACGCTGCTGGTGACCGGCTTCGACATCATTTTTTTCTGGGCGGCGCGAATGATCATGCTCGGAATGGAGATGACGGGCGAAGTTCCGTTCGGTCAGGTCCACATTCATGGCCTGGTGCGCGATGCCGAGCGGCAGAAGATGTCGAAGACCAAGGGCAACGTGATCGATCCGCTGGTGATCAACGAGAAATACGGAACGGATGCGGTGCGCTTCGGGTTGCTGGTGGCCGCGGCGCCGGGCAACGACATTGCGTTGAGCGAAGAGCTGATGCATCGCGGAAGAAATTTCGCGAACAAAATCTGGAACGCGTCGCGATTGCTGTTATCGAAACCGGATGGCGGCTCGACGGAGCCGGCGTCGTTCATTGATCGCTGGATCGGTTCCCGACTGAACGCGGCGGCGCAGCAGGCCAATCGCGCGTTTGAACAGCATCGCTATCACGAAGCCGCCGACGCGATCTGGACGTTTTTCTGGGACGAATTCTGCGACTGGTATCTCGAAAAAAAGAAGACCGACGCGAATTGGGATTACGCGTTTCGCGTTTACGATCAGGCGCTGAAGCTGCTGCATCCGATCATGCCGTTTGTGAGTGAAGAGTTGTGGCACAGGCGC